>CAZWEP010000067.1:0-11332 GCA_964632565.1 uncultured Marinobacter sp. | reverse complement strand
AGTAGTCAAGTATTGTAATCCTCGCTGGCTCGTTACCTGTTAAACTGAGTTAACTATCGAACAACCAAGGGTGTTTTCTCAAAACTTATGGTTCAAAGGTTGCTGCCATGACGGTCAGTTGTAATCCGTTAGTGAGGCCATTTTGATCGAACGCTGGTTTTCGAGCCTGGTGAATCGTGCCGTGCTGTTCGTCATGTCCGGCATCATCGTGGCGGCCCTTGTTGTCGTGATTGTCAGTTCCTGGGTTTCCCGCCTGGAGCTTGAATCTCAGACACAGCAACAGGTTATGACGATCAACGATCTGGTCGCCGACGACCTGGATTCTCGCCTGCGTACGCGCCGCAATACCCTGGCTCACGTTGCTCAGGGGCTCACCATGGATGCACTTGCCCTTGAAACCCGTGCCAATGTCTTCATTCGGCGCGACATCGCCCTTCAGCACCAGTTTGATGGTCTATTCCTCATTGATGCCGAGGGCACCGTCATTTCTGGCTTCCCGGAGATCTATGGGATGACCGGAAAAAACGTATCGGACCGAGCGTACTTCCAGGATACGTCTAACCAGCTGACGCCCATCATCAGTGAACCCTTCGTGTCGGATTATCAGGATAAGCCTGTTGTCATGATGACTGCTCCCCTGTTTGATCATCGCCAGCGTTTCATCGGCATGCTGGCCGGTGGCGTTTTGCTGGAGAGCGATAACTTCATGACAGAAGCCAGCAGCATCAAAATCGGCGAAACCGGCTATGTCACAGTCGCAACCCGCAACGGCATTGTGCTCGTTCATGGTCGCACCGGTGAATCCATGGTGCCCGTACGGATCGAGAATCCTCAGGTTAAAGAGGCGATGGAAGGGTTCGAAGGAACCGCCATGACGCAGAATGGCCGCGGCGAGGACAGTATCATCGCCATCCGACAGCTCTCGGAAGTGCCCTGGTACGTGGCGTCCGTCTGGCCCAAGAAAGAGGCGTACGTTCCTGCAAGTCGCCTGACGGACAGTTTTGTGCTTGTGCTGCTGGGTGTGTTGGTTGTGATCCTGCCAATTGCCTTGACCGTCTTTGGCCGACTGATGGCACCACTCAAGTTGCTGGGTGCGCAAATCAGTGACCGTCACCTCGGGGTTCGAACCATTCCCGTTGACGAGGTAGGCGGCTCTGAGATTCGGCAGGTGGCGGAAACCTTCAACACGGTCATGGAAGAGAAGGATGAGGTCATGACCTCATTGTCCGAGCGGGAAGCCTTCTTCCGTTCGTTGACCAAGAGTGCGCCCATTGGCATTGTTCAGACGGACGTCTTGGGCCGGATAGAATTTGTAAATCCGGCGTTTGAGCAGATTGTGGGCGTAGTGTCTAACGAGTTACAGCACAGTGTGCTGATTGACGGCGTTTACGAAGAGGACCGTCCCGGCGCCATTGAAGCCTGGCATCACGCGCTCAGGGAACGCTCGGTTTTCCACGCCCGTTTTCGTCTGAAAAGCCTGACCAAGGGCCTGGTCTGGGCTGATGTGATGACCGCCGTCATCGACACGGACGAAAAGACACTGGGTACGATCACAGTGGTTCGTGACATTACCCACGAACTTGAGATCGAACACGAACTTGCTGCAGAACAGGCCAGGGCCGACAGCATCCTGAGCGTCCTGCAAGAGGGCGTTCTGATGATTGATCATCAAGGTGTTATAGGCTTTGCCAACGACGCTGCCTACGGATTCATGGGACTGGACGGCGCCGGTGAAGGGCTGAACTTCTTCGACTATGTGGTCATCGAGGACGATAAAAAACAATGGTCGTCCGAGGAACTCCTGAAGGGTGAGGACCGTGAGAACCTCTACACCACCCTTAGAAATCGTCACGATCAGACCTTCGACATCGATCTCAATGTTTTGCACCTTCGCGCTGGCACGGATCGCCATCGGGTCGTCTTCGTGATCCGCGATGACAGCGAACGGCGTCGTGAGGAAGAGCGGCTCTCGTGGGAGGCGACTCACGACAGTCTGACAGGCCTGCTCAATCGTCGGGCTTTCAATGCTTCGCTGGTTCGTTGCCTGACCGAGCTTTCATCCCGCTCGAATGAAAGTGTGCTCATGCTGATTGACCTCGACTTCTTCAAACCAGTCAACGACGAAGGCGGTCACTTGCTGGGGGACGATCTGTTGATGCGGCTTGCCAAATTGCTGGAAGAGACCGTGCGGCAGTCGGACACCGTTGCCCGTCTTGGCGGTGACGAGTTCGGGGTAATCCTGCCCGCGTGCGGCATGCCCCGTGCGGAAGATCTGGCCGAGCAGATTCGCACCAAAATCGAAGCCCTCCGGCTTGAACAAGACGGACGAACCTTCGGAGTGACGGCAAGCATCGGCTTGACGGCCATGAGCCCCGGAGATTCCGGTACCCGGGAAATCCTTGCCCGCGCTGATGAGGGTACCTATGCGGCCAAGGCGAAGGGACGCAACCGGGTGGTCGTGATGCCGGTGCCGTTACAGGAATGATTGGCTTGCCTGCCAGAGCAGTCGCAGGGCCAGAACTGTCAGCAGGATATTGAAGATTCTGTGGAAGTGC
Source organism: uncultured Marinobacter sp. (assembly GCA_964632565.1). Taxonomy (GTDB): domain Bacteria; phylum Pseudomonadota; class Gammaproteobacteria; order Pseudomonadales; family Oleiphilaceae; genus Marinobacter. The sequence continues at coordinate 8,777 of CAZWEP010000067.1, read as the reverse complement.
CGATTCTGCAGGTTTTTCAAAAGATGGAGTCCGATCCAGGTGCCGGCAAAGCCGAATGCGATCATCGCTCCAATGAACACCAACCACTCGTGAAAGACGAACCCTGCAATCCCAAACACCACCGCCTTGGGCGCATGCTGGAAGCACATGGCGGTTGCGAATGTGGCGACGGTTTTGAAGCGGTCGACGTGCATCTGCTTGATGAATGCGGCTACCAGAGGCCCGGTGGCACCGACAAACAGGCTGGCAAAGGTGGTGACCGCGGAAGCAAGTAGAATTCCGGCAGGCCCAAAGGCTCCCTTCGGCAGCGCCGGGCCCCAGCACAAATAAAGCACAAAAACTGCAATGGTCAGCTGCCACAGGTGCTCCGGAAGATCCACCAGTAGCCACGCGCCCAGGCCCGCACCAATGAGCACGCCCGGGAAAAAGGCTCCCATCGCCTTCCAGTCGGTGTGACGCCAGGTCAGTGTTGCCCGGCCGGCGTTGGAGCCCAGTTGAATCATGCCGTGCACCGGGATAATGGCCGCCGGTGGCACCCACAACGCCATAAGTACCAGCAGCAGTAGGCCTCCACCTGCGCCAAGGCTCGCTGTGATCATGGACGTCACGACCGACGCCAGCATCAGGCCGATGGCCACGCTCGGTGTCAGGCTTTCAGGCAGTAATGCTAGCTCCACGCTGGAATCGCTTTATGAGTGATCTGGATGGACTGCCACGCTGATGGCTTTAAACGCCGGTGTCTGGCTGCGTGGGTCCCGGTTACGGCCAACCAGCACATTTGCCTCCGGATAATAGGTCATCAGGTTGCCGCGTGGCAGGTTGAACATTTTAACGGATAATTTGCGCATTTCGCCGCTGGCTGATGCGAGTCGCACTTTGTCACCTTCCTGCAGTCCAAGGGCGGCCATGTCGTCCGCTCCCATCAGCACGGTGTCACGTGATTCCACGCTGCGGTAGCTGTCCTGCTCCTCGTAGATGATGGAATTGAATTGCCCTTCCGAGCGCACGGTCATCAGGGTAAAGGGACGATCCGGGCAGCGCGTTGGGGGCGGGGTTTGGCGGGTAACGAAGTGGGCTTTGCCATCTGCTGTTTTGAAAGTCGGGGTGTGGATCAGGCGGTTACGAATGTGGAATTCGTGTTTGGCAACGTCAATGTCATGCAAATCCTCCATGCCGGGAATGCAGGCGGCAATGGCGTGGCGGATGGTGCGATGGCTGGAAAATTGCCGGAAGTCGAAGGTGTCCGCCGGCACAAGCCGGCTGGCCAGGGTGGACAAAACCCGGGATTCAGGCCGCACATTGTCCAGTCGGCGGATACCACCATCGCTCAGGCGAACATAATTGAACATGGACTCCTGGGTGGTGGGCTCAAACTCTTCATCCCGAGCCGTAACCGGCAGTATCAGGGCTTCTGAGCCGTCATTGCCATAAAGATGTCCCTGATTCAGCGTGGTGGTCATGAACAGTTTAAAACCAATTCGATCCAGGGCCTGGTTGGCCCAGACGCTGTCGGGTGTCGCACTGTAGAGATTGCCGCCAAGCATCAGCGCGGCGTCAATCTTACCCTCGAAGGCGGCTTCCAGGCAGGCCAGGGTATCCATGCCCTTTTGCGACGGCAATCGGATGCCCAGATGGGATTCCAGCGCCTCGATGACTTCGCTGGCCAGTACAGGTTTGACGCCAATCGTGCCGACCCCCTGAACATTGCTGTGGCCCCGCAGTGGCAGCAGGCCCGCCGCTGGTTTGCCGACCATCCCTCGCAGCAGCGCAAGGTTGGCGATGTACTCTACGGTGTCGCATCCATGCAAGTGGTGAGTGACACCCATGCCCCAGGCAAAAACAACGTTTTTCGCACTGGCATAGCAATCCGCCACAGCTTCTACATCCGCTCGGCTCAACTGGGTGTGGGTTTCCAGTTCGGACCAATCGAGTGCCTCAATGTCCTGTCGGAAGTCTGCATAGCCTTCCGTATGCTGATTGATGAAATCCTGATGTTCTGCGCCCTGCTCCAGGATGCTTTTGGCCAGTGCCTTGAGCACCCACACGTCACTGCCGATGGATGGTTGCAGGTAATGTGAGGCGATGGCGGTGCCACCTGCAAGCATGGATGTTGGGCTTTTCGGCACCGCAAATCGGACCAGTCCGGGCTCTTTAGCCGGATTAATCACAACCACATCGCCGCCTCTGTCTCGGATGCCCTTCAACTGATGAACCAGGCGCGGATGGTTCGACGCAGGGTTGGCACCAATCAGAACCATCAGATCGCAGTGGGCGAGATCTTCCAGTTCAACCGTCGACGTTCCGGTGCCAATGGTCGACTTCAGCCCGACTCCGGTGGCCTGATGACAGTAGTATGAGCAGTTGTTGACGTTGTTGGTCCCGTACAGGCGGGCGAACAGTTGCAGGACGAATCCCGCCTCGTTTGAGGAACGTCCAGAACTGTAGAAGAAGCTGCGCTTCGGTTGGGTGGCTGACAGTCGATCAGTCGCCAGAGCCAGAGCCTGATCCCAAGACAGGGGATGGAACCGGTTGCTGTCGCGGGGTTTGTGCAGCGGTACGTTCAGGCGTCCGAGGTGTTCCAGCTCCCGGGGTTTCAGGTCTTTGAGTTCGGCGATCGGATGGCTAAAGATCTCTTCGGGGATAGGCGGCTGAATGTCTGTAGACTGGGCCTGAATGCTTTTGTTGCAGACCGAAGGGTACTCCTGCTTTTCGTTGGTCATGCCGCCCAGTTGACCACCCATGCCAAGACCGCAAGCTTTGCAGGCATTGCGCGCTTTCAGCGCTTTGGCGGAGTTCAACAGGCCAATGCGGCGAACCGTGTTCAGAGTGTAAAGAACCTTCTTACCACCGCCGCCAACCACAGTGTTCATTACCCGCTCCCGGGGCTGTTATTGTCCCATCATAATGGAAGTGGCCGACGGGCATTGCAATGGGTTAAATGAGGTATCCGGTGTCGCCCGCAGAACTAGTTGCAAAAGGAGTCGATGCCCTGGACTCCGGACTGACAGACGGCCTTGGTGGCCAGTTCCACGTCCGCGACGTAGTACAACGAGGCGAGACCGAAGCGGTCGCGGCCCAAATTATGAAAGATCAGCCCGAACAGAATGTCCCCGGCGCTGTAGGCGTCGTGCTCGCGAGCGAAGTAAATAGCCGGTTTGGACAATTCCGGATCATTCAGCAGCGACACAACCCGTCCGGCGCCACCGTGATATGCCTGCACCAATAGCAGGGTAAACAACGATTGGCGTTTTGCTTTGGGCAGATGACCAAAGCGTTCCTCAAAGGCTGGCTGTATATTGCGTGCGTTTTGCTGCATCAGTCGAAGGGCGCAGTCAATTTGGGCCAATCGATGCCAGTAGTTCGCGGGTTTAATTCGGCAGTCTGATAGCGCCGAGGGCGACAGTTGCAGGATTCCTTTTGCGTTGGCCCTTGAGTGCGCGTTTGCGCGGCCTCCGCTTTCAATCAATATTTGGCCGGCCAGATATTGTGGCAAGGTCTCCGGGAGGGCCAGGCGGCCCTGCTCCATCCTTTTATCAAGCACGTATAACAAGGCGCTGTGCAAGGACTCGGGTTTTGCCTGACTGGCAAAGTCGAGATCATCCCAGGCGCCCCAGAGTCGGTCCGAAGCCCTGGTGCCGAAGTATCGGTCGATTGACTGGGGGAGGTCCACATGGGGCTGACGACAGGACAATGCGAACGGATATCCGATGCTGTCTGAATCCCCTGGCGACCACCGCTCGACGTCGCCCCTCTTGGCAATCGAGGCCCGTGTCGAGTTCAGTCTTGTCTGGGTCGCCTCCTGGGTGCTTGCATCTTCAATGTAGCTAAGAAATTCACCGCGCAGATCAAACAGAATATGGCGGTCCGGTTTGTCGCAAAATCCGCGTTCCTTGAGTACCCATTCGCGGATTGTCAGTATGTTCTGATACACGCCCTTGCTCACCCAGTAGGGTGTTTCACGGACGATCTGGGTCCACTCGTCGGTGGCCGCTTGTGTGTCGCCGGCCCGGACATTCAATGCCATAATGCCTGCCAGCATCAAAACAGCAATTTGCAGCTTGCGAACATTCCAATAAAAAACGGAAATCATCATGAAGCAGTCCGAATATCTCCGATTCGATGCAGTCGCCCTTGCGGACCTGATTCGCCGAAAGGAAGTCACGGCCCGGGAAGTCTGTGACGCTGCCATTGAGCGCGCCTCCGCCGTAAATCCTCAGTTAAACGCCATCTGCTACCCACAGTTTACGGATGCACAGGGCCAATCGTTTCCTGCCGATGGTACCTTTTCCGGTGTGCCGATGCTGCTGAAAGATCTGTCACAACAGCAGGAAGGTCATCCCTGCACCTACGGCAGCCGCGGTTTCCGAAACAACATCGCCAACCAGGATTCCGAGTACGTGCGCCGGGCGCGCAAAGGCGGTCTGGTGTTTCTGGGTCGTACGGCAACACCTGAACTCGGTCTCAAGGGCGTGACGGAATCCAGCTTGTGGGGCGCAACCCGAAATCCGTGGAACACGGACAAGACGCCTGGCGGTTCCAGCGGTGGTTCAGGTGCCGCCGTTGCGGCAGGCATTGTGCCCATGGCGGGCGCAAACGACGGTGGCGGGTCGATCCGGATACCCGCAGCCTACAACGGGCTGTTCGGTTTGAAACCTTCGAGGGGAAGAATTTCGTCTGGTCCCTATTCCGGGGAGGCCTGGACCGGCGCCTCGATGGACCACGTGGTTACCCGTACGGTTCGGGACAGCGCCGCCATGCTGGACGTTCTATCCGGCCCGGCTGCGGGCGATCCGTTCGAGATCCCCAAGCCCGATGCGCCCTATGCCGAGCTCATGCAGCAATCGCCCAGAGCCCTTCGCATCGGTATGTTCACATCCTCACCTTACAGTACCGAAGTGGCCCGGGAGTGCGTTGACGCCGTTGAGGACGCGGCGCGCATGCTGGAGGGGCTCGGCCATCACGTTGAATATGCAAAACCCGATTTCGACGGCCTGGAACTGGCGCGATGCTATCTGGGACTCTACTTCGGCGAAGTGTCCACCATGATGCATTACGCCAAAGCGGAGCTGGGTGCACGTGACGACGATTTCGAGCTCGATACCCGTTTGTTAGGGATGTTGGGAGAAACCCTGCCCTTGCCCGAGTATGTCAGGCGTCGTCAGCAGTGGAATGAATTCTCTCGGGCATTGGGCGCGTTTTTTGGTGGCTACGATCTGTATCTTTGCCCGACCGCAGGTCAGATGCCTGCAAACATAGGAGAGCTGGATACCCCGCCGCACATGCAGCTGGCGGCAAAACTGATGTTGAAGCTCAACGCTGGAAAAATCGTTCACCGCAGTGGTCAGGTCGACCAGATGGCCTTGGAAAGTCTGGCAAGGACCCCATTTACTCAGCTGGCGAACCTGACGGGAACACCGGCCATGTCAGTGCCGCTGAGCTGGAGCCATGGTATGCCTGTCGGCGTTCAATTTGGCGCTGCCCATGGGCGTGAAGATGTATTGTTGCAACTGGCTGCCCAGCTTGAAGAAGCCAGTCCCTGGTTCGGGCAATATGAGTCGCTCGAAACGTCTCTGGCGGAAAACAACGGATGATTAAGTGATCCGTCAGCGCAAGATTCACGTTTATCTTTAGGGCAGGAACAGTCTATGCTGTGAATCAGGAAGAACGTTCTTCCTGTAAGACCCTGATGGCATCGAGGAGGCGAGAGTACCATGAACCAACCGATGGCAATCGAAGAACTGGTGTCTGTAGCACAGGCCGAAGCCATGGGGGAACTCGACGCCCCTATGATGGCGATCGTCCTGTCCAGCGAGCAAAGCTACGACCTGCCCATTAACTCTCTTGAAACCGATGCCGACAAGGCGCGCTGGGGCTTGATTCTCCGCGCAGCCCGCGAGCATGTGGAAGCCGACGCCGTGGCCGTTCTTTATCCGGCCTGGACCACCATCAAAAACAAACGCAACCAGCAACCTGCCCAGTCCCCTCAGCATGCCGAAATGCCTGAGGCTCTGGAAAACCTCAGCGAAGCGGTAGAACAGGCGAGTGACGTCGCAGAGCCCATTGATACGCTGTTCGTTCAACTTCACACCCGTGACCGGATTTACTGGCGAGGCTTTGAACAGATCCGCGACCCGAAACACCAGCGCATTATTGGATTCCGTCGAATCAAGGCCCTGTCGACCGAATATGGACGTGACGAGGCCCCGTCGGTGACATCCTGGCTCAACACCCTGTTTGAGCCACTGCCCGATGAAGGCGAGGAAACGGAAGTGGATCGTGAGCTGGCGGATATGCTCGAGGAGCCCGAAGTCAGTGCGGCTCTGTACCCGCGGCAGATGCGGGCACTGCACTAACTACCATCAGATGGACATGGCACGCTCAGCAACCCAATAGAGGCTGAGCGTGCCCGTTGCGACCAGCACGGCCGGCACCACCGCCCGCCCGTAATGGTTTGTTTTTCCCCACCAATAAAGTATCGGGAAGAAAATCAGCAGCAGGGCAAGCTGTCCCAGCTCCACGCCAATGTTGAAGCCTGCCAACGCCAACGCCGTCTGTTGGATTCCACTGGTCAGGTCCCCAAGCACGCTGGCGAAGCCGAACCCGTGAATCAGCCCAAAGCCAAACGCCAGTTTCCAGGTTTTCCGGCCCAGAACCGGCCACGCCACGTTGAGCGCAGCAACGGCAATGGAGAGCGCGATCACCGTCTCGACCCAGCCAATGGGCAATCGAACCACATCCAACGCTGCAAGCGCGAGTGTGATGGAGTGGGCGACCGTAAAGGCGGTCACAATGCCCGTGAGTTCCCAGAGCCGTTGTTTGAGCGGCTTTTCCACGTCGTGCTTTGACCTCAATGTTGAAGGCAACATCAGCACCAGCAGGAACAGAATGTGGTCCAGTCCGATCAGCAGGTGAATGATGCCTTCGTAAACAAACGTCCCGAACAGAGATACGGGCGACGCGGGTTTACCAAGTGCCAGCGAAGATTCATCGGGAGACAGGACCGCAAGGGTTTCCTGCCCGTCACGGGTGATACTGACCAGGCCTCGATGAAGGGGGTCGGTGTTAAACAGCAAGTCATAGGAAAGGGTTTCTGGTGGCTCTCCGTCCGGGCAGGCAATTCCGTAAACCGCGGCTGCGTAGGCGCCGTCACTGTGGGAGGACTTTCCCCATTGCTGACCGGTCAGCCTGCAGTCACCGGCACCGTTTGAGAGCGCGACACCGGCTTCCAGCCATCGGGTAATTTGATCTCGGGCGGCGCGAAACTCCGCACCGGTCAGCTGCTGGTCGTTGTTGGTGTCCAGCGGCAGAACCAGCGCCGCGTCTCTGAGCGCAACGTCTACGCGAAGCTGGTCTTGATCGAGATTCAAATACAGAAAGCTGTCGCTTGCCTTGTGGGCCAGCGCCGCCGACGGCAGACTGAAAAAGATCAGAAGCAGGCGGACGAGCAAGTGTCGGCTCATGGAGTGGTCTCCGGATAACGGGCATCCTGTTGCTTCTTCTGTTGCAGCCAATCATTGACTGACTGCAACTGCTGGTCATCGCCGGATGCCAGGGCGGCTCTCAGCAGTAGCCGGGTGTCCGCAGGTTCTCGCTGATCTTTCCAGTTTGCCCGCGCATATTCCAACGCCTGTTCGGCATTCCCGGCCACGTCGAGCTGGAATCGGCCAAGTTCTCTCTTGTGGAGTAGATTACCTCGCCAGCGAGCCTCCTCAAACCGCTCTTCCAGTGATGCCCGCAACTCGGACGCATCGGGATGGTTCGTCTGTTCGAGCGCAATGACGCGAATGACCGCCAACGCATCCACCAGTTCATAGCCATCGGTGAGACGCAGAGTTTGTTTGGTCTGGTCGTTGGAGAGATACCAGTCAGCAAGTTGTGCACGGGTGTAGAGATCATCAGGCTGCTGGGCCAGAACAGCTTGCCAATGTTTTTCGGCAGCCGGGTTGTCGAGCTGAGCGGCGATGTCTCCCAGGGTGCCTTCGGCCCAGAGTTGTGACACCGGGCTTGCCTGAGGATTACGCGCGTGCACTTGCTTGAGCTGTTCATAGGCTGCTTCAGGTTGGCCGGTTCTCGCCAGGACCGAAGCCTGACAGCTGGCAGAAATTAATCCTGGCAATGCCTGAGCCAGCTTTCCGCACTGAACCGCTGCGGCGTCGTACTGGCCCTGAACCAGGTAAATATTTGCCAGCATCAGCCGCGCCTGCAGCTTCTGCTGACGGTTTTCACCGGTTGAAAGGACGTCATCCAGGGATGCAATGGCCTTTTCAAAACGGTGGTTGCTCTGGTCTACCGTGGCCTGAAGAACTTTCAGCCGGTCTGTCATCGGCTTATCCCACTGCTTGAGCAGGCCTTCCGCATACCCCAGGAAACGTGGGTCGCCAGTGTTACGAGACTGCTGTATGTGGGACTGAACCCGGTCTGCGAGACCTGTTGGGTCTGATGGCATAGAGGCGGCCACCAGTGTGGATTCCGGCAGGGTTGCCAGAACCTCGGAATCTGAGAAATTTGTCTCAATGGGCGTCGGTGCGGCAAAGACCTTCGCAGCAGAAACTGCGAGGAAGAAGACCGCTGCCCAACCAAAAAACCCGCCCTTGCGGGCGGGAAAGGTAAGGGCCGAACCCCGCTGGAAGCGGGGTCGGTTTGGGTCACTAGGGAATGAGCAGTGCATCAAATGCTTGCTCATTGTTCTGGTCGTTGAAGGCGAAGTCGACGCCGTTGATCTGGACCGGCTCCGCCGTGTCGCTCGTGGCCCGGAACTGGGCTTGAACGAAGGTCGA
>CAZWEP010000066.1:0-13298 GCA_964632565.1 uncultured Marinobacter sp. | reverse complement strand
TGTGTGGCCAGGACGGCTGTCGACTCTGGAAAATCAACCATGAACCGCGTACTTGCGTTTTCACGCGCCAAAATTCAAAGCCCTCAACCGGTCAAAGACAGGGATATTCTGGAAGGACTCAATGTCCGCTCCGCCTATCAACCGATTTTCAGCCCGACCCATCAAAAGCTTGTGGGCTACGAAGCCCTGGTTCGGGTCGATGACGGGACCCAGCCTTTATCGCCTGCCGCACTGTTCGAACGCGCGCAGACCAGTCGTCAGACCGTGCAACTGGACAGCTTCTTGCTGCACCGACACGTGGACTCATTCGCCGGTCACAATATGCCCGTCTGGTTGTTTCTGAACATCAACCCGGAAACCTGCGTGCATCCAACCTCCTCGTTGGACCGTCTGGTCGAGCAGTGCCACGACTGTGGCATCTCGCCGGAGAAAATCGTCCTTGAGTTGGTGGAAACCGCCAGCGACAACACCGAAGCCCTGCTTAAATTCATTGATCTGGCCAAGGAGCGGGGCTTTCGGATTGCCATCGATGACTTTGGCACCGGCGACTCCAACTTCGAGCGGCTCTGGCAGATGGACCCCACCATCGTCAAAATTGATCGCAGTCTGCTGGTCAATGCGGAACAGCATCAGCGGGCTCGGCAACTTCTGGAAAGCCTGGTCCGGATGATTCGGGAGAGTGGCAGCCTGGTGTTGCTGGAAGGCATTGAAAACGAAGCCCAGGCACAGATTGCCCTCACCACCGAAGCCGATCTGTTGCAGGGATTTCTGTTTGGCAAGCCGGGCATCGTGGAGGAACTCCTGTGCCGGTCTCAGGAAGCCGAGCTGGCGCGCATGATGGAAAAATCCCGCCATAATTCCCTGCAGGAGAGCACCGATCACAATGGCTACATGCGTCTGCTGAGGTTTGAAATACTGGAAACCTGCCACCGTCTGTTACGGGGGGATCGGTTCAATAATGCCTGCGAATCCATCTTTAAGCTGGGCGGGGTGAAACGTTGCTTTCTGCTCAATGCCGATGGCGTTCAGCAGGGAGGCCTGGCGTTTGCCAGCGACGAACTCGCGTTCCAGCGATTCAATCCGTTGTACCGCTCGGCAGGCGCCTGCTGGTCGCATCGGGAGTATTTCATTAACGCTCTGGAACGACCTCAGGACATCAGCTGCTCCCGGCCCTATGTCGGCCTGCCAGATGCCACTCGAACCGTCACTCTGTCCACGTCGCTGATGTCCCCAAACGGCCGGGTGGTTTTTTGCGTGGACGTGCATCCGGATGAGCTGTTCGGTGGCCAACTCTGTTTCCCGGCCACCCTGTAATCCAGAGACGTTCCCTCGCTCACGGGTTCAGGTGTCGTTCAGAAATCGTCCGGATGGCGGGATTGCGGCGCGGTCGCCGTGCCCTGTCCGCCGGCGTTGTCCCGAGCCTGGTGATCAAGCTCCACGGCCACAGCATTGGTGGATTTGGCGAAGCGCGCCAGCAGGTTGTAAAGCACCGGAATAATAAACAGGGTCAGCGTGGTCGCAAAGATCAAACCGCCCAGAATCACCATGCCAATCGACGCCCGGCTCTCTGCCCCCGCACCGGTGGCCAGCACCAGGGGTATGGCGCCGAAGACCGTTGATATGGTGGTCATTAACACCGGTCGGAAACGCAGTATCGCGCCCTCCAGAATGGCATCCCGGACTTCGTAGCCCCGATCCCTGAGCTGATTGGCGAACTCCACAATCAGAATACCGTTTTTAGCCATTAACCCCAGCAACATGATGATGCCTATCTGACTGTAGATGTTCAGACTGATACCAGACATCAACAGCGCAAACAGGGCACCGGTGACCGCCAATGGCACCGACAGCATGATGATCATCGGGTGGATCCAGCTTTCAAACTGGGCGGCCAGTACCAGGAAGACAATAACGAACGCCAGTGCAAAAGTGATGTAGATGGCGTTGGACGATTCTTCGAATTCCCGACTCAGACCCTTGTAACTGACCCGCGCCTCGGGCGGTAAATGATCGACGGCCAGATTGTTCAGGTAATCCAGGGCCGAGGCCAGGTCATAGCCGTCGGCCAGAGAGCCGCTGATCACCACCGCCGGCAACCGATCAATTCGGCGCAGATCCGGATTGGCACCGATCTCGTTAATGCTCACCAGGGACTCAAGAGGAATCAGCTCGCCGCCAGACCTGGGACGCAGGAAAATCTTGCCGAGGTCGCTGGGGGTTGCCCGGTCCTGATCCGCGGCCTGGACGATGACGTCGTATTCCCGTCCCCGGTCCAGAAAGGTGGTCACCTGTCGAGACGCCAACATCGTCTGCAAGGTCAACCCAACGTCTTCGACTGTGATGTCCAGGTCTGCCGCCCGCTCCCGGTCGAGGTTCACGTTCAGCTCGGGACGGGTCAATTCAAAATCCGTCTCCAGGCTGAGCAAATTCGGATTCTCTTTGGCGCGCTCGACGATTTCTTCACTCCACGCCTGCACCGACTCGTAATCCGGCCCGCCAATCACGAACTCTATCGGCTGACTAAAGCCCCGCTGGCCCAACCCCGGTGGGTTCACGGCCACCATGCGAACGCCCGGAACTTCTCCCAGCTTGCCGCGAATCTCACTGGTGATTTGCTGCTGTTTGACGTCCCGTTCGCTCCAGGGCGTCAGGCCCATGATGACGAATGCATTGTCCGCTTCATTCCGAAAACCGACGATGGCGAGTATGCGATCCGCCGCACCCTGTTCCAGATAGGGCAGCAGCTGTTCCTCCACCTTTTTGACATGGTGGTCGGTGTACTCGACGGTCGATCCCCGGGGCGCGCCGCCGGGCATGATGATGATTCCGCGATCTTCCGTCGGCGCCAGTTCCTGGGGCAGTTGCGGAAAGATCAAGGCAGCCAGCATCAGGCCAACCACCCCCAGTCCCAACAGCAGGCCCGGTTGCCGCAGCGAGAACCGCAACATCCGTTCGTAACCACGGGTAAGACCGTTCAACACTCGCTCGCTCGCCGCCCAGAGCCGATGCCCCTCTTCGGTTTCCGGACTGTGTTTCAGCCATTTGGAACACAGCATGGGTGCCAGCGTCAGGGCCACCAGACTGGACACCACGACGGCGGCGGCCAGGGTGAAGCCGAACTCCGCGAACAGCCGCCCGACATTGCCCCCCATGAAGGAAATGGGCACAAACACCGCAATCAATGTCAGCGTGGTGGCAATGACGGCAAAGGCAACCTGCCGCGCTCCGCGATAGGCCGCCAGCAGGGGAGGTTCTCCCTGATCAATACGTCGCTGGATGTTTTCGAGCATGACGATGGCGTCGTCCACCACCAGGCCAATGGCCAGAATCACTGCCAGAAGCGTCAGCACGTTGATGGAAAACCCTAGCGCACCCAGCCCGATGAACGCCCCGATCACCGCGACCGGAATGGTCACCGCCGGGATCAGCGTTGCCCGCCAGGAACGCAGGAACATGAAGATCACCAGGATTACCAGAGACACGGCAATCGCCAGAGTGAAGGCGACCTCCCTGATGGATGCACGGATGAAGATAGACTCATCGTAGCTTTCGGCGATGTTCACTTCCGGAGGCAGGGTATCGCGAATCTTGTCCAGTTCCTGCTGAACCCGATCCGACACCGCCACCGTGTTGGACTTGGACTGACGGATGATCCCGAGGCCGACAGCCGTCTGACCGTTAAACCGCAAGCGGCTGGTGTCCGACTCCACGCCCATCTGGACATTGGCCACCTCGCCCAGACGCAGCAAATCGTTACCGTCCCGACGCACCACCAGATTCCGGAAAGCTTCAACATTGGACAACCGGCCCTTGGCCCTGACCGTGAAGTCACGTGTCGACGACTCCACCGAGCCGGCGGGAAGTTCCACGTTGTTAGACCGCAGCGCCGCCTCAACTTCGGCCACCGTGATATTCCTGGCGGCCAACCGATCCCGGTCCAGCCAGATGCGGATGGCGTAGCGGCGCTCACCGCCCACGCGGACATTAGCAACGCCGTCGAGAACCGATAAACGGTCCACCAGCACGCGCTCGGCAAAATCACTTAGTTCGGCACTGTCCCAGACATCACTGCGCAACGACAACCACATCATCGGACGTGCATCGGAATCGGCCTTGCTCACCACGGGAGGATCGGCTTCTTCGGGCAAATTATTCGCCACCCGGGCAACCGCATCCCTCACATCGTTGGCCGCGATGTCCACATCCCGGGAGGTGTTGAATTCGATGGAGGTTCGACTCTCTCCCTGTTCCGTACTGGATTCAATGGATCGAATTCCCTCGATGCCACTGATCGCACCCTCGATCACCTGGGTAATCTGAGTGTCGACCACTTCGGCTGCAGCACCGATGTAGTCGGTGGAGATAGAAACCACGGGCGGGTCTATGTCCGGGTATTCCCGCACCGGCAGGCCACGCAGCGCAGCCAGGCCGAAGACCAGAATCAGAAGACTGATGACCGTCGCGAACACCGGCCGTTTGATGGACACATCCGAGAGGATCATGGATCAGGACTCCCGGATGTCTGAAAAACGGTTGTCCGGGATAGCAGCGGTGTCTTCCACCACCTGGATACGATCGCCACTGCTGAGACGATCCTGACCAGTAACGATCACCCGATCCTCCAGGGTCAGGCCAGACGACACTTCAACAATGCCTGGCGCCCGGGAACCCAGCTGCACGGATAGCCTCTTTGCCGATCCATCATGAGCAACAAACACGTAGGTTTCGTCGCCGCGAATCAACACCGCTTGTTCCGGGATGACCAGGGCCTCGCGCTCCTGCAGCGTCAGGCTGGCGGACATGAACTGGCCGGGTCGGAGCTTGCCATCCGGGTTTTCAATCAAGGCGCGAACCGGCAGGGTTCGACTCAGCTCGTTGATTCGGGTACCCAGTTCAACCAACTTCCCGGAAAACGATTGGTCTGGAAAGGCCGGAGACTGGCCCTCAACTTGTTGGCCAACCCGGACAGTGCCGACGAATTTTTCCGGAACGGCAAAACTGAGTTCCATGACGTCGGTGGCATCCAGCGTGGCCACCGTGTCGCCCTCACTGAGGTAGGTTCCAATGCTGATGTCATTCAGGCCCACCACACCGGAGAAAGGCGCCACAATCCGATGATTATCGACACGGGTCTGTGCGGCTGCCTGCTGTGCGTCGGCAACGTTGAGTGCAGTTCTGAGAGCGTCCACCTGGGACTGGGAAATGCTGTTATTCGCCTGCAGACTTCGAGCCCGCTGCCACTGACGTCGGGCGTCCGCCAGCGTCGCTTCGGCTACTTTCAAGTCGGCAAGAGCCTGGCGATCATCCAGACGGAGCAGCAGGTCTCCCTGTTGAACCTTCTGGCCGGGGTTCAGGTTTTTCTCGACCACCCGGCCTGCAACTTCGGCAGTCAGGGCAATGTCATCCCGGGCTTTCAGATTACCCACGGCGCTGACCGCGTCGCGAACGGTTTCAATGACCGGAGTCACCACATTCACTTTGCTGGGCGGTCGCTGACGCTGATTTTCCTCAGCGGTTTCGGGGACCAGCGCCTGCCATGCGAAAATACCACCGCCAGCGACCGCCACCAGCGCCAGTGCAATCATCCATTGTTTCAGCATACGTCTGATTCGCCCCAAGTGAGTTCAGGCCGCCTCCCTGAACGTTCATGGATTACCGCGGGTAATCCGGTTATTTTTTCTGGATGACCAGAACAATCTCGCCGACTTCGACACCCCATTTCGTCATGGTGGTCTCATTGATCAGGGTGTCGGGCGTAATCAGATACATCCAATCGTCCATGGTGACGTCAATGGTGCCGTCTCCGTAGGCAACCCTGAGCACGTACTCCATGTTGATGGCGTTGCCCTGCCACCGCATGGTCCCCGGCTCAACCACGTCGCCGGCGTCCGCGTGCAATGATCCGTCCTCATTCGGCGTCAACGTCCAGACGCGGGTCTGCACCTCGCCGTCGTTAAAACGAAACACTTCGTCCAGCGTGCCGACACCTTCGTCATTCCAGGACCCCGATATATCGGCGTCGAAGGTACGAATGACTTCACCCGAGTAATCCTTGACAACGCCTCGCGCCGAGAGTTCGCCCGTGAAGAATTCCTGCGGTGACAGTTCCGGGCTCAGGTCTGCGTATTCGTCAAGGCCGGGACCTGCACAGCCAGTGATCAGAACCGCGGTCAGCACCAACCAGAGTATATGCATCGGTCGTTTTTTCGATAGAACCACAAGCAGCTTTTGCATGACTTTTACACTCGCCAGTCAGAGGTTTTCGTTCGTTGCCTACATCGTACGAGGCGGTCACCGCGAACGATCATTTCCCATCCCCAGAGCAGGGATGAGCTTCTCTGTCGTGATGTGACGCATCCCGATACGTATAAATATTAATAATAATCATTATCATTCGCATCCGTACACAAGCTTTTGACGAGGATGCAATTACATGAGAACAGAATCCTTCGGCCCATCCGACCATAGCATTTCCAGATTCAGCATCGGCCACACCGACTTTTCTTCCACCGACTCTTCTCTGTTTCACCATGACAATCTCGGCAGCTACCAGGACAGTCTGTCTCAAGTCATTGAATGCATTAACGACCAGATGAGGTCGGTTCAAAAGCCGTTTTCGGGAATAGACCCAGAATCTCTCAGTCGACGCTTCCAGCAGTTGTCGCTGGATCAACCACTGGGCCGACTGGACCAATGCCTCGACGAACTCCAGTCGCTGTACCTGGATCATGCCGTTTACTTCCATCATCCCGGCTACGCTGCGCACCTGAACTGTCCGGTCACCATACCGGCAATTCTAGCCGAGCTGATTCAGGCGTCGATCAACACGTCCGTCGATACCTGGGACCAGAGCGCAGGTGCGACTCTCATCGAACAGAGTCTGATTGATTGGACCTGCGGCCGCATCGGTCTGGGAGAGAACGCGGACGGCGTGTTCACCAGCGGCGGCACCCAATCCAATCTCATGGCCATGTTGCTGGCCCGGGATACTCTGTGCCAGAAGCTCTGGCAACACAGTACCCGGACATCCGGCCTGCACCCAGACGCCCACAAACTACGAATCTTCTGCTCCGAGGTCAGCCATTTCAGTATTCAAAAAGCGGCCGCTCTGCTTGGGCTGGGCTACGAGGCCGTCATACCTGTTCCCTGTGACCGCTATTACCGCATGGATCCGAGTGCTCTGGAGCGCTTGCTGGATGAATGTGCTCACCGGGATGACATTCCGATGGCGGTGGTCGCGACGATTGGCACGACGGATTTTGGCAGCATCGATCCGCTGCCGGCAATTGCCGAACTTTGTGACGCTCGTGACATCTGGCTCCATGCCGATGCCGCTTA
Organism: uncultured Marinobacter sp.; assembly: GCA_964632565.1. Lineage (GTDB taxonomy): Bacteria > Pseudomonadota > Gammaproteobacteria > Pseudomonadales > Oleiphilaceae > Marinobacter. The sequence goes on along the minus strand of CAZWEP010000066.1, from coordinate 5,960 downwards.
CGGCTGTGGACTGCTCACGTCCAACCGCCACCGTCACCTGCTGAAGGGCATTGAGCGCGCGGATTCGGTAACGGTGGATTACCACAAGTCGTTTCTACAGCCAGTCGCCTGTAGCGCATTGCTTACCCGTAACAAATCGTCTCTGTCCTGCGTCACCTGGCACGCCGAATACTTGAATCCGCTGAGTGCCCGGGAGCAGGGCACACCGAACCTTGTGGATAAAAGTCTTCAGACAACCCGGCGTTTTGATGCGCTCAAGCTCTGGATCACCCTGCGAACCATGGGGCCTGATTGTCTCGGTGAAGCCTTCGACAGCGTGATCCATCTGGCTCGCAAGGCTTACCTGCTTCTTCTGTCCGATGACGCCATCGATATCATTCACCAACCGCAACTGAGCACCCTGGTGTTCCGCTACTGTCCAGACGCCGCCCTTTCCGGCGAAACCCTGGATTCCATTAACCGACAGATTCGCCAGGCTTTGATGAGCTCCGGGGAGGCGATGATTGCAGCCACCGAAGTTCGAGGTCGTCAGTATCTGAAATTCACGTTGTTAAACCCGAAAACCCGCATCAGCGACCTCCAGAGAATTCTCCGGCTGATCAAACAACAGGGAGAACAGGCTCTTGAGTTTCATCAAACGCCTGCTTGTACAGAACTGAAAGGGGAGCTGGCCTGTGACTGATTCCTACGACTTCATCGCAGTGGGACTGGGCCCGTTTAACCTTGGACTGGCGGCGCTGGCAGAGCCGATTGATGACCTCAATGGGCTTGTGCTCGATGAAAATCCCGGTTTTGACTGGCACCCCGGCATGATGTTGGAAGGCACTCACCTGCAAACCCCTTTCCTGTCGGATCTGGTGACCCTCGCCGACCCCACCAGCCCCTACAGTTTTCTGAACTACATCAAGAAGCAGGGACGCATCTACTCGTTTTATATCCGCGAAAACGTGTTTCTCCAGCGGCGGGAATACAACCAGTACTGTCAGTGGGTCTCGAAGCGTCTCAACAACATCCGCTTTAATACCAGGGTTGAGAGGGTGACCCATGGCAACAACGTCTACACCCTGACGACACGCTGCACCCAAACCGGCAAGGCTCAGACCTTCCGGGCGCGTCGACTCGTGTTGGGAACCGGGCCCCGTCCCTACCTGCCGGCCTGCTGCCAGTCTCTCGCCGGGCCGGCACTGCATTCGTCTGACTACCTGCACCGCAAGGCAGAGTTGCAGGCCCAGCCTTCGATTACCGTACTCGGCAGTGGCCAGAGTGCGGCGGAGATTTTTCGGGACCTGTTGCAGGACATTGATCGCTTCGGCTACCAGCTGAGCTGGATCACCCGCTCTCCGCGTTTCTTTCCGCTGGAATACAGCAAACTGACTCTGGAAATGACATCGCCGGAATACGTCGATTACTTTCATGCACTGCCAGACGAAACCCGCGAAGCGCTGTTGTGCCAGCAGAAGCATCTGTACAAAGGCATTAACACCGACCTCATTAATGACATTCACGACCTGCTCTATGTGAAACGGCTGCAAGCCGATGTCCGAACCCGACTTCTTACCAATTGCCGGCTTACGGATGCCCATCAGGAGTCGACAGAAGGCGGATTCCGCCTGTCGTTCCACCACACCGAACAGAATCGCTCATTCAGCCATCGCTGTGATGGCCTCGTTCTTGCCACCGGTTTTCGATACCAACCGCCAGCCTTCCTCGAGGGGATTCGGCATCGAATCCGATGGGACGACAAAGGCCGTTTTGAGGTGAGGCGCAACTACAGCATCGACACGCAAGGCTGCGAAATTTTCGTCCAGAACGCCGAGCTGCACAGCCATGGGTTCGTCACGCCGGACCTGGGTATGGCCTGTTATCGCAATGCCTGGATTCTCAGGGAGTTGACTGGTCGTGAGCCTTATCCAATCGAGCAATCCATTGCCTTTCAGGAATTTGGCGCCCCCGAAGCGGGTATATCAGAAACCCTGGATGTTTGCTGATATGGCCCCTGCAAGACTCAAATTCTGGCTTATTGGCATCACCCTCTCCGCCGTTGTTGCGGATTCCATGCTGCTGCCCTTCTATCCGCATTTCTTCAGTGCCGTTTTCGGGGTCACGGATGCGAACCATATAGGGCTGTATCTGAGTGCTTCCTGTTTCGCGGTCATTCTGGCCCTGCCAATGTGGGCGAGACTGGTGCCACGGTTCGGCGTTCTGAAATTACTGGTCTTTACACAGATGATTGCCGGCACGCTCAGTGTGCTCTGCTTCCTGACGGAAACCCTGACGCTGTTCTGGTTGGTGTCGCTGACCATGCTGGTATTCAAAGCCAGTTATTTGTTGATCTATCCGATGATCATCGCGGCGGAGACCCGCAGCAGCCACGGCAATACCATCGGGGTCCTGTCGGTGGTGGTGCACCTCGGTGGCATTGTTGGGGCTTTGCTGGGTGGTGCCGTACTGCAGTGGTTCGAACCGCGTCAGATTTTCCTGGTGATGTCGACAAGTGACTTCCTCCAAACAGCGACCTGCTGGTATCTGCTGCGGCAATCGGTAGAAGATAACCCGCATCACTCTGAACAGTCGACGACGTCGGATTCTGAACCAGTGTCCAAAGGCCCGGGGGACTTTCTTTTGCCCCTGGGGCTGGTGATGTTTGCCTTCTATTTCAGTGCTTACCTCATCCGGCCATTTTTTGTCCGTCACTGGGAGGCCGCCTCGTCCATAGCCGACGAGTGGATCTCTGGTCTGGTATTCGCTATTCCCGCCGCCGTCGCCGTCGTTGCCCTCTGGCTCAACTACCGGCGCAGATCCACTGAAACGGCGGGGGCGGGAGTTGTGGCAGCCATGCTGCTGGCAGCAACCGGTCTGCTAATACAGAGCATTGAATCCCCGCTGCCTGTCTTTCTGGGGCGCTGCCTCTTTGGCTGGGGCCTGTTTCAGGCAACGGTGCGACTGGACCAACTTCTGTTCGCGCTGAGCACCCCAGACCGATACGCCGCGGACTTCAGTGTAATTAATTTATTCCAGCAGGCCGGCGTGCTGGTGGCCTCACTGATTGCCGGCATGCTCGTTGCCGGCGTGAGTCTCACCGCGCCTTTCATGACAGGCGCCGCCGGGCTGACGATCACCGCTGCCGCCTATCTGATCCTGGTCAAACCACGTTCATCAGGCCTTTCGACAACTTCCGAACCATTAAGGAGCCCGTCATGACCCGCAATCCAACCGTATTTAACTACGCACACCCCGAACTTGGTGACTTCAGTGTTCGGCCACTGCAAATACCAAAGGATCTGCCGCTGATTCACCGCTGGCTGACGTCTGAGCATGCAAGGTATTGGGGGATGCAGGATATGGACGAAGAAGCGCTTGCCACCTTTTACCACGGATTACGGGACACCGGAGAAGGCGACGGTTTCATTGGCCTGTATGAGGGTAAACCAACGTTCTTGTTGGAAATTTACCAGCCAGAACATTCTCCCCTTGCAGAACACTACCCGGTGGAGCCGGGTGATCTGGGCATGCACATTCTGGTGGCGCCTTCCGAAAGACCAATCGCCGGCTTTACCCGGGGCGTGTTCGTCACGCTCATGAGCTTCCTTTTTGATCGTCTGAATGCCAGTCGGATTGTGGTGGAGCCCGATGTTCGAAACGAACGCATCCACGCGCTCAACCGCTATGCCGGTTTTGTAGACGACAAGGTAATCGACCTTCCCGACAAAACAGCGCGCCTGGCGTTCTGCACTCGCAGCCGGTTTGAACAGATTTTCCATTCACCTGAACGAAAAAACCCCCAGATGACCCCAACATCCGATTCGCTACCAGAACAGTCCATCGAGCATTTGAACCCTGCGGTCTGGCGTCACGTCAATACCCTGCTCGTGTGTAAATCGCTCAGTGAATTTGCCCACGAGTTACTGTTGAAACCTGAATGTCTGTCTGATGATGGAGAGTGGAGCCATTATCGCGTGACCGGCGACACGCCCAGCGTCGAATACAGTTTCCAGGCCCGCAAGCTTGCCCTCGACCACTGGCACATAGATCCGGCTTCCATACAGAAGCGCATTGATGGCACGCCCAACGACGTGGACGCGGTGATGTTCATCATCGAGTTCCGCCACCAGTTAGGCATCAAGGATTCGATGCTGCCCACCTATCTGGAGGAGATCACAAGCACACTTTACGGAAGTGCCTATAAACATCAGAAACCCGACCAATCTTCAGCCGAGCTGGCCCTTGCCGGTTTTCAGCACATAGAATCAGCGATGGCTGAGGGCCACCCCTGTTTTGTCGCCAACAACGGCCGCATTGGCTTTGGAGCGGACGACTACCAGCGGTTCACCCCGGAAGCGGGAAATCCTATCAGGCTGATCTGGCTGGCTGCGCACCGGGATCACACTCAGTTTGCGGTGACTGACGGCATGAATCACAGGGAGCTGATCGCTGAACAGCTAGGGACAGAACAGTTAAGACAGTTTGAAGATCGGCTCAGGGCGCTTGAGCTATCACCGAAAGACTATCTGTTCATTCCTGTGCATCCGTGGCAATGGACGAACAAATTGACCCATATTTTCGCCCCGGACCTGGCGAATCGCTGCCTGGTCTGCCTTGGCTACGGCGAAGACCATTACCAGGCACAACAATCGATTCGCACGTTTTTCAATCTGGACAGGCCGGAAAAGCACTACGTCAAGACTTCGCTCTCGATCCTCAATATGGGCTTCATGCGCGGTTTATCCCCCTATTACATGAGCACGACGCCGGCCATTAATGATTTTCTCAATGATCTGATTGGCCAGGATCCCTACCTTGCCAGTACTGGCTTCACGATGCTGCGAGAGGTAGCGGGCGTTGGGTACAAAAACCGATATTTCGAGCAGGCGGCAGACACCCACAGCCCTTACCGAAAAATGCTATCAGCTCTGTGGCGGGAGAGTCCGGTCACCACCATCGAACCGAATCAACAACTGATGACTATGGCGGCTTTGCTGCATCAGGACAACGAGGGCAATGCGCTCTTACCGGCGCTGATCGACCGCTCTGGCCTGAGCACAGAAACCTGGGTTAGCCGGTTCCTGCACTGCTACATGAGTCCGCTACTGCATTGTTTTTATGGTCACGATCTGGTGTTTATGCCGCACGGGGAGAATCTGATTCTTGTCATGGACAACGGAGCGCCAGTACGGGCGATTATGAAAGACATTGCGGAGGAGGCGGCCATCATGAACACCGATATAGCCCTTTCAGACAATGTCCGAAGACTACAGGTCGACGTTCCGGACGAGCTCAAGGTTCTGTCGATTTTTACCGATCTGTTCGATTGCATCTTCCGTTTTTTGGCGGCCATCCTGGACGATCAGGGCGATTTTCCGGAGGCCGACTTCTGGCAACTGGTCGCCACATGCGTCCGAGATTACCAATCCGAACATCCCCAGTTAGCGGAAAAATTCCGGCGCTATGATCTGTTCGCGCCCACCTTTGCCCGCTCCTGTCTCAATCGTCTGCAGTTGGCCAATAATCAGCAAATGGTGGATTTAGCAGACCCGGCGAGCGCGCTCCAGTTTGTGGGAGAGCTGAGCAATCCGATCGCCGAGTATCGAAAGGAGTACGCCGCCGAGCCGGTCATTGACTGATATCGTCATTTCGGCCAATTGTCTTTTTTGACAGAGGCCTCAGCGCTTTTCGTCAATGGCAGGCACAGCGAATTGCCGTAAAACATGAATCATTGAAGCGGCCCTGGCATACAAACGGGCCGTCGCCTGATTGACATTGTTTTGGAAGGAAATCGCTATGCCTGTGTATAAAGCACCTTTGCGAGATATGAAATTTTTGCTGAATGACGTTTTCGATTATCCCTCGCACTACGAGGGTCTGGCGAGCGGCGAGAATGCGACACCAGACATTGTCGAGGCGATCCTCGCTGAGTGCGGAAAATTCTGTGAGCAGGTTTTGAGCCCGCTCTACCAGACCGG
>CAZWEP010000065.1:0-13415 GCA_964632565.1 uncultured Marinobacter sp. | reverse complement strand
GAGCAGGGGATTGAAAATCCCCGTGTCGGTGGTTCGATTCCGCCTCCGGGCACCATCAGATTTAATGACTTAGCCCGCCCTTGTGCGGGCTTTGTTGTTTCTGACTGGCAGTTTGTAAGCAATATGTAAGCAAAAATCTCACCTTTCTCTCCGGCTGGCCTCCTCACTACCCTGCTTTCCTGCCCAGATGTCGACCAGCCGCAATGGCAATACCCGCCACACGCAGAAACAGAGGATTTATCTTCTCCAAATTTCGGTTCTAATTAACTGAATCGCGTACATTGCCCTGACCGAGCAATGGCCACTAAATTAGGTAATACTTACCCCTCACTTCACTTTGTACTTCATCGGTACCTTGTTCTCTGAGTTTCGCGGTTACGCGCTAGTTGGAGCACATTACTAAGCTAAAAACGGTTAAGCCAGAGAGGAGCAGGTTAAATAAACCCAGGACGGGCCATCGGGCCAGGAACGCTTTGCCAGCAAACTGTGGGTAACTGTATATTGAACAAAAATTCCTGATCGCTGATGTCTTTTAAAGCGTGATTACTGCCAAGTCCCGGCTTATGTTTCCGAGGTAGTAGGCGGCAATACCCGGAACCCATTTTTCCCCATGGGCCATCAATCGGGGCCGAACAAAGCCATACTCAGTAGCAAGGCGCCCCAAGGCCTCACGGGATTGAGGGTGCGACTCGGCGAGTTCTTCAAACCCGGTCACAATGCTGGCATCCAGACGAGTGAATGTACCCTCATCCATCGCCATAACGAATACCCCAAGGGTGCCAAACGTGCGGGTTTGATAAAGCAAAAGCAGCCGACAAAGATTCAGATTAAGCTCGTGCTGCCTCACGAGCCCTGCCGACAGGCCGGTGCGCTCATACTGCTGGGCTGCCAATTGATCCAGCTCTGCATGGGCCTTCAGCAAGGGATTGACCCAGCGGGAGTAGAGATACTCAGGGTTTTTGCTGGCGTTTTCTTCCAAATCCACAAGCGTCTCACGAACTTGTTGCATGGCTGAGCGCATTTCTCCCTGACTCATCATTAGCTCAGCCAACCGAGTTTGGGCTTCTTGATATCGTTGCTGAAAGCGATAGTCCATACCTTCGCCATTGGGGTTATAGAAAGCCAGCACACTGTTGACGAGCTCAAAACCATGCACCCGAATCTGCTGTATGCGATGTGCATGGTCATTCCCCCATGCCGGTGTCAACATGCAAAAAAACGCCAGAACCGCAAAAGTGAGCGTCTTCATGGTATCCATCTCCTTATTTTTTTGTGAAAGGCCTGCTGTGGTGAACCCACCACTTCCTTGCTACCCGTTATTCGGGCGCTGGCGGAACCGGAATAACAGAATACCTGCCGTAGCAATCAAAACACCGCCAGCAAGAAAGGCCACACCAAAACCTGCCAGTTCCAGTGCGAGCCCAAAAAGCAGTGGCGCCAGAAAATTGATACCGCGATTAGCCATGAGCCTCATGCCCAGCGCTCCGGGCCGCTGCTGGAAATCAACACTTTCGGCCAGAATGACAATTGACAGGGGCTGGGAGATCCCAGAGCCTAGACCAACCAATACAGAAAACAGGCCAATCAATAGAACTTCATCCCTGAACCCCAGGAACATTAGCCCGGCGGCCAAGGCAGCAACAGAAACCAGCAAGGCGGTCTCCCGCCCTCCCAGCGATGAAATCACCATTGTAATAAACGGGCGGATAAGCATGGAGGCAATGGACCTGAGGCTGAGCAAAACACCAACGGCCAACGCGGTTACATCCAGATCCTCCAGATAAACCGGCAGATAGCTTCCGTGAATGCTCATGGCAAACATGGCAGTAACCGTGACAGCAACCGAGACCCGTACCCCGGAATTGCGCCTTAGCAAACCGGCCTGGGCGCGATACCCTGTTACTCTCCGGTCCACGCGGAATCCCTGCCGAGCCGAACCTTTCAGGCCGGCAGCACAGAGACCGCCCACCAAAGCGACACCAACCATGCCCAGAAACGCCGACTGCGTATCTCCCGACAGATCAATGAGGGCGCCTGCTACCAGTGGACCAACCACCTGGCCTCCCGAAATCCAAGTGGTATACCAACCAAAATATCGCTCGAGCGCAGCCCCGGTCCCCAGTCCGGAAATCACAGACTGTGCCGCCAGCACCATTTTCAGCTGTGCCAGTCCCAGGAGAAGCTGGCCCGCCAATAGTCCAGCGAAACCGTCGAAAAAGATAATCAGAAGCAGACTGGACATCATCAGCAATGCCCCGGAAGTCATCAGCAGCCGCCCGCCGTATCGGGTGATCAGTCCACCAAGGGGAATCGCCAGGAGCAGGGGCAACAGATAAGGGGTGCTGAAAACTACCCCTAATAGCCAGGGGGATGCACCAAGGCTCAACGCATGAACCGGAACGGTAACCAACATCATCGAATGCACGACGAAAGCACAGGTAATCGCGATGCAGACGATGCGGAAATTGCTCGCCCCCTCAGCAGAGGAGGCACCAAGCATCGGATCTGTCAATGTGCGACCGGTTTCCTGGGCAACATAAAGTCTTTCAGGGGAGTATTGGGATCGCTCAAGCGCTCTGCATCGACTTCCACACTTTGTTCGATCAGCCGTTTTCCTAAAGCAAAGTCCGGCGGTGTATTCATCGCATAAACCGAAATAATCCGGTTATCCCGAAGGTAGAAGACACTGGCTTTTCGTCCAGTCTTGAGTTCTCCTCGAACCACGATCTGGTCGAAATCCGTATTTAGCCCGGCGATCTGGAGTTTTACGTCGTATTGGTTTGACCAGAACCAGGGCAACTGGGTATAGGCCTTTTTCTTGCCAACGATAGATGCAGCTGCAACCTCTGCCTGATCAAGGGCATTTTGAACGGACTCCAGGCGTACCGGCCGACCGTAGAAAGCATTGTCGAATTCCGTGCAATCGCCAGCAGCCACGATATCCGGATCACTTGTCTGACAGTGTTCGTCTACGAAGATACCGCTGTCCACCGTCAGACCCGCACGCTCGGCAAGCTCCGTTTCCGGTATTACGCCAATGCCAATCACAACAAGATCCGCTGGGTAGGTATTGCCGTCGTCACAGAAAACCCCGTTGACGCGACCCTTGTCACCCTCGATGCGATTCACAATCATGTTTTTCCGGAAAACCACTCCTTCTTCTTCGTGGATCCGTTCAAAAAAACCCGAAACCTCTTCGGTGGTTACCCGCCGCATTATGCGGTGATACGGTTCCATCACAGTCACGTCCAGCCCCATAGCACGCAATGACGAGGCCGCTTCCAGACCGATATATCCCCCACCCAGAATGACTGCATTGCGGGCCTTTTTTGCATAAGATCGAATCCGTTCCGCGTCTTCCAAGGTGCGAAGGTAAAATGCTCCATCCAGACCGGAACCAGGCGCAGCCAGTTTGCGCACCCGCGCACCCGTAGCCAATGCCAACTTGTCGTAATGGAGTTTATCGCCACCTTCCAGAACAACAGTTTTGGCTTTTCGATCAATACGAACGACCCTGCGCCCGGTAAGAACTTCAATATCGTTATCCTGATAAAAGCTCTCGGTATTGATCATCACATCATCCCGGTTTCGTGCACCGGTAAGAAAATCCTTGGACAGTGGCGGACGATGGTAGGGCACACTGTCTTCTGCGCAGATCATGATAATCTGGCCTTTCCATCCCTGCTCACGCAGGCTTCCGGCCAGCTTGGCGGCAGCGTGACCACCGCCAATAATTATGCAGGTTTGTGTTGTCATTGTTCTGTCCACCACAGAGTGAATTTGAAAAAGGGGCTTCGCGCCTCGCGAAGCGAAGCCCAAAAAACCAAGACACGATGCAGATCATTAGTCGCCTTGGTTGGCCCCTTCCTCAGAAGGAGCCGGAATCTTCAAAGAGCCGGGTCAGCTTTCTTCAACTTCAACGACTTCATAGCGAATTGCAGCAGCCGGGCAATCCTTGGCGGCCGCCTCTATGTCGGCCAACAAAGATTCGTCAAAGTACTTCTCGTTAACAACTGCGACGCTGCTACCAGCCGGCATATCGAACACCTGCGGTAAACCAAGACAAATGCCGTAGCCGAGGCACTTGGTCTGATCAACAGTTACTTCAATCTTTTTTGTCATTGTCATTTCTCCTGTATCAGAACCCCAAACGTGTTACACGAATACGCCAAGGTTCGGTGTATTCAGTGTGACCTCGGTCAGGAAAGCCTTACGTTGCAACAGGCGAAGGCCCTCGCTGGTGTACTTGATCAGATCCTGGCGACGGACCGGAATCATGTCGCCGGCTTCATCATGACCACGCTGACGGTAGAGCATCAGAGCGCTCTCAACTGATATCACACTGGGATCGTCGGTACGCTCCACATAGACACTGCCAACCATCCGCAAGGTTCGCGAGACCGGCATTTCCGCCCATGCATGGCCTGTACTGAGTCGCGCAATCCGGATCCGGATGTGGCTTTTCTGATCGCGAATCCGGAAACCCTTCTCTGGGATTTCCTCGTTCTTGGCTTGGCGGGCGATGTTCAAAGGGACCTCGTAGAGCACCTCCTCATCCAGAAGGTCATACCATTCGTCAAACCGACGATCGTCGAGCAATTTGGCTTCCCAGGCCAGGAATTCCAGGGCGATGCTATTGAGCTCAAACCGGTTCAGGGACTCGAAAGAGGATGTCAGTGGCTGCATGAGGAACCTCCCAAGAATTCCTTGTTTTTATTCTTGCCCGCGTGCTCGCGCAGGTCCTTGATGTAGCGGCGCCAGAATTCTTCCTGCAGCCGCTCACCGTAGATGTTCGGAAAGAACTGGCCGGGACCTTTCCAGTCCGGGTCCGGATCACAGCGCTTCTGCTGGTAATGCAGCATGGTGCCGTTCTTGCGGTTCCAGGGACTGTTGGCAGCCTTGCCGATACCTTCCCAAACGGCGGTGTCGTCCTGTTCGAAGATGCCGCCGGCTCCAAAACCGAACTGGCCTGAAAGGTAGGCCTCATCCTGGAACTCCTCACTGGCGCAGGCAAATTCGAACTCCCAGGTCCAGATTTCCATCAGACCCGGTGCAATGGGCTGCCACATGCGAATGTTGGTGAACGGCACCGAACGCTCACCGGGAGTGGCCGGTTGCGGAACCCTCAGAAAACTGAAGTTGGGGAAGACGGTGCCAATAGTGGGCGGCCTGTTTTTGATCACATCCATTTGGAGCTCATCGAGGTGATCCAGCTGGAACTTCGCTCTAACTTCCTCAGGATAACCCCACAGCTCGCCAGCGGGGCCCATTGCCGTCGAAAGCTTGTGGCCAATAAAGCTGTGACCATTTTCGAAGAGGTAACCGACGGCGAGCGTGCTCACCTGGTTGACCCCCTGCATGAACTCGGTCAGCTGAGCGGAAAGGTGGGCGGTGCTGACATGGTAGGCATCGCCGCAGAAGTTTTCAGCACCACTCTTCCAGTCCGCCTTTACACGGAAACGCTCCGGCGGTGCCAGCGCTTTCATGCCGTCGGGGTGAAGACCAAAGAACGCATCGAGCATCCAAGCAGCATCGCCCAGGTAATCACGGAGCGTACCGACATCTTCGGAGAGCGACGCAAAGATAAATCCGTGGAACGATTCTACCTTGGGTGCTTTCAGCAACCCCCACTCTTCCGGATCGAGACGTCCGCCATAGGCGTCTTGCAAGTGCGGGGCCGATGCCCAGTCACCGTTATTCTTATAAACCCAGCCGTGATACGGACATTTGAAGTGGCTGGCATTGCCCTGGTCCTCATGGCAAAGCTCGGAGCCACGGTGACGGCAGTGGTTCAGCATCACGTTTACTTTGCCGGAGTTATCCCGAACCACGATGACCTGGTCCAACCCCATCCGCCGCAACACGAAGTCACCGTTATTCGGAATCTCGGTTTCGTGGGCAACGAAAATCCAGGTATTGGTAAAGATGCGGTCCATCTCGGCTCGGAACAGTTTGTCGTCACACATCAGTTCCACGGGCAGCAGACCCTGGTTCAGTGCGGCTTCGGCGCGGTCGCACATCTCATTCACGTATTGGGCTTCATCGCCACTGTCAACGGAGTTGAACTTGTACATTGCTGGCCTCTTGTTTTTGTCACTCGTTCGAGCCTAAAGCTAAACAATTGGTCCGGGGCCGCCAACTGCGCCGGAGTCAATTCAGAAATCTATTTCCTGTATATCTATTGCCCTGAGTTTTTTCCGCTTTGCAAGAGATGACGGCGAAGAATATTTGTCACCTCTTCTGGCTTCTCGTGGTTCACGATGTGGCCGCTGCCCTGCACAACCTCCAACTGAGCGCCGGGGATACGCTTGCTCATGGCAACCATGTCCTCCACCGGCCCGCCACCGTGGTCGAATTCAGCAGCCACCAACACCACCGGCACAGAAAGCTTCTCCAAATCGGCCTCAAAATCCATCTCGATAAATGAGCCGACATAAGCGCAGTAGCCGTCCGGCGTGGTTCGTTTGATCATGGCCCTCAAACGTTGGTCCACTTCGGGATGAGCATGCCGGAATTCCTCGCTAAGCCACCGGTCCACGGTGATGTCCCCTAATTTTTCTAACCCGCCGTTTTGCGCTTTTTGCATACGATCCCGCCAGAAGTCACGGCGGTTGTCCGGTTGGCGAGGACGGCAGGCACAAGCCACCACCTGCTGAATGCGCTCCGGATATTTCAGTCCCAGCGCGAGAGCCGTGGAGCCTCCAAAGCCGAGTCCTACTATGCTGCTTCTCTTTATACGCAGCGCATCCCACAAACCGACAATACCGGCTACGGTGTCGTCAAAGCCGCACTTCTCAGGCGGAGCAGGACTGTCACCGTGCCCCCATGGATCAAACGTCAGCACCTGAAACTCTCCCGCCAGCGCCTCAGCCTGCTGCGCCCAGAAACTACCGTCATTACCGATTCCGGGAATAAAGGTGATCCAGGGTGCCCCCTCGGGGCCCGCGACGCGATAATTGAAACTCGGGTAGTCACGCATACAATTTCTCCTCTACTTTCCAAACTGCTGGCACCGGATAATTTGTTGCCAACGTCAAATTATACTGCTAGCGTATCTCATAATTATTTAATAGGCGATCATTATTATGACTAGAAAGTCGGTCGAAATCGCAAACACCATCGAACGTGAAATCCTGTCCGGCCAGTTCAAGACCGGCGAGGTGATGGACGAAATGGCCCTGGCAGAGCGCTTCAACGCTTCCCGTACCCCGGTGCGGGAAGCCCTGCTAAGTCTCAGCGCCACCGGGCTCGTGGAGCTGGAGCGAGGCAAGGGTGCAGTCGTAGTCGGCGTTTCTCTGGAACGGATTTTCGAGACCTATGAACTATTAGCCGAGTTGATGGGCTTTGCGGCCTACCTCTCGGCCAAGCGACTTACGCCCATGCAAAAGGCTCACATTGAAACTTTGCATGAGGAAATCGGAGAGATTGCGTCACGAGAAGACCGGGAAGGCTACCAGAAAGCCGACTCTCAGTTTCACGACGCCATTCTTCATGGCTGCGGTAACAGCGTGCTGATTCGCCAGGTTCATGAATGCGAACGCACGATTTCTGCCGTTCGCCGAGCGAGCATCGAGTCTAAAGAAAGCCTGGATGGCATGTACAACGAGCACGAGGGTATTGTCAGCGCCCTGCGCGAGGGCGATGCCGACGCCGCTCGCAACGCCATGCGTGAACACCTTCAACTGCGCAGTGGCGGGGCCACACGGTTAATGGCGTCCTGGCGCAAGCACGCAGAAACATCCACAACGCCCGAATAGTTGGGCCTGTTGACAACTTCAGTCAATACCACAGGAGGTAGATATGACTGCAACAAACCGCTTTGATTTGACCGGTATCGAACGCGTCAAATTCGCCGTACAAGACCCGGAGAACGCTCGCAAGTTCGCAAGCGACTGGGGTCTTACCGAAACCAGTGCAAGTGGCGATCATTTTGTCTTCGAGGCTGTTGATGGCTCAGAGGTGGAGATCGTCAAGGCTGATATGGATGACCCCTCGCGCACGCCTGTCGGTAATAATAATGGAGTAGTCGAAGTAGTGTGGGGCGTATCAACACACAAAGGACTCCGAGAACTACAGCGGGAGCTAGGCAAAGACCGGGCAGCCGATTTTGACGACAATGGCGTTCTGCACAGTGTCGACGACCTGGGCATAGGCACTGGGTTCAGAATTGCCCAGCGACGCCCTCCACTGGCAGAGCCAACGCGCTACAACGCGCCGGGCCGGGCAGACCGGATTAATCAACGTGCCAAACGGTACACTCAGGCTCGCCCTCAGGAAATCAGTCACATTGCCATCGGTGTCGACAACGCCGGAGAGGCCTCCCGCTTTTATCAGGAACGCCTGGGCTTTATCGTCTCGGATCGTTATGCGGATCGTGGCGTGTTCATGCGCTGTTCCCCGGCTGGAAATCACCACCACCTTTTCCTGATGAACGGAAAAGCACCAGGCACTCGCTTTAATCACCTGGCTTTCAAAGTCCGCGATGTACACGAAGTGATTGGCGGTGGTCAGGGCCTGGATGCCAAGGGTTGGAAAACCTTCGCCGGCCCCGGTCGTCATATCGTTTCTTCCGCCAACTTCTGGTATTTCGTGTCACCGTTTGGTGGCTCTTGGGAATACGCAGCAGATGAGGACATGGTAACAGAGGATTGGGAATCTCAGGACTTTGCAGCCACCGCCCACATCTTCTCTGAGTGGACCTTCGGACTTGAGAAATCAGACGGCACTCTGCGAGGACCGATTTCCCTGAGCAAGGAAGGCAAGCTGTAAATTTTTTTGCATCCTACATAATTATAAGAGCTTATCAGTAATGACAAACTCAGAGAAACAATCACAGACCACCTATTGGGTCGACCTGATCGACACTCAGGTCTACCAGATCCGGGGCCGCTACCGGACCCGGATCCTGGAGGCCGGTGATAGCGGCAACCCCCCGCTGATCCTGCTCCACGGTACCGGTGGCCACCTGGAAAACTACGCCCGCAACATCCCGGCCCTGGCCAAGCACTTCCATGTCATCGCCATGGACTTCATCTGGCACGGTCGTTCTCAAACCGACGGTTTCAACCTGGAGATCATCCCCAATCTGGTGGATCAGGTGCTGGACGTCATGGAATGCCTGGATATCGAGCAGGCTTCCATTGGCGCCCAGTCCATGGGCGGCTGGGTGGCCATGCAATTGGCCATCAGCCATCCGGACAAGGTGGACCGGCTGATCCTGACCACCACCATGGGTTACAGGCCGGACCCGAACAGCATCCCCGGCTATGTCGAGCCGGACTGGACGGCCAACCTACCCGCATCCCGGTCCATGCTCAACGACCCGAGCTTTGACAACGTGCGCACCCGGATGGGCCGCATCCTTGCCCGGCCAGATTTGCTAACGGACGAAGCGGTACAGGTTCGTCAGGCCATCTACCAGAAACCGGAGCTACGGGACGTACAACTCAAGTTCATTACCGAGTACCTCACCGGCGACGTGATCACCAAACACATCGTGACGGATGAACTCGCCGCCCGCATCCGGCAACCGGTACTCGTGTACTGGGGCGACAAAAACCGCACCCCACCCGCATTCGGGCAACACCTGGCCGACACCGTGCAGAATGGCCGTTTCCACTGCGCCGAGAACACCGGTCACTGGGCCCAGTTCGAGAGTGCCCAGGAGCATAACCGGGTGGTCACCGGCTTCCTGCTGGAACCGCGAACAGAATCCATGAAAGGAGCGAACCATGATTGATCCGAAAACACTGGTAGGCCGCTGGGACATCCTTGCCTGGGAGCAACTCTTTGACGACGGTCGCAAACAGCTTCCTCTGGGTGAAGAGCTGGAGGGCTTCCTTCGCTACACCGAGGAAGGGGACATGATTGTGATGATCGCCCGCAAGGACCGCAAACCCTTCGAGACCGGCGGCCAATGGAATGCCGACGATGCCGAGAAGGCGGGAGCCTATAGCTCCATGCTGTCTTACGCCGGCCGGTACGAAGTTCAAGGCGATACCGTTATTCACAAAGTGGATATCAGCTTGTTTCCGAACTGGAAAGGCGGCGAGCAGAAACGCCAGCTGGAGCTGAAAGATGACAATACGCTGGCCATTAAGGCGCGCCTGGAGGAAGGCACACCGCAGGCCCGGACCGCCCAGCTACTGTGGCGCCGCCACGGTTCCTGAGCAAGATCAAGGAGAACCGAGATGAGTAACGACAATACCAATCCGGAAATCGGAAAATCCATCGCCTGTGGCGCCATCACCACCAATTACCACGACATTGGTTCAGGCGAGCCGGTTCTGCTGTTGCACGGCTCCGGTCCGGGCGTCAGTGCCTGGGCCAACTGGCGCCTGGTGTTTGAGTCCTTGGGGGCCGAGTTCCGTATGCTGGCCCCCGACCTGGCCGGCTTCGGCTACACCGAGTTCCCTGAGGACCAGGTATTCAACCGTGAGAACTGGCTTCAGCAAATGGTGGACTTCCTCGATGCCCTCGGCCTCGACAAGGTCCACGTGATCGGCAATTCCTTCGGGGGCTCCATGGCCCTTGCACTCGCCATCCATCACCCGGAGCGGGTCAACAAACTGCTGCTGATGGGAAGCGTGGGCGTGCCTTTCGAGCTGACCGACGGCCTGGATGCCGTCTGGGGTTACACCCCGTCGTTCGAGAATATGCAGGCGATCATGAAGGTCTTTGCCTACAACCAGAACCTGGTCGGCGATGCCCTGGTGCAGAGCCGCTACCAAGCCAGCACCCGGGAAAAGACCCGTGTCGCTTACGAGAGCATGTTTCCGGCTCCGCGTCAGCGCTGGGTCGATGAAATGGCCCATGACGAAGACAAGGTGCGAGGTATCCAACACCAAACCCTGATGGTGCATGGCCGGGATGACAAGGTCATACCCCTGTCCACGTCCCAGACTCTGCTTCAGTGGATCGAAAATAGCCAGCTGCACATCTTCAGCCAGTGCGGGCACTGGACCCAGATCGAACATACCAAGGCCTTTGGTACCCTGGCCGGGGATTTCTTCCACGGCGATCTGACCAACGAAGCCTGAGCAAACGACCAAGAAGGAATCAGCCATGAGTACTGAAAACAAATACAAAGTTCTGATCGTTGGCGGCGGTGTGGGCGGCATGTCTGCCGCCATGGCCATGAGCCGCAAGGGTATGGACGTAGACCTGATCGACATCGACCCGGACTGGAAAGCTATCGGCGCCGGCATAACCATCACCGGGCCCACCCTGCGTGCCTTCCATGAACTGGGTGTGTATGACGACATCAAAGAAGTGGCCTACGTCGGCCAAGACATCCAGGTATGCGATGTCAACGGTAACTACATCCGTCGGCTCGAAACTCCGATGATGCCGAACAGCCCCACCGAGGGCAGCGGCGGCATTATGCGCCCCACCCTTCACAAAATTTTGTCAAAGCATACACTGGACACCGGCGTTAACGTGCGCCTGAGCCTGACCGTGGATGCCCTGGAACAGGACGATGAGGGCGTAGACGTTACCTTCAGTGACGGCAGCAAAGGCCGCTACGATCTGGTAGTCGGTGCCGACGGCGTGTTCTCTAAGGTCCGCTCGCTGATCATGCCGGACGCCCCCAAACCGGAATACACCGGCCAGAGCGCTTGGCGCATCATGGCGCCGCGCCCGAAAGACATCGACTGCCGGCACTATTTCCTTGGAGGCCCCCATAAGGTGGGCCTGACCCCCACTTCCGACAACGAGATGTATATGTTCCTTCTGGAGCGCACACCTCGCGAGTGGCGGGAACAGGATGAACTCCATGATGGCCTGAAAGAGCTGTTGGCCGAATACGGTGGCATCATCGGTGAACTGAGGGATTCCATCACCCCTGAAACCGACATCAACTTCCGCCCGCTGGAAGCGTTCCACTTGCCGGCACCTTGGAATGTCGGACGCGTCCTGCTGATTGGCGACGCCGCCCATCCAACCACACCGCAGCTGGCCTCCGGCGCTGGCATCGCCGTTGAAGACGCCATTGTACTGGCCGAAGAGCTGGCCGCTGCCGATTCCATCGCCGAGACGATGGACCGCTTCATGACACGTCGTGAGCCACGCTGCCGTCTGGTGGTTGAAAGCTCGATAAAGATCGGAGAACTGGAGCAGGCCCGCGCGCCCGTGGAAGAGCAGACCGCCGTGGTCCAAAACGCCCTCGCGAAGCTGAAAGAACCGATCTGACCAAAGGACTCCAGACATGGCTGACATGACACAACTTGAACAATGCGCCCGCCTCCTCCGGGAGGCCGAGCGCACCGGCGAAGCCATCGCCCCGATTCGCGATACCATTGGCACCGGAGAACCGGAACTGGGCTATCGCATCCAGCAGATCAACACCGCATGGCATCAGGCTCAGGGACGCCGAGTCGTCGGTCGCAAGATCGGCCTGACCAACCCAAAAGTCCAGCTACAGCTGGGCGTGGATCAGCCTGATTTCGGCGCACTGTTCGCCGACATGTGCTATGGCGAGAATGAGCCAGTGCCGACCTCACGGGTACTGCAGCCCAAGATCGAAGCGGAAGTCGCCTTTATCCTCGATAAGGACTTGCCACGGCTAGATACCACCATCTCCGACCTGTTTGATGCCATCCGCTGGGTCTTGCCGGCATTGGAGATTGTCGGCAGCCGAGTCCAGAACTGGGACATCCAGTTTGTCGACACAGTGGCCGACAACGCCTCAAGTGGTCTGTTCGTGCTCGGCGGCCCGGCACGCCGCCTCGATAGTCTGGATTTGGTCAACTGCACCATGTCCATGACCCGCAACGGAGAGGTCGCCTCGGAGGGCAACGGGGCAGCCTGTCTCGGCCACCCGCTCAACGCGGTTGCGTGGCTCGCTCGCACCATGGCGCGATTCGGGGATCCGATGAAGGCCGGAGATTTGGTGTTGAGCGGAGCGCTGGGGCCAATGGTACCGGTCACAAAAGGCGATCACTTTGTCGCCACCGTTGAAGGTATTGGCAGCGTTGCCACTCATTTCGGGTAGCACACCCCGATCCTGAATCACCTGGCCCGCATGGTGGCGGGCCAGGTGGACCTGATTACCATTTCCAATCCCTGCCCCTGCGCCATTTCCAGCTCCGCTGGGAGCGAGCATCTCAGTTTGGCTCATCAAATTGCTGTACATCAGCTTGCTGGCCGTCCCCGCTCACTCCAATTGTTTCTTTTTCAAGGGACTCACCAGGATTCGTTCACAGTGCGCGATTCGTACGGAAATCAATAACTACAGCAGGGATTCCCCGGCTTCCAGGCCGGGGATTCTTTGGCGTCTATCGACTGCAATTGCGACCGAGTCAGTTTTCGTATGTCAGCCCGAAGCCATACCCGAACAACGTATCGGCGGGAGCGTAACCCGGCGCATCGGGATCGTTATTGATCACGGCATCCAGATTATTGGCCAGGGCAAC
>CAZWEP010000064.1:0-13569 GCA_964632565.1 uncultured Marinobacter sp. | reverse complement strand
CATCAATCGCCTTTTCGACGGCATCCGGAAGTGGGCCGGAGTTGCCGATGCAGGTAGTGCATCCATAACCCACCAGGTTGAAGCCAAGCTTGTCCAGGGCTTCCTGGAATCCTCCGACTCTCAGGTAATCGGTGACCACCTTGGAGCCCGGAGCCAACGACGTCTTCACCCAGGGTTTGGTGTCCAACCCCTTTTCAACTGCCTTCTGGGCAATCAGGCCCGCGGCCATCATGACGCTCGGATTAGACGTGTTGGTACAGGAGGTTATGGCTGCGATGACCACCGCACCCGGATCGAGCCTGGTACTCTGCCCGTTCATTTCAAGAGGTTGACTGGCGGCGTGATGGTAGCTGTTGTCGACACCCACCGCTGTCTGTCCGCCTTCAGATTCCAGCTTCTGGTCGTTCGGCTCGGCAGGGCCCTCGGCGGTTTCCATCAGCAGTTCGAAGGACGCTTTCATGTTCTTCAGGGCAACCCGGTCCTGCGGGCGCTTTGGCCCGGCCAGGCTCGCTTCCACTTCGCCCATATCCAGTTCGAGGCTGTCTGTGTAAATCGGCTCATGCCCTGGCTCGCGCCACAGGCCCTGGGCCTTGGCATAGGCCTCGACCAGTTCGAGCTGATCGTCGTCACGACCGGTCAGCTGCATGTACTTGATGGTTTGCTCATCGACCGGGAAGAAGCCACAGGTCGCCCCATATTCCGGCGCCATGTTGGCAATGGTCGCCCGGTCTGCCACAGGCATGTCTTTCAGGCCATCACCGTAAAATTCTACGAACTTACCCACCACGCCTTTTTTGCGGAGCATTTCGGTGACGGTAAGCACCAAATCGGTGGCGGTTATGCCTTCCTTGAGCTTGCCGGTGATCTTGAAGCCGACCACTTCCGGGATCAGCATGGAAACCGGCTGCCCCAGCATCGCGGCTTCCGCCTCAATACCGCCAACACCCCAACCAAGGATGCCCAGGCCATTGATCATGGTGGTATGTGAATCGGTACCGACCAGCGTGTCCGGGTAAGCGACGGTCTTGCCCTCAATCTCTTTCTGCCAGACAGTTTTACCCAGATATTCCAGATTGACCTGGTGGCAGATACCGGTGCCCGGCGGTACAACCCGGAAATTGTCGAAAGCCTGCTGTCCCCAGCGGAGGAACTCGTAACGTTCTTCGTTACGCTCCATTTCAATGGCCACGTTGTCCTTGAACGACGAAGGATCACCAAACTTGTCGACCATGACCGAGTGGTCAATAACCAGATCCACCGGTGACAGCGGATTGATCATGGCCGGATCTTTACCCGCTGCTTCAACGGCGGCACGCATAGCGGCAAGGTCCACGACACCGGGCACACCGGTGAAATCCTGCATAAGGACACGGGCGGGACGGAACTGAATCTCGGTGTCTGAACGACGCTCTTTCAGCCACTGGACCATGGCGTCAATGTGCTTGCGGTCGACCGTGGTGCCGTCTTCACTGCGCAACAGGTTTTCCATCAGAACCTTGAGCGAGAATGGCAGTCGGCTGAGGTCGCCAAGCGTTTCAGCGGCTTTTGGCAGGCTGTAGTAGTGAAAGGTTTTGCCCCCTGCTTCGAGGCTTGAAAAGGTGTTGAGACTGTCCTTGCTGAGACCGAAGTTCGCCATGGTGCGTCTCCTCTTTCAATGAGTGGCGTCCAGCATAAGCCGGCGCTTTGAACAACAACTCTCTCCACTATCGCATTGTTTGACAGGAGTTCAACCGTTGCACCGCCTATGCGTGCAATCGGTTCAATCAATCATCGCGGCTGACCGCAGGGTTCTGGAACCTTAATGGCTCTGGCGGTCGCCGTATAGTTGCGCGTAGAGACCCTGACGCGCGATCAGTTCGTCGTGGCGTCCTTCTTCGGAAACGTAGCCATCCTCCAGAACGTACACTCTGTCGGCCTGTTTAACCGCACTCAGTCGATGCGCAATTATCAGCGTGGTGCGCTGGCGGAGAAACGACTCAAGGTCCTGATGCAGCTGATACTCCGTTTCCGCATCAAGGGCCGAGGTGGCTTCGTCCAGTATCACCACAGACGGATCTGACAACACCATGCGAGCAATCGCCAGGCGCTGGCGCTGCCCGCCGGACAGCCGGACACCCTGTCGGCCAATTTTGGTGTCCAGGCCGTCCGGCATGTCGGCGACCGTGTGATCGAGCTGGGCAATGGTAAGCGCGTCCCAAAGCTCCTGATCCGTTTTGTCACGCCCAAGAGTCAGGTTCTGCCGCACGGTGTCGTTAAACAGCGCTGGGTGCTGTAATACCGTTGCCACGTGTTCCCGCAGGCAAGGTAAGCCAATCTTCTGAACCGGCACGCCACCAAGTAGAATCTCGCCCTGATCAGCCGTGTACAGACCGAGGATGACCTGCACCAGCGTGGACTTACCGCCACCACTGGCGCCGACCACCGCAACTTTTTCGCCTGCACCAACATGGAGATCAATGCCTCGCAACACCGGTTCGTCACCGTAACGAAAGTGAATGTTCTTTAAGGTCAGGTCGACGGTGTGCCGATCTTTGAAAGGGTTCTCCAACGCCGGATATCGAGGCTCTTCTTCCAGGTCCAGCAGTCGGTTAATCCGTCCAAGCGCGGCATTGGCGGCGAACCAGGCATACTGCATGTTCAGCATTTCCTGAACCGGCGTCAGCATGAACCAGAGATAGCCAAAAATCGCGAACATCATCCCGATACTTAGATCGCTGAACAGGACGGTGACCATTGCGGCCGCGCGAAAAGTGTCCACCCCAAACTGAAACAGCGCGAAACTCGCCCGCGATGCAGCATCGCTGCGCCATTCAAACTGAATGGCATGATCCCGGACGACCCGGGCACGGTTGACGAGCTGCTGAAGGTAGTGGCCTTCCCGGTTCGATGCCCTTAGTTGGTGAATGGCATCCAGCGTTTCGGTCAGGTCGCCCTGAAAATCCTCGTAGGCGCTGTTTTCCTGCCGCTTGAGGTCTTTCACCCGTTTGCCGATCAACATGGTGGCAAAAATCACCAGGGGATTGAAAAGGATGATCAGCAGGCCGAGCTGCCAATGCACCCACACCAGCACTCCAGCGGTTCCTATCACCGTCAGGCTGGCAACCAGAAAACGGCTGATGGTGGTCCCGAGAAACTGGTCAATGGTATCCAGGTCGGTAATAAAGTGGCTGGTAATGCCGCCAGACCCACGCGTCTCGTATTCGGACATGGACACTTTCCGAAGCCTGCCCAGCAGCCGCGAACGTATGCGGAACACCACATCCTTGGAAATTTTAGAAAACTCCCGCGACTGCAGGACGTTAAAGCTCAACGCGGCCAATCTGAGCAGGAAAGCCGCCACCACCATCAGGCCGATGTACACCGCCGCTTCGTGCCAGGCCTCTGGCAGCACCGCACGCATCACCGGCAAAACAGGCCCTTCCTCATCCAGAAGGACTTCGTCCACCAACACAGGCAGCAGCAATGGGATCGGTACGCTGACAACCGTCGCCAGGATGGCCAGCAGATTTGCCCGGGCCAACCGGGGTTTGTGCTTCAATGCCAGCGATAAAATGCCTCGCCAGGTGTAATGCACGCTCAAGTTACTCTCCGGTGTCTGATGATTGTCGCAGTCTGGTTCATACGACTCGTTTCACGTCACGGCTTTTCACTCGGACAATTCGCACCGTTCGAACTGGTGGCTCACCGCACCATCTGCCATCATGACAGCTTAAACCATCGCTGCTCCTGGACCAGAACACTGTGAAACACGATTGCCACTATCATCCGGGTGAACCCGCCAAATGGCACTGCGGAGAGTGCCAGATTCACTACTGTACACGGTGCATGCCGGACGCGGACAAGCGCAAACAAAACGCGCTCTGCCCCCACTGCAGCCGGGCGATGCGCTACCTCGGCGCCGCCACCGAAGTGGAACCTTTCTGGAACAGGATCGGAGCCTTTTTCCGCTATCCGTTTCACACGGATCCGTTGATCGTTATTGCGATCTGCACCCTGGTGCCGCTGATGCTCAGCAACAGCATTATCAGTTGGGTGATTACGGTGGTTCTAGTGATCGCGCTGCTGAAGTATACCTACGTCGTGATCAGTCACACCGCAGAGGGGCACATGAAGCCGCCACCTGTGTCCGTGGCGTTTTCTGGCTCGGGCTTCGACATTGTGTTCTTGCAGTTGCTGGTCTTTTTCCTCATGGGGGCTCTGATCGCAGCAACACAGATGCTGCTGGGCCCGTTTTTCACCATGATCGTTTACGCGCTGGTGATCCTGGCTCTTCCGGCCAGCGTCATGGTGCTGGCGATGGAGCACTCGGTGGCGGCGGCGGTCAATCCAATGAACCTAGCCACGCTGATTTCACGGATCGGCTCCCCTTATTTTCTGCTGTTTCTCCTTTTGATTGTTCTTACCATGGCTTCCGGCGCCGCTCAGCAGTTCGCCTATGTGCACCTGCCACCGGGAATGAGCAACATCGTGGCTGGCTTTCTCAACAGCACCTTCACCCTGATGCTGTTCCACATGCTGGGATATTTGCTGTTTCAATATCAGGAAGAACTGGGGTTTGCCAGTGACTTTCAGGAAGACGACACATCTGCAGATAGGTCAAACCGAGACCGTAGCCTGCGTGTGGATGCCGATATCGACATGAATCTAAAAGATGGCAACTACGACCGCGTGCATTCGATTCTCAAGGACCTCCTGAAACGGGACCCGGATAACGTTCACCGGTTGGGGCAGTTGTACGCGCTCTCAATGGCTCGCGATGACCAGCAGGAGCTCTATCGCAACCATGCCCGGCTGCTTGGGATGTTGGCTGATAAAAACGATGGCGAAGGCATGGCGGACTTGCTCAAGCGTGTCGAAGCGATTGAACCCAAGTTTCAGCTCGACGATCCGGGTCTCTCCCTTCGTTGCGCGAACACCCTCTTCCAGAGGCAGCAGTTCAAACCCGCGTTGAAGCTTTTACAGGACTTCCACAAGCGTTTTCCGGACAGCGAAGTTCTGGCGCCTGCCTATCTGACGGTCGCCCGAGTGCTTGCCAACGGATTTGGACAGTGGGAAAAAGCCACCGCCTATCTCAACTTCATCAAGAAACGTTGCGTGAACCACCCTATCCACGAACAGATCGACGCTTATCTGCAGCAGGCAGAGAACCGGGAACCATTGAAAGGCCCCCGGGCATCGTTTGGCGTCGACTAGCGGGTTACAAAGATTCAGTGGCTGGCCATCAATTGCCGGTAGTGTCGGGCTTTTGGCGTCATCTCGCGTTTTTCAAACTCTTCGGCCAGCAGACTGCATGCCTCGTCGATTATGCTCTGCTCGTTGGTACTGCGAAGACGCTCGAAGGCCTTCTCGGCGGTTTTCAGATCGCCTTGCCGCAAGCAGGCAAACAGAACCCGACTGTGGTCCTCTGCCGCCAAGGGCGAATGTCCTTCCCCCTTACCCAGGTATTCGGACCAGATCTTGATGATTTGATCAGACTGGCGTCGCGAAAGCGCATCTTTCATCAGCTCCCGTGCCCGCACCCGATATTCCGGCAGATCCGGCCGCAATTTGGCCAGCTGGTAAAGATGCTCCAGCAAAATACTCCGCTCCGGATAGCGCTCCCAGAGCGCCTCGAACTGACGCCTCGCCAGATCAAATTCCATTCGCTCCAGGCTGGCCATGGCCTGCGCGTAGCTCGCAGTAAATCGCTCATCAACTTCTTCTTGTTCGGGCTCGTAGAATTCTTCACGCACCTGAAACCAGCTTCTTCCAAAAAGCCAGACGAGAGCAACACCGGCCACCAGACCGCCGGCGTGAGCCATGTAGGCAATGCCGGTTGCACCGGCAAAGAAGTGGTCATAGATTTCCTTGCCGAGAAGCACGGGCAAGAGAGCCAGGGCCGGCGCCCGGAAGAAATTGAAATAGACCCACACGAAGTAGAAAAATCGGATCCTCTGACGCCCATAAATGGCCACGTACATCCCCATCAGCCCGGCAATGGACCCTGACGCCCCGACCAGGGGGCCATAGCTGCCCAACGAAAACAGCGTAAAAACCGCACCAGAAGCAATCCCGCAGAGCAGATAAGCCAGAAGGTAGCGGGCCGGGCCCATGGCCTTCTCAATGGTGAACCCTAGCAGAAACAGGAAAACCAGATTCCCTATCAGATGGCCCCATCCACCGTGCATGAATTGATAGGTGATGAGTGTATAAAGCGTGAATTCCGCCGGAATCAGCCCCATCTCGAAGGCACTGATTTCTCGAATGTATTCGGCCTGAATAAAGGAACGCTGCTCAAGCCAGCGCTCCCGGTCTGCGGGCGCCCAGATGGTTTCCCGGTTCTCCAGAAGGTAATGATAGAAGGCCAGGTCCGACATCAGGCGGATGGCGACCCACTGATCGGCATTCTGTTCCCGCAAAGACTGGAACGACTCCAGTGCCGGCACAAGGTCCTGCTCATCTCGAAAGCGGATCCGGCGCTCTAAATAATCCTCATAGGCGGGCGCTTCCAGTGCCATCAGGTCCGTATCCAGATACGTCTCTACCGCTTCTGCTTCCAGTCGACTATCGTCGCTCTGGTACAGGGTGAAAGCCATGATGCACACAAGCATCAACCCCAAGGTCATCCAGGGAGGTCGCTTCCAGTTCAGGGATGTTTCAGCGGGAAGTATCAGCATGGCTTGTCACAATTCATCACATTTCACCTTTGTAGAACTGCTTTTTACCACAGCGTGGCCCGATTTTCGCGGTGTAATAAACCTGACGCGAAGGAAGTCGACAATGAACGTCTGATGACGGCAAACAGGTTCGACCATTCGCCTATTGCGGTTGTCCGGTGCAGCGCCAATAGTACTCCGGACAACAAGAAAAACAGCTTGAATCTGAGGATCATGAACATGACTGTACTTGTTTTAGACAATGCCGAACTTCTGGCCCAGACAATGATGTCAGCGACCATGGCGCCGCCAGCGGCAGCAACAGGCACTGAAGCGGGCAATGACGAGAGAAAGCCCCACCGCACTCGCTTTCACTTCGGATTCAACAAGCATCGTCTCAATGACGAAGACCAGACCATTCTTCGCCAGCACGCGCGCTGGCTGGCACAGAACCCCGGCGCTCAGGTTCGCATTCACGGTCACGCGGACGCTTTCGGGGTGAGCGAATACAACCAGTTTCTGTCTCGTCTGCGTGCAAGCAGCGCAGCAAAGCTGATGTTACGGGAGGGAGCTCGGGAGAGTCAGATTCAAATGCAGGGCTGGGGAAGCGATCGACCTTTGGCAAGGCCGGAAGACCATGCCGCCAATCGTCGCCTTGAAATTGAGTATCTGACCGTTGAGATGGCACAGGCCCTGTAAACAGGGCCCGAACTCTTGCCTGTGTCTTATCCGTACACCTGGTAGACGTTCCACAACAGCAACGCTGCCAGGACAAGCATCGCAAGCCAACTCAGAATGATGCCCAGAAAACGCGCGATGTGAGTGCGGCCACGCCCGTTTATCATGCCAAACGCATGCAGCAAACGACCAACCACAAAGCCCATGCCTGTCCAGTAAACCAAGGCGCTTGGAACGCCATTCAGCTCAGCAATCGCCAGCATGATCAGGGCGGTAGGCGCATACTCGGCCAGATTGGCCTGGGCTCTCACCGTCGCCTCAAACCCCTTGTCCTCGGTCACACCCATGCCTTTTTTGGCTTTCAGGCGGTAGCGAACAACCAGCAGCGACAGGACAATCAAAAGCAGGCCCAGGACGGCCGCAAAAACTGCAGAAATCGGTACGATCATAATCAGGCCTTCTTGATCGCGCTAACAATGGCCAATAACAGCACCGCGCCCACCGTTGCCGTGACCAGCTCACCGATCGCGCCCTGGGCTGCCAGACCCAGCAAACGAAAGACAAAGCCACCGATCAGCGAACCCACGATACCAATACCAATGTTCGCCAGAACACCAAAGCCACGGCCCTTCATGATCAGGCCTGCGAGCCAACCGGCAATGCCGCCAATGAGCAAAAACAGAATCAAGTTCATGGTGCTTTCCTTTCCAGTTATAGGATCGTAAAGAGACTGCCCTTTTTATACTGCCGCTTCAAGCACTTCCGATGACAGTCCGGTCACTGTCACGGCTTTGTCGCCAATGAGGAAATGGTCCTTTCCATCGTCTCATGACAGGACGCAACGAGATCGGGAATATCGGCCTCCGACAATTCAGCCGTTTCCACCGGCGGAAGAATACGAATGCTCACAGCTTCGCGACGGCCCAGCCAACCAGACGGGGAGTCCTCATACTGACTGGCGCACACCATAGTGATGGGTGCGCCGGCTTTCACCGCCGCATGGAAGGCGCCCTTTTTGAAACTTTGGAGGCCACGGCCCCGGCTTCGGGTGCCCTCAGGAAACACCCAGAGGCTTTTGCGGTCTTGGCTGATGGCTTCGCTGGTCGCGCGCATCACTGCCACGGCCTTATTGGATTTGCTTCGATCCAGCATCACATTGCCGCCCAGCCAGAAGACCTGTCCGAAGAACGGCACCCATTTCAGCGCGGCCTTTCCCACGGTGACGGTTCGGCGAGGAAGCAGATCCCCCATGATGAACAGGTCATCGTTGTGCTGATGATTGGCAATGACCACTGTGGGGCGATCAGCAGGAATGTTATTCCGACCCTGAACCTGACAGCGCAGGCCCAGCAATCCCCGGCCCACTTTAGCGATGGTCCAGCCAAGCAAGCGGTTGTTGTCCGGATTGAACGGTCTGAGCAGGTAAAAGAAGAGCGCGAACAGACACAGAACTGGCACGCTCAACCAGGCGAGAAATTTGCGGATAATTCCCATCGATGACTACCCTGATGCACCTTTAGGGCGCACAAGTGTACGCTAAATCTGGCTCTGGGCAACCGCCGTATCCGGGGGCATAACCTGAGCCTCCACCACAAAGCGTAGCGGCCCCCGGCTATCGTAGCCATTGAACGGGTAGCAGGTCACCAGCAGCAGGGAATCGTTCGACAGTGTCGCCGTATTGATCTGTTGATGGCGGCTGTCCACAACCCGGGTCTGATTTACACGGTAAACACGCCACTGGCCCTGCCGGTCCTGTAATCGAAGTTGACTGCCAGGAGCCAGATTTCTGAGATTCTGAAAGTGCGTATCCCGATGCCCGGCAATCACCATCGGCCCTTTGCCATTCATATCGCCAAATACCTGCCCCGGGCCAAACGCCAGGCTCTCGCCATGTCCGCCCTGCAGAACGATCAACGACTGACGCGCATCATCCAGAGTCAAACGGGCTACTGGCCAGGTATCGGCCCAGGGCCAGGGCTTGACCGGCTTTTGCCGCGCCTGGCTTTCGGCCCAGGCCAATTCCAGCATTTCCTGGGCGACCAATGCCTTGAAAGGAATCCAGATCCCGACAGCCAGGGCACCGAGAGAAGCGGCAAATACCATGCAGAGAATCCGGTTCATGAGAATACCCTCCCTTTCAACAGGCCAATCGCTGCGGACAGCATCATTCCCAGTAATCCCAGTGCAATTAGCAGCGGCGATGCAGTTGCTGTCTGCGGATAGCGCAACATGGAATTCTTCGATCCGGCCGGCAGTAGTGTGGGTACGCTGTCGGAGGCGAGCTGCTGCTCCAGTGGTCTTGCCGGCGTCTTGTCCACCGCGAGGAAGCTGGTATAGGGCGTAACTAACTGGTGCTTGATCCCCAGTTTTACCACCGACTCACGTAGGTCCGCCGAGCGGTCTTTGGTATCTGTGGCAGAATCAGACGCCACATCCGAGCGCAGTTTCCGGGCGTCCAGCAGGCCGTCTATCTGATGCCTCGCCCAGAGGCGGTTTAGTCCGCTGGCCGGTGCCGCCTTCGAAAGATCCAGAGACCGTTTCCACTGGCTGCCATCGGGTAAGCGACCCGACAATTGAACCTCACCTTCTGGCGCCTGGCCCCGAACCACCTGCACGAGAGGCTCGCCCAGGAACAGGTCGCCGATGCGTCGGGGCAAGGCAGATTCCTGAACCTGACTGTCCGGCCAGCGCACCTGGATGTCCGTCAGTACCGCTGATTGCATCTTTGAAAAAAGCTCATCCAGAGGACGGGCAACATCGGACACCTGGTTAATGGCGGTGTAGGTGCCGCGGCCAAACCGGGCCGCCTCACGCATGAAGTGCATATTCGGGGCAGAACCGATGCCAACCGTGAACAGTCTGGCGTCTCCGAGCTGACGACGAATTCGTTGGAACAGTGCCGCCTCGTTTCCGACCGAACCGTCGGTAATGAACACCACCTGTCGAACCAGCTGCGAGCTTTCTTCGCTGGAGCCTTCGTTGGGGCGCAATGCCGCGTCCAGCGCCGGCGCCATTTCGGTACCGCCATCAGCCCGCAGGCCCTGAACGTAACGCTGCGCGCGGGCAATGTTGTTGCCGGTTGCGGGCACCGGATCAATAAAAAGCGATGCCGTCTGGCTGTTAAACTGAATCACGTTGAAGCGGTCCGACGGCTCAAGGGTCTCCAGTCCACTCAGCAGGGAACTGCGCGCCTGACGAATGGATTCCCCTGCCATAGAACCTGAGGTATCGATGACAAAAATCAGTTCTCTGGCCAGCGTGGTGCCGCTTGATAAGCCGGGCACCATCATCGCAAGGACATAATCTTCACCCTGCCACTGCTGATGGAACACTGCCGCTGAAGGTGCCATTGCGCGAGTGGGGGCCCATCGAACAATCAGGTCCCGGTCCATCACGATTGCATCGTCTACGGGACTGACATCCACCCGGTGACCATTCCAGGTCGTGGTCAGTTGATGACTTGGGCTATCCACACGACTCAGAGGCATTCCTGCCTCCAGATTCATCGACACCCGAGCACGATGGCTGTCGCTGGGAACGTCATCGGGACGGACGGTGAAGGGACTGATCTCATCCGCATCCGGCACCTCCGTTGTGGGAAGCGCCCACCCCTGCTGCCAGGTTTCTGCTCCTTCGGTCACCACTGCCCCCGGCATATACCGGGGCGTGAGGGTTGTCGGAAGACGCAACTCAAATTCACCGGACTGATAACGTACCGTCTGCTGGTACCGGAGCTCCACAGAAATCGTCTCCCCCGGTGGCAAATTGGCCAGATGCGTTGTGAACAGATTCGGTCGCTGCTGATCAACCCTGGCCACCTTTCGCCCTTCAGATTTGGCTTTGGCGTACTCTCGCCTGGCCTCTTCCTTTTCCTTGATCTCGCCCACAATCCGACGCTCACCGGCCATCATGGTGAACCCATAAACGGTGGCTTTTTCCGGCAAAGGGAACACGTACATGGCCTCCCGCCATTCCCGAGATGGGTTTTCAAAGGTTTGAGTCAGTCGGACATCTGCGATGAGCCCACTGACGTCCACCTCGTACTCGGTGTTCATGACCGTCGCCAGTCCGGTCGGCTGGCCTTTAGCATCCAGAAACTCCAATGCGCCGGAACCCGGTTCTTCGCCACGTGACTCGGCCTCTGCGTACATCGGCTGGACGAACAGCAACATCAGTACCGCCAGCCACAGCGATACACCCTCCATGATTCGGCGCCACCGACGGGAGGACATGACACGGTCTTGAGCCCGGCCCCGCATTCCTTTCGAAAGGTTCATCGGGGAGGCCTTGTGGTAAAGAGCGTTGGTCGACAACATGGCAAGTTCCTTTTTACTACAGCTGAATTTCGGCGCCCGGTGATCGGGCTGTTGACGACCATTTCAACCCACAGAAACGTCCATTCCATGGTGGAACCGGGCAAAACGTCGGTTGAAAAATGACGAATTGTGGCGATCAGCCACAGAAGCCTTGTTCTGATCCGGCGTCGTGGTTAAATGAACTTCTGTTTAAATGTCCGGGCGGTAGAAGAATATGAAGCGCCACATCGTGCTGATCGAAGACGAACCAGCCATTCGGGAAAATTATCGGGACGCGTTCGAGCGTCGCGGTTACGCCGTATCGACCTACGGCGATCGAAAAAGCGCCTATCAGGTGTTACGAACGTCCCTGCCAGACCTCGCCATCATTGATGTGGGTCTTGGCGACGAACCAGAGGGCGGGTTTGCACTCTGTCAGGACCTTCGAGCCCTGTCCCCGACCGTTCCCATCATCTTTCTGACGGCTCGGGACAGCGACATCGATTCGGTGCACGGCCTGCGACTCGGCGCCGACGACTACGTCACCAAGGACATGAGCATGGATCATCTGCTGGCCCGTGTGACCGCCTTGCTGCGCCGCGCAGATGCCTGGACAGAAGCACTGAAGCAGCCGGACGAAGTGTTAAGCCGGGGTCGCCTGACTCTGAACGTGGATCGAATGACCGTGGCCTGGGATGAACGCCCCATCGAGCTTACCGTCACGGAATTCTGGATGTTGCATTCGCTGGTGCAGCACCCGGGCCATGTTCGCAGCCGCGATCAGTTGATGGAGGCCGCCAGCACGGTCCTGGACGACAACACCGTGACATCACACATCAAACGCATCCGTCGCAAGTTCATGGAACTGGACTCGCAGTTCGACTGCATTCAAACGGCCTATGGCATGGGCTACCGCTGGAATGCCCATGAGGCATAACCCGTGAGCCTGAAACGGCAACTCTTCATTGCCAGTCTGTTGATGCTGCTGATCCCCTGGGCGGGGCTTCAGTTTGTCCTGGAGCTGGACGCAGCGCTCAGGCAACAGGCCAGTGACCAGTTGAACAGTCAGGCAAACCGGCTGGTTGACCAGATTGAAACCGCATTGCCAACCACAGCAGTGAACCGCGATGACGAATTCGTGGTTTACGCACCGCGACAGAACCCGGCCGTTTACCTCGATGGTTATGGCACAGAATGGACGGGGTATAACGAAGAAACCGGAGAGCAACCCTGGCAGGGCGTCAGTTCGCTTCCTGACGATGCCACTTTGAAGTGGCGCGTGGCGGTGCTTGGCGAAGAACTGTATTTGTTTCTGCAAGTAAACGGGCGGGACCACAGCTACGTCAACCCAGCCAATCCCGACCAGCCTTTCGATTTTTTGCGGGTGTACTTTGCGCAAGCCGACGGTGTCATTGAACGTATTGTGCCCAGAGAGGAACGAATGACCCTGAACGGAAGGGTTCCCGGCTCGGACGGTGAGCTGGATCGAATGGTCCGCGGCCATTGGGAAACAGCCGCCGGCAAAGGCCACCAGTTAGAACTCAAGATGCCCAGACCGCCCTACGGAGGTTCCTTTGGTTTCAAATTCATTGGTGCCACGGGCGACACCCCGAATCCGCACTTGCTGTTCGAGCTTCCCGAATCCCACCTGATTGCGCGCGACGCCGATATCGAAACCATTGCGGGGCGACTGATTGCTCCGGGTCAAAGTCTCTGGCTGCTGGAACAGGGGGGTTGGGTCATGGCGCGGCGAAGCGAGCAGCCCGAACAAACAGATCCGGACTTTCAGAGCCTGACACCCAACGAGATTCTCGAGCGAATCGTTTTGAATGGACTGCGAGCGCTGGTTCAGGCCTATCAGCCTGACCCGGTCCCCCTCGATTCGGAAGCGATGGCCCTCGACCTCGACACTTTGCCGGAACAAGGCCTGGTTGAGCACTCAGACGGCGGCGTGTACCTGC
>CAZWEP010000063.1:9813-14016 GCA_964632565.1 uncultured Marinobacter sp. | reverse complement strand
TGCAGGCATAGAGGTTATCCCGGCGCAACTTGGGGTTGTTCACATTGATGCCCTGGCAAAACTTGACGGATACCGGTATTGCTGATTTGAAAAATCATGCAACGACTTCTATTCAGAGGGCATTGCGACCATATTCTCGGCCAAGGCCATCAGACACAATTTCATGGTATCTCGGCTAAGGAATTCATTCTGCTGGGAATCTGAGAATGTACATACTTCTGTTCTGGCAGCGAACTCCTCAATAAGGCCAGGCCTTTGCAATGCCGTCTCTGCACAATCCAATTCCTGCATCAAGTTGACGCCGGAAAGATTCCGGTCAAAAAGATCGATGGCGCCAGGATAGTGTCGATATGCAGCATCACCCATCGCAATAACCGGCTTACCGCGGCACAGCGCTTCAAATCCTACAGTGCCAGTGAGGGTTGCGACTGCTCGGGACGCGTCGATGAGTTCAAAAGAGGACTGCCGATCGTCCACAAGATGCAGATTGGGCATGCCAGCGAGGACACGATAGAAATCCGGGTGACGGAAGGGCCTTTTGCTTCTGAGAAGGAACATGGATGGGTGCTCCTTCACCACAACGTGCCAATCTGAGGGCAAGCGGTCCCTTAGCGCGGCAATAGCGTTAATCTGGGGCGCGTAACGGCCACCTTCAGGAACCGATGTTCTCTCCGGCTGAAAATGAAGAAAGACAGAGACAAAGTTTCCAGACGGCAGCTGGTCTGTTGCATAGCGATTCAGCGCTTTTCTTAGTCGCCGAGCCCGGATCTTGTCCAAACGCTTGGCGATCTCACGATCCAGGTTGGATGCGGATTCCCGGTATTTAACAGACGGTCCCCTGCGCAGACGCTGCCAAAGCTTTAACAGTTTCTGCGCCACCGACCGAGTATCTCCAGTTTTCTGCACCTTCATGTACTTCGGCTCGGCAGAAACGTAATCTCCCCGTTTTTTCGCGATATATCCCTCAGCTTGGGCAGACAGTTCGCTCAGCCTCGCAGCGTGCGAACCATCAAGAATTGCCGCTTCTCGGTTTTTGACAGGCTTACAACCGTGAACTGGATCAGGTTTGATTTCTTTGCCAAATACACGCCATGGAAGCTCACTCTGACAAATGGCAAATGTCCTCATACCACGTTGATGGGCATAGAGAAAGACGAGCCATGCCTCAAGGTCATGTGGGGTGGAGCTGAACACCAAGTAGTCACACTTGGCTTGTTCAACGGTATCCGCCGCTCGAAGAAGGCTCTCTTGCAAATAAGGCAGGTAGTTAAAACAGCTTCGGAACAGATCTACTTTATCTGTTCCATTGAAATACCTCAGTCGCTCCAAAATGAAAAAAGTGTGGGGGTTGCTCAGTGCCATCGCCATTGCCGGTTCAATCTCACTAAAAGCGACATCTCCTTTTCGAGCCGCTAACGGCGATTTTATGTACTCCGTTGTTAGAAACTGGAACTGAACACCTTCATCGCAAAGAAGATCGCCTGGCTCCCTTGAAACGATTGTAGGATAGGCACTCACAAGCTCCTCTGATATCCGGGGAGCCGTCTCGTGATTTGTTATGAAGAAGAGCCCTCTACTCACTTTCGTTTACCTTTTCGAAACCGGGCGCAACCCGTAGGCGGATAAAGAATGAATGAGAGGATCAGCCGTCGCAACGCTCGCAAATCCCAGATCTTGATGTTCAGAAGCCTGTACAAAGTTTTTCGGTATTCACAATAAAGCCCGGCTTCTCGCTGACGCCGAGCCAAGAGATTCAGAACCTTGGCAGCAAGTTTTGCATGATGATTAATAAACTCAGAATGGCGATTCGCGACAACTTCATCGCAATACGCCTGTTTAAGCAGGTTGTCACTGGTACTCAGTCTGGGGCCACCATGAATATAAAACGATACCAGAGGCTCCAAAACAGCGCCGCAGCCAAAGCCCTTACTCAGCATACGGAAAATGAGTTCGCGATCCTCAGACACGCTCAAACTCTCATCAAAACCACCCACGTTCTTCAATGATTCCGTTCTAAATATCATTCCCGTGGTTCGAATGTATCCGGTTGCAGCAAAGGCATCCTCCGTAGCTGGCTGATCACGTCGGATGAGGCATGCATGCTGCTGGGCAAAAGACGACTTTCCAGAGAAAACGTTGAGCACCGCAAGAGTTGGCCAAGCAAAATCGATCTGCTCACCGTGCTTGCCGAAGAATTCCAACATCTTGGAAGCGTAGTCTGGCAGAAGCTGGTCGTCATCATCGAGATAGGCAATGTATTCGCCGGTCGCCAGCGAAAGGCCGAGGTTTCGAGCCGCCGAAACGCCGCCAGCAACTCGATTCCGATGCAGACGCAGCCTTTGATCTGAAATGTTATTCAAAACAACAGGCGGCTCACTGCCGTCATCAATCACGATCACCTCAAGGGACTGAACGGTTTGACAAAGCGCAGACTCAACAGCCTCCAGTAGCATGGCAGGGCGATTATGAGTAGGGATGACGATTGATAAAGAAGTCATGGCTTACCGAGAATCGAAGTCATAGGCCGAATTGTACTCGAACTCCTGAGTAGAATCAGAACGATCAAGAAATAATCTGCATGTGACAGAGTTGTTTTGAAGCATCACGACTGGGATCATAGTGGTCGACAATGATCGCAATCTGGAACCTCGAATGCCACGCAATAAAAGCAGAGCCAAGCTTCGATTGAAGCATTTCCTGAAACTTTTCTATCACAGAGCCTTAAAACGTACCTACCGCCTCCAGAAATTCAATTCTTACGGGATGATTTTCGTGCATATTCCAAAAGCGGCAGGCACGGCAATCAATGTAGGACTTTTCGGCCAACTTGCAGGTCTTGGACACGCCAGCAGTCAGAAGTATCTTCAGGTTTATGGCGCATCGCAATTTGACGCGATGTACAAGTTTTCATTCGTTCGGAACCCTTATGATCGGTTTGTGTCTGCTTACGAATACCTTAGACGAGGTGGTAACAATTCGTTCGATGCAAGTTTCCGCGATCAGAAGATGGCCGACTTTAAAACGTTTGAGGATTTCGTGCTTAACGGTTTTGCAAAAGACAAAGCTATTCGTGAGCACATCCATTTCCGTCGACAAGTGGATTTCCTGCTGATTGACAACAAGATTGCCGTAGACTTTCTTGGTCGCTTTGAGAACATAGAAGATGATTATCGCTACATTGCGAGCATGATTGGGCACGCAAAACCCCTTGAATCCAGCAATGCCTCTGACCGTTCGAAAGAGTATGTTGCCTATTTCAAAAACGAGGCTGTGAGACAAGCAGTTGCCGATTACTATGAAGCTGACTTCGAACGTCTGAACTATTCACGGGACCTATAACCTCTGTCGACACTCTATGAAAACCAAACCTTTGATTCTATTTGTCTCACTGCAAAGCGATGAGGCGAAACGTGAAGCGCTCGCCGCTAACTTTCCCGCACACTTTCCTCAAATGCGATGGATAGAGGCCGTTGATGGCCGTGAGCTTGACGCAGGCACCTACTGCAAATATGTACTTCCAAGCCTGGAAGCCGGTCACCGATTGATTCTTCCCGGTGAAGTAGGTTGCACACTAAGCCATCTGCGAGCCCTAAAGGAGTTTTTGGACTCAGACAGCGAGCGTGCATTGATTCTCGAGGATGACATCAACGGGGATGATTCGGACCTGGTAAAAGTGATCGAGCGAACGCAACAGCAGCCTGAGCATTCGCTGTTGATTCATGGTGGCCAAGAGGGCATGCCCGCTCGCAAGTACATTTTTGGGAAACCTACAGATATTCCGCAGGTATACAGGCTGCCGACTTACTCGAACCAATACATTTTTAGAACATGCTGCTACTCGGTTTCCCGAACAAGCGCCAGACAGATTCTCAAAGCCCACGAAACCAGGCTGCAATTAGCGGACGCGTGGAGCAGTTTCTTTTCAGGCACAGATTGCTCGATTTTGTTCTCTCGTCAGCTTCAACACCCGAAAGAATTAACAGGCAGCGGACTGGAGGATGACCGTGCGAGGTTGAGTCGCAAATCCATGCAAAAACGGTCTCTGCTACCATTCCTCATACACCGGTACTCCAGACTCAAGCGCAAGCTCGGAGCCTTGATCTGTTTACTCGGCGGCTACAGACCGATCGCTCGGTAACGCTTCTTGCGCTCCTGCCTGACGGGATTGACGGTCCCGATAGATAAAGGAGGCTGGGACACCCA
>CAZWEP010000063.1:0-9713 GCA_964632565.1 uncultured Marinobacter sp. | reverse complement strand
AGTCCCCATCCGGTCTCGGGCATCTCTTCGATGTTTCCGCTCGCTATCTTCTCAAGTACCGGCAGGTCATCGACAAACCGGTCTTTCAGCTCTTGTCCTGGCTGAGAATTCATAAAAACTGCAATTGATAGACACACCAGGGTCAGAGCCAGAGTTGCTCGCGGCCAGGAAAGCCCAACACTCCTCCCCCGAGACCAAAGTAAGAAGCCAGCCATTCCCAGCAAAACTAATAGAAGCACCAACACAACGCCTCTCGTCTGAGAGGCGACGAGAACAAACAGGCTCACAAACACGGCAACGATCCACCCCACAAAACGAAGTGAAGTTAACGAATCCTTGCCTAAAAGCCGCCGTCGAAAACACAGCAAACCAATTAACATCAGCGACGCATACATTGCAGCGCGAATTGGATTCAATCCAAAGCCCTCTCTCTGTCCGTCGAGCGCCGAGCGGACGTCATCCAGCCCACTTCCAAGGGTCCAGGGAATGAGCAGAAACAGGAGCGCAAGAAGGCCGTACAGCACGAAAACCCGTTGTATTGAGGCGCCAACAGCGACCGCGACGATCAGAAACGCAAACTTATCGAGATAGTCCTCCAACGTTGGACCGCTTCGGGCAATCTCGGGATGCTCGATCAGCAGCATTACCCAAGTGAAAACCATTTGGACGATCACAAACAGGACCGCCCAGGCGGGCAGAGACCCTTTGAGAATTGGCGCGTAACCGAGAAGAACAACAAAGCCAAGCAAAAAAAACGGAATCTTTAGCGCGTCAAACCCAATCAGCGGCAAAAAAGGCCCCAGGCAGAAAAGGAAGAACGCAACGACCAAGCATCGGTTCAAAAGATCTGGCGCAGTACTCAGTGCATTCTCACCAGAGATCACTCCCTTGAACATACTTTGAAACTCCATAACGACGAACTCTCTCGATCAGTCAAACTTTCGCGACGCAATATTACGCGCCGAACGTTTGGAATCAAGCTGCAGCCTGACGTTTCCGGACTGCAGCCAGAATTCCTCAATGTCGTTATCAGTTATCTCCGAGTGTCTGGAATCAGACAAATAGGCATTAAGGAACTCTTCTCTCATAGCCTCGCTTGGCAAACGCGCGGCGACATTCGAAAGATTCCGGATCGCTTTAGTCGCTCTCAGGGATCGACTATGAATTTTCACATCGTCCTCGTCCACTACCGCAAGGTTATGGCTCGCATCCATAAGAAAATTCGTCAGGTTACCGTCGGTCTGCTCCAGGCCTGCGATATGCAATTCGGCGATCAGGCGCCCGAGGCAACCAATGACTCTCGATTGGCCTGATTCATCGGCATGGATAAGTCTGTATCGAACGGACTCATAACCGGAGAGAAATCCCGTCGCATAGCCAAAGCATCTCTCCTGGGGCACCCACCCCCAAAATACAATGTCCGGGAACGGCGCCTTCCTGCGTCGGATTCGGCTGCCTCTGATGAGCGCTCTAACGGTATGGAAAAGACCCCACAATGGGCGGCGGTAGCATTTTAAAGCGACTTCTTTAGAACCAATCGAGCCGTGAAAGGTAATACGCGTGCCCCGCGTGTTCGAATGAATTTTCTTTTGGATCTCAATTCTCGTCATTTGCGGCCGATTCAATCCTGTATTGGAGCTTCGTAGGAACGCATTAGAACTGACCAATACTCGGAAAGCAGACTGTCAGTAAACAGCTTTTTTTTCGTAAGCGAACGGTGCAAACGGCTCAGGTTTTGCCCAGCCCATCGCTGCTGCTCGACGTCACCTGAAAATTCCATCAGTTTGCAGCGATCAAAATCGATAAGGTGGATGCCGGCTGGACTGACCAGGATGTTATCGCAATTGAGATCCACGTGGTTAAGACCAACATTGTGGAATCGCCGAACAATGGCCCCGAGTTCCTGCCAAAAGTCTGAGTCATGTAATCTCGTGCTTTCTGACATCGGCACAGCATCGGGGATTCTTCCTACGATAATTGCAGCATGATAGGTAATTGGACTCAGTTTACTTACAAACGCTGCAATGGGCTGGGGGACTGGTAAAGCTTTCGACTTCAGAGACTCCAAAAGCCGCAGCTCTGCAACAGAGCGACTGGACCGCAATCCGGTGTAAAGGTAGCTACGATCAGAAAAGCGGGCGATCAGACCACCTCGCCGGTAATGCCTTAAAACCGCTCGACCCACCGGAGTTTCAATAAACCACGCACTTCCGCGCCCACCAGACTCAACACCTTTGGCGCCACGTCCCCAATAATCGGGGCAGAACCAGTCAGCAGTGACGCCCATGCCGCCGGACGACGTGACCACAGTAGCCTTCGATGTTTTTGCGTCCCGACGGGGACTGTCGATATAAGCCAAAAACAGAAAACCTCAAAATTGAGCCCACTGGCTGGGGTAGCGACCCCAGGCGACCATCTACTGTAGAATGCCACAGTTTATCAATGCCGCCGCCTCGGCTCCACACTCACCACAGATCATCGGACAGCAATGCATCCAATGAAATCTATCTGCATCCTTCGCCTATCCGCCATTGGCGACGTCACTCACGTTATTCCCGTGGTACTGAGCCTTCAGGAACAGCTACCGGATCTGAAAATCACCTGGGTTATCGGGAAAATCGAGGCCAAGCTGATCGGGGACTTACCCGGTGTGGAGTTTATCGTCTTCGACAAGAAAGCTGGCCGCAAGGGCTACTCGGACCTGCGCAAGCAGATGAAAGGTCGGTCATTCGATGCTCTGCTGCACATGCAGGTGGCGTTTCGGGCGAATCTGGCGGCAGCCTGCATCCCCGCGAAAATTCGCGTGGGCTATGACAAAGCGCGCAGCAAGGATTTGCACAGCCTCTTTATAAACCGCCGCATACCGGCGGCGCCGGAGCAGCACGTGCGGGATTGCCTTGCAAGTTTTCTGATTCCGCTCGGGCTCGAACCTGCGCCGCCCAGATGGGACATTCCCGTGTCCGACAGCGACCGGGAATTTGCCCGGGAAAATCTCGCAGACGGAAAACGGAACCTGGTCATCAGCCCTTGCGCCAGTCACACCCTACGTAACTGGCCTGCGTCGCGTTACGCGGCGCTCGCCGACTACGCCATCGAAAAGCATGGCATGAATGTTGTGCTGGTCGGCAGCCCGGCACCTTTTGAGGCGGAGGTATGCGCAAACATTGAAGCGACGATGACACACCCGGTTCATAACATCTGTGGCAAAGACACGCTGAAGCAGTTGACCGCCCTGCTCGATCAGGCGGATCTGGTCGTTGCGCCGGACACCGGCCCTGCCCACATCGCAAGTTCCGTTGGCACCGACGTCCTGGGCCTTTTTGCCGCCAGCAACCCCCATCGCTCCGGCCCCTACAACTCGCTGCAATGGTGCGTGAACAAGTATCCGGATGCATTAAAGCAGTTCACAGGGAAAGCAGTGAAAGAGGCACGCTGGGGCGCTAAAGCGGAGTATGAGGGAGCC
Organism: uncultured Marinobacter sp.; assembly: GCA_964632565.1. Taxonomy (GTDB): domain Bacteria; phylum Pseudomonadota; class Gammaproteobacteria; order Pseudomonadales; family Oleiphilaceae; genus Marinobacter. The sequence goes on along the minus strand of CAZWEP010000063.1, from coordinate 6,250 downwards.
ATGGAACTCGTGACCGTGGAAGATGCCAAGGCCATGCTGGATCAATGGATCGCAGCGACTAATCGGATGACAGCCTCAGCGAACCCAAATACGGATTGCTGAGGCCGTTTAAGCTTCACCGCTTTGCCGTGTAGTCCTGATAGGATTTTTCTTCGACGAACCGGGAACCCAGGGCAAGATTGACGTCTTTCTTAATCTGGGCTCGCTTGTCGTTGGTAACATACACGGCTCGCGCAAGCTCAATGAACTTGGGCCCGAAGTCCTGGGCAGCTTCCTGATCACGGATATCGTCTTCAATCTCCCAGAGCGCCTCGTTCACCGATTTTAGCTGCGTCCGAAGATCAGAAATCGCCGCCTGATCGCTCACCGCGTCGTTCCAAGTCGCACTCAGCTCATCCAATTCCAGCCGAACATTCTTCACTTTCTCCGGATCTTTGATGCGCTCGGACTTGATCTCGAGGATGGTGATCTTATCCAGCACTTCACCGAATGAAACGGGCACCTTTATTACATCTGCCATATCAATTTCCTGAATCTGTTCGTTGGCGACGAGTCTCAGCCTTTGACCTGGGTCAGCCAGTGTCGGTGAGCCTCGCTTTTGCCCTTAACCGCGTCAAAGTACATGCTCTGGAACTTTTCGGTCATCGGGCCGCGTTTGCCAGCGCCAATCTGGCGACCATCCAACTCACGGATTGGCAAAACTTCAGCGGCCGTGCCGGTGAAGAACGCTTCATCGGCAATATAGACCTCATCTCGCGTGATGCGACGTTCCTTGACGGGTACATTCAGCTCTTTGGCAAAATCCAGAATTGTCTGACGGGTAATACCCTCCAAACAGGAGGTCAGCTCGGGAGTATGGAGCACACCGTCTCGCAAGATGAAGATATTTTCGCCAGAGCCCTCGGCCACGTAGCCCTCGTTGTCCAGCAGCAACGCCTCTTCACAACCACTCGCTATCGCTTCGTTCAGCGCCAGCATCGAGTTGATGTAATTGCCGTTGGCTTTGGCTTTGCACATCGTGATATTGACGTGATGCCGGGTGTAAGACGACGTCCGTACCTTGATGCCCAGCTCTTTCGCTTCGGGCGACATGTAGGACGGCCAGCTCCAGGCAGCAACCATGACATGGACCTGCAGGTTATCCGCGCGAAGCCCCATGCCCTCGGATCCGTAAAACACCATGGGACGCAGATAGGCTTCGTCCAGCCCATTTTCCAAGACCGCAGCGCACTGGGCATCATTGAGCTGTTCTTTGGTGAACGGCATTTTCATATTGAGGATGTGAGCCGAGCGGAACAGGCGGTCAGTGTGGTCCTGCAAGCGGAAGATCGCGGCGCCGTTGTCGGTGCTGTAAGCCCGGACACCTTCAAAACACCCAAGGCCATAGTGGAGGGTATGGGTCAGCACGTGAGTTTTTGCGTCCCGCCAGGGAACCATCTCACCATCCAGCCAGATCAGGCCGTCGCGATCTGCCATTGACATTATTTTTGCTCCTAAAGCGCTCGATAAAGAAAACCGGCATTCTAGCAGGAAAACACCTGTGTACGAAGCGCAGAACTAGCCCAACATGACGCGGTTCCACAAGGATTTTATGTATGCCCGCTCTTCGGTGAACTCATCCGCTGATACCTGGCTATTCATGTTCTGCAACGCCCGGCGATGAATTGATGAGCGCAAGGCAATGTAGGCCGCCCTTACGCCCTCTGCATCCTCGCTAGAGATCACCCCTGCCCTGCCCAGTGCCTCAACCTGACGGATGTTGTCAGACACACGCACCAACTCCGGATGCTCACCGGCATGTGCCAGAACCAGGTACTGCACCATAAATTCGATATCCACGATGCCGCCGGGATCGTGTTTGATATGAAACACCTCGGGCTCAGCTCCGGAGGACGGGATCGGTGTCGCCAGGGCCGAACGCATTTTCTCCCGCATTGTCACAACTTCCTGGCGCAGAGCATCCTTGTCCCTGGGCTGACACAGGATTGCTTCCCGAATACGCTCGAACCCTTCGAGAGTCTGCTCACATCCGGCAACTCCTCGCGCCCTCGCCAGAGCCTGATGCTCCCATACCCAGGCATCGTTGCGCTGATATTTCTCGAAGGCAGTCAGTGTTGTCACCAACAGCCCGGAGTTGCCTGAGGGGCGCAAACGCATATCCACTTCGTATAGCTGGCCGGCCGGCGTCTGAGCATTCAGGATGTGCACAATTCGCTGCCCGAGACGGGTAAAGAACACGGCATTATCGATCGACTTCTCGCCGTCAGTCGTTTCCTCCGGGTCGGCATCGTGGACAAACACCAGATCCAGATCCGATGTATATCCAAGCTCGATTCCGCCGAGCTTGCCGTAGCCAATAATGGCGAAATCGGAATCACATTGAGTGCCGTCCTTGCGGCGTGGATGGCCATGACGATTGACCAGATTGGCAAAAGCCACATCCACCACATGATCGAGTACAACCTCTGCAATCCAGGTCAGGTAGTCACTGACCTTCATCAACGGCAAGGTGCCCCGTAACTCGGACGCAGCCACTCTCAATATGTGCGCCTTCTTGAAATGCCGCAGCGTTTCCATCTGCTCTTCGAGATCTTCAAAGGGAATCCGCAATACCTGTTGTCGCAAATCGTCCTGTAACTCGGCCTTGGCCGGTGGCTTGTAGAGACTTTCCGCATTCAGAAGCTCATCCAGCAATAATGGCGTCGCCGCAAGCTGGCTCGCTATCCAGGGACTTTCGCTGCACAACCGCACCAACTGAAACCGAGCACCGGGATTCTCCAACAACAAAACCATGTAGGCCGTTCGGCGCAAAATAGCCTCAACCAGTTGCAGCACCCGGCCGAGCGTCTGGGATGGCCCATCAACACTGGCAAGGGCCTCCAGAATCACGGGCATAAAGCGATTCAGCCGTTTTCTGCCCTGTGTTTGAAGCGTCTGCAAGGTTCGTGAGCCTCTCAGCTCCGCGAGCAGATCAAAGCTGTTGGCCGGTTCCTCAAAGCCGTGGCGCTCGAGCCAGTCCACCGCAGCATCCCGATCCATCTCTCCAAGCCAGAGCTCCTGCCAGCCTTCACCTACATCGCTCTGTGCCTGTCCCTCTTCCTCTACGGCGATGATGTCGGCGAAGTGAGTAGCGACACGACGCCGGTGCCGATCTAATTCTTGCAAGCAATCCTGCCAGCCAGAGAATCCCATAGTGAGTGCAATGCGAGCCTGGCTGAGCTCATCTTCCGGCAACACCTGTGTCTGCTTGTCGTCCATCCCCTGGAGCGCATGCTCAAGGTCTCGCAGAAAGATATAAGCCGAAGCCAGCTCATTCACCACGACCGATGGAAGCAAATCCAGTGCTTCCAGTTCTCCCAGAATGGTCAACAGTTCCCGCTGCTGAAGCTCCTTGTCGCGGCCTCCGCGAATGAGCTGAAAAGCCTGTACAACGAATTCGATTTCCCGAATCCCTCCACTACCAAGCTTTATGTTGTTCTCAAGCCCTTTTCGCCTCACCTCACGACTGATCATCGATTTCATACTGCGAAGGGACTCAAAGGCACTGAAATCGATGTACTTGCGATAAACAAACGGTTTGAGACTGTCCATCAACACCTGTCCGGCGGCCTGATCGCCAGCAACCACTCTCGCCTTGACCATGGCGTATCGTTCCCAGTCTCGCCCCTGATCCTGATAATAAGTTTCCAATGCCCCAAAGCTCAGAGCCAACGCCCCACTCTGGCCATAGGGGCGGAGACGCATATCGACCCTAAAGACAAAACCGTCCGCCGTGATCTGGTCCAGCGCCTGAATCAATCGCTGGCCAAGGCGGACAAAGAACTGCTGGTTGTCGATCGACCGTGGCCCGTCCCGCGTCTCGCCCTTATCGGGAAACGCAAAGATCAGATCGATATCGGAAGAAACATTCAGCTCGCACCCACCAAGCTTACCCATGCCAAGAACGATCAACGGCTGGGCAGACTTCTCTCCAGTGACGGGATTTGTGCCCCAGGGAGTGCCGAATTGCGCACAGGTATCATCGTATAGCCAATCCAAGGCGCCCTGAATGCAGGTGTCAGCAAAGTCGCTGGCTGCCGCCATGGTTTCGTTCAGATCTGCCCAACGAAGCAAATCCCTCCAGATAATTCGAAACTGCGTCTCCATGCGAAACTGCCGCAGCGCAGTCTGCAGGTCCGACTCGGACTCCACATCGGCGAGGTAATCCCGCCAGCGATCCTTAAGAAATTCGGTGGTTGTGGGTTCTGTCAGGGGGCAGGCCTGGCAAAGCGCGTCAACACGTTCGGGATGTGTTTCCAGAACACGCCGCAGAAAAAGGCTTCGGGCCATGGCTCCAGCCAGATCCTTTTCACGAATACCGCCAGCCCCTGTCAGACTGTCCGGCACACCGTTCGGGAAGATGGACGGCCAGACCGATGCAACATCACTGGCCAGTGCCTTCGGTAGCGAGCGCCACGGCTCCGACATAATGCAAACCCCTGTGCGTTTGTTATATTTCCGGTACTGTATACCGAACACACCGTCGACTGAACCGCCGTAAGGACATCAATGCAAAGGTACCGCCGGCCTCTAAATCCGGAACACGAACTCTCGCATTTGCCGATGGCGGGCATCATCCGGGGACGTATAAAGCGACTTTTTATCATTCTGGCGGGACTGCTGGTTACCCAGATCATGATCATTTGGGCTGCCGAGGACCTCAGCCTCTTTGAATCCACCTGGATGACCATGACGACCCTGGTGACCGTCGGCTACGGCGATTTCGCGCCAGAGACGGCTGTCGGCAGAATCAGCACTGTCGTGCTGATGTTCATCACTGCCATTACCATAATGACGCTGATTGTCAGCGATTTTATCGAATACCGGTTTTACCGCCGGGAACGAATTCTAACCGGACGCTGGGTGTACAAAATGAAAGATCACATCGTCATCATCAATACGCCTCAAACCGGCGGCGAGCAGTATTTCTCCCGATTTGCCGCCCAGGTTCGCGCGGTGCCCGGATATCAGACAATTCCAATCATGATCATCACTCAGCAATTTCCGAATGGCCTGCCCACGGAGCTTGCAGACACGGGCGTCGTGCACTTCCATGGCTCGGGCAGTGACCCTGAGGCCCTAAAGGCTGCACACATCGGTAACGCAAGGCACATTATTGTGCTTGCTGCAGATGAAGCTGATCCGGCGTCTGATAGCCTGACCTTTGATATTGCCCACCGCCTCAGCGAAGCGAACCTGTGCCACCGCGTGACGGTGGAGTGTGTGCGCGATGAAAACCGTCCTCGATTCAAGGGTGTTGGCGTTCGGACCATCATCCGGCCCGTTCGCACCTATCCTGAAATCATGGTCAGATCCGTGGTTGCCCCGGGGTCCGAAAAAGTCCTCGAAGACCTGTTTAATTATCAACATGACCACCCTCACCGATACGAAATCGAACTGGATGACCTGACCTGGGCAGACATCGTCAGCGCACTGATTCGGCACGGAATCGGTACAGCGCTGGCGTACATTGATGACAATCACGAAGTCGTTTGCCATCCGCCAACGGATAAAGAGATAGAGGGCAAAGGACTGATCGTGCTTGTGAAGTCTACCGACACGCCGGATGTCACCATAGTTGAACAAGCGCTCTCCAACTACCGGGAATTCATTCACAAATGGCATTCGTTGCAGGAAGACGAAGAGAAAGCGGTAGCAGCCGATTCAACCCAGCACTAGCCGTTATCGGGAAGGGTCGGATTCGGCGGAAGCAATGGCCAGTTGAAGCTGGCCCAAGGCATGGTTAGAGGCCAAATCTCTGACAGTCACACCCTGTTTAAGCCTTTCGATAATCTTTTCAAAAGCGTCTGCCATTCCGGCGCGCCTCGCAACCGTCTGCAAGTCTCTGACCTGGCCTTCCTGAAAGTCGCAGCCTGTATTCCGAAGCCACGCATCACTGAGCTGATTCAGAAATTCGACGACGCTGACGGGTGTGTCTGCCGACAACTCCTTCATATTTTTCCTCAGCCCTGCCAGGTAGTAACCCTGCTCTGCCTTGCTGATCAGATTCAGAAATACCGGGACTTCGCGCGCAAGCTCCGTGGCCCATTGCAACAGCGCGGACGGATCCCCTTTCTTCAGTTCAAATTCAATTTCGTTCAGCGGAAGCTTCTGACTGCCAGCGACAATCTCGCCGGAATCAACCGCTACCTCAATCTCCGTGTCATTGTGCTCAATCAACAGGACCTGGCGAACAAAATTGGTTTCGAAT
>CAZWEP010000062.1:0-14142 GCA_964632565.1 uncultured Marinobacter sp. | reverse complement strand
TGGGCGCGACGCTCAGCTTCCTGGCGCAGATTCATCCAGACCTCAGGCTGATGGCCAAGCCATTTATCAAAGCCGAAAGATTCGCGCTTTCGACCAGGCGCGATATCCATGGCCATCATGGCCGCCTCAATCACCAACGTGCCGGAACCACACATCGGATCCACAAAGCAGCCACCAGCACTCGCGATGTCCGGCCAGCCCGAGCGCAGAAGCAACGCTGCAGCCAGATTTTCCTTCAGCGGAGCTTCGCCTTTTTCGGTCCGATAGCCGCGCTTGTGCAAGCTTTCACCGCTCAGATCCACACCCACAGAGAGCTTGCCCCGATTCAGACGCGCCGATACCGTCACATCCGGTTGACTGACAGCAACGGAAGGCCGTTGGCCAGTCGCCGTGCGGATGTGGTCAACAATGCCATCCTTGACGCATTGCGCACCGTATTGGGTATTCCGGATGGCCTGGTTCTGACCAACAAAATTAACCCGGAAACTACCATCGAGGGGGATGTGCTCCTGCCATGGCAACGAAGCAACCGCCGCTACCATTTTCTCCGCACTGTTCGCATCAACCTCTTCCAGATGGAGAATCACTCGGTTGGCGAGACGGGACCAAAGGCAGGTCCTGTAACCCGACTCAAGAGTACCCGTTGTCCAGACACCCGCCGGCGCATTGCGCAGTATGTCCATGCCGAAACCACTCAGTTCCGCTTCAAGCAGGTATTCCAATCCTTTTGGACAAGTTACAAAAAACGTGAAGTCAGACAACAGAATCTCCAGAATTCGTGGCTGGCACCCAGCCTGCGTCATCGCGTGCTGTGGGCCGATTCAATGGTTTTTTTAGGCCTTATGGCTATAAAAATGCTTCAACTAGATGAAATAAATAGTGTACAACGCCTCGTTTTTCGAACTACCTTGTAACTGACGCGTCGTTCTGGCGGAAGGAAATTCCGCCGTTAACAGGATCCTGACTGCTCTGGTCTTTTGTGACAACAACGGGATGGCCTCTGTGGCTTTCCGATCACAGACCACAGCTGCTGTGTACACGCTTGTTCTGTTAATCCATCAGTGAGGAACGGCATGAAAAGACAGAAAAGAGATATGTACGCTCGTGCATTCAAACGGGGCTACCTAGCCGGCGTCTCCGGCAAAGCGAAAGACAGTTGCCCGTTGGAGCAAACGGAAGTCCGCCAGGAATGGCTCAACGGGTGGCGTGAGGGCCGCACCGACCAGTGGGAGGGTATGACCGGCGTTTCCGGCATCCACAGGATGGCTAACGTTACCGCTTAGGTGACGGGCTCAATAACCCCGATCTTAATCTGATCTTTCACCTAACAACGACAACTTGATGCAGTATCCAAAACAAACCAAACGGGTCCATCCGACTCGTACCATGCGATAACTCGCAACGGGGTTTATTCCCCGCAAGGGCCCGCTAAGCGGGCCCATTCTATTTATCCCCAAACACTGATATGTCTCGTCCGCTATTCTGAATCCAGAGCCCGTATCGCCTCCACAGAATCCCTGATTAACTTCGGTCCGTGGTAGATGAAGCCAGTGTAGATCTGAACCAGCTTCGCCCCTGCTTTTACCTTTTCAGCCGCGCTGTTACCGTCAGTGACACCGCCAACACCAATGATAGGCAGAGCCTCCCCCAGTTCCGCATACAGGCAGCGAATCACCTTCGTTGATGCCTCCCTTACCGGACCGCCGCTCAGCCCACCGGCCTCTTCAGCGTAACGATGCCCTGCTACCGCTTCTCTGCTGACAGTTGTATTGGTCGCGATCACGCCGTCAATGCCACTTTGCTTTAAAGCGTCAGCGACAAATTTTACTCCGGCTTCGTCCATATCCGGTGCGATCTTGACGGCCAGAGGAACGTAACGACCAAATTCGGTCTCGCAGCGACGCTGCTCGTCTTTGATCGCATCCATCAGTTGCTTCAGGCTGTCTCCAAACTGCAGATCCCTTAATCCGGGCGTATTTGGCGAAGACACATTAACCGTTATGTAGTCTGCCAGCGGATATACCGCAGCAATACCACGCCGATAATCCGATTCGGACTGATCATTGGGCGTCACTTTGTTTTTGCCGACGTTGATACCAAGCACTCCTGAGTATCGACGCTTCCGAACGCGATCCAATAAGTGATCAAGACCGTAGTTATTGAAACCCATTCGGTTAATGAGAGCTTCGTGCTCTTCCAACCGGAACATCCGGGGCTTTGGATTCCCTGGCTGAGGTTGAGGCGTAACCGTACCGACTTCAATAAACCCGAAACCTAAAGCGCCGAGCGCATCAAGATGGTCGGCGTTTTTGTCCAATCCCGCGGCTAGGCCCACCGGGTTGGGGAAATCCAGGCCCATGACGTTCACGGGCAGTGGTGGAGGCCGACGAACGAAGGTCTCAATCAGCCCGAAAGTTTGGGCAAAATCGAGGGTCGCCAATGAGACGTTATGAGCGGTCTCGGGTGGCAATCGGAAAAGAAGAGATCGGATGGCGTTATACATAGTCTATCTCTGTCACCGGAATCGACGCGGAGTATACAGAAACTTTTCCACAGCATCCTCCTACCCGCCACTTGTGACAGGCAAAAGTCTGCTTCATGAATTTTCTGTGATGTTTTCCACGGAATCTGTGGATAACCCTGTTGAAAATTACGGGGCATCGCTTCTGACGCCTTGATAACCGCGCCAATCTACAAATTGATCATTTTTTGATCAGTTATTTTATCGTTTATTTTCAGTTAGTTATAAATTTTTGAAGGATTTTATCGCTACCGCAGATACAATTGTTTACTTTTTGGTTCCCTCGTTCACATGTGCATAAATCGCACAAATTTTGCGCTTTGCTTCTTCTGGTAACACATGTGTGAATAAACGCTATACTTTTGCGAGTTCAAGTGAGAGAAACCGATGAGTGATCCGCGCCCGACGTCTCCAGAAAGAGAAGAATATCTTGCCCTCGAACGATCGGAAGCGAGCCGGGTTACTATCGTGGGAATGGTTCTGGATGCCGTCCTCGGCTTTATAAAAGTCGTTGCCGGAGCAATATTTCATTCCCAAGCCCTGATCGTCGACGGTATCCACTCCTTCACCGATGTTGCCTCTGATCTGGTCGTCCTCGCCGTTATGCGGGTTTCCCGCCAGGCTCCGGACCAGGAGCACCCCTACGGACATCAACGCATCGAAACCCTCGGCACCATGATTCTGGGCAGCCTACTCATCGCCGTGGGCGCGGCGCTGGCGTGGGACAACATTCTCCGGCTCTATGAAGCTGAGTCAAAAATCATTCCGCAATGGCCAATTCTCGCCGCGGCGGGCGTTTCCGTCATCAGCAAGGAGTGGATATACCGATACACTCGTCGAGTCGGTCTGGCGATTCGTTCTGACCTGATTGTTGCCAATGCCTGGCATAGCCGAACAGATGCTTTCTCGTCGGTGGTTGTGCTGGTATCCACCCTGGGCGCCATGTTCGGATATCTCTGGATGGACGCGCTGGCTGCCGTCATTATCGCCGTGATTATTATTCATATCGGCTGGGCGTTTACCTGGGACAGCGTTAAAGAGCTCATTGACACCGGCCTCTCCCCCGAAGACACCGAAAAACTCAGAGCCGTCGCTCTGAACGTTGAGGGCGTCCGCAATGTCCATGAGTTACGGAGTCGGAAAATGGGACAGGATGTGCTGCTGGACGTGCACCTTGTAGTGCGTCCGGATGTCAGCGTCTCGGAAGGGCATCAGATTGGAGTTCAGGTTGTCAGTGCCATGCGGGACACTCTGGACAACATTTTGGACATCAATTTCCATGTCGATGCGGAAAACGACCAGGATCAACCGCAATCCTCAGACAACCTACCGGACAGGTCTGAAATTCGCCGTGCGCTGGATCGGCACTTCCCCGGCGAGCTTCCTTCCAACAGTCGGTTGCGGCTTCATTACCTGAAGAATCACGTCCATCTGGAGCTTTTCATTGAAGCCAATGAAGAGACACCAAATCTGGATCCAAAAAGCATCTCCGACGAGATGAGCCACTACGCCTGGTTCGGCAGCCTGCGGATCTGGTTCTCGAAACCCTGAGCTAACGCACACAGGTATCATTGACTGCGAGCGCCGCCATCTATCGACTGCGTTTCGCCTCCATCCGTGTCAGAAATTCCTGCATGATCAGGGTGTAAAGTTCACCGCCAAGAAATCGGTCCTCGATACCTGCATCAATACTCGGATTGTCGTTTACTTCGATGACGGCCACCCGATTGCCGGATTGCTTGATATCAACACCGTAAAGACCATCGCCGATCAGGCGCGTCGCGTTCAAGGCCGCCTGAATGACCTTTTTGGGGACCTCATAAGTGGGCAGCGTGTCGAATTCTCCGCTATCCACAGAAGCACCACCATGCTGATAGATCTGCCAGTGACCCTGAACCATGTAGTATTTGCACGCGTAAATGGCTCGCCCACCCAATACGCCGATTCGCCAATCGTAATCGGTGTAAAGATATTCCTGAGCGAGCACCAGCGCTGACTGTTTGAACAGGGACTTGAGCCCTGCCCTCAAAGATTTTTCGTCCTCTGCTTTAGTGATGCCCCGGGAAAATGCGCCATCCGGAATCTTGATCACCACCGGGAACCCTAACTCCCTGATCACCTGTTCGGCGGCATCCTTCTGGTCTTTTGAGAGGATGAGCGTCTTTGGCGTCGGTACCCGGTTGTTGGACAAGAGGTCAGCAAGGAACACTTTGTTGGTACAACGCAAAATAGACACAGGGTCATCAATGACCACCAGGCCATCTGCCTCAGCTTTCCGAGCAAAGCGATAGGTATGATGGTCGATGCTTGTGGTTTCCCGTATGAACAGGCCGTCGTACTCCGGCAAGCGTGCGTAATCCCGTTTGCCGATGCGCTCGACGTTTATACCCAGTTTCCGACCGGCCTTTTCAAAACGCTCAAGCGCCAGGGCATCACTCGGAGGCAACTCCTCATCCGGGTTGACCAGCATGGCGAGATCAAATCGGTAGTGTCTTCGCGCCCTGGGTTTGCGCCACACAGTGCTACTGAAACGGTCGAACGCCGCCGCAAAGTGGTCCTGTTCACTGTCCCTCAAATCCGCCGGGCTGAACGGTCTCATTGACGTGATCTGCCAGTGACGGCGACGACGCAGAACGATCTCAAGCACTGGACACGGGAATCGTTCAAACAGGGCCCTGGCTATTGACTTCAGTTCGGGATTTTCAGATTGACCAAAGTAGGTTTTGAGCCGAACTTCGTGGGTGGCGGGCTCGTCGTCAGATCCGGAGCCGATTTCATTACTGGCCGCATCCAGCCATCGGGTCAGATTTTCGTCCAGATCTTCAAGCTGGAGAGAAAACAGATCTTTACGACTCAAATCGTTGAGCGTCATCACCGAAGGCACAACGTTATGACCCCGGGCCTCGGCAAGCAGCGAGCAGTAATACCCCTGGCTCAAATAGCGAGCACTGTTACACAGGTTAATGACCCGGACGCGGCTGCTGGCAGGCGATGAAAACTTCAGATATTGATCAAAGGTGAGAACATCCTGGCTTGGATAGTAAGGCGCCCAGTCCTTCTCCCGGTCGACAACGATTAACATGCGAGACATCGGTTGTTCTTCTCCTTGAAGACAATGCCTGAAAATCCGAACAATACGCCCGAAGTGGCTGGCTCACAACGATTTTTCAGTGCGTGTTTCTACTCACTGCCTGGACCTTTCCGTGGCCATAGGATTGCCCCATACTTCGCTCAACGACGCCCTGATTTGCCGGGCTGAAAAGAGCCGCAGAGAATGAATCCACTACACCTTCGACAAGCATGCATGGCCGATCTGCCAGCGCTGGTCGCACTGGAAAGCGAGTGCTTCGCCAACGACCGGCTGTCCCGTCGTAGCTTCCGTCGCTTTATTGAACACCCCCGGGATTATCTGGTGGTCGCGGAGCGTGAAGGCAGTTTGTCTGGCTACTGCCTGGTCCTGATGAGCGCTTCCACGCGGCTTGCCCGGATTTACTCAATCGCTGTTAATCCGAAGGAACGCGGCAAAGGAATTGGCGAAAAGCTGATCGCCGAAGCGGAGACACTGGCCGCCGAGGCAGGACGCATCATCATGCGCCTCGAAGTGCGAGAAGATAATCGAAGCGCCATTAATCTGTACGAGCGTCTTGGATACCGCCAATTCGGGACCTACAGGGATTACTACGAAGACCATAGCAATGCGCTGAGATTCGAGCGTCGAATCCTGTTTTACGAACCGTCACAGGCGTTTCCGTCGGTTCCTTACTATCCCCAGACCACTGACTTTTCCTGTGGACCCGCTGCTCTGATCATGGCAATGGCGACTCTTGATGAACATCAGCCAATGATGACCCTCGAGGAGCTGCAGATATGGCGGGAAGCGACCACTATTTACATGCTTGCGGGGCACGGGGGTTGTGGCCCCCACGGCCTGTCATTGGCTGCCTGGCACAGAGGTTTTGAAGTGAGCGCCTATGTCAGCCAGGAGGGGCCGCTATTTCTGGATACGGTTCGTAGCGCCGATAAGAAACGGGTTTTGGCCAAGGTTCATGAAGGATTTCTAAGGGACATTGCGGCAACCGGTATCGAGCTTAATCACTCTTCCCTGAGCCTTGATGAACTGACGGACGCCCTGGAGGACGGTCGTATTCCGGTCATTCTCATCAGTACCTGGCAACTGAACCGCAGCCGTGTCCCACATTGGGTAACGGTGTGCGCCGTCGATGAGCAGTTCGTTTATCTTCACGACCCTGAAATTGACCTTGCGGCCGGGGAAACGGTCGCCGACAAGCAATACCTCCCTGTCGACAGAAAGGTGTTTGATCGAATGTCGCGATACGGAAAGCATCAACCCCTGCAGGCAGCGGTTATCGTAGGTCCAAAACGACAGGCTGATGAAGCAAAGGCTTTATCCGGTTCGTAACGCCGCCTCTTTAAGTTCCGATATCTCGTCACGCAGCCGAGCGGCCTTCTCAAAGTCCAGATCAGCGGCCGCTTTGTACATGTCGTCCTCCAGTCGACCAAGTTCCTTGAGGACCTCTTCCGGTGAACGATCGCCTGCCTTGGCGCGATACCTTTCGGCTTCTTCTGCGGCCTTTTCGCCCGGTCGCTCAGGTTTACGACGTCCACGGCCGCCGCCACTGGCGCCCTCCATGATGTCGGCAATCTTTTTGTTCAGGCCCTGGGGTGTGATGCCGTGTTTTTCATTGTGCTCCGTTTGCTTGGCGCGGCGACGGTCGGTTTCATCAATCGCCCGCTTCATGGAGCCTGTCACCTGATCCCCATAGAGAATGGCCTTGCCGTGCACGTTACGGGCCGCACGGCCGATGGTCTGGATCAGAGAGCGGTCGGAGCGCAGGAAGCCTTCCTTGTCCGCGTCCAGAATCGCGACCAATGAAACCTCGGGCATATCGAGGCCTTCCCGCAAGAGGTTAATACCCACAAGTACGTCAAACTCCCCTCGCCTGAGGTCACGGATGATTTCAACGCGCTCTACCGTGTCGATGTCGGAGTGCAGGTAACGCACTCGGATATCATGCTCCATCAGAAAGTCGGTCAGATCTTCCGCCATGCGCTTGGTGAGCGTAGTGACCAATACCCGCTCGTTCACCTCGGTCCGTAACCGAATCTCTGATAGCAGGTCATCAACCTGGGTAGACGCAGGACGCACTTCAATTTCTGGATCCAGCAGACCTGTAGGACGAACCACCTGTTCAACGACCTGACCTGCGTGCTCTTCCTCATATTTTCCAGGTGTCGCAGACACAAACAGCATTTGTGGTGCAATTCGCTCCCACTCGTCAAAACGCATCGGACGGTTATCCAGGGCTGACGGAAGTCGGAAACCGTATTCAACCAGGGTTTCTTTACGGGAGCGGTCGCCTTTAAACATGGCTCCAATCTGCGGAATGGTTACGTGGGACTCGTCGACCACCAACAATGCATTCGGAGGAAGATAGTCAAACAGTGTTGGCGGTGCTTCACCGGGACGTCTGCCAGACAGATACCGCGAATAGTTTTCGATGCCGTTGCAGTACCCCAGTTCCAGCATCATTTCTATGTCGTAGCGAGTCCGTTCCTCGAGGCGTTGCGCCTCTACCAGACGATGATTATCCCGCAGCTGCTTGAGCCGCTCGTCCAACTCAACCTTGATGTGCTCTACCGCATCCAACACCGTCTGCCGCGGCGTCACGTAATGGGACTTGGGATAAATGGTTACCCTTGGCACACGACGCAGGATTTCACCGGTCAACGGATCGAAGTAGCTCAGGTTCTCCACTTCATCGTCGAAGAGTTCAATGCGGACCGCCTCTTTCTCTGATTCCGCCGGAAAGACATCAATCACATCCCCGCGGACACGGTAGTTTGCGCGGTGGAACTCAATGTCATTCCGTGTGTACTGCAATTCAGCCAGCCGCCGCAGAATGTCCCGCTGGTCGATCTGATCCCCACGATCCAGGTGAAGCATCATTTTGAGGTAGGATTGGGGGTCGCCCAGACCGTAAATGGATGACACCGTCGCCACAATAATGGCGTCCGGGCGTTCCAGAAGCGCTTTCGTGGCTGACAGGCGCATCTGCTCGATGTGTTCGTTGATTGAGGCGTCTTTTTCAATAAATGTATCAGACGAAGGAACGTACGCTTCTGGCTGGTAGTAGTCATAGTAAGACACGAAATACTCGACGGCGTTATCGGGAAAGAATTCGCGGAACTCGCCGTAGAGCTGCGCAGCCAGTGTTTTGTTGTGCGCCATAATGATGGTCGGCCGCTGCACTCTTTCAACAACATTGGCAATCGTAAACGTCTTGCCGGACCCCGTCACGCCCAGCAATGTCTGGTGGGCCAGACCCGACTCGATACCGTCAACGAGTCCTTCAATGGCCTTGGGCTGGTCACCTGCCGGCTGGAAGGGAGAGGCTACCTTAAAAGAGCCATCTTTCTTCACTGCCGCAATGTCTGATGTCGCCATGGAGTTTCTTACCTTCCGATCGGTCCTGATTCAATTTGACAGCGTACTGACTGTCTGGAACTTATCGTTCTATGGGCATCATGGTACCATTTGCACCATGAATCGCGGTGACTTGCCGTCTTTTTAACTCGATGGCGAACCACCGATCACCTTTCGAAGCAGCTTCAAGGAGCGCAAGTTTGGATCTTCAACTTTCCAGTCGAGTACAAGCCATCAAGCCCTCTCCCACCCTGGCTGTCACCAATAAGGCGGCAGAGTTGAGAGCCGCTGGTCAGGACATCATCGGCCTTGGCGCGGGTGAGCCCGATTTTGACACGCCGGATCACATCAAACAGGCAGCGATTGAAGCTATTCAGGGCGGACAGACGAAGTACACCGCCGTAGACGGTACGCCAGCGCTCAAAAAGGCGATCATTGCCAAATACAAGCGAGATAACGGACTGGATTACGAGCCGAATCAAATCCTCGTTTCAAGCGGTGGTAAGCAAAGCTTTTTCAACCTGGCACTGGCCACGTTGAACGAGGGCGACGAGGCTATCATCCCGGCTCCTTACTGGGTCTCCTACCCGGATATGGTTCTCGTTGCCGAAGGCAAGCCCGTGATTATCGAAACCACTGCCGAAAGCCGTTTCAAGATCACCCCTGAGCAACTTGAAGAAGCGATCACGGACCGGACCCGACTGTTCGTCATCAACAGTCCCTCCAATCCCAGCGGGATGGCCTACACTATCGAAGAACTTCAGGCCCTGGGTGAAGTGCTCAAGAAGCATCCCCAGATCATGATTGCGACCGACGACATGTACGAGCCCATTCTTTGGACAGGCAAGCCTTTCTGCAACATTCTAAACGCCACCCCTGAGCTGTACGACAGAACCTTCGTGTTGAACGGCGTCTCCAAAGCGTATTCCATGACCGGTTGGAGAATCGGGTACGCAGCCGGTCCAGCCAGAATCATTGGCGCCATGAAGAAGATTCAGTCCCAGAGCACCTCGAACCCCTCGTCGGTATCCCAGGCGGCGGCAGCGGCAGCTCTGGACGGTCCGCAGGATTGCGTGAAGGAGATGGTCTCAGCATTCAAGGAGCGCCACGACTATTTGGTCGCCGCACTGAATGAATTGCCGGGCGTGGAATGCCTGCAGGGTGACGGTACCTTCTATGTATTCCCAAGCTTCCAGGGCGCTATCGATGCGGATACCAGCGTTAATAGTGACGTTGAGTTTGCCGAGAAATTGCTGAAGGAGGCCGGCGTCGCCCTGGTTCCAGGGTCTGCCTTCGGTGCCCCCGGGCACATGCGACTGAGTTACGCAACCGGCCTGGATACCCTTAAAGAAGCCGTTTCACGTCTTCAAAAAGCCCTGGGCTAAAATGTGGATGCAGGGGTTGACGGGGCCGTGGGGGAATCATAATATACGCGCCTCGTCACACGACGACGTTCCCCGATAGCTCAGTTGGTAGAGCAACGGACTGTTAATCCGTTTGTCGCTGGTTCGAGCCCAGCTCGGGGAGCCACTATTCAAAAAAGCCGCACACTCATAGAGTCTGCGGCTTTTTTATTGCGTCTTCCTGAGGGCCAACCATTATGACTTGTTGTGGCCCTGCACTTCCTGATAGATCGATTCCAGGGCCCTGAGAGGATTGTCCGCTTGCGTGATCGGACGTCCTATGACGAGGTAATCAGACCCGGCCTCCAATGCGGCAGAAGGGGTCATCACGCGCTGCTGGTCGCCCTTGTCGGCAGTAGACGGTCGAATACCGGGGGTGACCAACTTGAAGGCATCACCGTGAGCCGCCTTCAAAGCGCTGGCTTCCTGGGCAGAGCAGACAACGCCATCAAGTCCGCATTTCTGGGACAAAGCGGCTAACCGATTCACCTGCTCCGCCGGCGACCCACTGATACCAATGCCGGCGAGATCCTCTGCAGCCATGCTCGTAAGTACGGTAACTGCAATCAACAGAGGCTTGTCAGCGCCATAGGAATCCAGCCGCTCCTTGCACGCCACCATCATTTTCTCACCACCTGAGGCATGAACATTTACCATCCACACACCCAGGTCTGCGGCAGCGGCTACCGCCGCGGAGGTAGTGTTTGGAATGTCATGAAATTTGAGATCCAGAAACACATCAAAGCCACGTGTCTGCAAGGCCTCGACGAGTTGCGGGCCAGAGTGGGTAAACAACTCTTTACCAACTTTGAGGCGGCACTTGGCGGGATCCAACTGATCGGCCAGAGCAATTGCAGGTTTATCCGACGGAAAATCGAGAGCAACAATGATATTTCGGTTATCGAGGGTCGACAAAATACAATCCTGAATTCAATGAGATTTGGTTGGCTATTCGGCTTCTACGCCCTGGATCGGACGAACCGTTTCCCACTGCTTACAACTGGGGCAGAGCCAGTGGAGTTGCTGCCCGGAGAAACCACAATTAACGCACCGATAGATCGGGCGATTCGAGAGAATGAGATGGCCGATGCGGCTGACCAGTCGCTCCTCGTCGGTGGTCATGCCCTTTTCATAGCCGGCCAGTGCGACCAATCTTAACAGGCCTCTGACGCTCGGTCGCTCCTCCAGTTCGCGCCGTAATAATTCAATGGCGGCCATGCGGCCAGAGCTGCGCTCCACCGACTCAACGAGTGCCAACAGCAGACTGGTGCTGGGCCAGGTCTCATAGAGTTTCCCCAGCTTTTTAACCAGACGCCCGACATCACCGTGTTCGCGCTCAAGTTTCATCAGCCGATCAACAGCTTCGGGGCCAAAGTCAGGGTTCTGATCAAACACCTTCAGGCTCTGGGACGCGGACTCTCGATAACTGCCCTGCCGTATCAACAGCTTCATCAGGAGGAATGTGGCCCTTACGCAGGACCGATCAAATTCCAGCGCCTCTTTGGCGAGCTTCTGGGCCGTCCAACGATCGTCGTGTCTGAGTGCGTCTTCCGACATTTCACAGGTGATGTAGGCGAGCATTTTAGCCATCTCGGGATCGAATCCACCACCTGTGGTCAGTGTTTTCGCCACCTGTGCTGCTTTGCCCCATTCCTTTTCCTGCTGGTAAAGCTCAATCAGTTGCAGAGACGCCTTGCGCCCGTATTCCCGCTCACCCATGAGCTGGTGGAGCAACGCTTCCGCCCGATCCAGAAGACCGGCGTTCCGATAATCAACCGCTAGCTCAAAGGTAACCTGGTGGGAATATCTTGGAGGGAGTTCAGGGCGCGCAAGCAAGTTCTGGTGGATGAGAATCGCCCGATCAGTCTCACCTTTGTGGCGAAAATGGGCTCCGATAGAAAGATGAAGTGATACTGTGTCTTTATTGACGGCCAGAGATTGAACAAAATTCTCAACGGCCTGATCTGAATAATTCGTGAACAGAAACTGTAAACGATCTCGAACCGAATCTTCATCGGAAATGGGAACTTTAGAGCGGTCTTTGCCAGAACCCAATCGGCCCACAAACCAACCGGCGGCCACTGCGATGGTTAACAGGAGCCATTGAAGCACGATATCCATTAAAGCGTCCGGTCGTTTTGAGCTCTCGATTTCTCCAGGGCCTGCTCGGTGCGAGCAAGCCGTTTTTCCAGGTTACGGCGGGAAACAGACGTACGGACAGTCGCCAGCACGGTCATTAGCACCCCTATCAAAGCGCCAATCACAAACGACATGATAATCCAGACCGCAACACCCCTGGGTTGCGTCTCGAAAACCAGAAAATTCAGTGATACCGCCATACCGTTATTCAGGGAAAAGATCAGGCCTACCAGGATTAGAAACAGCACCAGCAGAATGAGAAGAACCTTCTGTAATCCGGCCATATTGGCAAAACTCCGTCGAATCCTGAGATCCAACCAGATCCCGGCTCAATGTTTCCCTTAAAAGCGACTGATTCAGAACCCTTTTTTCAGGCTATCATTCACTTGTTCACGCAACTCTTTTCCCGGCTTGAAGTGCGGGACGAACTTGGCAGGAAGCTGAACGGCTTCACCCGTTTTCGGGTTCCGACCGGTTCTTGCCGCTCGGTGATGCAATGAAAAACTACCGAAACCTCGGATCTCAATCCGTTGACCATCTGCCAGGGACTGTGACATGTGCTCAATTACAGTTTTGACGGCCAGCTCAACATCTTTCACTGACAGCTGCGTCTGCTTTGACGCAATTAGCTCGACCAGTTCAGACTTCGTCATGGGGCTCTTCTCTCTTCACATTATTATTGAAAGCCGGTTTTCAGCTCCACCACTGTAGTTTAGCTAAACACAAAAAAAACACAAAAAAAACGGGCTCTTAGAGCCCGTTTTTTCGTACTAACCGGAAAGTCTTATTCCTTGTTAGTATTTTGCTGATTCATCTGTTCTTTGATCAGGTCACCAATGGTGGTTGCACCTGCTCCAGATTCTGCAGCTTTCGCACGAACACCTTCCAGCGCCTGCTTGTCGTCCTCAACATCTTTGGACTTAACAGACAGGTTGATCACGCGGTTCTTGCGATCAATGCTGATGATCTTCGCTTCAACTTCGTCGCCTTCGTTCAGTGCGTTGCGCGCATCTTCAACGCGGTCACGGCTGATTTCAGACGCCTTCAGAACGGCTTCAACTTCGTCGTTCAGGGTGATGGTGGCTGCCTTCGCGTCGATTGCAGACACGGTGCCCTTAACAATGGAGCCCTTGTCGTTCAGCTGAACGAACTCGGCGAACGGATCGCTCTCGAGCTGCTTGATGCCCAACGAGATACGCTCGCGCTCTGGATCGACAGACAGGATGACGGTTTCAACTTCGTCGCCCTTCTTGTACTCGCGTACTGCTTCTTCGCCAGTCTCGTTCCAGCTGATGTCTGACAGGTGAACCAGGCCATCGATGCCACCGTCCAGACCGATAAAGATACCGAAGTCAGTGATTGACTTGATTTTACCGGAGATGCGGTCGCCCTTGTTGAAGTTGCCGGAGAACTCTTCCCATGGGTTAGCAACGCACTGCTTGATACCCAGAGAAATACGACGACGCTCTTCGTCAATGTCCAGAATCATCACGCCCACTTCGTCGCCCACCTGGACAACCTTGGATGGGTGGATGTTCTTGTTGGTCCAGTCCATTTCAGACACGTGAACCAGACCTTCAACACCTTCTTCCAGCTCAGCGAAACAACCATAGTCTGTCAGGTTGGTCACAGTC
>CAZWEP010000061.1:0-15514 GCA_964632565.1 uncultured Marinobacter sp. | reverse complement strand
TTTGATCTGAAAGGCGTACTTCCAAAAATGGAATCAGATTTAAGACTGTAATTGAATAAACATTCAATAACTAAGCCGGCTCAAAGCCGGCTTTTTATTTGGTAAATAACCAGGTTTTAATTTTGCCAGATTACATTATTTGATTTATTCTTCGTTCTGACTCTCAGTCGTTTCCATATTTAAAGCAATTGTCGACTTCTTATTGGCGCTGTTCTGAAGGTTAGGCGTTGCTTTACTTTGTTCCGTTTATTCAAAAGGTTTTTGATACATGGCAAAGATCAACGATTATTATCAAAAGAAGCAGCTTATGGAAAAGCTGTCTGCAGAGTTGGAGAAACTCGAACAGGATCAGGCATTGAAAAGTGAGCTTGAGTTCGAAAATAAAGTTCGCGATTTGATGAAGCAGTACAAGAAGGCGCCAAAGGATGTCCTGCAAATCCTGAGTGCTATTGACCCTTCAATTTCCGGCGGTAAGTCAGACGGTACCGGCACTCGCGCCAAGCGGCCGATGAAGACTTACAAAAACCCGCACACCGGTGAGGTGGTTAAAACCCGTGGGGGAAATCACAAAACCCTGAACGAGTGGCGGAAGAAGCACGGCAAAGAGACTGTTCAGAGCTGGCAGCAGGACTGAGCTGAGATTTAACAAAAAACCGGGTGTTTCCTGATGGGACACCCGGTTTTTTGTGCGTCACTGTTTTAGTCTTCGCCGAAAACGACAACTTTGTTGCGCCCTGACTCTTTGCCCGTGTAGAGAGCCTCATCCGCCTGTTGCAGCCATTGCATGTAATTTTCCGGTTGGCTGGTCAGCGGTGCAATGCCGATGCTGACGGTGTATTGAATGTCGCCGGCAGTGGTACTCACCGTGCTTTGTTCAATGGACTGCCGGATTCGCTCGCAGATGGTTCGGGCGCCGGTCTCGTCGGTTTCTGGCAGAATGATGCCGAATTCCTCTCCACCATAGCGCCCCGGCCGGTCAGATTGTCTGAGGCTGTTCTTGGTAACCTCAGCTGTGTGTTTGATCACTTCGTCGCCGGCAAGGTGGCCGTAGGTGTCGTTTACCGCTTTAAAGTGGTCGATATCAAACATTACCAGGCAGGTATTGTGGCCATAGCGGCGGTAGCGTTCGTACTCTGCGTCCAGCAGGTTTTCCCAGGTTCCACGGTTGAGCAAGCCGGTCAGGCGATCGGTCATGCTCAGCTTTTCCAGCTGTGCATTGGCCCGCTCCAGAGCGCGTTTGCTGGTGGCAATGTCGGTCACGTCGTAGATCATCAGACAGATTTTCTGCACCTTCCCATCGGTGCCCGATAAGGGGCTGATGGTCAGATTCTGGAACATGAACTCCTCAGTGCCCGTGATCGGACGAGTGTTGCGAAACTGGAACAGGTAAGGGCGCTGCTCCCATGAGGTGAAGGCCCGGGTGTTCAGCAACGCCACCGAATCTACCTTTCGCCTGAGCCAGGCTTCCGGGATGTCGGGGAAAACCTCGAAAAGTAGCCGGTCGCGTATTTTCGTTGCCGTGATGCCGCTGTGATGCTCCATAAACCCGTTCCACGCCTGAACCCGAAAGTCACGATCAAGAACGACCAGGCCCACCTCAACGGATTCGAGCATGTCGATAAGCCAGTGGAAGGAATTTGCTTCCGCTTCGTTGATCGCCATTGTTAATCCACCAGGTACTTGAGTCGTTGTTCGAGGAAGGGCACGGAGCCCTCGGTAAGCAGAATCAGCATATCGCAGCCAATGTCGGTACCTTCCAGTTCATAACTGATTTCGATGCACAGCAGTTGCTCGTGTCGGTTCCGGTGATGTTCCAGCAGGTCTGCGACTTTTCGATGCTGGCCGAGAACCGTGGGATGTCCCAGACCGAGGTTCAGGTCCATCTGGTCGCCAAGGCCTTTGATAAAGGCGCCAAAAAGGATGCTGGACATGTCCATCAGGACTTCAACCTGAACGTTGTCCGTATCCGAGCGGTCATAATGGAGCAGGCTCGCCATTTCATCGAAACTGGCATCCGCGAACAAAAGCATGGCCTCGCCTGCAATGCCGGCGCCAGTAAAACCCTGGCAAACGGCTGAATAATGGGTGTCAGAATCAGCCGCCGATATGGCCATGCTGAGTTCGCTGCTGGTGATGGTCTTTACCCTTGGGATGGGCTGTTTGACGAAGACTTTAAGGAGCCGGGCAAGCAGGTCCGAAGAGCGGCCCATGGCTACGTTGGACACTTCCTGGAGATAGTCGGGCAGGCTCACTGAGGTTTGCGTGTGGGCTGGGCTCTCAGGTTTGCCTTTGTCTTCTGTTTCAAAGTCGTTGGGTTCCAGAAAACCGTATTCTTTTAAGAGTCTCTCAACCTGCTCGGTGTCGGTGGGCTTTTTAATAAAATCAATGGCGCCCAGTTTGCGCACGCGTTCCCGCGCCTCTGGCTGAATGTCGCCGGAGACGACAATGGTCATCACCGGGAGATCTTCGTTTCGTACCGCCTCCAGTACCTGATAGCCATCCAGTTCAGGCATATTCAGGTCCAGAAACATCAGCTCTCCGGCACCTTCCCGAAGTTTCTCAAGGCCGTTCCGGCCATCAAAGGCAAATGTGACATCGGCTTTCCAGTTTTTTGGCAGCGCGCGGGCCATTTGTTTGCGCGCCATAGAGGAGTCGTCACAGATTAAAACTCTGAGGCTCATGGGGGCTCCGGTTTTTATTTTCCCCAGTATAGCAGTGGGATAGCCGAATTCTATGTGCTGTGAACTACCTCACTCTATTGGCTGGCGTGCCTGGGATACTATGGCTCTGCGGCAATTACAAGATTTAACAATCGTCTCGGCGATTCAAGAATCACAAAAAAGCAGCCGCCTGCCAGAGCAGACAAAAAGAATACTGCGGCAGATGGGTCGGGCGTCGAATAGCCGGACCTGACAATAAATCAGAGACACGAGACTATGAGACAGGATGCCTATCAGCGTGCTGTTCTTTTTACCCTCTGCACGGGGCTTTCATTAGCCGCCAACGCAGAGCTGAAGCCTATTTCCGATGAGGAAATGAGCGAGGTACAAGGACAGGCATTGATGACCGTAGAAAATATCGACGCGGTGGACCACAACTTCACGCGCGTGACTATGGGTCTTGATGTCAAAACCCGCCTGAACGTAGACAACGCCATTCTTGGTGGCGACAGCTCTGGGTCGGATATCGATGTGTCTGATCTTGCCCTGGGACATTACGTTCGTGACGACACCCGCATTCAGATCGACGGACAAACCTACAACGTCGACGACATCGTTCGTTTCCAGGGCGCTCAACCCTATTTCGAAATGGCCGAAAGAGACGGTCAGCTAGCCGGTTTCCGGATGGGCTTTGGCGAGGCGCGCGGCACTCTGTCGGGTGATTTCGCGAGTTTCAGTGGCAATCTGGGAATCAAGATTAACGACGCGAACGGCACACCCGTCGATGCTACTCTCTTCGACAGCGCCGGGGTGGCCACCAACCATCGAGCCAGTCAGATCGGTATTCCCGGTACGGACGGAACCTGCGCCTCTACTGCGGACTGCGTGCCTCTGACCAACATCAAGTCAATGAACGTTGGCGTTGATAACGGCGACGGAACGGTTGGATTCACGAACGATCTTTTCATCGGGTTCCAGCGGGAATCGGTGGACTGGCAGCAGGTCAACGGTGCTGGCGGACTTATCCAGGGGCCAGAGGGTGTGTTCATGAACATTCCCACCAGCATGACTCTGGATATGACCTCACTGCAAAACGGCATTCAGCGGGAGCGCACCCACTACGTTGACCGCGGCACAGGCATGTTCTGATAGACTGCGCAGCAGACCTTGATTCATGCTGCGCAGGAGCCCGCTACGGTGATCCGCTCATTTTACTGGCACGACTACGAAACCTTTGGTGTCGATCCTGTCCACGATCGCCCCTCCCAGTTTGCGGGCGTCCGCACGGACGCTGATCTCAACATCATCGAAGACCCCCTGGTGATCTACTGTCGGCCCACCGACGACTATGTGCCGTCGCCTGAGGCCTGTCTGGTCACTGGCATCACGCCCCAGAAAGCCATGTCTGAAGGCTATTCCGAGGCCGAGTTCATTTCACAGATAAACGAGGCGTTCAGCCAGCCAGGCACCTGCGTGGTGGGTTACAACAGTCTCAGATTTGATGACGAAGTCACCCGACACACGTTGTTCCGGAATCTACGCGATCCCTACGCCCGAGAGTGGCAGAATGGCAACTCCCGCTGGGACATCATCGACATGGTGCGTTTGACATACGCCCTCAGGCCCGAAGGTATCGAATGGCCTACCAAGGAGGACGGCAGCCCCAGTTTTCGTCTGGAGGAGCTCACTGCGGCCAATGGGATTGCTCACGAAAGCGCCCACGATGCCATGTCAGACGTCGAGGCAACCATTGCTCTGGCCCGTTTGATCAAGGAAAAGCAGCCGAAGCTTTTCGAGTTTGTTCTGCAGAATAAAGACAAGCATTCAGCACGCAACATGCTGGATACGGCCAATATGAAGCCGGTATTCCATGTGTCCTCCAAATATCCGGCCACCCGTGGTTGCTGTGCCATGGTCGCTCCGGTTGCCGATCATCCGACCAATAAAAATCTGGTGATTGTTTATGACCTGCGCGAAGACCCTTCCGAGCTGATAGCGGCGTCGCCAGAACAGATCCGCGAGCGGGTGTTTACCTCTCAGGCCGACCTGGGGGAGGGCGTGAGTCGCTTTCCTCTCAAGGGTGTTCAGTTGAACAAGTGTCCGGTACTGGCGCCATCGGCCATGCTGAAATCCCTGAGCGAGGAGCGATTGGCGAGCCTGGAACTGGATGGGGAACAGCTGCGGCAGAATCTTGCAAAACTTCGCGCAGCCACAGATCTGCCTGCGCGCATCGCCGAGGCTTTTGATCAATCCCCAGACGGCGATCTGAGCGACCCGGACGAAAGTCTCTACAGCGGTGGCTTTATCAGCAAGTCGGACCGGGAAACCCTGAACTGGCTGTTACAGCAACCGGTTGAAACATTGGGTGAGCAGACTGTGCAGTTTGAGGACCCGCGGCTGGATGAACTGTTGTTTCGATATCGTGCGCGAAATTTTCCCAACACTCTGATTGGGGAAGAGCAGGAGCAGTGGGAAGCGTTTCGTCAGCAGCGGCTGATGCAGCCGAAGAAAGGATGGCGTTCGCTGGAGTCTTTTTTTGCGACTCTACAAACGCTAGCCGCCGATCCGGAGCTGTCTCCGGAAAAGCGGCATGTTCTGGAGGAACTTCAACTCTATGGCGAGTCGATCATTCCGTACGTGTGAATAGAATCGTCGGCTCAGCGTCTGCGCTGGAAGTACACCGACAGGTTCTGGCCCATCACACTCTGCACTTCGCTGCCCAGAGTCTCGGCCTGGATCTGACGCTGAACCGGGCCTGTTGCCAGGCTGTGCCCGTCAGCATCCCTGGCCTTGACCAGTTTCCAATCCACTTCGTTGCTCAATAATGCCAGCAGCTCGGTTTGCTGATTGGCATTTTGTGGCGCGAACCAGCGGTCACGACAGCCGCCCAGGCTGTAAAAATCAGGATCACACAGCAGCGCTTTCCACGTCGGGTCCTGACGGTTGGTCAGTACCATTTTCCGCAGTTGACGCAGCGCCGTCCGGGTGGGCTTGAGTTTGTGACGCTGAACCAGATTTCGAATCTGTTGATCGCCATCGGTCTGTTCGGATGTGGCAGTGTGCATATGAACAACGGCACCGGCGCTGGAACCGGAATTTACGAGCGCTGACAGAGACACCTCAGTCATGTTGGCAGAGGGCAGGCGCCCGATTTCAATCCAGTGCACCTGATGGCCGTCAGCCACAAATCGGTTAGCCACCGACCAGGGCCAGAACACGATGTTGTTGATGCCCAGGTCATCGGCCATCCGGGTTGCCTTGGCAATGTTGGCCAGTGATTCGTCAACGGCAATGATCTCGACGTCATTCAGGTAATAGGCCAGTTCAAGTGCTCTCTGGCCGGATTGGGCACCGCAAATTAACATTCGCAGGGTGTCTGGGAATTCTCCGGTGGTCAGTCCCAGATCCTGATTCAATACGTCTTTCAGGCACGACTCGGTGCGATAGGAGAGAGTGGACCAGTGCGGCCAAGCCTGAGGGATATCGACCTTTTCCAGGGTGAGCTCGTCCTGCTTTTCTTCAAAGTTTTGCTTGATGGCTTCTTCTGTTGCGCGGGCGTAATAACTGGCTGACATCACGGCCTGAACAGAAGCCGGCCAGTCCACAAGACTCCACTGGCCCAGATTCATGGCGAAAGGTTGATGGAACAGTGCCCCATACATTGCACTGATGATCAAAGAGCCGACCATGTTTTCCTGACTTTCGCCAAGCGCAAACTGGGCAGAAATACTTTCGTTGATGGCAGACACCAGTCGCTCTTCATCTTCCTCGGCACTGAGCGCATAGCCTGTCCGATCTGCATAGACCGCAAGCGCCAGTGCCAACGGTTGCAGTTCGTCTCGAAGCTCTGCTGTGTTCGCAACTTCCGCTATAACCGCACGACGAAGCAGGGTGACCAACTCCTCGACAGCCGGGTCCGGCATAAGCGTCCGGTTCAGGGCGAGCAGCAGCAGGTTGTCCTGGCTGGCTGCGTCCAGAAAGATCTGCGAATTGGGGTCAGACAGGTCGTATTGTTGCCGCAGAATGCTGGCCACAAACAATCCGAGTTCCTGGTGGGGGAGTCCGTCCTGACTGAGCAGCGAGATCGCGTCTTCCGCGATGTCTGTGTCGGCCTGGGTGACATCCAGATGACTCGCGCACTGCAGCATACCGCTGTAGACAGACGGCCAATCGCGGCCTGTTGCCAGAAGTTTGCGGTAATGCAGATAGGCAACATCGAACTGACCTAAAAGACGTTTGGCGTGAGCCACACCACAGAAGGCGCTGGCAGACCGATTATCCAGTTCCAGTGCCTGCAGAAAGTATTGCTCTGCCAAAGCAGGGCGCTCCGCTTTCAATGCCCAGTAACCGAGGTTCTGATACTGCTGTGGCTGATCGGGATCGCTGTCCAGGCTCCGGGTGAACAGAGTCTGGGCCAGAGTGAGGTCCCCGTCATCCAATTCCACCCTTCCAAGCATGCCAAGCGCGACAGGGTGATTGCTGTCGTCACCAAGCGTCTCATTCAACACATGCCGACACTCATGGCGAGCCTTTTTGCGTTGGATCAGCGATGCCGCCGGGTCGTTAGACTCGTTGTAGGCGATCTGGGCCTGAAGCAAACGTTGCGCTGTCAGGGTTTTCTGATCGTCAGCGTTCTGAATGTGATGCTGTGCTTGCATGGGACACCTCAGTTTCTGGAAATCTCAATTAACCCTGCAGTAGCTGCAGAACCTGCTGCGGACGGGCGTTGGCCTGAGCCAGTACGGAAAGACCAGCCTGCTGCAGGACCTGCGTACGTGCCAGCTCGGCGGATTCGGCCGCAAAGTCTGCGTCCCGGATTCGGCTGTTGGCTGCGGACAGGTTTTCGGAGGTGGTGCTCAGGTTTGCAATGGTCGATTCAAACCGGCTCTGCACGGCACCCAGTTCGGCGCGGATTCCGTTGATGGTGTCGATGGCGTAATCAATGGAGATCATTGCCAGGTCGGCGCCGTCCTGCGTGGAGATGTCGGTTTCGTTGATGTTCAGGGTGTTGGCCGCTGCGGTTGCTGCAACAGTCTGCGTGCCACCGCCAACAACGGTTGTGTCGACACTGAAGTCGGTACCAAACGGTGACGAGAAGATCAGTTCGTCATTGGTCCGGTTCATGTTGACCTCAACACCAGTGACCGGTGTCTGAGCGTTGATCTGTCCCAGCACATCCTGCAAAGATCCGGCCGCGGTGACGTTCACCTGCGTGACAACGCCGTCAGTGCCGGTGATGTCGAAAGTGAAGTCGGCCGTGCGTCCTTCCGCAAAGATGGTCTCAAGGGTGTCGGTACCGTCTGTCAACTGAAGCAGGTCGGTGGTCTGGTTGGTGGTGGTGCCCAGCTGCGATCCGCGGGCATCAAAACCTGAAACACTGATGGTTTCGCCGGTATTGGCGCCAACCTGGAAGGTCTGCGTCAGCAGGCTGCCATCCAGAACTTTCAGTCCGTTAAAGGAAGTCTGGCCGGCGATTCGGTTAATTTCTTCGATGCGCTCTTCGACTTCTGCATTCAATGCCTGACGGTCAGAAACGCTGTTGGATGCGTTCGCCGACTGGACAGCGAGCTCGCGCATGCGCTGAAGGTTTGCGGTGATTTCGTCCAGAGCGCCTTCGGTGGTCTGGGCAAGGGAAATACCGTCGTTGGCATTTCGCTGTGCCATGTTCAGGCCGGTGATCTGGGACTGAAACCGCTCCGAGATGGCCAGACCGGCCGCGTCGTCTTTGGCTGAGTTGATCCTGAGGCCCGAGGAGAGACGCTGCAGTGCGACGTTTGCGTCGCTCTGGGAGGCGTTCAGGTTCCGCTGGGCATTGAGTGATGCAATGTTGGTATTGATTATCTGAGGCATCTCTTTTCTCCTCGGTGTTATGGGCCGGTGCAATGACATGCCTGGGTGGCAATGCATCGCCCGGGGATTAGTGTGCCTGAGCAGTGCAAAGCCAAGACCGTGCCAAAAGCGAGGAAATCAAGATAAGCCTATGTAAAAACGAACAAAAAATAGGTGGCTCCCGACTTGGATTGAGCTCAGCGTGGCCATTGAGGTTTGCAAGTGGCAGAACTTTGCCGCCCATAACTGGCCAAAAAAGCAGAAGTTTTGCTGTCGGTTGTTCGAATCTGTTATTACTCTTGGTATGTCCTCAAACGCTATTTAAGGAAGGTTGAATGTCTGGAAATGAAGAAGATGTCGCGTTGCCGTTTATTCGGCGCAAGCAGAAGAACCTGGCATATTTCCAGAAATACCGGCCTGAGATTTTCGACTACTTCGCCAATTTTGAGCCCCGGCATTGTGAATTGGTTGTTACCCCGGGCCACGAAGACGTCGACCTTATTGATTCGGGACAGAGCATTTACCGCCATTTGGCTCAGGAATATGCGAAGTCAGAGGTGCAGACGTTTATAAAGGAAAACCCCTCTGACAAGCCTATCCTGACCATGGAGCTGCCTTATGTCAGGGAGAGCGCGGCTACCCGGTTCGCTATGAAATACGTGCGCGAGAGCCTTTCCAAAAGCACGGTAACTCCAGACTCTTTTGAGGGCTATTACCGGGGCAAGGTAGTGCCGTCGGTGATCTTCCTGGGTTGTGGACTCGGTTATCACATCGAGCAACTAACGTCGCAGGCAGATGTCATTGATGCGGTTGTTTTTGAACCAGATGCAGAGCGGTTTGCGCTCTCCCTGTTTACCGTCGACTGGGAAGAAATCTGTGCGCGGTTTCGCGGTAAGGGGCGCGCCATTTCTTTTTGTATTGCAACGAACTCATCTGAAGAGAATCTTCGCCGCGTCCTGGGCTCCAAGATGGCAGAGATGGTCCCGCTGTACCCTTACCTGAGCTATTACTACAACCACCTGGCGAACGTCGATCTATTCCGTATCGCCAAGGGTCTGGAAAAAGATCTGCCTGTTGTGGGTACCAATTGGGGCGCTTACGATTTTGAATTGCGCGGGACTCGCAACGTTTGTCAGAACCTCCGGTCGGGAGGCAAATACATTCAACCCTATCAGCTGCCTGAGTCTCAAATTCCCGTAGCCATTGTCGGAAGCGGGCCGTCTATCGATTCCAGAATCGAGGCGCTCAAATCCAACCGGGACAATCTGGTTGTTATCAGTGCGGGCACCGGTTTACGGGCTCTCCTGAGCCACGGTGTCAGACCCGACTTCCACGTGGAGTTGGATGCGGATTACATGATTTATGAAATGCTCAACGACATAAAAGAGCAGCATGGGTTGGAAGGTATCACGCTGTTGTGCACAGCAAGCGTGAATCCCCTTGTGCCACCGATGTTTGAAAATGCCCGTTTCTATTTCTCCAGTGACTATTATATTCCTGCGCTCTTGGGGCTGGAGAAAGACTCCGTTCCAGGGTGCACGCCGACCTGCACCAATGCAGCAGTCGCTCTGGCATTTGCCTACGGCTTCCGGAATTTGTTCCTGTTCGGGACCGACTACGGGTACCAGGACAAATCCCAGCATCACTCGAAATACTCGGTCTATGGGCAGGAGTCAAAAACGGAATTCGCCAGCCGCTTCCAGAAGGAGACGGCCAGCGGTACCGAGGCGAGGCCCAAATTCGAAACAGAGGGCGTCAACGAAACGACTGTCATTACGCAAGGCGATTACTTTACTGCCAAGCGTACCCTGGAAACCTACTTGTCGGACCGTAAGAATCAGGGGCTGTCGTTCACTGTCAGGAACTGTTCTGACGGCGCCCTCATTGAGGGTGCAGAGTGGATTTCCAGCGCGGACTTTAGCGAGCAAATGAGTGAGGTATCGGATACCGCCAGACAGACGCTTCTGAGTTCCGTTGACTCCTGCTCTATGGACCTGCCGGACTACGACACCAAACAGATTTTCGCCGCAGTGGCCCGGGAGGTAGAAGAGACATCCCAGGTGTTTGCGTCCGTTCTGAAAAACAATCGGCTATCGGGACGTAAAGATCTGATCGTGGTGTGTAATCAGATTCGGGATTATCTGGGTAGGGTGG
Source organism: uncultured Marinobacter sp. (assembly GCA_964632565.1). Taxonomy (GTDB): domain Bacteria; phylum Pseudomonadota; class Gammaproteobacteria; order Pseudomonadales; family Oleiphilaceae; genus Marinobacter. The sequence continues at coordinate 4,871 of CAZWEP010000061.1, read as the reverse complement.
GCCCCCGAAGTGGCCGGCGCTCACCCGTGACTGTCCAACTGATGGGCTGGCAGATAATGAAAGGGACCATTCAGCGTTTTCTTCAGATGGGTCTTTGCCATGGGCTCGCTCACCGTGACGATGACCTGCAACCGTTCCTGAATCATTGGTCCGGTACTTTTAAAGAGTTCCTTGAGCATCTGCCCGAGCACTTCTCGAAGGTTATGCTTTCCGACGCTAAGCCGGAAGACGATCCCTGGGTGACGCGGCGTTTGATGGATCCAGAGGCCGACATTCTCTAGCGAACAATGCGACACAAACTGTTACATCAAAATGATTAAAAAAGATTAAAGCGATTGGGTTGGTGGCCGTTAAGCGGTGTAACAGGGCAGCAAACCAAAACAAAGATTTGGGAGCTGGCCTCTTAAAAGTGAAGAATCAATCTTTGAAGGGGAAGCATTATGGCTCTCGGAATCAACACCAACGTCGCATCACTCAGCGCTCAAAACCAACTGAGCAAGTCTCAGGGTCTGAGCAACCAGGCTCTTGAGCGTCTGTCTTCAGGTCTGCGTATCAACTCAGCCAAAGACGATGCCGCTGGCCTCGCGATTTCTACCCGTTTCGACACCCAGATTCGTGGTTTGACCGTTGCACAGCGTAACGCGAACGACGGTATCTCCATGACTCAGACTGCAGAAGGCGGCCTCGACGAGACCGTTAACAACCTGCAGCGTATTCGTGAGCTGGCGGTTCAGGCTGCCAACGGTTCTAACACCGACGACGACCGCGCACTGCTTCAGGCGGAAGTTACTCAGCGTCTTGAAGAAATTACCCGTATCGCTACCGACACTCAGTTCAACGGCCTGGCGGTTCTGGACGGTTCTCTGGGTTCAGGTGTTGCGTTCCAGGTAGGTGCTAACGCCGGCCAGACCATCACTGTAGACTTTAACTCCACCATGACTGCAGCTGGTCTGGGCATTGATGCTGTCTCCATCGCCAGTGCTGGCGGTGCAAGTGCGGCTCTGGCGACCATCGACACCGCTCTGGACACTGTAAACGCGTTCCGGGCAGACCTCGGTGCGGTTCAGAACCGTTTCGAAAGCACCATTAACAACCTGGGCACTAACATCGAGAACCTGAGCGCTTCAAACGGCCGGATTCTGGATGCTGACTTCGCCGCTGAAACTGCGAAGCTCGCCAAGGCGAACGTTCTGCAGCAGGCAGGCATCTCGGTTCTGGCACAGGCAAACGCCCGTCCGAACCAGGTACTGTCTCTCCTCCAGTAAGCGGGGGCTAGAAGAGTTGGCCAGCAATCCATAAGGATCGCTGGCCAACTTTAGTGAGAGAGGTGGATCATGAACGACGTAAATCTGAATAGCCCGGATTTGAAGCTGGTTCGCTCCAGTGAGCAAGCTCCGGCTCGGGCGTCGGTGTCACCTCGAGCAGATAGCAGCAATGCTTCCGCTCAAGTAGCGGCCACAGCCATCGCCAAGCCGGCGCCAGCTTCAGAAGCCAAGAAGGTGGTGAGCGGCGAAGAAGTTGGCGAGGCGGTTTCGAAACTGAATGACTTTGTCCAGAGCGTGCAGCGAGACCTGCAGTTCGAAGTGAATCAGGACCTCGGCAAGACGATCGTCCGGGTTGTTGATCAGCAGACACAGAAAGTCATTCGTCAGATTCCGGATGAGGTCGCATTGAGGTTGGCAGAAAACTTGCAGCAGGATGAACCGCTAACGTTGTTTGACGTGAAAGTGTGAACACAAAGCAGTGCATTTAATGCTGTGGATCTGCGTTAGCGCCGCTACCCTTAGGGGGTAGCGGCGTTTTCGTCTAAGCTTTAAAGACAAGGCGCTTTACAAAACGTTACTCAAAGAAGGCGTGAAAGGGGCAAAGTTTTGCCGCTTCGTGCCGATAACTGAAGTATTACAGGTAAGCCTTTACAGGAGGCTCGATATGGCAAGTATTTCATCGCTCGGTGCAGGCTCTGGTATTTTCAGTGCCGACCTCGTTGACCAGCTGGTCAACGCGGAGCGACAGCCCGTTGAGCTCCGACTGAACCGCAGAGAAAGCGAGGCTCAAACCAAAATTTCCGCTTTCGGGGCCATCAAGAGTGCTCTGGAAGCTCTCCAGTCGCCGCTGGAAGCTCTGTCCGCAAACGACGGCCTGAAAGCGTTGACGGCCAGTTCGTCTAACGAATCTGTCGCAACCGTGAGTGTCGATCCAGAAACGGCCAACCGTGGCTCCTACAGTGTAAACGTCACTCAATTGGCCCAGACTCAGTCGCTGGCCTCCGGTACCTTCGCTGACTCGGACACGACAACCGTAGGCACCGGTACTCTCACATTCACTGTGAATGGCGTGAGCACGGATGTCACCGTGGATAGCACCAACAACACGCTTCAAGGCCTGGCCGATGCTATCAACGATTCTGAAGCCGGTCTGTCGGCTGGTGTTGTGGATACGGGCAGCGGTTTCCGTCTCGTTCTGTCCTCTGACGAAAGCGGTGTCGACAATGCCATCCAGGTGTCCGTTGCGGACGACGACGGCAATAACACCGACGCCACGGGGCTGTCTCAGTTTGCGTTTAACGGCACGGCCTCTAATCTGACAGAAACCGTTGAAGCGAAGGACGCATTGCTGGAAGTGAACGGCATCGCGGTCAGTCGCTCATCCAACACCGTCGAAGATGTCATTGAAGGCGTGACCTTTGATGTGAAGTCCCTGGGTACCACGTCGGTCAAAGTCGACCGCAATCCGGACGAGGTCGCTGACCGGGTCCAGGAGTTTGTCGACAAGTACAACGCCGTTCTGGACATCTTCGACAAAGCTTCTGGCTACAATGCAGACACCGGTGTTGGCGGTATTCTTTCAGGCGATTCCACCATCCGAAATATTGAGCGGGATCTTCGCTCCGTGTTGACGAACATTCCAGCGGGTCTGGAGAACAGTAGTGTTCGGACACTGGCAGATCTCGGCATCAAAACCAACGCCAGCACAGGCAAGTTGGAATTCGATGCCACTGAGTTCAAGGAAAAACTGTCGGATAACCCGACAGCCGTAGCCGATCTGTTTGATGGCCCCAACGGCGACGATGGCGTTTTGTCCAAGTTCGACGCAACCGTCGAGAATTATCTGGCCAGCAACGGTGCTCTTTCTGGCCGCACCCAGGGCCTGAACAACCAGCTAGATGAAATTCAGCAACAGAGGGATCGACTGGATCTCCGTATGGAGACCTACCGGGACCGGCTCGTGTCGCAGTTTTCTGCGGCCGATGCTCTGATCGCTCAGTTGAACAGTACAGGCAATTACGTCGCCCAGCAGTTGGCGGCCATTGCACCTCAGCAATCCAGCGGCAATCAGCAATAAGATAAGCTGAACTCGACGAGGTTACCTATGAACGGGCTGCAGCAATACCAGCGAATCAACACCCAGACCAGCATCACCGATGCCGACCCGCACAAGCTGATCCAGCTTCTGTATCAGGGAGCGCTTGAGCGCATCAACATGGCCAAGGCGAAGCTCCAGGCGAAAGATTACGACGCCAAGGGCAAGCTGATCCTCAAGTCCATGGATATCATTGGTGGTTTGCGAACCTTCCTGGATAAAGAAAAGGGCGGTGATTTGGCAGAACGCCTGGACGCGCTTTATGAGTACATGGAACGCGCACTGTGGGAAGCCAACGCCCGCAACGACATCGCTCGTCTGGACGAGGTGTCCGAACTGTTACGCTCTATCATGGAAGGCTGGGACGGCATTCGCGAAGAAGTTATGTCCCAGCAGATGGTTGGCTAGCCAGACCAGAGTTCCTGCAAGATGACAGGTTGGCCGGGCGCAAATGCGCCCGGCTTTCTGTTGCTCGATTCAGCTTCGGCCTGATAGCCATTCCTGCCGCTCTCCCGTACAATGTCGCGCTTATTTTCGAACGATCCATTCTGTTCAGTCTGGAGAATTGGCATGTCTGATATCAAAAAGGTGGTGCTGGCCTATTCCGGCGGCCTTGATACCTCCGTTATTGTTCGGTGGTTGCAGGATACCTACAACTGCGAAGTGGTGACCTTTACCGCTGACATTGGTCAGGGCGAAGAAGTCGAGCCGGCTCGTGAAAAAGCGAAAGCGCTGGGTGTAAAAGAGATTTACATCGAAGATCTGCGCGAAGAGTTTGTCAGGGACTATGTGTTCCCGATGTTCCGGGCCAACACCATTTACGAAGGCGAATACCTGCTGGGCACCTCCATCGCACGTCCTTTGATTTCCCGCCGCCTGGTGGAAATTGCCAATGAAACCGGCGCGGATGCGATCTCCCACGGCGCCACCGGCAAGGGTAACGATCAGGTCCGCTTTGAACTTGGCGCGTATGCGCTCAAGCCCGGTGTGAAAGTGATTGCCCCCTGGCGCGAATGGGATCTGAATTCTCGCGAAAAGCTGCTGGCCTATTGCGACGAGCGGAACATTCCTGTCGAGAAGAAAAAGGGCAAATCGCCGTACTCCATGGATGCCAATCTGCTGCACATCTCCTATGAAGGTATCAACCTGGAAGATCCGTGGGCAGAAGCGGAAGAGGACATGTGGCGCTGGAGTGTGTCGCCGGAAGCCGCGCCAGACAAGCCGACCTACGTGGAGCTGACCTACAGCAAAGGTGACATTGTCGCCATCGACGGCGAACAAATGAAGCCCCACGTGGTGCTGGAAACGCTGAACAAAATGGCCGGCGCTAATGGCATTGGCCGACTGGATATCGTTGAGAACCGCTATGTGGGTATGAAGTCCCGCGGCTGTTACGAAACACCGGGCGGTACCATCATGTTGCGTGCTCACCGTGCGATCGAATCCATTACCCTGGACAGGGAAGTGGCGCACCTGAAAGACAGCATCATGCCCCGATATGCCGAAGTCAT
>CAZWEP010000060.1:0-15815 GCA_964632565.1 uncultured Marinobacter sp. | reverse complement strand
CTCCGTGTCATTGTGCTCAATCAACAGGACCTGGCGAACAAAATTGGTTTCGAATACAGGCTCCAGAAGTTTCCAGTTGATATGTGCGGGCGCCAGAACTGACTCGATCAGACTCAGATCCAGTGCTTTGTCAGGAATGGGCCACTCCCACTCGTTGCGATGGTGGGCACCCTGGATGAACTCACCCTGGGTTTTCAGGGTTTGAATGAATTGACTATCGAATTGACGAACCCTCAGCGCCACGCGCTCGCGATTGAGATCGCCACCCGGGGTGTCATAGTAAACGTTTGCAAGCTGCCGAGATCGCTGTTCGCTGACGCCTTTTTGCTGCTTCAACCAGTCAAGCGCATCGGATACATGATCGGGCATGACACTGAGTTTGATTTCAAGCTCTTTTGGCATTGCGCAAGTCTCGCCGGATTTATTCGATTCAACAAAAAACCGGCGACCCTGAGGTCGCCGGTTCTGGCTTTTACGCTTCTAGATTAGCAGTTAGCTGATCAGAAGTAGTAGACAGCACCGATAGCACCGATGGTGCGCTCGTCAGCTACAGCATCGTTACCGAGAGCGTCGGTGTACTCGTACACGTCGTCACCGCCACCCAGGTAGCCTTCGAAGTAGACATACATGTGGTCAGAGATGTTGTGCAGAGCTTGCAGAGTGATGGTGTCTGACTCGGTGTCAGCGGCATCGTCTGCAGTCTTGTTCTCGTAAGACAGCGCGAAGGTGTTTGCACCCATGGTGTAGTAGCCAATCACGCCGTAAACGTCAGCAACGTCCTTGGTGGTGTGATACTCACCGGTGAAGCGCAGGTCGCCAACAGAGTAGCTGGCACGAACACCATAGGTGTTTTCGTTGTTGCCGTTAGCGCCGCTGTCGTTTGAATCCATCGCCGCCGCCAATTCAAGGGCATCGATTGAGTACATTGCAGCCAGCTGGTAAGGATAGGACTTTTCGCCACCTTCACCGTCGCCGTTGATCTGTACCGCAGCACCCAGTGTCAGGCCGCCGAAAGACGGAGACATGTACTGAATCAGGTCGCCTTCACCAGTGGTGTAGTCTACGCCCTGGCTCAGAGCAGCAACTTCGTAGTACTCAGAGATTTCGGTAACAGCGCTCTCGTAGGTAGAATCGTCTGAACCAACCCATACCTGACCAAAGCTGTCACCTTTAACACCGATGTAAGCTTCGTCAATGTTAGCGCCAGTTGAGTCCTTCTCATCGGCACCGAAGCCGTCCAGTTCCAGCTTGAAGAAGCCAGTAACACCTGGAGACACTTCGTGCTCGTGGGTCACACCGAGGGTAGATCCGTTGTCGAAGTGCTCTACTGTGGAAGACTCACCACCAATGTCGTCGTGAGAAAGAGCGTACTGGATGTTGCCGTAAACAGTAGGCATGGAATCCATCTTCGCAGCCAGCTCAGCAGCTGACATTGCGTGGTCGTCAGCTGAAACAGCGCCGGAGAAGGTCACTGCAGCGATTGCAGAAGCGAGGAGAGTTTTTTTCATGTTGCGTCTTCCTTTTTGAGTTAACTCAGGTTTTAGCGACGGGTTTAAATCCCGATCTATCTTCAGACTTCACCAGTCGGGCTGGATGAACCCTATTCTGTGCAAAAACCGTGTCAGTTTTGTGACATTCGGTTTGCGAGTCTTTTTTTCTTCTGATTGAAGGCGACAATCGCCTTTTTCTCTCAATCACTTACACATTCTTCTTGAGAATCTGCGTGATGAATCTTTTTTAATACAATGAAACTTTATTTGCAAATTAATAGCGCGCTCTTTTTAGCTCATTTTGAAGCAACAAAGCAACGTTTTATGACATTTTTTGGTGCTTTCAAACTGTTGTTTAACCTTTCAAATCCGAGGCCATTTTTCTAAAACATTAATTAAACCAACATCTTGCAGCCAGGCAATCTCTCGTGAGCATTTTCAGGAAAAGACATTGAGGGCAATTTCGCACCACCAAGGAACACGCAAGTGCGCCGCGCATTATGTTGGTGCGCAGGTTTCCGGAGCCTAACGGGCTTCCAACAAAAACGTAACCGGACCATCATTCGTTAAAGACACCTTCATGTCCGCCCCGAATTCCCCCGCCTTAACCGAAGGCTCGCCCAATCTGTGTGTCGCTTCTGTAACAAATGAAAGGAACAACCGCTTCGCATCCTCTGGCGCGGCGGCGGTCGAAAACCCGGGACGATTGCCCGATGCGGTATCCGCCGCCAACGTGAACTGGGGCACGACCAGCAAACTTCCCCGGCAATCCAGGAGACTGCGATTCATGCGACCCTGCTCGTCAGGAAAAATCCGGTAACGAGTGACGCGATCACACAGGCGCTTGGCCTGCGATAGCTGGTCCGATGGCTCAACACCAAGCAAGAGAAGAATTCCCGAATCAATCTGTGCAATCACTTGTCCATTCACGGACACGCTGGCTTCGCTGACTCTCTGTATCAGGCCTTTCATGTTTGAGGAATGATCTGCGTCAATGTAAGGGTGAAATAGCAGGAATGAGGCGAGCTTGCACTACGTTCCCGAGTGGCTCGCAAGTCTATCGGTGCCTGGCAAGACCAATCAAGCAGTCACTCGGATTCGTGAGAAATGCGTTCAGCAATCGTTTCGACGCCCCTAATAAGCGCGTCTACGATGGCAGGCTCCGATGCCGAGTGCCCTGCATCCCGGATGATTTGCAGTTCCGCCTCGGGCCAGGCTCGACTTAGCTCAAGGGCGTTATCCAACGGGCACACCATGTCGTAACGACCATGCACAATCAGCCCTGGAATGTCCCGCAGGCGATGGGCCTGATTCAGAATCTGATCTGGCTCCAGAAATGCCTGATTCATGAAGTAGTGGCACTCAATACGCGCAAGGGCAATTGCCACGTGCGGATGCCCGAAGTGCTCGACCACCCGAGGGTTCGGGTGCAAGGTCGCACAACGCCCCTCCCAAACCGACCATGCCTTCGCTGCCTGAATCTGCTCAAGCTCGTTGGTGCTGGTCAATCGACGATAATAAGCAGATACAAGGTCCTCCCGCTCCGGCTCCGGAATCGGCGCAAGATAATCTTCCCAATAATCCGGGAACACCCGGTTCGCCCCTTCCTGATATAACCAGCGAATATCCTTCGGTCGGCAGAGGAAGATGCCTCGAAGCACCAACCCCAGCACCCGATCCGGATAGGCTTGGGCGTATACGAGCGACAGCGTTGAGCCCCAACTGCCGCCGAACAGCATCCATTGTTCAATTCCCAGAAAAGACCGGACGGCTTCCATATCAGCGACGAGGCTCTGGGTGTCGTTGCCCTCCAATTCGGCCAAAGGCGTGGAGCGCCCTGCTCCTCGCTGATCCATCAAAATGATGCGAAAACGTTCTGCATCGAAAAAACGCCGATGGTAATCCTCACAGCCACCTCCCGGACCACCGTGAACTACCAGCACGGGAATGCCCTCAGGATTTCCGCTCTCCTCGACATAGAGTTCGTGAGGCGGATCCACCGCAATCTGGTGACGATGTGTCGGTTTGAGTTCGGGGTACAAAGTCAGCATGGAGCTTCCCGGCATTTGGAACATTGTTCGAGTGTAGCTGACTGAGTGACTTTCGAGGAGCAAAACAAAAGGGGCGAGCTTTTCAAAGCTCGCCCCTCACAATCTGACCTTGCAACCCGAGCGGGTCAGGCATCAGATTACTTCTTGTTTGCTCGCTTCCGCTCGTTTTCTGTGAGCAGCTTCTTACGCAGGCGAATCGACTTGGGCGTTACCTCAACCAGTTCGTCGTCGTCGATGAACTCGAGCGCCTGCTCCAAAGTGAACTTGATGGGCGGAACCAACCCGATCACTTCGTCTTTGCCAGACGCACGCATGTTGTCCAGCTTCTTACCCTTGGTTGGGTTGATCACCAGATCGTTGTCGCGGCTGTGAATGCCTGCCAACTGACCTTCATAGATCTCCTGCCCCGGATCGAGGAACAATTTGCCTCGGCTCTGCAGAGTCTCCAGAGAATATGTCAGCGCTGTACCCGTCGCCATAGACACCAACACACCGTTCTGGCGGCTGGTCACGTCGCCCAACTTCACGGGGCCATAGTGACTGAACGTAGACGTCAGAATGCCAGTACCCGAAGTCATGGTCAGGAAGGTATTACGGAAACCGATCAATCCCCGGGCTGGAATTGTGTATTCCAGACGCATCCGGCCCTTGCCGTCCGGCACCATGTTGGTGAGATCGCCCTTGCGAAGCCCCATCTGTTCCATGATCGGACCCTGATGTTGCTCCTCAATGTCGACAATCACATTTTCGTAAGGCTCGTGCTTCTCGCCGTCCACTTCACGAATCACAACCTCGGGACGACCCACGGCCAGCTCGAAATTTTCACGACGCATGTTTTCGATCAAAACCGAGAGGTGCAACTCCCCACGGCCCGATACTTTGAACTTGTCAGCCGACTCGCCTTCTTCGACCCGCAGCGCCACATTGTGGAGCAACTCTTTCTCAAGGCGTTCTTTAATGTTCCGACTGGTGACGTACTTTCCTTCTTTGCCGGCGAACGGAGAATCGTTCACCTGGAACGTCATGGATACTGTCGGCTCGTCAACGGTCAGCGCTGGCAGCGCCTCGACCTGGCTCTGATCGCAGAGCGTGTCTGAAATGAACAGTTCGTCCATGCCACTCACGCAGACAATGTCGCCCGCCTGGGCTTCATCAACCTCAACTCGCTGCAGGCCGGAGTGCCCCATAATCTTGAGAATTCGACCATTGCGCTTCTTGCCGTCGGCGCCAATCGCCGTCACCGGCGAGTTCGTGCGAATTTTTCCACGCATGATACGGCCGATTCCGATAACGCCGAGGAAGCTGCTGTAGTCGAGCTGCGAAATCTGCATCTGGAAAGGGCCGTCGAGATCTACGTTGGGCGCCGGCACATGATCAACGATGGCTTGGAAAACGGCGTCCATGTTGTCATCCAGGTTCTCGTGATCAAGACCAGCAATACCGTTCAGTGCACTGGCGTACACGATCGGGAAGTCCAACTGTTCATCCGTCGCACCGAGGGCGTCAAACAGATCGAATACCTGATCCACAACCCAGTCCGGACGCGCACCCGGCCGGTCGATCTTGTTAACGATAACGATGGGACGCAATCCTGCCGCGAAGGCTTTCTGAGTCACGAAGCGAGTCTGTGGCATTGGGCCATCGATGGAGTCGACCACGAGAAGTACGCAATCAACCATACTCATCACCCGCTCGACTTCACCACCGAAGTCAGCGTGCCCTGGCGTGTCTACGATGTTAATGTCGTAGCCATTCCATTTAAGTGCCGTGTTCTTGGCAAGGATGGTAATGCCACGCTCTTTTTCCTGATCGTTGGAGTCCATCACGCGCTCGTTTTCAAGCTCTTTACGATCAAGCGTTCCAGACTGGCGAAGCAGTTTATCAACGAGCGTGGTTTTGCCATGATCAACGTGGGCGATGATGGCGATATTCCGTAGTTTCTCAATCACAACACAATTCCTGCAGCATGCACGAAGGGGCCTGAGAGGTCGTCAGCAGGCTAGCAGCCGTCTTACATGCCATCTCAAATCCGAAAAATGGAATTCATTTACATTGGGCGAAATGAAGTGGCGCGCAGTATATAGCAAACTGGCTGATGTTTATACGACAAGCGTGTTTATGCTGAGCGGGATCGGATTGCTCGATTTTGGTGCGTTAAGCGATATATTGCACCGTTTTAATGCACCACATGAGTGCGGATTTATCAGCAGAAAACCTTATCCGCGCCATAAAGGCCCGACTTTCGGGTCTTTGCGCAGTTGTGGAGCACGCCCCAAAAATTGGCAAGGCTATTGCTTCAAATGCTACAGCCAAAATTACAGGTAAGCAGCGACACGTTTTGTTAAGCTGCGAGTCCTGAAAGACACATTGGGTTCCAGGCTCTTCGGGCAACCCAGTGAAAATCTACACAGAAATGACCCGCGCTGCGGGACAAAACAGACGGAGCATGCACAATGTCCAAGACGTTAGATCTGATTAAAGAACACGAAGTCAAATGGGTCGATCTCCGATTCACTGACAGTCGCGGTAAAGAGCAGCACGTGACGCTGCCTGCGTCGGAAATCAATGAAGATTTCTTCAGCGACGGCAAGATGTTCGACGGTTCGTCAATCGCTGGCTGGAAGGGCATCAACGAGTCAGACATGATCCTCATGCCGGACGACGAGACTTCTGTGCTGGATCCGTTCACCGAAGAAACCACAGTCAACATCACCTGCAACATCGTTGAGCCTTCAACCATGCAGGGCTATGAGCGTGACCCACGTTCTGTTGCACGCCGTGCAGAAGAGTACCTGAAGTCCACCGGCATCGCTGACGGCGCACTGTTCGGCCCAGAGCCAGAATTCTTTGTGTTCGACTCTGCCAAGTGGAAAGTCGACATGCAGGGCGCCATGTACGAAATCTATTCCGAGGAAGCTGCCTGGGTATCTGGCGACGACTTCGAGCGCAACAACATTGGTCACCGTCCTGGCGTGAAAGGCGGCTACTTCCCGGTTCCGCCGGTGGACAGCCTGCACGACCTGCGTGGTGCCATGTGTGCCGCCATGGAATCCATGGGCCTCGAGATCGAAGTTCACCACCACGAAGTTGGTACTGCTGGCCAGTGTGAAATCGGCGTTGGCGCCAACACTCTGACCCGTAAGGCTGACGAAGTTCAGATTCTGAAGTACTGCGTACACAACGTTGCTCACGCCTACGGCAAGACCGCAACCTTCATGCCGAAGCCGGTCGTTGGTGACAACGGTTCTGGTATGCACGTGCACCAGTCCCTGAGCAAAGATGGCAAGAACATCTTCGCAGGTGACGGCTATGCTGGCCTGAGCGAAACCGCTCTGTATTACATCGGCGGCATCATCAAGCACGCCAAGACCATCAACGCGTTCACCAACGCGTCGACCAACTCGTACAAGCGTCTGGTTCCTGGCTTCGAAGCGCCGGTCATGCTGGCCTACTCTGCCCGTAACCGCTCCGCTTCTATCCGTATCCCCTGGGTAAACAGCGCCAAGGCACGTCGTATCGAAGTTCGCTTCCCGGATGCGTCTGCCAACCCGTACCTGGCCTTCGCCGCCATGATGATGGCTGGCCTTGACGGTATCCAGAACAAGATCCACCCTGGCGACGCTATGGACAAGGATCTGTACGACCTGCCGAAGGAAGAGGCAATCAACATTCCGACAGTAGCCGAGACTTTCCAGGAAGCTCTCGACTCTCTTGAGAAGGACCACGAGTTCCTGACTCAGGGCGGCGTCTTCACCGAAGACATGATTGCAGGCTACCTCGAGCTGAAGCGTGAGGAAGTTGAGCGTTTGAACATGACCACTCACCCGGTTGAGTTCGACCTCTACTACTCCTGCTAATCGGTCTGGTCCGAGAAGCAAAAGGCCCCGCATGATGCGGGGCCTTTTTTTTGGCATGTCGCTGGGCAATCCAGGTTAACCGAATGTAACCATCCCGGTAGAGACGGGCATTGAAATGCACACGTGGGGCACAGATAATCGTATAAACAACGATGAAAGGTGGTTCCGGATGATCCCACGCTTAACACTGGTACTTAGCGTAACCTGTTTACTGTCTGTGCCCGCCAGCGCGGAAATTTACCGGCAGGTAGATGCGTATGGAAACGTAACCTACACCGACGAGCCCACCGATCAAGCGCCCGCCGAACCCGTAAAGATCAAGCCGGTCACTACAGTGACGCTGCCCAAGCCAGAGGCGGTCAGAGAGCCTGAACAGCTGCGAGAGAAGGTGGAGCGTGAAGGCGCTGCATATTCGAGCGTAAAATTCAGCGCTCCCGAAAACGAGCAGGCATTTCACAGTGGCAGTGGCGACGTATCCTTCGCCGTTACCAGTTCTCCCGGACTGAAAGGCAATCACAAATACGAAGTAAGCCTGGATGGTCAACCGGTCGGCCAGACGACATCCGGCACAGTGACGGTAAGAAACGTGTTTCGTGGCACCCATAAAGCCACGGTAAACATCGTTGACGGCAATGGCGTCACCATCAAGACTGGTGAGACCATCACCTTCACTGTCCATCGCCCAAGCGCTCTCAATTAACAGCCCACTCTCTTCCCTTCAACGGCAAAACGCCCCATTATGATGCATGCGCATTCTTATGGGGCGCCAAGCTGTGCTTTCACAGGGCGTCGCCTGGCGCTTTGAATTTCCGAAACTCTACTTTTGCACTACAGCGCGGCGTATACAGGCGACTCTGAAGGCAAACGCTCAGTTTGTGCGCATTCATCGCCGCATTTTTCTAATGTGGTTCGCTTTTTGCACCTTTCATTCCATGATCAGGGGTGCCGATTGGTAGGGACAAGCGCATGGTAATACCGGCCGAGTACAAGAACATTCTGGACAGTCTGACAACGGCCATACTGGTTCTGAAAGACGGACTGTGCGTGGAATATTTGAACCCAGCCGCCGAGAGCCTGTTCGAAACCAGTATTACCCGCACCAAAGGGTCGCCCATAAACGAAATCCTGATTGACTCCGAGGATGCCCTCAAAACGCTCTACGCTGCTGCTGAATCAGGACACAGTTACACACGCCGTGAAGCCGAATTCGTACTGGCGAGCGGGTCCAGGCTGACCGTCGACTACTCAGTGACGAGCGTCACGCTGGATCCGTCAGAGCTGCTGATCGAAATTCAGCCGCGGGATCGCCTGCTCAGAATCAGTCGGGAAGAAGACATTATCTCCCAGCAGGAAACCACCCGGATTCTGGTGCGCGGCATGGCCCACGAAATCAAGAATCCCCTCGGGGGGATTCGTGGCGCAGCGCAGCTGTTGGACCGGGAACTGGATGACGAGGACCAGAAGGAATACACCCAGGTCATTATTGCCGAGGCAGACCGCCTTCGCTCACTGGTCGATCGGATGCTGGGCCCCAACAAGGCGCCCAAATTTGCCCCGACCAATATCCACGAGGTTCTGGAGCGGGTGAAAACGCTGCTGGAAGCCGAGAGCCGAGGCCGCCTGACCTTCCATCGTGACTACGATCCCAGTCTTCCAGAGTTTCCGGGAGACAAAGAACAACTGATACAGGCGTTCCTGAACATTGCACGCAACGCCATGGAAGCGGCGTTCGAGAACCAGGCCGAGAACAAGACGGACGAACCGCCCACAATCACGTTCCGGACCCGGGCACTCCGTCAGTTTACGATCGGCCACAAACGACACCGGCTGGTGTGCCGGGTCGATGTCATCGATAACGGCCCGGGTATTCCGGCTGAGTTATTGCAGAACGTTTTCTACCCAATGATCAGCGGTCGCGCCAGCGGAACCGGGCTGGGACTATCGATCACACAAAGCATCATTGGACAACACTACGGGCTTGTTGAATGCGAAAGCGAGCCTGGAAGAACCGACTTCATCATCTTCCTGCCCCTGGAGGAACAGTAATGAGCCAACCGGCAAACGTCTGGATCATCGACGACGACCGCAGTATTCGCTGGGTGCTGGAGCGCGCCCTGAACCAGGCCGGTATGCAACCCCGGGTGTTCGATAGCGGCGAAAGCATCATGATGCGACTCGACCATGAGCAACCCGATGCCATCATCAGCGACATCCGGATGCCCGGAGTCGATGGCATTACCCTGCTCTCACGCATTGTGGAAAGCCATCCGGATGTGCCCGTTATCATCATGACCGCCCATTCCGATCTCGAAAGCGCTGTCACCAGTTATCAGACCGGCGCATTCGAGTATTTGCCTAAACCGTTTGATGTAGACGATGCTGTTGCGCTTGTGAAGCGCGCAGTTGCGCACAGTCATGAAAAACGCGCGACGAGCGAGCCTCAGGCTGAGAGCAGCCAGCGGAACACCGAAATTATTGGCGAAGCACCCGCGATGCAGGAAGTCTTTCGAGCCATCGGCAGACTCTCTCATTCAAACATAACCGTGCTGATCAACGGCGAGAGCGGCACAGGTAAAGAGCTTGTCGCCCAAGCCCTGCATAATCACAGCCCCCGAGCCAGCCACCCTTTTATCGCCCTGAACATGGCAGCTATTCCCAAGGACCTGATCGAGTCCGAACTCTTTGGTCACGAAAAAGGAGCCTTTACCGGCGCTGGAGCAGCCAGGCAAGGCCGATTTGAGCAGGCAAACGGCGGCACCCTGTTTCTGGACGAGATTGGTGACATGCCAGCAGATACCCAGACGCGTTTGCTCCGGGTGCTGGCGGACGGCGAATTCTATCGCGTGGGTGGCACCACACCCATCAAAGTGGATGTGCGCATTATTGCGGCCACCCACCAGGATCTGGAGAAGCTGGTGCAGGCAGGCACTTTCCGGGAGGACTTGTTTCACCGCCTGAACGTTATTCGCGTCCATCTGCCCAAGCTTTCAGAGCGTCGTGAAGACATCCCTCGCCTGATGAAACATTTCCTCAAACGCGCAGCTAAAGAACTGGCCGTGGAAACCAAACTGCTCCGGCCGGACGCCGAGGAATACCTCACAACCCTGCCCTGGCCTGGTAACGTCCGTCAACTTGAAAACACCTGTCGCTGGCTGACCGTGATGGCGAGTGGCCGGGAAGTGCACATCGATGACCTTCCGCCAGAGCTGATGCAGCAAGCAGAAGCCCCCGCCACAGGTCAGACATGGCAGGAAGGACTGCGCAACTGGTCAGAGCAGGAGTTGAAGCGGGGCCGCAAAGGCATTCTGGATACGGCGGTGCCTGAATTCGAACGCATCATGATCGAGACCGCGCTGAAGCACACCGGCGGTCGTCGACGTGACGCGTCCATCCTGTTGGGCTGGGGGCGAAACACGCTGACCCGCAAGATCAATGAGCTGGGAATGGATCATCCCGAGGGCGAAGAAGACTAACGTTCCTGCCAGTAGATTACTCTGTCGTTGCCGCGGTAGACGCCAAAAGTCGCCAGTGCGGACGGGTTCTCGAGGGCTCCATCGCCGTCTGCATCATCCTGCAGCCAGGCAGGTACGGCCCAGGTCAGCGTGTCCGTGCCCTCTGTTCCATTGGGGTCCAGCTGCAATGGACCACCCACGCCCCCAGCAACCGTTCCGCTGCCGGATTCGAGCGTGTGGAATTGCTCTGTGTTCGTGATATCAGTGGTGTTCCAATCGGTGCACTCGTCAAAGTCATTTAAAACGAATCGAGCACCATCCCAGTACTCGGTATAAAAAGGCATCGCAAGCGTGACACCGGCTTCCAGATTTTCAGGCCCGTAGACGTTTTCCATATCCAGCCGACCGTACTGCACTTCAAAATCCATCAACGGCAACAGGTTGTAGGGCGCGCCGGCACCGGCGACACCATCCGAATCGACAACGCTGTTCACCGTATACGTCAATTCAGGGTCGACCGGCCCCACCCTGGATGAAGTCAGTTTGTCGTAAGACACGGTATCTGTGCTGGCATAGGTATAGGTGAGCACTCCCGGAGCCGCTACTGTAAGCGAGCCTTGATTCGACGTTACCGTGACCGGCAGCGGGGCATTGTCGGTGCCCAGCGCCGTCGTATCCGCGTTTGGTTCAGTGCGAGCTATGTCTGCCGAGGTGAGTTTCTGAAAACCCGAAGCGGTGTAGTTTTGGGTAACATCATTTCCCACTGAATAGGCTGTGATCATCAACTCCGGGGGCAACAGCCACTCGCTGTCCTGACCGGAATAGAGAAAGGGCGTTGAAATGGTACAGAAAGCTTCCAAGGCCCCGTCATCAATCACTACCTCGAAACGATCTGGGATGAACCGGCCAACCGGGCCTGAGTCGCCGACGATGGCCGGTGTTACCCCAAGATAGCCAGGGTTCGTCGCCGTCAACTCAATGATGCCAACCTCGTTCCAGGCAATGTCATTGATGGCATTAGCACCAGAAACAAAATCATCGCCATTGATCACAGTCGTCCCCGTCAGGTTTCCGGGAGAACCGCCAGCGGGCAAAAACAGGGTATGGGAAAGCTCAGCTCCCTGAGGCGTACCCTCATTGCCATAGGACACCAAAGTGCCTCCCAGGGCTCCGAGAGCAGCTACCCTGACCTCAAAGGATTGGCCGGCCGCCACGAAAACCGCCCCGTTCGCATCCGTCGCTCCCGGATTATCAGTGACAGAAACCTCAAACCGGTCTGGCCGCACCGTCAACGCGTCGCTTTGGCCCGCAACCTCTATCGGGTCGCCATTTTCATCAACCACATACCCGGATGTGTCATCCGCAAGGTTTAATCGATACTGCGCCACGTCCGTGGTTTGCAGGACCAGGGAAGCAATACCGCCGTTGAACGCCAGAGTCAGGTTATTGGATGAGGGACGCACGTTTGGCGGATTAAAATTGGTAACGCCACTTTCCAGGGCCGGAGAAGCGCCACCGGCGTCGTTAAAGGTTCTCGCCAGCCATGTCTTCAGGGGCACGTTGCCATCATATTCGGCGATCAACTGACACTCCGAACCGCCGGGCTCCCGCCCGACCGCACGCACCTGAAACTGATGATCCCGCTCAGCCACAATATCGACACCGTTGGCATCGACGGACTCGATCACAAACGCATTTTCACGAAACGTCACCGCCTGGGACGTTCCCTGCTTACCCTGTACGGTATCCAAGGCAGTAATTTCAAGCACATCCGCCGTGCGGTTTGTGAGATAAAAACTGGCGGTGCCATTGTCCGCTGAAGTGAATGTGTATCGCGCCTGCCCATCGTTGTCCTGATCCGGGTCAGGAGTCAGGACGCCATTCAGCGGATCACCGGGACCCTGACTCCAATTCCCGCTACCTGAAGTCGTCGACAGGCCGATTGAGCCCTCGTAGTCATTGATCACAGCCCCCGTGTCATCCAGCGCACTCACAACCACTTCAACGGGACTGCAGACACTGGCAGTGTCGGCAACGTCAACCCGGAAACGGTCGAGCCGGCTCACAAAGGGCTGGATCGTGGCCACCCCGGCCTGGGAGGCAAACCGTCCATAACGGAGACCCAGCAAATCCCGGGCATTGCCAATGATGATAAAAAATTCCCGCTCAACGGCAGCCCCGGAGTTCAAAGTCTGGACATTGATCGTCGCCTCGCGATGGCCAGCCGCGACCGTCACCGTTCCCTGGCCATACTCGTAATCTGTTCCCTGAACCGCAGTGAGATCCCGGGTCTGGAAATCAAACTGGAAATCCCTCCCGGCAGGACTGGATAATGACACCGTGAACGCTGCGACATCGCCCTGCTCAACCGTTAGATTATTGATGTTAATCGTCGGCCCCAACACCGTAACGTCATCGTTGGATTCTTCTTCCGATTCTCCACCCGCAGAAGCGCCAGCGGCCAGCCCCCAGTCGCCGGTGCCGTCGGGCGTGCGACGGGCATACTTGCCGCTCTGACCACCGACAAGGTCTAATTCGTTGTCATAGATCAGTTCTGGTGAATCGATGGGACATGACGGGTCTTCGGCGGCAAAAGAATCACCAACCCGAACGTAATCGACCGTGTTGCCGTCGCTGTCAACCAGGCGAACATCCATGCCGGTCAAATCGATGGTTGGTGAGTCGTTCTTACTGAATTTGAGCACCCGATAAAGACTGTCGCTGGTCGTCACGGGTGCCAGATCAATCACACCGGTACAGGACCCTCCAGTTACACAGAACTCAACACCCCAGGCATCACTGCCCCCCCAGGTAAGCGCTGAAGACAGTCTTTTGATTTCGATAAACTTGTTGTTGTTCTCATCCACAATTTCGTTAATCGACGCCAGCCCCGCAAAAGGAGAACAGTCAGCAATCGCGTCCGTGCCGACCAGAGCAAGCGTGATCGCAAGCAGCCACTGTTTGAAAAGCTGTCTCCGGCATACCCGTTTGCTTCCAATCATCGCACTCGTACCTCAATGACTCGAGTCGACTGGTCGGGACCAGCGCCGCACTGACCGGTGCTGGTCAGCGAATAGACTGTGTTGCCACCACCGCCAATGGCCGCTGTAACCGATTCGCACGTCAGGGTCGCCGAACAATTGATCAGGGCGCCAGCACCGAAATTGACGGGGCTGTTCATCGAGGCACAACTGCTCCCTTCCAGGACGTCTCGCACAGCAATCTGAGCACCGGATTCCGCCGCATGAAACGCTCGCTGGGACTGTATCTGCAGACTGACAGACGCACCCGAGGATTCCTGCAGCTGGGACATGCCAAGGACAAGAAGCGCGAGGACGGTGATGATAAAGAGAGCAATGGGAAGCCCCGCACCGCGTTGATTATGTATGTTCAGATCAGGGTACATTTCGTATCTGTACCTCCTGACTGATGGACGTACGCTCTCCGGAATCGGGGTCTTCCAGTTCCATAGAGAACGACACTACCGCCCCCCGCTGAAGAGTCGGCGGCGTAACCTGAAAACTGACCGACCCGGGCTGGAGGCCAGCTGCGATCACTTCGCGATTGGGACTGGCGGTCGGCAGCCCGGATGCCACTGCGGAATTGAAACCGTAATTCCTATATCTGAAGAGGTACTGGCCGGACTGACAAATCGCCCGTGGGCTGTCGACCACGTAAAAACGCTTCTCAGGCGATTTCGCAGAAAACCGATGGGTGGCACCGCCGTCAAAACTCACGGTCACGGGCGACGCCCCCGCTGGCATGGTCGCTGGCGGCGAAATCGGTCCCGGACTGCTGGTGTCATAAACGCTTCCACCATAGCCGTAAACGACAATTCGTCCACCGGCAGAACGCCCTGACGGCAGAGGGACGGCTTCAAAAGAATTGGCGGCTGCGCCCGTCGGTAGAGTGAGATAATTCGACGCGGCGACGATAGGAATCCATTCGATACAGGTACCGTTGTCTCTCACCGACGTTGGCAAGGCTTCACGGAGTTGCCGGCTAACCTGCTCGCTGATCACAACTCCCGTCAAAGAGCGCTGCTGGCGCGCACCGAGATCAATGGCGCCACGAGTCGACAGTGATACGAATTGCACGGACACGGTTGCGACAATGGCCAACAGAACAATGACCATGATCAGCTCAACGAGTGTAAATCCCGAGCAGCGGCGCATCAGAAATTCGCCTTGTAAGCTGAGAATACAAAGTCGCTATCGCCAGGAATAGTGACAGTAATGTCGATGCGCTTCGCTTCTGACGCCGGCAAACCGACACCGGGATCGTCTCCGGCACATTGCACGGCAACGGACACCTCAAATCCCGAATATCCCGTCAGTGCTCCCAGGGCTCCTCGCGGCGCCTCCCCGCTGATCCCGTTGTAATCGTCCACATCGTCATAGGTGGCACGGGACTCACCACCATCTGCACCAATGTTGCACGCACCGGTGTATTTGGGTTGCCCACCCTGAGGGGTGTTTTCGTCGTATTTCTTGGTGATGATTTCGTCCATGTACAGCTGAGCCAGCTCAACCGCCCGCGTCTGATTGAGTGGATCCGCACTGCGGCTGGCAATCAGTGCAAACGCACCGACAACGCCAGCTATGGCAACGCTGATGACCACAATTGTGATGACCAGCTCAACCAGTGTTGCGCCACCCTCACTCGATTTCATGGCTGACAACTTCCGGGGTAAACGGCGCCCAGTGAACTGATACAGGTTCGGAAGGTGGTGTCACCGCTGAAGGTTAAAAGCAGGTTGGCGCCGGATGTCGGCGCACCCAGCTCATCAAAAGCAAGGGTGAGGGGCAGTCCTCCGGCCACCGTTAACGACGTACCCGCACGGTCTATCGAGAAGGCGCGAGGATTTGCGGTTGCTGCGCCTACGGTAAACGTAAACTCATCGGCGTTTTGCGAGACCGTCAGCGTGCCAGCTTGATTGCCAGCCAACGCTGCCTGCTGAGCAAG
>CAZWEP010000059.1:0-15949 GCA_964632565.1 uncultured Marinobacter sp. | reverse complement strand
GGCAAAGCTTAGTTGATCACTGTATTAACGTCGCCGGTTGCGGCGTTGTATGTAATGTTGTCGGTCCCACCGTTCAGGTTGTAGTCGTACTGACACACTCCGCTGCTCGGCAAGGATGCGGTGTAATCTCCGGTATTCGCGGTTGTCGATACCTCGGGTGCATTGGATTGCATGATGCCTACCCACAGGTCGGCGCAATCGGTGGCATCCATGGCAGCGACCGTCGCTTTATCACCAGTCACACTGATGGGCCAGCCATCGGCACTGATGTCCACGTTGTCTGCGCCAAAGCCTTCAAGATCTGTTTGCGCACCCGCCGCGCCCGCAGCGGTCCACTGTGCGCGAGCAAGCGCCACGGCCGCTGCATAAGCACCCGAGGTGCCCTGGATGCTGGCTCGATGTGCCTCGTCTGAGAGTTCCGCAAATCGAGGCAGCGCGAAGGCTGCAAGAATTGCCAGGATCGAAATCACCACCACCAGTTCAATCAGGGTGAAACCTGCGGAACGATGTTTGGTTGCTGTCATATGTCTGGCCCCCTTGAGGCGGTTCGCTCTAGTTGTCTGTCGGTACGCTCTGTCCGACCTCGGTCGGCTCCAGCGTCAACCCCGATTGGGGTTCATCCTCATCCAGGCGTCCATTGCCATTGCTATCCTGAAACTCAATTCCCACTTCCCAGGCGAGGGCGGTTCTGCGATTAACCCGACGGTTGTCCACGGTTATCGGCTGAGTGGGGCGAAATATAACCTGCCCTCGCATCTCCTGCCCCGCCTTTTTGTATCCTGTGATGTCAGTTTGTAACGGTTTGAAACACCACTTCCCGGCTGGCGGCACGGAACCAGGACAAACACCGATATAAGACGATGGCGGAGCCTTGAACCATGCAAATGGGTTGCGGCCTTGCTGCGCACCGTAATGACCCCCTTCGGTTAACCTGACTTCTGCCCCTTTCACTACCAGTAAACTACGCACCTGATTTAACACGAGTTTCGCGCTCTGTTCCTCAGCCCGCTGCAGGTTCTCCTCCAGGACATCCAGCAGCAGCCACGACAAAACCAGCAGAATGCTGATGACGACAGCGAAACGCAGTCGCCTGGTGTTTGCCATTCCCGAGGCGGCATCCTGCGGATACTTAACATTCATCCCCGCCCCATCGCTGCTGCTCCCAGATCCCAGATCGGCAGGAACACGCCCAACGCGAGGATCAGCACCAGAATACCCATAGCCACAATCAGAATCGGCTCAATAGATTCGGCCAGTCGTTTCAGGCCGTAATCAACATCCTCATCGTAAAAATCCGCCACGTTCACCAGCATCGCATCCACGGAACCGGTTTCCTCGCCCACCGCGATCATCTGCAGGATCAGCGGCGTAAACATGTTGCTTTGCCGTGACGTCCTCAACAGGCTTTCACCCCGCTCGATGCCATATCGCATCTCCCGGATATGCCGCGAAATCCACGCATTATCAGTGGCATCGGCGGTCACCGTCAGCGCATGGGTAACCGGCATGCCTGCAGCCAACATACTGGCGAAATTCCGGGCAAATCGACTCAGGGTGATCAATTCCAGTAATGGACCAATGATGGGAAGTCTGAGTTTGTAGCGGTCCCAGGTCAGCCTGCCCTGTTCGGTGTCTTTCCATTGCTTTATCAGGACCGCGCCAAGAATGATGGCGATCAGGATGATGTACCAGTACGACAGCAAAAAATTCGACGTGCCTACGAGCACCTGGGTTAAAAAAGGCAGATCTGCGCCGAGCTTGTTGAACACGGCAGAGAACTTTGGAATGACCAGAAAGTTCACCACCATCAAGGCCGCGAACAAGGCAATCACCACAAAGGTTGGGTAGCGCATCGCCTGCTTGAGCCGACGCTTGGTATCCCTCTCCAGCTCAAGAATGTCCGACAGTCGTTTGAACGAATCATCCAGCTGACCGGTGTTCTCGCCAACATGAATCATGGCAATGAACAGATCCGAAAACACTTTCGGGTGCGCCTGCATGGCCGTTGCCATAGTCGCGCCGCCTTCCAGGCGAGTCGTTACGTCGTCCAACACTTCGCTTAATTCGGGGGAACGCGTGGTGTCCGCCAGCCCTCGCATGGTTCGGATCAGTGGAATCCCGGCCTTGGTTAAGGCGTGCATCTGACGGCAAAAAACAATCAATTCGTCGAGCGAGATTTTCTTGCGGAACAGAGGCAGGCTCGCCAGACGCTGGTTCATTGAACCCTGCGTCTCAACTTCTCGGATAGACAGCGGGGTAATGCCTCGTCGCATGAGCTCTGAAGCGGCCGCTTCGGGATTCGGTGCCGCCAGTTCGCCTTGCTGCACCGCACCACGGCTGTCTTTTCCACGGTAATTAAACTGCATCAGACGCCTCCACCCGTGGCGCCCGGCCCGGTCACTTCAGCGACCAGCTCTGGTATTTCTTCCAGAGACACATCGCCCTCAGACGTTGCCGCTACCCGGGATACCTCGTCCAGAGTCGTCACACCCTGCAGGGCAAAATCCATGGCACAGAGGCCCAACGGGCGGAAAGTTTCGCTCTTTCGTGCTTCTCGGGTGAACTGTGCAATGTCCTGCCGACGGAGCGCATCCAGCATGCGCTCGTTCATCTCCAGCATTTCATAAACACCGAGACGACCGCGATATCCGCTGTTACTGCATTGATAACAGCCTCGACCACGAACAAAGCCGGCCTCGAGATCCAGCGGATCCAGCTCGAACCCTTCCAGCCAGACTTTCTCCTGATCTGTCGGCTCATAGGCTTCAGCACAGTTACCACAGACCTTGCGCACCAGGCGCTGGGCGACAACACCCAGCAGCGAGCTGGCGACCAAAAAAGGCTCAACGCCCATATCGATGAGTCGCATGGCGCTGCTGATGGAATCGTTGGTGTGCAGGGTTGATAGCACCAGGTGACCCGTCATCGCCGCGCGCAAACCGATTTCTGCTGTCTCGTGGTCCCGCATCTCGCCCACCAGGATGACATCCGGATCCTGACGCAGCGCCGCTCGTAACACGGTTGCGAACTCCAATCCAATCTTCGGATTGACCTGTACCTGGGTAATTCGGGGCAACCGGTATTCCACCGGGTCCTCTGCGGTGATGATTTTGACCTCGGGACGATTCAATTCTGTCAGCGCGCCATACAGGGTCGTTGTCTTACCGCTGCCTGTTGGCCCAGTGACAAGAATCATTCCGTGCGGCTTTTTAATCATGCGCCGGAAGTGTTCCAGCAACAGCGGTGGCATGCCGGTGCTGTCCAGATTCAGCATGCCCTGACTCTGGTCCAGCAGGCGCATCACGACCGATTCACCGTACTGAACCGGCATCGTGGAGACACGAACATCAATACTGCGCCCCTTAACACGAACGTTGAAACGCCCATCCTGGGGAATCCGTTTCTCCGAAATATTAAGACCGGCCATCAGTTTCAGACGCAGTACGAGTGCGGAATTCACCCGCTTCTCTTTCATCACCTGCTCTTGCAGTACGCCATCCACACGCTGGCGAATGCGAACCACGGTCTCGTCCGGCTCAATGTGAATATCGGAGCTGCGCGCCTGTACCGCGTCTTCGAACAGCGTCTGCAACAGCTTTACAACGGGGGCTTCCGCGCTTTCTGATTCGGCGGACAGGTCGGCCAGATCAAAGGCATCATCTCCCAGCTCGTCTTCAAGCTCTTCCGCCAGCGAGGCGATTTCATCGGTCCGGCGGTACACCAGGTCCAGCGTACTTAGCAGCTCGCTTTCCCGCACAACCGCCTGTTTAACGGGCTGCTTCAGAACCCGAACCAGTTCGTCGTAAGCGAAAATATCGAGAGGATCCGCCATACCCACAAGCAGTTCGCCACGCTGGTCTGCCAGCACAATACTCCGGAAACGGCGCGCCAAGGCTTCTGGCAATTTTTTTACCAGCTCATTGTTGAACTGATAATGACGAAGCTGAACGAACGGTACTTCAAGCTGGCGGGATAGAATGTTGAGCAGGTTATCCTCTTCCACATAACCCAGATCGATCAGCGTCCGTCCCAGTTTGCGACCGGTGTTTTTCTGCTCCGTGAGCGCGGTCATCAACTGCTGTTCAGTAATGACTTCGTTCTGGACAAGCAGGTCGCCTATGCGGATTTTTTTCTTCGCTTCAGCCATCGGTCATCACCCCGCACTCAACGAGCGCAAGCGCTGCTGTACATAATCAACCAGGGAGGAGGACAGGCCTGGCAGACTGACGGCCTGTTCATAAGCCCTGACTGCACTCTTCGGTTTACCCTGATCCTCCAGCGCAATCGCTAACCCCACCCACCAGGGTGCGCGAGTGTCGTCCCATGCAATCAGTTCCGCCCAGTGATAGGCAGCTTCCTCAACATTGCCCTGCTGCTGCAACAAGGTCGCCAGAGTCGTCCGATACTCGACGCCCTCAGCCACCGGGGGCACTCTCGTTTGCAGTAATGACACAGCCTGCGCCAGTTGCTGATCACGATGTAAGGCGCGCGCTCGAAGCATTCTCACACCCGCATCCTGAAGGGCAACGGATTCCGGCAACCAGCTCAACGCTCGATCGACTTCATCTTCAACCAATAGCGCCCGTCCTACGATGTATCGACTCTGTGGCGCTGCCTGTTGTTTGACGAGGGCCGCCAGCTGTCGCTCCGCCTGAACAAACCGGCCTTCGGCCATCAGCGCCTCGAGAGCTTTTGCCTGCTGCCGATCGATGGCTTCAGGGGATCGAACCGAGCGTTTAACCACAGGCATCTCGCTGCTCTGGGCTGGCTCTGCACTTGAACTGGAAGAGAGCTGCGGCTCTGGATCGCGCTCGGGTTCTGTCGCTTGCGCTGGCTGCGAGACCTGTTCAGGTGTAGGCGCCGTTTCTGATGATTCGGTACTAGCAACTCTTGCTGGCTCCGGGCTGGTTGTCGGTGCCGGCTCCAGCTTGTTGCTCATTGTTTCTGACTCGGTTTCAGCAGTCGCGGTCTTGGGCGCTTTTTCTTCCAATGTCGCAGAAGCCTCGACGTCTGCTTTTCCGGATTCCGCGGAACCCTTTGATGCGGCAACCGGTGTTTCCAGAACCGGCTCTCGAATTACTTGCTGAGTTGCAATATCAGGCGTCGGCGCGCTGCCTGCCATCAGCAACCAGTAACCACCTGCCACCGCGACAGCCAGCGCGAGAACAACCGTCAGAACCAGTAGCCAGCGCTGTCCAGAAGATCGAGT
This sequence comes from uncultured Marinobacter sp., assembly GCA_964632565.1. Classification (GTDB taxonomy): domain Bacteria; phylum Pseudomonadota; class Gammaproteobacteria; order Pseudomonadales; family Oleiphilaceae; genus Marinobacter. Next base: position 10,740 of record CAZWEP010000059.1, on the reverse strand, counting down.
GTCGCCGTAGTTCCCGGTGTAAGAAGTGGACACCTCTGGCCGTTTCTGACGTTCTTCGGCAGCTCGCAAAGCATCGTTCAGCAAGCTCATAACCACCTCACCAACAGGTTTGGCACCTGAGCGCTTTCCGTATCTTTGATGGCCTGCATCACATGAGGCCGGCTTACCAGGCGATCTCCCCGCCCCCAGGCAGCCAGCAATGCCTTGTGGGCGATAATGTTGACGAGTCTGGGAATGCCGCCGGAGGCCCGGGTGATCAAGCGCAGTGACGACGGTGTGAACAAATCTCCACCGTTGTATCCTGCCTGCGCCAGGCGGTGCCTGAGATACTGGGCAACAAGGACCTTATCCAGCGGCGCAAGCCGATACTGAAACGTAATGCGTTGCTGCAACTGCCGCAGGCTTTCACGCCGAAGAAGTTCGTCCAGCTCCGGTTGTCCGAACAACACCACCTGAAGCAAGCGGACACTCTCTGTTTCGAGATTGGTCAGCAGCCGCAGGGCTTCGATGGTTTCCTCAGGCATGGCCTGAGCCTCGTCGATCACCAGAACAACGGGCTTCTGCTCCATCGCCAGCGCAATCAGTTTCTCGTTCAGCGCTTTGAGCACCTGATGGGTGTTGGCGCAGGCATTCACATCCACGCCCAGCTCCTCGGCCACCGCCGCATACAGCGTATCCGGTGTCAGATGAGGGTTCGGGATGTAGGCGGTGTAAGCGTCCTGCTCAAGTTCGTTCAGCAAAAGACGACACAGCAACGTCTTTCCGGTGCCAACCTCCCCGGTGATCTTGATGAATCCTTCTCGTTCCCGCAGCGCAACCAACAGCAATTCAAGCGCATCATTATGGCTGCGCGCCCGCAGAAAGTAGCGGGTGTTGGGCGTCAGTGCGAACGGTGCTTCCTGCAGTCCGAAGTGGGATTCGTACATGCTATCGTCTGGCTTTCTCGGCTTGGGGCATCGGCGACTTTGAGGACTCCAGCACTTCCCGAAGCACATTCATCCGCTCACGGCTGGCCGACACATCCGCCTTCATCTGCTCGATTCCGGCCACGACTGGCCGCAGCAGAATCACGAGTTCGCTTTTGGTGGACCGAAAACGACGCTGTTTGAAAAGTTCGCCGACGACGGGGATCTCGCTAAAGAACGGAACGGCCGCGTTGTTGTCCTCACTGCTGTTCTGGATCAGGCCGCCAATGACTACGATCTGACCGCTTTCCGCACGGATCACGCTGTCGGTCTCACGAACGGTACTCCTGGCCAGTGGCAGCGTGACGTCCTGATTGCCGATGGTAATCAGTTTTTCCTGATCGTTAACCTCGCTCACCGATGGGTGAACGTGAAGAATAATGGTGCCGTCTTCTGCTATCTGCGGAGTCACATCCAACGAAATCCCCGAGAAGAACGGCGTCAGCTCGACAGATGTTGAGGTACTGTCCGACGCTGTGACTGCAGAATCCTGATCTTCGAAATCAATGTCGGTAACGAAGAACTCGTCCGTGCCCACCTTGATAACTGCTTTCTGGTTATTCACGGTCGAGATCCGTGGGCTCGACAGAATCTGGACATTGCCCTGCTCACCGAGCAATTCAATCAGGCCAGTGAAATCCCCCGCCCTGACACTTGCTGAAAACAGGCCGCCAATATCAGAGGTGCGCACCGCTTGTCCTGCCAGAGCCTGAGCCGTGAAATCTTCCGGTAAACCGTCCGATGCGGTGATGCTTGAAGCGCTTTGCAAGTCGGCCCAGTTCACGCCCTGCTGATAACCCTCATTCAATTCAATCTCGAGAATCTTCGCTTCCAGAACGACCTGACGTTGCATGATCAGTTGCGTGCGCCGCAGATACTCTTCTACCTGATTCAGCGCCGATCCGCTGGAACGCACCATCACCAGCCCGGCTCCGGGGTTCACGATCACCTGGCTGCCAGGCACATCGCTGGCAATCATTTCCAATGCTTGCTGAATGTCCTGCCAGAAATTGGATTCGGTTTCTGTGCTGATCTGAGTACCAACAAGGTTGCGAACACTCGTGTCGCCGTCTGACTGGACCCCATTTCCTCCAGAATTGTCACGGCTGCTGCTGACCTGCCCCGAACTCACTCGTGTTTCAGAACCTCCACGACGCTTGAAATGGAGGTAATCAATGGGAAAGATGCGAGTGCTGACGCTGCTGGTCTTGACCTGGAACAACCGTCCTTTGCGCTGAATATCGAGTCCATAGAGCTCGCTGGCAATGTCCATGACCTCCGGCACAGTGACATCCCGCAGTCGCAGATCAATCTCCGCCGTTACGTCCGGATAAACCACCACGTTATACCGGCTGCCGTCGACCAGAGCCTGAAAGAACGGGCCAGCAGCCAGACCATTGGCGTTGACGTCGAACCTGTCGTCAGCTTCTGCCGGCGGCGCCAGTGGCGGTAAGAGAGCACGACTCAGTGATTCATCCATCGGCGCTCGTTCATTACCGTTGCTCATGGCTCCGGTCTCTGGCTTACCTTCGGCTTCTGCCAACTCCTGATCAATCGCCTTTGCAGCATCCGTCGAGGTCGCCTGACTCGTCCGCATCAGGGGATTGGAGCTACAGCCGACGAGGGTGCCGAACATAAGCACGGTAATCAAAGCTCGATGAACCGTCATAGTTATCCGTTTCTCAATCATTCAATACTCCGCACTTGCGGCAGCGTGCTCAGCCGGATGACGCGCACACTTCCCTGCTCAATCAACTCGACCCGATCCGGATAAATTCGCCGGACACGCACTCCGTCGAAGACCTGCCCTTCCCTGAGCGCCTGACCGTCAATGACCGCAACTTTGCGGTCCTGGCCGATAATAATGGAGGCCAATGTGTATGAGCGTTGCGGCACCGTTTCCGCTCTGGATGCGCTAAATCCATTCGGTTTCGTCGGGTCCTGCAACGCCTGGGCGGAACCCAGGGAAGCGCCCAGCCAGAATGCCGCAAACCCGATTAAGGCCCTGGAAAAGCCCGATAGTTGATTCACGTCAGACCCCCAGCCAGGCTCGGTCGAGACTCAGAGTTCTCACCCGAATCCGAATTTCATTGTTGGGATAATCCTGCATTTCATAATCCAGTGATACCCAGCCCAGCCGCTTGTCCATGGACTCCAGGCTCTCTACATAGTTGAGAACGTTCAAATACCCTCCGCGAACCACCAGCTCAACATCATGAGCGTAAAGCAATGGTCCTTCCGTGCGAGCTTCCTCCGCACCGGCATCACCGGACTCATCATCTGACTGCGCCGTTTCTGCGAAAATGGGCGTTGGCTCCAGCAGCTCAACCGCAACAAGTTCAAGTTCATCCTGTGCTGTCAGGATGTCACGCAAAAGCGTTACCATTGCCCGCGGCGCGATCAGTCTGCCAGTCGTGTCGGCCAGCTCCTGATCCAGTCTTTCCAGTCGGGCGCGACGGACAGACAGGGTGTCCCGCAATTTTTGCGAAGGATCTGTGGCCAGCCGCTCCATTAACAGGTTTTGCTGATCCACCAGCGACTGCTGCTGACTCGATAACAGATTCAGCTGCGTTTCAAGGCGTTCGTTTTGAACGGCGACCGGCGTCACCGCCAGCTCCCACCCAACAACCAACAGCAACACCAGAATAGTCACGGCTATCAACGCCCGCTCGCGAATCGGGCGGTCATTGAACCAGCTGGACGCCCTGTTGATTGCCTCCTTCGCACTGGCGCTCATGACTCTGCTCCTGCACGGGTCGCCACCCGGAAGTCAATCCAACGTCCCTCTTGATCTCTTTCCAATCGAAATGCACCGAAAGTCTTGCCCTGGAAAGCCGGCTTTTCACCCAGCGCCTCCAGATAAACTGGCACCAGGCTTCCCGACTGGGTGCGCCCCTCCAATCCAACCTGCCCGTTCTGCGCGTTTAGCTGAATTCGGGTCAGCCAGAGTCCGTCTGGCACCTGCTGAGCAAGGGCAAGAAGTGGATCGGAAAAGCCGGAAGTACTCTCGGACATCAGGTTTTCCACCTGATCAAGCAAGCGTTGACGCCTTGCCAGTGTCTCAGTGACCCGCTCCAGAGCCGCCTTTACCTGCGGGTCGGGCTGGCGAGATTCGACCTCGCGGGAAAGTTGTTCGACCGATCGGGTCAACTGATCCATTCGGGCTTGCTGAAGGGAGACATCCTGCTCCAGTTGATTGTTGTCATAGCGCACGTAGACAGCGCTGACCACAATGAAAACGAGCACCAGGGCTGCCAGTGACGCAAGAGAGGCAAACTGCAACCTCTCTTTGCGCGGCCTCAATTCCTCCGCGTAAAGATTGACCTCCTGCTCTGGGCCATCTCCGGCAGCGGGCATGGCATGACTGGCACTCCAGACTGCCAGACAGCGGCTGTCCACAGGGTCATCTAGACCGAACTCCGACCATTCGAGTGGCTCGACGCTTCCCGCCAGATAGGATCCAAGCATGGACGACAAAGGAAGGGAGGTATCACGGGTGACGAAGCGAATGATTGAGGGAGGCACCTGGCCCAGCTGACTCTCGTAATAATCCAGGGAACGCTGCATTTCGAGCGCCAGAGACTGCAATGCCTGCTCCTGTCGGGAGGCGTCAGCCAGATCATCAGCCGTCACGTCGAGCCGGCGCGAGAGGTAAAGCACGTTGCCCTTGCAGACAATCATCTGGCCAAAACGAGCCCTCATGTGCACCAGCGCGGCGCCACGGCCTGCAGAATCCAGGCGGGCAATCATCCCACGCAGTGCCAGCTCGCCAATATCAATACCGACCAGCTCCAACTGACAACTATTTACTAGCTCTACCAGCTCACGAACCAGTGACTTGCGAGCAGCGACGACATTGACCAGCTCGCCACGGCCTCGGGACGCGTCCTGGGGAAACGGGAAAACATCAGAGACCGCCTCTGAAGGATTGAAATCGAGAAAGTCTTTCAACTTCCATTTCAACGCATCCCCAACTTCAGAATCATCGATCCCTTCAGGACGTTCGAGCTGGAAGACCTGATACTGATCCAGGGGAAGAATGAGCGTTGCAGCAGCGCCTGACCAGCCTTGCTGGTCGACCAGCTTGCGCAGCTCCTGAGCACGCTTGGCAGGAGAACACTCCAGAAAACCGAAGGATCCCCCGGAGGTCGCCCAGGCAATGCCGTCTGGACGGATTTCTAGGAAGACGCCCTGGCGGCGCCCGGCACGGCTGAATATTTTTGTTATAAGACTACGGGCCACTAGAGAGCCTCAGTGTTCAAAAAATAAGCTGTTAACAGGCTTGTTCTAATGGTAGTTGAACAATGTGACGTAATACCATGTTTTTTTGATTAATTTGACCCATTTTTGCATGTTGGTTACAGAAAAGCTCCGGCAATGCGGAGCTTTTCTGAAGATCAAAACTTGCCTAGAACGGAATGTCGTCGTCGAAATCGTCAATCGGCTCCGGCATGCTGCCCTGAGAAGGCTGACTGTAGCCGCCGCTGGGTGCCTGAGAGGCCTGATTCTGCGCAGGCTGGGCCGCTTGCTGTGGGCGCCCGGCCGGAGCGCCCTGGCTCATTCCGCCCTCACCCCCACGACTGTCCAGCATCTGCATCTGGCCGTTGATATCGACAACTACCTCAGTCGTGTATCGATCCTGACCGTCCTGACCTTGCCATTTGCGGGTCTGCAATTTGCCTTCGATGTAAACCTTCGAGCCTTTGCGCAGGTACTGCCCCGCCACCTCAGCAATCTTGCCGAACATGACAATGCGGTGCCATTCAGTCTTCGGAACCATCTGTCCGGTCTGGCGATCCTTGTAGCTCTCATCGGTCGCGAGGTTCAGGTTAACCACCGCGTTGCCGTTTGGAGTGTAGCGGGTCTCCGGATCCTGCCCCAGATTACCGATCAGAATAACCTTATTTACGCCTCGTGCCATGGTTTACTCCCGATTGTCTTCACATCAATTGCCCATCGTCCCTTTGAGCAATCGCAGTTCAAGATTCGCTTGCTGGCCTCACAAAAGAAAATTCGGCCAGCCGCGTCGCATTAAATTCTCTTCGATCGACCTTCAAATAAGCCGTATCAGCCTCTTCCAGAATGACGACATCCTGAACACCGGGAAAAGCCCTGAGCGCATCGTCGATATCATCAAATTCATCTGGAGCCTCGTGTCGCAACTGTACCACGAAACTGGCCGTGTAACCCGGTGCTGGCATGCTCATCGCAACAAAAAGCCAGAGCAAAAGAACCCCTACCATCAGGCCAAGCACGCCCTGAACTCCCACGACGCCCAGCAAAACACCGCCCAGCGCACCGCCCAGAAACGCGCCGAAAAATTGAGACGTGGAGTACACACCCATGGCCGTTCCTTTGGCAGCCGCAGGAGATTCTTTGCTGACCAGAGATGGCAGGCTGGCCTCCAGCAGATTAAACGCCATAAAGAAAAAGAACAGCACAACCCAGGCAACGGTCAGTGTGTCATTCGCATAGCCAATGGCCGCCGTAGCCAGCGTCAGCATCGCGATCGCCCCACACAACACCGGTTTCATTTTGCGCTTCTTCTCACCGATGATGATGAACGGCACCATCGCAAAAAAAGAGGTGACCAAGACCGTCAAATAGAACCACCAATGAGCGGTGGAAGGGAGCCCGAACTGCTTTTCAAGTAGCGTTGGAAACACCAGAAATACCGCAGTCAGAACAAGGTGAAGGGCGAAAATCCCAAAATCCAGCCGTAGCAACCGCGGATCCGTCAGGACTTTTGCCAGCATCGCCTTGGCGGGCCGGGTATCGGCACTGACCCGATGCTGGTGCGGTGTCGGCACCACCTTCGCGATGATGATCAGCGCCAACACGGCAAGCGCTGCGGTAGCGTAAAAAATGCCAGATAGCCCAAAAGCCGCGCCCAGCAGAGGGCCGAGCACCAGAGACAGAGAGAACGACAGACCGATCGAGACCCCGACCAGAGCCATTGCCTTGGTGCGCTCCTCCTCCCGGGTCAAGTCACTGAGAAGCGCCATGAGAACACTGGCGATAGCACCTGCCCCCTGAAGAATCCGCCCTGCGATCACAACGTATATGGAATCGGTAGACGCAGCCAGCAGGCTGCCTGCAGCGAACAGGATCAGGCCGAAGTAGATCATTCGCTTGCGACCGAAGCGATCGGAGAGCATGCCAAACGGAATTTGCAGCAGTGCCTGTCCGAGTCCGTATACACCGATGGCAAGGCCAATGAGCGCGGGTGTCGCGCCCTTGAGATCATCGCCAAGCAGAACAAACACTGGCATGACCATGAACAAACCAAGCATCCGCATGGCATAGACCGATGCCAGAGCTGATACAGAGCGACGTTCAAGTGCGTTCATGACAGGCCTTTGATTGACTGATTTCGGGTTGGTGTTGCCCGCGCAAGCGCGCGCATTGTACCAGAACGAGGCGATACTCGGCACAACACAATCACGATGAGTCAGGATGGTCCTGCCTTGGCCGGGCGCCACCGAAACGCGGTATACTTTTCGTTTTTTCTCACTTGAGGAGCGTTATGGATCATATCCAGATCAAGGGTGCCCGCACCCACAACCTGAAAAACATCGACCTGGATATGCCGAGGGATAAGCTGATCGTCATCACCGGGCTATCCGGCTCCGGAAAATCGTCGCTGGCGTTTGATACTCTGTACGCAGAGGGTCAGCGGCGGTACGTCGAATCACTGTCCACATACGCTCGTCAATTTCTCTCGATGATGGAGAAACCGGATGTCGACCACATCGAGGGTTTGTCTCCTGCCATCTCCATCGAGCAGAAAAGCACTTCCCACAATCCCCGCTCTACCGTCGGGACAATCACCGAAATCTACGATTACTTGCGGCTGCTGTTTGCTCGCGCCGGAGAACCACGGTGCCCGGACCACGGACAGCCGTTGGAAGCCCAGACTGTCAGCCAGATGGTCGATCAGGTTCTGGCGATGCCAGAGGAAAGTAAGCTGATGATCCTTGCGCCTGTCATCCGGGACCGCAAAGGAGAGCATCTCCAGGTTATCGAATCCATGCGCAGTCAGGGCTTCATCCGGTTGCGTGTCGACGGCAGCGTTTACGACATTGATGATGTCCCGGAGCTGGACAAGAAGCGGAAGCATCAGATCGACGTGGTCGTAGATCGGTTTAAAGTGAAGGCAGGCCTGGAGCAGCGACTTGCAGAGAGCTTTGAAACCGCGCTGACACTGGCCGACGGCATTGCCCTCGTCGCCCCCATGTCCGGCGAAGGAGATGATCAAACTTTCTCAGCCCGCTATGCTTGCACCCAATGCGGCTATGCGCTTAGCGAGCTGGAGCCCAAACTATTTTCGTTCAATAACCCGGCCGGTGCCTGCCCTACCTGCGACGGCCTTGGAGTCCGACAGTTTTTTGATCCCGAGAAAATTGTGCAGCATCCGGAGGCCACTCTGGCCGAAGGTGCAATCAAGGGTTGGGACCGACGTGCCGTCTATTACTTTCAAATGCTCGCCAGTGTCGCTGATCACTATGGCATAGACATGGACACTCCCTGGGAGGACCTGCCTCAGGATTTCCAACACACTTTGCTGAACGGCTCCGGCTCCGAAGACATCCCTTTCCGTTACGTGAATTCCCGCGGTCACATCATGGAAAAGGCCCACCCATTCGAAGGAATTCTGCCCAACCTCGAACGGCGCTACCGGGAAACCGACTCCCAGAGCATGCGGGAAGAGCTAGCTCGTCACCTCAGTCAACAGCCCTGCAAAACCTGTTCTGGCTCACGCCTTCGTACCAGCGCGCGAAACGTTTTTATCGAAGAAAACACCATTTCGGATGTAACCCATCTTCCCGTTGGTGATGCACACGACTACTTCCAGACCCTGGCATTACCGGGACGCAAAGGAGAGATCGCCGAGAAGATCCTCAAGGAAGTGCGCCAACGCCTTCAGTTTCTGGTCAATGTCGGGCTTGAATACCTCACCCTTGAGCGCAGCGCTGATACATTATCTGGTGGCGAAGCCCAGCGTATTCGATTGGCCAGCCAGATTGGGGCAGGCCTGGTCGGCGTCATGTACATCCTCGACGAACCGTCCATCGGACTCCACCAAAGGGACAATGATCGACTGCTGGCAACCCTGACCCATCTCCGGGATCTCGGCAATACCGTGATTGTTGTAGAACACGATGAAGACGCCATTCGAGCGGCAGATCATGTGATTGACATTGGTCCCGGCGCCGGCGTCCATGGTGGCGAGGTAATCGCCCACGGGACGCCCGCCGACATTCTGGCGAACGAAAAATCGCTGACCGGCCAATACCTTTCTGGTGCCAGGGAAATAGCGGTTCCAAAGCAGAGACACAGGGGGCCCGGTAAACAACTGACTCTGACAGGCGCCTCCGGAAACAACCTCCAGAACGTCACCCTGAACCTGCCACTTGGCATCATGACTTGCGTGACCGGTGTGTCGGGATCTGGTAAGTCCACTCTTATTAACGCAACGCTTTACCCTGTCTGTGCCGCCAAGCTCAACAAAGCGACCAGCCTTAGCCACGCACCCTACGAACACCTTAAAGGGCTCGACCAGCTCGACAAAGTGATCGACATTGACCAGAGCCCCATCGGCCGAACGCCACGCTCCAACCCGGCGACCTACACCGGCCTGTTTACGCCCATCAGGGAGCTTTTCGCCGGCACACAAGAAGCGCGCTCCAGAGGCTACAAACCAGGCCGGTTTTCCTTCAACGTGAAAGGAGGGCGCTGTGAAGCCTGTCAGGGCGATGGCATGATCAAAGTTGAAATGCATTTCTTGCCGGACGTTTATGTGTCCTGCGATGTCTGCAAAGGCAAACGCTACAATCGGGAGACACTGGAGGTTCGGTACAAGGGCAAGAGCATTCACGAGGTCCTGGAAATGACCGTCGAGGAAGCCCGTGAATTTTTCGACGCCGTGCCATTTCTGGCCAGAAAGCTACAAACCCTGATGGATGTGGGACTGTCTTATATAAGACTCGGTCAGAGCGCGGTCACGCTTTCCGGGGGTGAGGCTCAGCGTGTAAAACTTGCCAAGGAATTGTCCAAGCGGGACACCGGGAAAACCCTCTATATCCTCGATGAACCGACAACAGGCTTGCACTTTTACGACATTCAACAATTGCTTCATGTCCTTGAGCGCCTGCGAGATCACGGCAACACCATCGTGGTGATCGAGCACAACCTGGACGTGATCAAAACCGCAGATTGGATCATCGACTTGGGGCCGGAAGGCGGTTCCGGCGGTGGTCAAATCATCGCGGAAGGAACGCCCGAAACCGTCGCTGAAAACCCCGCCTCACATACCGGTCGGTACCTTAAGCCTTTACTGCAGAAATAATCGTGCAGACACAAAAAAGCCGGAGGCTCTCACCTCCGGCTTTTTTGGATCGGACGAAGTTGACTTACTCTTCGCCTTCTTCCACTTCTTCTACTTCAACATCCAGCGGGCGACCAACCAGCTCAACAAATGCCATTGGGGCATTGTCGCCTGCACGGAAACCGCATTTCAGGATGCGAAGGTAACCACCCGGACGCTCGCTGTAACGTGGACCCAGCTCGTTGAAAAGCTTGGCCACAGCAGCATCGTCGCGCAGGCGTGAAAACGCCAGACGACGATTCGCAACCGAATCATTCTTTGACAGCGTGATCAAAGGCTCAGCTACCCGGCGAAGTTCCTTCGCTTTCGGCAGCGTAGTTTTGATCAGCTCATGTTCAACCAGTGACGCAGTCATGTTACGGAACATGGCCTTGCGATGCGCACTGG
>CAZWEP010000058.1:0-15952 GCA_964632565.1 uncultured Marinobacter sp. | reverse complement strand
ACGTCGGCTCCCTGACGGAATGCCTCAGCGTCGGCCTCATAGGCCGTTTTCAACATCTCACGTGCCGCCGAGATCGGAGAGGGGTCGTTGCTGATTCTGGCTTCTAAAGCGTCCAATTCCACCTAGAAAGACTCGTCAGGTCTGCGTGTAAGAACCTCATGGCCATCCGCCGTCACCAGAATCGTGTGCTCCCACTGAGCCGAGAGTTTGTGGTCTTTGGTGACAACGGTCCAGCCATCGGGCAGGAGCTTGGTATGAAACTTTCCCTGGTTGATCATTGGCTCGATGGTAAAGCACATGCCTTCTTTCAACTCCATTCCGGTGCCGGGCTTGCCGTAATGCATCACCTGGGGCTCCTCATGGAAAACCCGGCCAATGCCATGACCACAATAGTCTCTAACCACTGAATAGCGGTGCTTTTCAGCATGTTGCTGAATGACGTGGCCAATGTCGCCCAGCTGAGTGCCGGGTTTTACGAGCTCAATGCCTTTATAGAGGCACTCCTGAGTGATGTCGATCAGGCGTTCAGTGCCGGGCTTGGGCTTGCCGACAATAAACATCTTACTGGTGTCGCCGTGATAGCCATCCTTAATAACAGTGACATCGATGTTGAGGATGTCTCCATCTTTGAGCACCTTCTTTTCAGAGGGAATGCCGTGGCAAACGACGTGATTGACAGAAGTACAGATGGATTTCGGGAAACCCTTGTAGTTCAGAGGAGCCGGAATGCACTTTTGCTCATTAACGATGTAGTCGTGGCAAATCTGATCCAGCTTTTCGGTGCTGACACCCGGTTTGACGTGCTCGCCAATCATCTCAAGAACGTCTGCGGCCAGTTTGCCGGCAACACGCATCTTTTCAATTTCTTCCGGAGTCTTGATAGTTACCTGCATTGAGCTTCCCGTTGATTTAAACCAAAGCAACATTTTAAGGGGGACAGCAAGCCGGTACAAGGAACCGCTTTGAAGGCAAAGCGCTCTTCTGGCCGCAAAAATAATGGAATCAGGCGTCCGATTTATGGTATAAACGCGCCCGCTGGAAGTTAATCCGGCAAATTCGCACACGCGTCGACACGTTGGCCCAGGGTGCCTGCCTCTGCTTTAAGAGGTGTGGTTGGGTCAATCGGACGTGTGGAGGACTAACCCGAAGCTAAAAAGGTAAATATCATGGCTCAGGTAAACATGCGCGACCTGCTGAAGGCAGGTGCACACTTCGGTCACCAGACCCGCTACTGGAACCCGAAAATGTCGAAGTTCATCTTCGGCGCCCGTAACAAGATTCATATCATCAACCTCGAACAGACTGTTCCGGCGATGAACGATGCACTGAACTTTGTGCACAACCTCGCCAGCAACAAGAACAAGATCCTGTTCGTAGGCACCAAGCGCGCTGCCGCCAAGATCATTAAAGAAGAAGCGTTGCGCTCGAACCAGCCTTACGTCAACCACCGCTGGTTGGGCGGCATGCTGACCAACTACAAGACCATCCGCCAGTCAATTCGTCGCTACCGTGACCTCGAGGCTCAGAGCCAGGACGGTACTTTCGACAAGCTGACCAAGAAAGAAGCCCTTGACCGCACCCGCGAAATGGACCGCCTTGAGCGTTCCATCGGTGGTATCAAGGACATGGGTGGCCTGCCAGACGCAATGTTCGTCATCGACGTTGATCACGAGCGGATCGCCATTAAAGAAGCCAACAAGCTGGGTATCCCGGTCATCGGTGTTGTTGATACCAACAGCGATCCAGATGGCGTTGATTACGTGATCCCTGGTAACGACGATGCCATTCGCGCGATTCAGATTTACGTTCAAGCAGTTGCAGATACCTGCCTTGAAGCGTCACAGACCGCGGGCGGCGCTGACGAGTTTGTAGAAGTCAGCGAAGATTCCGAGGGCGCTGCGCCAGCCGCAGAGTAATCCTTCGCGATCATCTGATCCCGACAGATTGAAGGGCGCGCTCGGTAAATTCCGGCGCGCTGTTCCAAGAATTGGCAAAATTTAAGAGGAATGAACATGGCTGCAATTACTGCTGCAATGGTCAAAGAACTCCGCGAGCGTACCGGCCTTGGTATGATGGAGTGCAAGAAGGCGCTGGTCGAAGCAGACGGAAGCGTTGACGCGGCGATCGAAGAGCTGCGTAAGTCATCTGGCCTGAAGGCCGCCAAGAAAGCCGGCCGTACTGCCGCTGAAGGCGTTTCCCTGATCAAGGTGTCTGATGACAACACCGTCGCCTACATCCTTGAAGTGAACTCTGAAACTGACTTCGTGGCCCGCGACGACAACTTCATGAACTTCGCTAACGACGTTCTGGAAGTTGCATTCAGCAACGGTCAGACTGATGTCGCTGCACTGATGGAAGGCGATCTTGAAGCCAAGCGTGAAGCGCTGGTTCAGAAGATTGGCGAAAACATCACCGTACGTCGCATCGTGAAAGTCGAAGGTCCGGTCCTTGGTGGCTACGTTCACAGCAACAACAAGATCGCTTCCGTTGTTGCTCTGAGCGCTGGCGATGCCGAGACAGCCCGCGATATCGCCATGCACGTTGCCGCGGTTAACCCGCGCGTAGGCAAGCCGGAAGACATGCCTGCCGACGAGCTGGAGAAAGAGAAAGAAGTCATCAAGGCTCAGCCGGATATGGAAGGCAAGCCTGCAGAAATCGTCGAAAAGATGATGGGTGGCCGCATCAAAAAGTTCCTGGCTGAGAACAGCCTGGTAGAGCAGCCGTTCGTCAAGAACCCTGATCAGAAGGTCGGTGAGCTGATCAAATCTCAGGGCGGCGACCTGGTGAGCTTTGTTCGCCTGGAAGTCGGCGAAGGTATTGAGAAGGAAGAAGTGGACTTTGCTGCCGAGGTTGCTGCTGCAGCCGGCACCAGCAAGGCCTGATCCTTCCTGAGTGGGGAGTCGGTTGTTACCGGCTTGCCCAGAAAGTCTGCCACGTTAGTCGGGACACCCGGTTTTCGTGGCGGGCTTGTATCTGAGATACCCCTTTTGATGAGGAGTATGTCAGATACAAGCCTGAAACGTCCGTCCTGCCAGACTCAGAAGAGGGGATCACTATGCCGAAGTCTTCCAATACCCAGCCCAGATACAAGCGGGTTCTTCTCAAGCTTAGTGGTGAGGCCCTGATGGGAGATCATGACTTCGGGATCGATCCGAAGGTGCTTGATCGGATGGCGCTGGATATTGGTTCTCTGATTGGCATTGGTGTCCAGGTTGGGCTCGTCGTTGGCGGTGGTAACCTTTTTCGCGGTGCCGCGCTGAACGCCGCTGGCATGGATCGTGTCACCGGTGACCACATGGGTATGCTGGCCACGGTCATGAACGGTCTGGCCATGCGGGACGCGCTCGAACGCTCCAACATCCGTACTCGCGTCATGTCGGCCATTCCCATGAGTGGTATCGTTGAACACTACGACCGCCGTCGGGCCGTCAGGGATCTGAAGGACGGTGATGTAGTGATCTTTTGCGCCGGCACCGGCAATCCCTTCTTTACGACGGACTCCGCAGCGTGTCTGCGGGGCATTGAAATCGAAGCCGACGCTGTACTCAAGGCAACCAAAGTAGACGGTGTCTATTCAGCCGATCCCTACAAAGACCCGACTGCGGAAAAATATGAGCGCCTGACCTACGACGAGGTGCTCGACAAAAAGCTGGGTGTCATGGATCTTACCGCTATCTGTCTTGCCCGGGATCACGGCATGCCACTGCGTGTTTTCGACATGAATCGCTCCGGAGCGCTGACGCGCATTGTGACCGGAGAATCGGAAGGCACACTGATAGAATAAACGTCGACGAATGAACTCGAGGAATCCAACGTGATTGACGATATCAAATCTGAAGCAGAGAAGAAGATGAAGAAGAGCCTTGAGGCTCTGGGCTCTGCCTTTAACAAAATCCGTACCGGCCGGGCGCACCCGTCCATTCTGGACAGTGTGATGGTGGATTATTACGGCGTTGAGACACCTCTGAAGCAGGTGGCCAGTGTCAATGTCGAGGACAACCGCACCCTGACCGTCGCACCCTGGGAAAAGCCCATGCTGCCCAAGATCGAGAAGGCCATCATGTCCTCAGATCTGGGACTGAATCCTGCAAATAATGGGGACGTGATCCGCGTTCCCATGCCGATGTTGACCGAAGAAACCCGCAAGGAAATGGTCAAGCAGGCCAAGGCAGACGCCGAGCACGGTCGTGTATCCGTCCGGAATGCCCGTCGTGACGCCAATAGCATGCTCAAAGAGCTGCTGAAGGAAAAGGAAATCAACGAAGATGAAGAGCGTCGCGGCGAGGACGAGATCCAGAAGCTGACCGATCGCTACATTGCTGAAATTGAACAAGAGCTGAAGGCCAAGGAACAGGACCTCATGGCTGTTTAAGCAGCCTTTCATTCTGCAGCGACAGCCGACTCAGATCTGTGTTTTTGTGTCGGCTAATCAGGGGATTGCATGACGTCACGGGTTTCCGCAGACATTCCGCTTACGGCAGACAGCCGGCCCAGACATGTGGCTATTATCATGGACGGTAATAACCGGTGGGCAAAAAAGCACCGACTTACAGGTGTTTCAGGTCACAAGGCGGGTGTAAAGGCTGTCCGTGCCGTTGTCGAAACCTGCGCCCGCCAGGGTGTCGAGGTGTTGACCCTGTTTGCGTTCTCGAGTGAAAACTGGCGTCGGCCGGAAGAGGAAGTGACGGCGCTGATGCGGCTTTTCGTGTTCGCTCTGGAACGGGAAGTGAACAAGCTTCATAAAAACAACATCTGCCTCCGAATCATCGGTGACCGATCCGCTTTCAGCGACACGCTGCAGGATCTGATGCAGAAAGCCGAAGACCTGACCCGAGACAACACCCAGATGACTCTGGTGATAGCGGCGAATTACGGCGGGCACTGGGACATCACACAAGCGGCTCGTACGGTCGCCACGAAAGTCAAAGCCGGGGAGATCGAACCCGAGAACGTCACCGATGACCTGATTCAGCAGCATTTGTCGATCGGCGACCTGCCCATGCCGGATTTGATGATCCGCACTGCCGGTGAGCAGCGAATCAGTAATTTCATGCTCTGGCACCTGGCCTATACCGAGCTTTACTTTTCATCTGTCTACTGGCCTGATTTCCGTAAGGAAGAAATGGAACAGGCTTTACAGGCATACGCCGGTCGCAAGCGGCGATTCGGCCAAACCGATGACCAGATTGAAAAAACCGCATCGGAACAATAACGACAACCAAAGCGAATGAGACTGTGCTGAAAACACGCATCATTACCGCGCTGATCCTCGCGCCGATTGCCATTGGAGGTATCTTTTTCCTGCCGCCGTTGGGATTTGCGCTGTTCACCGCCGCGATCATCTGTGTTGGCGCCTGGGAATGGGCCAATATGGCAGGCATCTCGTCCCAGGTGGGACGCGTCGCCTATGCCCTGGCAACCGGGGCGATTCTATATGGCATGCTCGAAGTACCGGCGATATCGGTGCTCTGGATTGCCCTCATCTGGTGGGCTGGCTGTTTCCTGATGATTCGAAGCTACCCCGGCGGCTCTGGAGCCTGGGGCAGTGTGCCGGTAAGGGCAATCATGGGGCTGTTTGTGCTGGTGCCGGCGTGGGTCGGCCTGAACCATCTTCGCACGGGCGGATTCCAGTTTGGTGACAGTGCCAGTAATCTTCTGTTGATTCTTTATGTGTTCTGCATCGTCTGGGTTGCTGATATTGGCGCCTATTTTTCGGGGCGCGCGTTCGGTAAGGCCAAGCTGGCGCCGCGGGTGAGTCCCGGGAAATCCTGGGCCGGTGTTTGGGGTGGGCTGGCGGCCGTGGCGCTGTTTGCCGTGCTGGTCAGTCTGGTGGCTGCTGCTTCCCTCAGCAATACGGTCTTGCTGGTGGTCGCGAGTCTGGTGACCGGCGGTATTTCCGTTCTGGGTGATCTGATGGAAAGCATGCTCAAGCGATTCCGCGGAATTAAAGACAGCAGTCAGTTGTTGCCCGGACATGGTGGCATAATGGACCGTATCGATAGCCTGACAGCCGCCATTCCTGTGTTCGCACTGATCATCACGCTGCTCGGATGGCTGACGGCCGGACATTGGTAGACTTATGAAACGCCACATCACTCTTCTTGGCGCCACTGGTTCAATTGGCTTGAGCACGCTGGACGTGGTTCGCCGCCATCCTGACCGCTTTGCAATCCACGCATTAACCGCAAGCACCAGCGTGGACGCGATGTTGGCGTTGTGTCAGGAATTCGCGCCTCGTTACGCGGTCATGGCAGACAGCGCGGCGGCGAAACAGTTGGAGGAGCGGCTCGATAATCAATCCGGTACACAGGTTCTCCATGGCGATGAAGGTTTGTGTTTCGTCGCCGGGGATCCGGAATCCGATACGGTGATGGCAGCGATTGTAGGCGCTGCTGGGCTGCCTCCGACCCTGGCTGCTGTCAGGGCAGGGAAACGGGTGCTGTTAGCCAACAAAGAAGCGCTGGTGATGTCAGGGCAGCTTTTCATGGACGCGGTCGTACAATCGGGAGCCGAGTTGCTGCCGATTGACAGCGAACACAATGCCATTTTCCAGTGCATGCCTGTGGGTAAGGTCCGCGATACCGAAGCCGCGGGCATTACCCGCATATTGCTCACTGCATCTGGTGGACCTTTCAGAGAATATTCTGCGGAGGCGCTTCGGCATGTGAAGCCGGCCGAGGCCTGCGCCCACCCGAACTGGTCAATGGGCCAGAAGATCTCGGTGGATTCTGCCAGCCTGATGAACAAGGGGTTGGAGTTGATCGAAGCTTGCTGGCTGTTCAACACTACGCCAGACAAGATTGAAGTGCATGTTCATCCGGAAAGCATTATTCACTCCATGGTTGAGTACGCCGACGGCTCCGTGCTGGCGCAGATGGGAAGCCCAGACATGCGCACGCCCATTGCCAACGGGCTTGCCTGGCCCGAGCGAATCGACGCCGGCGTTGCGCCTCTGGATCTGTTTCAGATAGGGCGGTTCCATTTTGAGCGCCCGGACCTGAATCGTTTTCCCTGTTTGCGGCTGGCTGCAGAGGCCTTCAAGGCGGGCGGAACTGCACCAACGGTGCTGAATGCGGCAAATGAGGAGGCTGTTGCAGCCTTTCTTGAGGGTAATCTGTGTTTTTCGGATATCCCCGTTATTATTGAGCAGACCCTTGAGCGCGTGGGCACCTTGCCGGCAGACAGTTTTTCTACGATTTTCAGTAAGGATGCCGAAGCACGTGCAGTTGCCCGGGAACAGATGGCGGGCGCGCATGTCTGACCTGAGTCATCACTTGTCAGGGTGCTGCGGGGCAATCCCGGGTATCCTGTGTAGAATGAGAGATATATGCAGATAATCGAAACCGTACTGGCACTGCTGCTGACTCTGGGAATTCTTGTGACTCTTCACGAGTACGGGCATTTTTGGGTCGCGCGCCGTTGCGGTGTGAAGGTTCTCCGTTTTTCCGTCGGTTTTGGAAAGCCTCTCTATTCCTGGTATGACCGCCATGGCACCGAATTTGCGGTGGCCGCTATCCCCCTCGGTGGCTACGTTAAAATGCTCGACGAGCGCGAGGCTCCGGTGCCGGATGAGCTGAAAGATCAGTCTTTCAACGCCAAATCCCCATCCAAGCGTATCGCGATTGCGGCGGCAGGGCCCGTTGCAAACTTTCTGTTCGCCATTTTTGCTTATTGGCTGCTGAGTGTTGTTGGCTTTACCACGGTGGCGCCCATCGTTGGCAACGTCGCCGAGGACAGCGTGGCTGAACGCGCGGGTCTTCAATCGGGCATGGAAATCCGGGAAGTCGACGGCCGGCGTGTCACGTCCTGGCGGGACATCAACATGCGCCTGCTGGAGCGCACCGGCGAATACGGCACTGTCACGTTTGAAGTGGCAGAGCAGGGCAGTGTAGGCCAATTGCAGGGTGAGCTCGGAGGCTGGAGCCTCAACGACGATTCGCCCAACCCGCTGGCCGAGTTTGGATTAACACCCTGGCGCCCCGAAATTCCCACGGTGATCGGTGAAATCCTGCCTGATGGCAGGGCGGCTGCTGGCGGTCTGAAAACCGGTGACAAGATCGTCTCCGTCGACGGTGAGCCGGTTGCCAGCTGGGTGGAGCTGGTGGATATTATCCGCGGCTCTGCCGAAAAGCCTCTGAACCTTGGCGTCCAGCGAGGTGGTCAGTCAATCAATCTGACGGTAACACCAGCAGCTAACGAAAACGAAGACGGAACAACCACGGGCCTGATAGGTGCAGGCGTGCAGGAATTTGAATGGCCAGAAGAAGCATTGCGGGACGTAAGCTTTGGGCCCTTTGCCGCCATTCCCAACGCAGTATCAGAAACCTGGGCCGACACCCGCCTGACTCTGGTGGCGATCAAAAAAATGATCACTGGGCTGTTGTCTCCAACCAATCTGAGTGGTCCAATCACCATTGCTCGAATTGCCGAGGCCAGCGTCAGTTCAGGATTCGAGGATTTCATCCGTTTTCTGGCTTATCTCAGCGTCAGTCTTGGCGTGCTGAATCTGCTGCCCGTTCCGGTACTCGACGGCGGTCATATTGTCTATTACACCATCGAAGCCATTCGGCGGAAGCCGCTCTCAGAGCAGGCCCAGGCGCTCGGTTTAAGAATTGGAATGGCAATGATCCTCACATTAATGGTGTTTGCACTTTACAACGACCTGATGCGGTTGTGAGAATTGCGGACCCTTTACGCGCATTAACAGGCGAATTTATTGAATGAGATCTTCTCTTCAGACTTTAGTAGTCGGCCTTATAGCGGCCGTGGCAACCGCAACGCCGTTGTCAGCAGACGAGTTCACGGTATCGGATATCGAAGTCGAAGGCCTTCAGAGGGTCTCGGCAGGTACGGTATTTTCTGCGTTTCCCGTATCCATCGGTGAGCCAGTCGATGAAATGGACCTTGCCGGTGCCATTAAAGATCTCTTCAGAACTGGCCTGTTTACAGACATTGAAGCAAGCCGGGACGACAGTGTCCTGATACTCACGGTTAAAGAGCGCCCATCCATTACCTCGATCGACATCGAGGGCAACAAAAACATCGAAACACCCATGTTAATGGACGCGCTGTCCAATGCCGGGCTGCAGGAAGGGCAGGTGTTTCGCCGGGCAACGCTGGAGCGTCTGGAGCTCGAGATCCTCCGTTCTTACATTGCTCAGGGCCGTTACAACGCCCGCGTGAATGCGAAAGCCGAGGACCAGCCCCGTAATCGGGTGGCGATCACCCTGAAGATCAACGAAGGCGACGTGGCAGCTATTCAGCACCTGAACATCGTCGGCAACGAAGCGTTCGACGACGAAACGCTTCTGGATCTGCTCGAATTGCGCACGACGTCCCTGTGGAACTCCCTGACCAATGCCGACAAGTACGCCCGCGAGCGCCTCAGTGGTGATCTGGAGACTCTCCGCTCTCACTACCTGGATCGTGGCTACATTGATTTCAACATCGAATCCAGCCAGGTCTCTATCTCGCCAGACAAACAGCAGGTCTTTATCGCCATCTCGCTGAACGAGGGGCCGCAGTACACCATCTCGGACGTCAAACTCCGCGGCGACCTGATCATTGAAGAATCCGAGCTTCGAGACCTGATTCCGATCGAAGAGGGCGACGTGTTCAACCGCGCCCGCATGACCGCCATTTCCGAGCGGCTTTCCCGTCGGCTGGGCCGCGAGGGCTATGCGTTTGCCAACGTGAACGCCGTGCCGGAGCCCAACGACGACAACACCGCCGCCGTGACCTTCTTCGTAGAGCCGGGCAAGCGTGCCTACGTCCGCCGCATCAATTTTGATGGCAACGTGTCGACTCGAGACGAAGTTCTGCGTCAGGAAATGAACCAGATGGAAGGTGGCGTCGCTTCGACGGATCGGATTGAGTATTCGAAAACCCGTCTCGAGCGCCTTGGCTTCTTCGAAACAGTGGATGTAGAAACGGTTCCGGTCCCGGGCTCGGACGACAAAGTCGATGTGAATTACACCGTCGTCGAGCAGGCGACGGGCAGTCTGTCGGCGTCGGTCGGTTTCTCTCAGGCCTCTGGTGTGATTCTCGGTGCGAATGTGTCCGAGAATAACTTCTTCGGCAGTGGCAAGCGCGTCTCTTTCGGTGTCAACGTCAGTGACTCGATCAAAAGCGCTAACTTCGGGTACCAGAACCCTTATTACACGGTGGATGGTGTGAGCCGTGGCTTTAGCGTGTTTGCGCGTGAAACCGACTTCGAAGAGCAGGACATCACCTCGTATCTGCTCGATGAATACGGCGGTCGTCTGAGTTTCGGTTATCCGACGGACCAGATCACCCGGCTCAACTTCGGTGTGGGTTACACTCTGTCCAAGGTTAAAGCCGGTGTGTTCACTTCGCAGGAAGTCAGGGACTTCATTCAAAACGAAGGCAATGATTTCAATAACTACTTCCTGTTCACGTCCTGGCGCCGCAGCACACTGAACCGCGGCACTTTGCCGACCGATGGTTACAGCCTGTCGCTTTCTGCCGATGTGGCGGTTCCAGGAAGTGACCTGACCTTCTACAAGCTGAGCCAGAAGACAGACTTCTATCAGCCGCTCAATGACAACCAGACCTGGGTATTCCGGGCCCGCTCCGAAATCGGATACGGCGATGGCTACGACGGACGTGATGTCATGCCATTCTACGAGCATTATTACGCAGGTGGTTACGGATCTGTCCGTGGCTATGAGTCCAATTCACTGGGCCCACTAGCTACCAATGCGCCGAATGATTTCTCGGATCCAGATCCATTTGGCGGTAGCTTCCTCACCGAGGGCAGTCTGGAACTGATCTTCCCAACGCCCTTCGCCGGTGACAGCCGTTCAATGAGGACCGCTTTCTTTGTTGACGCGGGCCAGGTGTTTGACGCTGATCGGAAGTTCTCGCCTACGCTGGATGACGTCCGGGTGGGTGTTGGCGTTGGGTTCCAGTGGATTACCGCAGTCGGTCCGCTGGCGTTCAGTGTTGCCAAGCCGCTAAATGATCAAGATGGCGATGAAACTCAAGTCTTCCAGTTTTCTCTGGGTCAGACTTTCTAACTGCTCGTCGTGGGATACGGCGAACAAGAACAATATAAGTCAGGAGGTTTTACATGTTTCGTTTCTCACTAGCTGCCGCACTGGTTGCACTGATGATCTCGGTTCCTGCAGTAGCCGAAACCAAAATCGGTGTTGTGGATTTACGCCAGGCGCTGTTCTCCTCCAAAGATGCGAAAGCCTTCAGTGAACAGCTTCAGCAAGACTTTGCTGGCCAGGAATCGGAGGTAAGAGCCGCTCAGGAAGAGGCTCGAAAACTCAAAGAACGCCTCGAAAAAGATGGCGCGATGATGAATGAATCAGAGCGCAATCGCATTGCCGCGCAGTTCCAGGAAAAAGTAAAAGAGTTCAACTTTCTGAAGCAGAAGCTGGATTCAACAGTTGCCAACCGCAAGCAGGAGTTTCTGGAGAGTGCCCGTCCGGAAGTGGACGCGGCGGTTCAGGAACTGATGGAAGAGCATAGCCTGGATATCATCCTGCCCAGCGAAGCTGTGGTTTACGTGAAACCGGATATGAACCTGACCGGTGAGTTGCTGGAAAAGCTGGACCGTTAAACCTCTCTGGCCGGACGGCCTTCATTGAGCCACGTTAGGAGAGCGTAAAATGGCAACAGCGTCGTATCTTCTGGGCGACATTGCGAAGGCTCTGGGCGCCGACCTGAAAGGCGATCCAGACACCGTCATAAGCGGCCTGGCCACGCTGCAGGCAGCAACGGAAGGGCACATCGCCTTTCTGGCGAACCCTTCCTACGCGCGCCACCTTGCTGATACCAGGGCGTCCGCAGTCATCGTGGCGCCTTCGGTCGCAGACGAATGTCCGGGCAACGCGCTGCTGCTGGAAAATCCCTACTTTGGTTACGCCAAGCTCAGCCACTGGTTTGATCCTGCGCCCGTGGCCAAACCCGGCATTCACCCGAGTGCCGTGGTTGATCCCTCTGCCAAAATTTCCGAATCCGCCAGTGTCGGCCCGCAAGCCGTGATCGAGGAAGGCGCTGTTCTGGAAGACGGTGTGGTTGTTGGTGCCGGGTGTATCATCGGCGCCCGTTGTCAGATCGGCGAGGGTAGCGTTCTGAGGCCGCGCGTCACGCTGGCCCACGATACTGTGATGGGCAAGCGTTGCCACATCCTCAGTGGCGCGGTTCTGGGTTCCGACGGTTTCGGATTCGCCAACGAACGGGGCGTCTGGCACCGCATCGCTCAAATCGGACGCGTGGTACTGGGCGACGACGTAGAGGTAGGCGCCAATACCACCATCGATCGTGGCGCTTTAGACGACACAGTAATTGGTAGCGGTGTGAAGCTGGACAACCTTATCCAGATTGCGCACAACGTCAGCATTGGCGATCATAGCGCGATGGCGGCCATGGTCGGCATAGCCGGCAGCACTCAAATCGGCCGACACTGTGTCTTTGGTGGGGCGTCTGGCGTGGCGGGCCATCTGAAGATTGCCGATCAGGTGCATCTCACGGGCATGACACTGGTCACCGGTGACATCAATGAGCCGGGCGTGTACTCGTCTGGCACCAGCGCTGACACCAATCGTCAGTGGCGAAAAAACGCCGTTCGTTTCAGGCAGCTCGACAGCCTTGCGCGACGGATCAGGGAACTGGAAAAGAAACTGGAAGGCTGAGGCCAGAACGAATGATGTACATCGATGAAATTCAGGAGTACCTGCCACACCGGTACCCGTTTTTGCTCGTTGACCGTGTCACGGAAGTAAACAAGGGCGAGTCCATCAAAGGCTTCAAAAACATTTCTTTGAATGAGCCTTTCTTTACAGGCCACTTCCCGAATAACCCGATAATGCCGGGCGTCCTGATTCTGGAAGCCATGGCCCAGCTCTCCGGTATACTGGGGTTCGTCACAGTTGATCGAAAGCCTGCCGACGGAGTGGTGCAATATCTGGCCGGTTCCAGTAAGGTACGCTTCAAACGCCCGGTGGTACCGGGAGATCGACTGTGTATGGAGTCGACGATGCTCACTGGCAAGCGTGGTATCTGGAAATTCGACTGTCGTGCCCTGGTGGACGACGAAGTAGTGTGCGTTGCAGAAATTTTGACCGCTGAGAGAGAAGTCTGATGACAACAAGCGACTGGTCCGGGATTCATCCCCAGGCGATCGTGGATCCCTCTGCCAAACTCGCTGAGGGAGTAACGGTTGGGCCCTGGAGTTACATCGGTCCCGATGTCGAAATCGGTGAGGGCACTGAAATCCTCTCCCACGTTGTCGTTAAAGGTCCGACAAAGATCGGGCGCGGTAACAGAATCTTTCAGTTCGCCAGTGTTGGCGAAGAATGCCAGGACAAGAAGTACGCCGGCGAACCGACAACACTCGTCATCGGTGACAACAACGTTATCCGTGAAAACTGCACGATCCACCGCGGAACCACACAGGACCGGGGCGAAACCCGCATCGGCAGTGGTAACCTGCTGATGGCCTACGTTCACGTCGCGCACGACTGCGTGATCGGGGACAACACCATCCTGGCCAACTCCGCCACGCTGGCGGGCCACGTCACCGTCGGCGACTACGCCATTCTGGGCGGCGGCACCATGGTGCACCAGTTCTGCAACATCGGCGTTCACAGCATGGCCGCCGGTGGCAGCATCGTCCTGAAGGATATTCCGGCTTACGTGATGGCCAGTGGCCAGTCGGCCCAGCCCTTCGGCATGAACGTGGAAGGCCTACGCCGCCGCGGCTTCAGCAAAGACGTGCTGACCATTCTGCGCCGCGCCTATAAAACCATCTACCGGCAGGGTCTGACGACCGCGCAGGCCGTCGAGGAGCTGGAAAAAGCCTACCAGGATGTTCCTGAGGTAGCGCCTCTGATTGATTCTCTGAAGAATTCCGACCGCGGCATCATCCGATAACCACAGTAAGGAAAAGACTCTGGTGACGGAACATGCCTCCATCCAGCCTGCCCGCCGCCGAGCACCGGTTTTTGGCATCGTGGCTGGAGAAGCGTCCGGCGACATCCTGGGCGCAGGACTGATCCGATCCCTCCGCAAACGTTATCCAGACGCCCGCTTCGTGGGTATCGGTGGCGAAGAAATGATCGCCGAGGGCTTTCACTCCCTGGTGCCCATGGAGCGCCTGTCTGTGATGGGCCTGGTCGAAGTGCTGGGCCGCCTCCGTGAACTCTTCCAGATCCGCGCCCGGCTGATGGATTATTTCCTCGGTAACCGGCCGGACGTCGTCATCGGCATCGATTCACCGGACTTCACCCTGGGTGTTGAACGGCGTTGCCGGGAAGCCGGCATGCTGACTGCTCACTACGTCAGCCCCTCCGTGTGGGCGTGGCGGCAGAAACGCATCTTCAAGATCGCCAAATCCATCGACCTGATGCTGACGCTCTTCCCCTTCGAAGCGCGTTTCTACGAAGAGCATCAGGTGCCCGTGAGGTTTGTCGGGCATCCCCTGGCAGACCGCATCCCCATGGAACCCGACACGCCCGCTGCGCGCCGAAGCCTCGGCCTGGATGAAGATAAGCCCGTGCTGGCGATTCTCCCGGGAAGCCGGGGCGGGGAAGTGGAGCGACTCGGTGGCTTGTTTCTGGAAGCGGCGCGCTGGATACAGGAACGCCGCCCCGATCTTCAGCTGGCCATCCCCTGTGTGAACCGTGAGCGTGAAAAGCAGGTGCGTGAGCTGGTGGATGCGCTGGAAGTGAAGCTGCCGGTGACCATCGTGCGCGGGCGGTCCCGGGAGGTGATGGCGGCGTCGGACGTAGTGCTGTTGGCCTCCGGAACGGCGACCCTGGAAGCCATGCTGCTGAAAAAGCCCATGGTGGTTGGCTATCGCCTTAGCGGATTCACTTACGCCATCGCCTCGCGGCTGGTCAAACTGACCCACGTTGCCTTGCCAAACCTGCTGGCGCAGAAAGAGCTGGTGCCCGAGTTGCTGCAGGACGACGCGACACCCGAAAGCCTGGGAAAAGCGGTTCTGGAAGGCCTCGAAAACCGGGAAAAGCGGGCCGATCTCAAAGCCGCCTTTGCCGAACTTCACGGCAGCCTGCGGCAGAACGCCGACGAGCAGGCGGCCGAAGCCATTTCCGACCTGATCGGAGGGCGACTCTGATGGCGAAGCCACCGTTGCCACCCTTCCAATGCGCCTACACAGGGTCGCTCCTGGCGGGCGTGGACGAAGTCGGGCGCGGGCCGCTGGTCGGTGCGGTGGTCACGGCAGCGGTGATCCTCGACGAGAACCGGCCCATCGCCGGATTGGCGGATTCCAAAAAGCTCACCGAAAAGCGCCGCGAAGCGCTGTATGAAGAAATCCTGGAAAAGGCCAAGGCCTGGAGCCTGGGCCGCTGCGAGGCCGACGAAATCGACAGGCTGAACATCTATCAGGCCACCATGACCGCCATGACACGGGCCGTCGACGGCCTGGCAGTGCCACCAGAATACGTGCTGGTGGACGGCAACCGTTGCCCCAAATGGCGCTGGCCGTCAGAACCGGTGGTGAAGGGCGATAGCCGAGTCGAAGCCATCAGCGCCGCGTCCATCATTGCCAAGGTCACCCGTGACCGCGAGATGCTGGAACTGCACGAACAGTTCCCGGAATACGGCTTCGCTGGCCACAAAGGCTACCCGACGCCAGTGCACCTGGAAGCCCTGAATCGCCTGGGCGCCACCCGCCACCACCGCCGCTCATTCCGCCCGGTTCAGGAAGCCATCGAATCCGTCGGCATGAACGAACAGAAAGTGGCAGCGGAACTGGAATTTCCGGCGGATCTCTTCGAAAATATGGATTGACACTCCACAAGCGAATCCTTAGTATACGCGCACGTTGATCGGGCGACCCCCGGTTAACCACCAGTTTGATGCGGGGTGGAGCAGTCTGGTAGCTCGTCGGGCTCATAACCCGAAGGTCGTTGGTTCGAATCCAGCCCCCGCTACCAATTAGAAAGGCAGATCAGGT
>CAZWEP010000057.1:8284-16314 GCA_964632565.1 uncultured Marinobacter sp. | reverse complement strand
CACCGTCATCGAAAATTGGCGTCAGGTTTATTTACACCTTGTCAGTTTTCCAGAAACCGAATGATCACAACAAACTGAATTAAATAGTCTTTCTTAGAGTGGCACTCTACCTGCTTAGTAACTGTACATGACGGAATATTATTCACCCGCTTGTACTGATAGAGGTCATTCGATGCGTTTTTCAAACCCTGTTTACCGACTGGCCAGCACGCTGGTCGCCCTGTTTTTTGCCGGAAGCGCGAACGCTCTGGTAATCACCGCTTCCAGTGAGGGAGTCACCACAACGGACGTGCTGGGAGCGACGGTTGTCGATTTTAATGACGACACCTGCGGCGCTTATGCCAGTTGCACCGGCGATTTCGACATCGTCCAGGGCTCGGTGAGTGGTCAATACGCACAACCAGCCGGAACCACCAGCGAATACCTGTCAGTACCAAATCCCTCGTCCAACGGTACCGCCAGCCTGACTCTGGGCACCACCGCCAACTACTTTGGCCTTTACTGGGGCTCCATCGATGCCTACAACACGCTGTCATTCCTGCTCGATGGCATCGTCGTGGACAGCTTCACCGGCACCGAAATTGCCACTTACATTCCTGGCACCGCCAACGGCAACCAGACTGCCGGCACCAGCAACCGTTACATCAATTTCTTCTTTGGCAGCGAGCTGATTGACGAAGTTCGACTGACCAGCACACAGTATGCCTTTGAAACCGACAACCATGCGTTTGCAACCGTTCCTGAGCCGGGCGCTCTGGCTCTGTTCGGTCTCGGGCTGACCGGCCTTATGCTGGGTCGCAAGCGCAAGTAATGACAGGTCCTACCGCAAAAAGGCGCCTCAAGGCGCCTTTTTTATTGCCATCCAAAATCCAGGCAGCGCGAATACCGTACATTCTGAACGAATGTCACAACCAGTCGAATTACCATGAGCAAGTCCGAACTGTCCGAATCTGACCTTTCTAGGGTCATCGAAATGGCCTGGGAAGATCGCACCCCGTTTGAGGCCATTGAAGCCCTGTATGGGCTGCCGGAAAAAGAAGTGATCAAGGTGATGAGACGTTCTTTGAAACCCGCCAGTTTCCGCCTCTGGCGCAAACGGGTCACTGGCCGCAAAACCAAACACCGTGCCTTACGCCCCAAAGGCGTCCTGCGGGGCTACTGTCCAACGCAGTATAAACGTTAGGCTACCCCCGGTTCAGCGAAGTGCCCGGATTACTTCCAGATTTTTGCGACAGGCACCGAGGTAGCCTGAACCGAACAGATTGTAGTGGTTTAGCGTGTGGTAAAGATTGTAGATGGCACGTTTTGTCGGATAGACCGACGATCTCGGATAAACCTGGTCGTAGGCCTGGTAAAAATCGGCTGAGAAACCGCCGAAAAGCTCGGTCATCGCAATATCGGCTTCCCGATCACCGCAGTACACTGCTGGATCAATCAGCCATGGTCCTTGTCCATCGAAAAGTACATTGCCGGACCAGAGATCGCCGTGTAAAAGGCTGGGCTGGTCGCAGTGCGTGTTCAAAAAATCTTTAAGGGCTGAGGCCTTTGCATCCAGCGCTTCGCGGAATTCCTCGCGCACGCGGCTGTCGGTCATTCGTTCGATCTGAACCCGCAAACGATCCTGCACAAAAAACTCACCCCAGTCGTCGCACCATCGGTTGAGCTGCCGAGCCAGGCCAATCATGTTGTCATTTGCCAGACCGTATCTGGGTTGTGGTAAGCGATGCAGGCGGGCCAGGCCCTGCCCTAAAGCCCGCATGGCCGCGCCAGTAGACGACCCACATTCGATGCGAGGCAACACCAGCTCAGCCTCCGTCACGGACAATACGGTCGGTACTCGAAGCATCTGACTATCGGTGCCTTCGCTGGTCGCGGCAGAGGTGCTCAACGCTTCTGCCAATAGCTCAAGCCCTTCGGCTTCGCGCTCAAGGGCGTCCGGATAGGCGGTTGTGTTTCTTTTCACGAATTCAGCCATTCGCCGAGTATAAACAACATGGATGGTCACTCTCTAACCCTTGGTTTTATCGGCACTCTGGGAGATCATAAGCAACTCTCAACCGTTCCAGGGGAAGGGTAATGGCCGTCTTTAACGACCAAAAAGCAAAGCGGGCATTGGACCGTGAGGCAGGCAACGTCCACCGGGAAGACGTGGGTGATCTGCTGTCTCGACAGAAAGCGATTGAGGAAAAGGTTCGCAGCAGCGGCAAACTCGAACGTTTTAGCGGTGACATCAAACTGATGTTTTCCATGTTGCAGGATTACTGGCAAGGCCATTACCGCGAAGTGCCCTGGAAAAGCATAGCCGCCATCGCAGGCGCGCTTATTTACGTCCTCAACCCACTGGATGTCATACCGGACCTGATACTGGGCTTTGGACTGGTGGACGATGCGGGCGTCGTCGCCTTGTGCCTGCGCATGGTGGAATCTGACCTGCTACGCTATGCAGCCTGGAAAGAACAAAAAGAGGAGGACACTTGGATTTCGCAACCCTGATCGGTCTGGTTGGCGCCTGCCTTCTCATTGCCTCTGCCGTTGTGCTCGGCACTTCACCACAAGTCTTTCTGAACCCAGCATCACTGCTGATCGTGGTCGGAGGCACTTTGCTGGTGGTACTTTCAAAGTTCAGCTTCGCGCAGTTTTTTGGCGCCTTCAAAGCCGCTGTGCGAGCCTTCAAATTCAAACTACCGGACATGATTGCCAGCATTGAAGAGCTGGTTGAAGTGGCGCAGGTTGCCCGCAAGCAGGGCGTTCTGGGCCTGGAAGACCGCGAGGTGTCGTCACCCTTCCTGGGCAAGGGCATCCAGTTGCTGGTGGATGGCCACGAGGGCGAAACCATCAAGGAACTACTGAACAAAGAGCGCCTTACCACCCTCGACCACAACCGCTCCGGCGCAAAAGTGTTCACGGCAATGGCCGATGTTGCCCCAGCGATGGGTATGATTGGCACCCTGATCGGGCTCGTGCAGATGCTCTCCAATATGGACGATCCAAAGTCGATCGGCCCAGCGATGGCGGTTGCCCTGCTCACCACGCTCTATGGCGCCATGATCGCCACGATGATTGCGACGCCAATTGCCGACAAACTGTCCCTTCGCATGACCGAGGAGGCGCGCCTGCAATCTCTGTACATTGATGCACTTGTCGCCATTAAAGAGGGCACCAATCCGCGGGTGGTTGAACAGATGCTGTCCAGCTACCTGACGCCAAAACAGCGAGCGATGCAGGGGCAGGCCGAAGAGGCAACCGGCTAGCAGGCGGGGCAACAGGAGCGGCGGATACCGTGGAAGAGATTCCGGAAGAAGAAAAACCAGGCATCCCGGCATGGGTCGTCACCTTTGCCGACCTGATGTCATTGTTGATGTGCTTCTTCGTGTTACTGCTGTCGTTCTCGGAAATCGACGCTCAAAAGTTCAAGCAGATTGCCGGAGAGCTCTCCCAGGCATTCGGTGTTCAGCGCGACGTGCCGGCGCTGGAAATACCGGAGGGCACCAGCCCCATCTTTGACAGCTTCTCACCGGCACCGCCGGAACCGACAGTGGTCAATGAGGTTCGCCAGACAACCACCACGGAAGAACCCGAACTGGAAACACTGAAAAGCCCGGAAGAGCAAGCCGTCGCTGAGGCCGTTCAGGAAAAGATGGACGAGCGCGTTGAGAACATTCTCTCTGTGCTGGAAACCGCGGTCGCCGATGGCCGAATCGACGTGTCACAGGAGCAGGCGCGAATCGTAATCCGCATCGAGGAAAAAGGCTCTTTCCCCTCGGGCTCGGCAGAGGTTACCTACGAGTTTGAGGGGCTGTTGCTCGACATGGCTGAAGTGCTCGGCGATATGCCCGGAAACCTGGCTATCCAGGGCCATACCGACGACGTTCCCATTCGCAACGGACGATTTGCCAGCAACTGGGATCTTTCTGCCGCTCGCGCTGCGGCCGTAGCGAATGTTCTCCTCGCCAGAGACAGTCTTGAGGCAGAACGAGTTCGCGTCACCGGCCTCGCCGACACCCAACCCCGGGTTCCGAACACTTCTACAGACAACCGAGCCAAGAATCGCCGGGTTGAGATCATCATCGATCTGTCGGACAGCGTTGATGAGCAGGTCATCCGCCTCCGCGAATTGATCGGCTCTCCGGATAGTAGTGAACCCGAGGGCAAGTTGAGATCAGAAATGGAAACAGAGACACCCTCCATAAACTGGTAACGCACCACAATTAATCATTTACCCTCTTAGCGCACTATATTAGTGCGTATAAGCGCAAAAACCGCTTCGAGACTTCCCCTCACTTCCTCCCTATCGCCTGACAGCACTCAAAATGCCTTATTTTGGAACATACATTGCTTAAATTGCACACTTTAAACGCACAACAGCCCGAAGAGGCTGACTGTTCCATCATGCAGGAGATCCAAACGTGGATATCACGAGTGCAGTACACACCCTGACTGACAGCGCCAACACGCTGTTTATCCTGATCGGTGCCATCATGGTACTGGCCATGCACGCCGGCTTTGCCTTCCTTGAAGTGGGCACGGTGCGACACAAGAACCAGGTCAACGCCCTGGTTAAAATTATGACCGACTTCGGCGTCTCGGCCGTGGCGTATTTTTTCGTTGGCTACTACGTTGCCTACGACAGCCATTTTCTGACGGCCGCGAGCGAACTGACGGCTGCCAACGGCTATGAACTGGTCAAGTTCTTCTTCCTGATGACCTTTGCCGCGGCCATTCCCGCCATTGTCTCCGGCGGCGTTGCCGAAAGAGCGAAGTTCTACCCGATGCTGATTGCATCCGCCGTCATCGTCGGCGTGGTTTACCCGTTTTTCGAAGGTCTGATCTGGAATGGCAACTACGGATTCCAGGCCTGGCTGGAGTCTCAATTT
Organism: uncultured Marinobacter sp.; assembly: GCA_964632565.1. Classification (GTDB taxonomy): domain Bacteria; phylum Pseudomonadota; class Gammaproteobacteria; order Pseudomonadales; family Oleiphilaceae; genus Marinobacter. The sequence continues at coordinate 11,440 of CAZWEP010000057.1, read as the reverse complement.
GGTGCATCTTTCCATGACTTCGCAGGCTCTGTCGTGGTGCACGCCGTCGGTGGCTGGATCGCGCTTGCGGCGGTTTTGTTACTCGGTGCTCGCAACGGTCGCTACCGCAACGGCCGCGTGGTGGCCTTCGCACCCTCCAGCATCCCCTTCCTCGCGCTGGGCGCATGGGTTCTAACCGTCGGCTGGTTTGGCTTTAACGTGATGTCTGCGCAAACTCTGGATGGCATCAGCGGCCTTGTCGCCGTCAACAGCCTGATGGCCATGGTAGGCGGCATTCTGGTCGCCATGGTCCTCGGCCGTAAAGACCCGGGCTTCATTCACAACGGCCCGCTGGCCGGCCTGGTTGCCGTCTGTGCCGGTTCCGACCTGATGCATCCGGTTGGCGCCCTGATTACCGGTGGCGTTGCCGGTGCCATCTTCGTGTTCCTGTTCGACTGGGCACAGGATCGTATTGAGCGCCTGGACGACGTGCTGGGTGTGTGGCCGCTTCACGGCGTCTGTGGTGTCTGGGGTGCGATTGCCTGCGGCATCTTTGGCCAGGCTTCCCTGGGCGGCCTCGGCGGTGTCAGCCTGATGTCACAGATTATCGGATCTATTGCCGGCGTCGCCGTGGCCTTTATCGGCGGCCTGATAGTTTACGGGGTTGTGAAATCTGTTTCCGGCATCCGTCTGACCGAGGAAGAGGAATTCAACGGTGCCGACCTGAGCGTCCATCGGATTGGTGCAACCTCCATGGAGTAACCAGGTTGCTCAAAAAAACGGGGGCCGACGGGCCTCCGTTTTCCTGTTCCTCCTGCTGCTCAAGCCTTTCCATCCACCCACCACAAATGCACCGTTTTGACGCGACCTGACCCTCGCGCACCACGGACTCGCACTTTTTGACAGACATTCCCTCGCCTCCTTTACTTGATAACAGGCCCCGACGCTGATTAGGCAATGCTGGCCCACCGTTTGCTGATGTTCTTAAAAATAACAGTCTTAAAAATAACAGTAGGCGCGTCATCTCGACGCCGATCGAAAAGAGTGGTTAAAACATGCTGATCCAGACGCCGGGAGACGGCCTGTATGACGAACTGTTTGATGAAGACAATCGAGTTCGACCGCATTGCCGCCCCCTCGAAAACTGGCTGATTAATTCGGATGAGGGACTGATTGCTGAAAAACGCCGTGAAGCGGATGTATTGTTTCAGAGGCTCGGCATTACCTTCAACGTCTACGGTGAAGATCAGGGCGCTGACCGACTGATTCCGTTCGACCTGATCCCGCGGGTCATTTCAGCGGCGGACTGGCACACGCTGCAAACCGGCCTCCGACAGCGGGTCCAGGCGCTCAACCGTTTCCTTTACGACATCTACCATGGCTTCGATATTGTAAAAGCGGGTGTGATCAGTGCCGAGCAGGTATTCGCCAACCCCCAGTACCAACCCGGCATGCAGGATCTGAAGCTGCCCCGTAACTTGTACTCCCATATTGCGGGCATTGACCTGATCCGGCACAACGACGGTGACTTCTACGTGCTGGAAGACAACCTTCGATGTCCGAGTGGCGTCTCCTACATGCTGGAAAACCGTCGCATGATGATGCGACTGTTTCCGGAGCTGTTTGCCGAAGCGCCCGTTGCGCCGGTGGACCATTACCCGACACTGCTGGGTGAAACCTTGCGGGCCGCCTCGCTGAAGCCGAACCCGACGGTGGCGGTGCTCACGCCCGGACGCTTCAACAGTGCCTATTTTGAGCACGCGTTCCTTGCTCGTCAGATGGGCGTTGAACTGGTGGAAGGCCCGGATCTTTTCGTCCGCAACAACTGCGTCTACATGAAGACCACGGTCGGCCCCCAGCAGGTCGACGTCATCTACCGTCGCGTCGACGACGACTTCCTGGACCCACTGGCCGGAAACCCGGACTCTATGCTCGGAGTGCCCGGTCTCTATGCCGCCTACCGCAGCGGCAACGTGGTACTGGCGAACGCCATGGGTACCGGAGTGGCTGATGATAAATCCATCTATCCCTACGTGCCCGACATGATCCGCTTCTACCTGAACGAGGAACCGATTCTGAAGAACGTGCCCACCTGGCAGTGTCGCAAGCCCAAGGACCTCAAGTACGTGCTGGATCATCTGCCAGAACTGGTAGTCAAAGAAGCCCAGGGCGCAGGCGGTTATGGCATGCTCATCGGTCCCAAGGCCACCAAGAAAGAGATGGCCCATTTCCGGGATCTGTTGAAGGCCAAGCCTCACCACTACATTGCGCAACCGACGCTCAGTCTTTCTACCTGCCCCACCTTTGTGGATGAAGGCGTAGCGCCGCGGCACCTTGACCTGAGACCCTTTGTACTCAGTGGCAAGAAAATCCAGATGGTGCCCGGTGGCCTGACTCGCGTCGCTCTCAAAGAGGGATCGCTGGTCGTAAACTCTTCCCAGGGAGGAGGCACCAAAGACACCTGGGTTCTGGAGGGCGACCCATGCTGAGCCGCGCCGCATCGAGTCTGTTCTGGATGGCCCGATACCTCGAGCGGGCCGAATCTCAGGCACGTCTACTGGACGTCAGCCTTACCATGGCATTGATTGACGTTCCGGAAGACCGTGAGGAACAGCTATCTGTGCCCTTGCTGGTCACCGGAACCCGCGACGAGTTCCTGCGGCTGTATGGTGACATCACCCCGCAGAACCTGATCGATTTCCTGCTGCTGGACGATCGTCATTCCTCCAGCGTATTCAGCATCATTCGCAGTGCCCGTGACAATGCCCTGCAGGTCAGAGGCAATCTGTCTGCAGACGTCTGGGAAAGCATCAATCTGTCCTGGATGGAAATGAAAGAGTTGCGGGAGCGGGGCGTGACCGAGTCCAATGCCAGCCAGGTGTTTGACTGGACCCGAGCGAGATCCCACGTCTTCCGCGGCGCCGCCTACGGCACGCTGCTGCGGACAGACGCGTTTCATTTCCTGCGGCTGGGCACCTTCATTGAGCGGGCCGATACCACGGCTCGGGTACTCGATATTCGTCACCAGATGGCGTCAAAATCCCAGGAAGACCAGGCCACGCAATCCTTCTTCGAATGGACGGCTTTGCTTCACTCGCTGGCAGCGTTTGAGGCATACCAGCAGATTTATGGTCACAACCTGCTACCGATGAATGTCGTCGAGCTGCTGGTGCTGGA
>CAZWEP010000057.1:0-8184 GCA_964632565.1 uncultured Marinobacter sp. | reverse complement strand
CTGACGCCGCGAAATACGCCCCAGCAGCGCATCCTTGAATGGAATCTGAAGACGCCCGGTGACACCAGCAACATGACCGACGGTTTCGGCAATCAGGTCACGGTGATGACAACGGACAAACCGCTGAAGACCATCACCCTGACGGCTGAGGGCCTGGTGGATCTGACTGGTAAACCGCTGACCAAGGATGACACACCGTTTCCTCCGGAAGTGTTTTTGCGGCCAACGCCGCTGACCGAGGCCAGCAAACCGATCAAGCAATTCGCCAGTCAGTTTTCGCCCAACAAGCGAAGCCTGGTGCGGATGATGAACAAAATCCTGGAGCGGATCCAATTCGTGCCCGGGGCCACCACCGTCACCCACACAGCGGCCGAGGCCTTTGACGATAAAAAGGGCGTCTGCCAGGACCATACGCACGTGTTCATCGCCTGCTGCAGGTACATTGGCGTGCCCGTGCGGTACGTGAGCGGGTACATTCACACCGACAGCGACGACCACCTGGCTACCCACGCCTGGGCCGAGGCCTGGCTAGGCCACAACTGGCACACCTTCGACGTGGTCAATCTGCTCAACGTGGCCGAAAGCCACATCAAACTGGCGACCGGTCTGGATTACCGCGACGCAGCCCCGGTTCGTGGCATGCGCAGTGGCGGCGGGCTGGAAACACTGAGCACCAAGGCGTGGGTTACTATGGCAGGAAGCAATCAATAAAAAGGCATGAATTGATGCATTCAATAACATGCTTTCCTTTCAAAACAGAGTAAACTGGCGTCGTTCTGTTTTGATCCGAGGGTTGCTGTTTATGACTTACTGTGTGGCGATGCGACTGAAAGAAGGGCTCGTTTTCGCATCCGATTCCCGCACCAATGCCGGGTTTGATCAGATTTCCACCTTCCGCAAAATGCACGTCTTCGAGCAGGCGGACGAACGGGAACTGGTCATTCTGTCGGCGGGCAACCTGGCCACCAGCCAGAGTGTGATCAGCCTGCTGGAAAAGCGCTGCAGCGAGGATGAACCCAACCTGCTGAATACCACCTCCATGTTCGAGACTGCAGAATTGCTGGGCAAGACCATGCGGGAAGTCATTCAGCGCGACAATCCTGACGGCAAGATCAACCACGTGGATTTTAGCTGCTCGCTGATTCTGGGCGGTCAGATTCGGGGTGAAAAGCCACGACTATTCAACGTCTACCCCGAGGGGAATTTCATCGAGGCCACCGAAGAGACGCCTTACTTCCAGATCGGTGAGTCGAAATACGGAAAGCCCATTCTTGACCGCATCATGAAGTACGACACGCCTCTGGAGCGGGCGTACCAGTGCGCACTGATCTCTTTCGACTCGACCATGAAAAGCAATCTGTCTGTGGGCATGCCGCTGGATGTGGCCATTTACCGCACCGACGAGCTAAAGCCCTGCTTTATTGACCGGGTAGACGAGCATAATGATTACTTCCACCAGCTTCGCGCCCAGTGGCATCAGGGCATTCAGCATCTTTTCAATGACCTGAACCCGCCGATGATTCGCTGAGCCTGATAATCTCAGTCGCGGTATCCGGTCAGCTCCATGTAGCCCACACCCGAGTGAGATCCGCTGACTGACACCGGGCTCTCCCAATAGGGAAAGAGCCCGTCGTTCCAGTAAATGCCCTCCGGTGCCTCAATCACCAGGTCAACGCCGCGCGCCGGTATCGTCACACGGAACTGATCGGGCACTTGGCCTGCGTTGACCGCTCTGCGGGCCGCTACCGCTATGTCGAGATCGCCCGGCTCCAGCGCGGTCACCGTGCCGTCGGGGGCTATCCAGCTGCCCGACAGAAAATCTTCTTCCGCTTCCCGAAGCCGGAACGCCATCAGCTTGTGGCCGTCGTCCAGATGAACGGCAAACCAGTCCCACCCTTTCTGACCGGCCTTGAGCAACTGACTGCTCCACTCCCGATCAAACCAGCCCGTGCCCTCTACGGTGTGGGTCTTGCCCTGCAATGTCACCGTTCCCTCAATCGCCAGATCCACCAGGCTGAAATACATCGACCCCTGGCCGTCCCGGGACTTGGCGCTGAACCCATCACGGCCATGGGCCACAGGCTCGCGCTTGAGATGCAATTGCAGATCGTAGGCCCAGTGATCTCCATCAACCGAAAGCCGCCAGGTGTCACCCGAGACTGCACGCAGCAACCAGTCGTCCAGCCAGACCTCGAACGGCTCCGCCACGACACCGGCGTGACCGACATCCGCGCGGGCGAGCCGCTCCTCGAACACATGCTGCTGCTTGAAAGACACGGCGGCGTGCGCCATCCAAACAGCCTCCAATGGCCACTTTGAGGCAACGGGGGAGGCTTCCGACGGCGATCGGGGTTTGAGTGACTGCCGGAATTGCGTCCACTGCAGCCCCAGGGGCTCGCCATCAGAGGTTTCCAGATTGGCGGTCAGGTACCACCACTCAATTCGGTGCTTCGGATGAGCCCCAAAATCCGCGGGAAAGCTGAGACGATCTCCGGCAGCCGGTTGCGCAAAATCCGCCTCATCAACGGCATCCACCTCGGTAGCCAGCCCGGCAAATCCGCCACCATCGTCTCCTGATGGCTCAGAACAGCCGCCCATCAACAACAGAGTCAACATCGGTATCCATCGGGTCATCGTTCGCCTCCGGCCATCAGGTTGGCGCCGGGATTCTGTGAAGTATCGGGCTGGCCGGCGAGGGTTCTGTTCATCAGTGCGGCGGTCGCGAGACCAACCAAGGCGGCCAGGGCGGCAAGTTCCAGCCAGAAAAGGGGATAGACCGCCATGGGCAAGGACCAGCCGAAAGCCAGTGGATTGATCCGACTCACCAGAACCCAGGTTAGCCAGATGCCTAACGGGAGAGCGGCCACCGTGATGGACAGGGTCAGCGTTGCCGCCAGGCGACGCAGTTGGTTTTGCACACTCCGACGGGACAGCCCCCAGATGGTCAACAACTGGAAGTACCAGCCGCGTGTCGAGAAAAACACCCAACTCATTACCAGCAGAGATACCGAGGCCAACACCAACGTCAAAACACTGATCGCCCGGGTAAGCAGGAACGTCTGGGCGAAGACATTCGAGGCCAGGGTTCGGATGCTTCCGTTGTCCCGATATTGAATATCTTCAGCGCCCCACACCTGCCGAAGCTTGGCCAGCGTCTCTCCCAGACCGCGCTCGTCCGAGTTGACGGAAAGGCTACGAAAACGAGAATCGAAACCCGCTGGCAGCGCCTCATACGGCAATAATATCTCTCCTGCGGGACGACCGTAATCGGCGTAAATTCCCGCCACAAGGCGTTCCAGACGCTGACCCGCAATCTCCGTGCGCAGGCTATCTCCGACCGTCAGCGACATACGACGCGCGAGCTGCTCGTTCACCATGACACCGTTACTTTGCAGGGCTTCCCAGGGATCTTCTATCGCAGACAGTAATGTCCAATCAGTCACCAGAGGCGTGAACGGTGTCAGAGCCAAGACGTCGACGGAAGAAGGCGCCCTGTCCTCGGAAGCGGTTCCGAACACCCGTGCACCGCCCCGAATGACCATGTGCCAATGCCCCAACGACTTCATTAACGCCAGAGACGTGAGCGTTGCTTTGGTCTCGGCGTCCTGGGGCATTTCCACGTAGTAATCTGCAGAAAGACGCTGGCCCAGCCAGACGTCAAAGGTATCTTCAAAGGTTGTCACCAGAGCCTGAATTGCCAGAACAGCGGCGACCGCAAATTGCAGGGCAACCAGAGGAAGGGCAAGCCTGCGCACCATGACGCCCAGTTCACGATAGCGCCAGTGGGCCATCATCGACATTTCCGAGCCATCCTGCTGCGCTGACGTCGATCTCGCCCGGGTCGCCGCCAAACGGGACAGGACACCCGGTGTCAGCCCACCGATACCAATAAACACCAGGGCAACGCCGACAAACACCAGTACCAGATTGACGGAGATGGCCACCAATGCAAGGCCTACCAGGGCCACACATCCGGACAATTTCATCCAACCGCCGGAGTCGCGAGCACCCAGCGCCCGGTCTGGCAACCAGCGATCCACCAGACAAACCACCAATACCAATGCGGTCATCAGCAACGCCGACCAACCGCGCACCGACAGTTGCCCGTCCCCAGCGTACAGCGTGACGTCAAACAGGCTCCCCATCGCCTGGCCAAAACCGGCCCCCAGAACCGTCGCCAGCCAATGACCGATCAACACACCAGGCAACACTGACACCAAGGTAAGAAGCACTAATTCCGCAGCCAGCAGACGCTGGATCTGGCTATCAGTCACCCCGAAGCGCCTGAGCAAAGCGAAGCTTCCTCGCCGCTGTGCCAGGCCCAGGTGATAGACGCTGCGCACCAGAAGGCCGGTGATCAACAGCACCAGCACGCTCAGCGCATCCAGGTTCAGCAGAAAACTGTCGGCGAGCTCTCCGGTCTGGGGATTACCCTGTACCTCCCTGGCCATGTAAGCCTCGGGCAGGGGGTCGTGATCGTCCCGAATGAGCAGCGAAAACGTACCGATGCCGGGCGTCACCCGGCTGAGGTCGATAAAGGGTTCTCCATTCAGCTCGCCCGTCTGCGAGCTTTCTCCAGAGTCGTCCAGACAGGCCATTGCCAGGGGGTCGATGCCGATCACCTGCCCGCTCGCTCTGGATGCCGGGTCAGACACTGCGGAGGCGGGAGCCTCGACCCAGGGCGCAACACAGTATCCAGCGCGGCGAAGTACAACGAAGTCTTCAACGGTGACCGGCTGGCCGTCGTGCCGAACCACTTGCTGACGGACAGAGACAGCCGATTCCGACATCTCCAGACTGCGTTCCGCCTGGCTCGTCAACTCCGCCACCCCGGTCCACAGTACCGTTGCGACCATGATCATCATGGCCAGGGAGCCAAGCTGCATGGGGTGACGCCGGTAGTGGCTGAGCATGGCCCTGACAAGCATGGCGTCAGCGGTCCTCGCCAAGTTCCAGGCGCTGGTCACAACGCTCTGCGAGATCAACGTCATGGGTCGCCAGAATCAACGCGCAGCCGGTTTGTTGCTGAACCTCGAACAGGCAATCGGTCACCGCATCCGCGGTGTGTCGGTCCAGACTCCCGGTAGGTTCGTCCGCCAGAATCACCGTTGGGGTCATAGCGAAAACCATGGCAAGGGCGGCTCGCTGCCGCTGTCCTCCCGACACCTGATCAGGGAACCGAAGCGCTTGCGGCCCCACGCCCAATCGCTCGAGCCAGTCCTGCTCGCGACCGTCAGACCGCCCCGCAAGGGAGGCCCGTAACCGGACATTATCCAGCAGTGTGAGCGCCGGCATCAGGTTCGCTTCCTGGAAGACAACACCGAGGGATTGTTTGCGCAGGGCGGCCCACCGGGCATCGGCAATCTTTGCCGGCTCGGATGCCTTGAAGCTGTGCCCGGACACGGTCACCGATCCGGCATCCGGCAGCACCAGGCCGCACAGCATGTTCAGCAGGGTACTTTTGCCCGAACCGGAGCGCCCCAGCACTGCAAGCGACTCACCGGGAGATACCCGCAGAGACAGGTCCCGGATAACCTTCACGGACTCGTTGCCACTCTGAAAATTCTTGGTCAGCCGGTCTGTCGACACCACGGTCTCGATCATTCAGGACTCCGTTCAGGACGTCAGATTCCCCTCACTGCCGAAGCGGACAGCCCGCCACTCCCGAAATTGTTCCAGATAAGACAGAAGGGCGGGAATCACCGCCAGCACCAGCAGTGTCGACAACCCAAGGCCAAACGCAATGGAAGTCGCCATGGGTATCAGAAACTGGGCCTGCAATGAGGTTTCAAACAGCAGCGGAAGGAGGCCACCAATCGTGGTCAGGGAAGTCAGCAGGACGGCCCGCACCCTCTGGACCGCCGCTTCGTTCAGGGCATCGTTAATGCCCAACCCCTTGGCCCGCTGCTGGTTATAGAAAGCTACGAGGATGATCGCGTTATTGACCACAATGCCTGACAACCCGAACAGGCCAAACAACGACAAAATAGTGAGCTGAAGCCCCATCAGCCAGTGGCCAATCAGCGCGCCGACCAGCGCGAACGGAATGATGGCCATAACAATGAGGGGCAGGCTCCAGGATGCAAACACCCAGGCCAGCACCACGTACATCAGGCCAAGGCCAATCATCAGCCCCGTCCGCATATCGTCGAGGGTTTCGCGCTGGTCCGCGGATCGGCCCTCAAAGCTGTAATGAAGATTGTACTGGCGCGCCAGATCCGGAAGCACGTTCTCCTCAAGGCTGGCAAGAATCTGGTCTGTCGTACTGATGCGGGTATTCAGTGACGCGGTCACCTCCACCGCCAGCTCGCCTTCCGCATGGCGAAGCGCCTGGAAGCCTTGCTGATAATCCAGATTCATCACCTGGGTAAGGGGCACAAAGCGCCCATCCGGTACCCGGATCGTCAAGCGGGACAGGGTAGAAATGCGCTCCCTCTGCGAACGCGGCAACTGCACCCGCACTTCCACTTCGTCACGCCCGTCCTGGTAGATCTGCGCGATGCGGCCATCAAAGGCGGCCCGCAACTGACGGCCCAGATCGTTGGTAGTCAGCCCGAGCGCTTTGCCGTGAGCACTGACCTGATAGATCAACTGTTCGCGACCCCAGGGCATATCGTCTTCGGTGTCCAACACGCCGGGAAGCGTCGCCAGGGATTCGGTCAGAGACTCCGCCGCCTGCTTAAGGTCCAGCGCATCCTCAGATGTCAGCCGGACATTCACATCACGTCCCGGGGGCCCCGACTGACGCTCGGAAATGTTGAGGCTGTCGATCCCCGCCGGCAAGGTGAGTCGGCTCCGCCACTGCCGGATAAACTCCGGATTCCGAACGTCCCGCCGGTCCGACGGCGTCAGTTCGATCAGCATGGAGCCCAGCTCGTCGCCGGACCGGCTGGTGCCCGGAGCCCCCCTCGTAGTGCCGTAGCTGGTCATCGCATGCAGAATCAGATCTCCGCCCAGAGCCTCTTCCGTGTCATTAAGCGCCTGCTCCAGTTCGCCCATGAACTCTTCGACCACCTCTGGATTGGTGCCGGCCACGAAACTGGCGTTTGCATACAGGATGGAAGGCTCTGGCGTTGGAAAGAAGTTGAACCCCAACCTGCCGCCAGCAAGCAAACCGATCGTTAACAACGCCAACGCCAGGGCGCTGGCCAGGGTGATCCCGCGATGTTCGAGGGTAAAACGAGAGAGCGCACGAAAACGCCCTTCCCGAAACCGATCAAAACGTTGTTCAAATCCCTTGCGTACCCGGGTGATCCAGCTTGCAGGAGCAGACTGATCCGACCGGTCAGGCGATGAACGTTTGCGGGACACAAAGGCATGGCGCAGGTGGGCAGGCAGCACAATGAAGCATTCCATCAATGAAGCCACCAGCACGCAGATCATCACCAGAGGGATATCCCCCAGGATGTTGCCGATGACGCCGCCCACCACCAGCAAGGGCATAAACGCTGCCACCGTAGTCAGGGACGAGGCCAATACCGGCCAGACCATCCGCTTGGCGGCGCCTTCGGATGCGTAGATGGACTCCTCCCCCATGCGGGCATGGGCATCGGCGTCCTCACCGACCACGATGGCGTCATCGACGATCACCCCGAGCGCCATGATCAGGGCAAACAGGGAAATCATGTTGATCGAACCACCGGCGCCCCAGAGCACTGCCATAGCCGCCAGAAACGCCGTCGGAATACCCACCGCGACCCAGAAGGCAACACGCCCGGGCAGGAACAGGTATAACAGGATGATGACCAGTATCAGACCGCCAAAACCGTTCTTGATCAGCAGGGAAATCCGGTCATCAATCAGTTGCCAGGTCTCGTCATAGACTTCCAGGCCCACCGAAGCGGGCAAGGTAGGGCGGGTTTCAGTCAGCCATTGATCCAGCACTTTGGCCGCTTCCAGGGAGTTGCCCTCCTCCGCCCGCTGGAGTTGCAGCTCCACCGCCGGAAAGCCCTCGTGGCTCATGGTGACCTGTCTTTCCCGTGCCTCCTGACGGATCAGGGCCACATCGCCCAGGGCAAGCCGGGTATTGCTGTCGCTCAGCACCTGAAGGTCTTCAAACCCCTGTGGACTTCGGCGTTGTTCGACCGACCGCAGTTCACGAGTTGAATCCTGTTGGCCCATCAAACCGGCCGGCAAGTCCCGCGACAATGCGGCGACCCGATCCGCAATCTGCTGCAGCGACAG
>CAZWEP010000056.1:0-18572 GCA_964632565.1 uncultured Marinobacter sp. | reverse complement strand
ATGTCAAGGTAGCGCTCTAACCAACTGAGCTATGGTCCTATGTCCTGCAACGGGGTGGAAATATACTGATTCCCCCTATTGGGGTCAACCACTTTCAGGCACTTTTACGGTTTCTTCGCCAGGCTTTCAGGGCGTTTCGGATTGTGCTCCATCGGTTGATGAGCAGCGCCATAAAAATCAGGCCACACCCTGCAATCTGGGATGCGACCATGTTCTCGCCAAACCACAGGGACGCGAAAACCGCGACCCAGATGGGTTCCAGTACCAGGAAAACGACACCATGGCTGTGGGTTGAGAGGCTCTGGGCGTAGGTTTGAACCAGAAAGCGGCCGGCTGTTCCGATCACCGCGCTGGCTGCAATCCAGAGGGCCAGGATAGGTGGGAACTGGTTGAATGTGGGTTGCCAGGGTTCCAGAGCCGCCGACTCGACCAGCGTTACGCCACCGACGCTCAACAAGGCGATTGCAGTGAGGGGAAGTGTCGGGATGCGGGCGCGACCGTTTCTGGCAGTGGCGGCTCGGAGGTTGAGGTTAAAGTACAGCGCGAAAATGAACGCGGCGATAACGAAGAATAGTTGCCCCAGTTCTGGCCGAAATCCGTTTTTCAGAGATAGCAGGGCCAATCCGATCACCGCAACCGGGATTGCAAACCAGGTGCTCGCGGGCTGGGGCTCCTTGAACACCGTACGAGCGATGATCGGAACAATGACCACCCCGAGACTGACAAGAAATGCGCCTTCGCCAACGTGGGTGGCGTGAAACAGTCCCATGACCCAGCAACTCATGGCGATACCAAACACAAGGCCCACACCCGCGCTGCGGCGCAGCTGCTCCACGCTGAGTTGCTTGAGAGCCGGCCAGGCAAACAGGGCGAGAATGCCGCCGGCCAGCAAGAACCGCATGGCCATAAACATCAGGGGCGGCATCAGCAACACGGCTTCCTTGGAAAACATCCAGCTGATGGCTGCCATCAGGGTGACGGCGACCAGTAAGGCATCGGATTTTTGGCTGTTCGAAAGCGCCATTGAAAAGCCTTGAGTGTCGGCAGATTCTGTAAATGCATGGGCTGCCAATTAGAGAGGCGGCGAGTTTAGCACGCTGCAAGTCGGAAGGGAGGGGGCGGGGCAAAGTTGGCTCGTCCTGAGCCATCAAGCCATTCCGTGGCTAACCGCGGACTTGGATCAGTTATTGAGGGTTGAGTAGACCAGCGTCGACATGTCGGTCTGGGCGGATCCCGGAACTTCCACATACTGGTCACCGGAACCCCACCACTGCCACCAGGCACGCTTGTTGTAGGTCCGGCTCGCGAAATCAACCCGAAGCCCGTTCAGGGTGCGGTTGTTCACAACCGGCACCGAGGTATTTCCGGTCTCGGAGCCCAGAACACCGCTGTGGGAAGCGCCTTCGTTCATTAAGATCGGGTAGTGGTTGTAGTACAGCGCAGACGGACCGTTCTGGCTGGACACCTTACCGGCTAGACTCAGGCTTGATGAGCAGGAGTCGATGCCCTGACTGGTTGTCGCACCGCAAGCCGAGTGCGTTGGAACCACCCCATCGTCAGTACCAGCGATAAACGGCTTGGTGATGCCACCGTAAGACGAGCCACCGGCCACAAACCGCAGTCGCGGGATGCTATTGGGGCTGATCGCCAGGTTCCTGGCTGCGTTGGTCTGCAGGTCATTCACGACACCGAGGCTGCCGGGTTCAGGGTTGATACCGGTAAACGCGCGGACCGCTTGTTTCAGCGGCCAGTTGTACCAGCTATCGTTATAGGCAACGTTCAATGCCAGATCGGCCAGCTCCGTGCCACCACCGGCGCCTGAGAAATCAATGGATGCCAGTATCTTCAGTGGCTGACGGCCATTGTTTTGCAACCATCGGGCCTGGTTTTCCAGCAAATAGCGCGTTACCAGATCGCCCGTCGAATGGGACACCACAATGCAGTAATCGTTACATAACCCCTGATTACTGATGGATTCCAGCTGTTGGTAGGCCTGTTGCGCGATGGCGCCTTCAACCCGGCCATCGCTTCCCCAGTCGATCCGTGCATCTGACCGGGCCAACCAGAAGGTTCGCCAGTAATCCTCACCGGCGGCTTTAACTTCCTGGAGGTTGGCCGGCGGATCCGACAGATCTTGCTGTTGAAAGCCATGAACCAGTATGACGTTATGACCGGCTAGCTGAGCGCTGGCCTGACCAGCAAGCAGGCCTCCGGTCATTGTGGCCACCGTAAGGGCGGCCTTACAGGCACTTTTCATTGTTGTTTTCATAAAAACTCCGTCTTGTTGCTTTGTTTTTATTGCAAGACGTTTCTCCGGTTACTGGCCCATTGTTCGGGCTTCTTGTTAACCGGTACTGCCCGGCGTCCGGCCGGCGCGGGGTTCCGCGATCAGAACTTGTCTGCCAGCTTTTGCAGTAGGGCAGCGCGCTGTTCTGATTCCGGGTCACTCGCCGGGGTGTCTGTCAGTGACGTCAGGTCCGGCGGTGTGAATGAATAACCTGCTTCAGGGCCAAAACCGTAATCGGTCCTGTCTCCCGGCTGGGCGGGTAACCGCCGGATCTGCAGGTGGGAAATCTTGAGCTTGCCTGAGATGGAGCGATTGGCAATGACTGACCCGTGGGCTTTGAGTTCAATCACCGATTCGCCGCCAACCAGCTGCTGCTCGGTCTGGAGTTGTGCGAGTGGTTGTCCCTGATGAGTAAGCTGAGCACTCAAATGATAAAAACCAGACTCCTCGGCATCGAACGTCACCGGGATTACCAGGTCATTATTGTTGATGCGAGCCGTGCCAACGCCTCCGAACTCCCCAAGGAATGGTTCGACAGTTAAGGTTGAAACGTGCCGGAGGTCTTTGCCATCAATTTTAGCTTCCACGAGGAGGCGATACTCGCCGGTCTGCTCGGGGGCTTCGATGCTGCCCTGATACATTCCCTGTTCTCTGGCGAGGCGAGTGGCTCTGGTGCTGGTGCTTTGATCTGGCCTCTGAAGCGCCGCTGACATCCGATCGGAGACCACTTGCGGGCCCGTGACCTGGGCGGCGATCAGAATGGGTTCCCCAACGACGAAACGGTATTTTTCCAGGGTGACAGTAAACTGGCCGCCTTCGCCCAGCGGTATCGACACAGGCTCAAACCGGTTGCCCGCATAAGCGCTGGCCTGGCTCGAAGAGAGGGGCACAGAATAACTCGGATAGCGGGTGCTTTCAGCGTACTGGCTCGCTGCGGAGGCAAGCATAAAACCGAGCGCGTCTTCAGAAGGGGGCGGTGGAGTCTGGTCAACGGGTTGATCGCCTTCGGGCGGCTTCGAACCTTGAAAGGCCGCCTCAGAGGACGTCTTCTGTATTTCAGCGCCGGGGGTATCGAACCAGGCAAAGGTTCCGGACCGTTCAGCAGAGAGCAGGTAACCAAGGCCCGCGGCCAAAAGTCCCATAAACGCAATGGCTAGAATCAGGCGTACCAGCATTGCCGCTTCCTTGTTGTTGGCGTATTCGACGTGATCGTCATTTTTATTGTCCTACAATACTAGGGGGCCAGCCGGGCCTGCGCCATCGATTGTGATCGATATGTAAACTTATGTTTCTGTACTGTGAATCTGCTCACAAAGTGATCAATTCGGTGTTGAATCTGCCAGAACCGGTCGCTGAGCGGGGGCTGGTGTGTCTGAGGTGAGTACGTCACAATGGACGTCATAGTGTCCATCGGTTCCGAGAGATGTCATCCATGCGCTATCTCCACAGTTTTCATCGTCGTCTGAAGCAGATTAGAGAAAGTGCCCAGCTTACCCGTGACGACGTCGCTCACATCTGTGGTGTGGATGAAAAGGTCGTCGAGGGATGGGAGGCTTCCGAATTCCGGCAGCGCAGCTATCCCGGCGTGGCAGAGATTCTCGATTTTTGCATTCGAACCGAGACACCGCTCGATGAACTGCTGGATCTGGAGGATTCAGGGGATACCGGTCAGTTGGAGTTACCGGGGCTCGCTTTCTCCCGGGGCGATGATCTCTCAACGGCTCTGAAACAGCTGGAGAAAGAGATTGAGCGGGTTCAGCTCAGTGAGGAAGAGATGGAGCTGTTGCGCCGGTTCCGGAAAACCTCGGCCGAAAACCGGCGCATGGTGCTTCAGATTCTAGGGAAATAGACGCACCCCAAAATCGGGTTATTTTCCTTTCTTGTAAATGTTTTCGTAGACGTAATTCGTTGCCTCAACAAACCCGTCAATACTGCCGCAGTCAAAGCGCTTACCCTTGAACTGATACGCCAATACACAGCCGGTCCGAGCCTGCTCAAGCAATGCGTCTGTGATCTGGACTTCGCCGTTTTTGCCCGGCTCGGTCTTTTCAATGATTTCGAAAATGTCCGGGGTCAGAATATACCGGCCGATGATGGCCAGGTTGCTTGGGGCATCTTCCGGCGCTGGCTTTTCAACCATGTCTGTAATCCTATACAAACCGTCTTTCATGGGTTCGCCAGCAATGACGCCGTATTTGTGGGTCTCGTCTTCCGGAACCTCTTCGATGGCCACAATCGAGCAACGGAACTGGTTGTACAGCTTGGCCATCTGAGCGAGAACACCTTCGCCGTCTTCGTCTGCGACACAAAAGTCGTCTGCAAGGACCACCGCAAACGGGTTGTCACCGACCAGATTCCGTCCGGTCAGGATGGCATGGCCCAGGCCCTTCATTTCGTTTTGCCTGGTGAAGGCAAACGAGTTGTTGTTGATCAATTCGCGAATTGAATCCAGCAGGCCTTCCTTACCTGACCCCGAGATCTGATGCTCCAGCTCATAGCTGATATCAAAATGATCCTCGATTGCACGCTTGCCGCGGCCCGTCACAAAGCCGAACTCGTGGACGCCGGCTTCGGAGGCTTCTTCTACGCCGTATTGGACAAGCGGCTTGTTGACGATAGGAAGGATTTCTTTAGGCATCGCTTTGGTGGCAGGCAGAAATCGCGTGCCATAGCCGGCAACGGGGAAGAGGCACTTCTTGATCATAACGTTCATCCTTATCTCGTTTCGGTTACGGCGTTTTCCAGCCATCCGTCCATGAGGGCTAACTCACAAAGTGTGCCAAGTGTATCCAAATTGCGAATTTAAATGCACGTCTGTGTAGCGAAATTTAGAATTTGGTAAAAAACGGCATTTTGTCACTATCGGGTCGGGGCGTTGATATGACTAGAAAAAACTTTCACATGTACATTTAATATGTTGTTTTTTATGAATATTAACTTTGTAAAATTTGGCAACTTTGGATGGATTTACAGCCTTTTTTGCAATACATTCCCGCATGACCTTTTTTTAAGAATTACCGGGTGTTCACGACGCAAACGGCCGGCGCTGGCAAGCGGGATTACAGACATTGAAACAGCTTTTTATCTTTGCACTGATGTGGTGCGTTTTCAGTCAGCCTCTTCACGCGAAATCAGGCGATTCCGGACGTGGGGAGAAAGAGCAGAGCCACTCCAATAGCCTATTGGGCGCAGCGGATGCGTTTCACCGCGAGCGTGAGCACTGGTTGAAGTCCCGATTGAAGTTTTCAGGTAAAACCTCGCAGAGCAATCATGGCTCTGATGGCGTTGTCGGTGTGTCGTCTGACAATTTTATTGGGCAAAACGACTCCCTGGGCTTGAATTACCACGATAGAGTGTCT
Source organism: uncultured Marinobacter sp. (assembly GCA_964632565.1). Taxonomy (GTDB): domain Bacteria; phylum Pseudomonadota; class Gammaproteobacteria; order Pseudomonadales; family Oleiphilaceae; genus Marinobacter. Next base: position 12,926 of record CAZWEP010000056.1, on the reverse strand, counting down.
CAGCGGGACGAGACCGACGTCAGCGCCACCTCTTTTCGATACCAATTTCCGGCAGGCGTAAACCAGCTGACGGTTGAGACGGGCAGTTCCGAATTCCAGCAGGCTGTCTCAAGCGGAGACCGGCGGTATACCGCCGGTGGTGAATCGAGCGTGGTTGGCTTTGGTGCCAGCCGCCCGCTGTTTTCCCGCCTGGGCCTGACTTTCAACGGCATTGCGAGTCATGTGGGCAGGGACAGCCGAACTTACGAACAGGGGGATCTGGTCTCCCAGAATAGTTACGAACTGTCGTCGTTTGGTATTGAGGCTCAAGGTGGTTATGAGCTTTGGGGCGATATCCACGCCAGCACCGGGATCTTGGCACTGAGTGGCCGGGAATACAGTGCAACCGAAGACGATAGCCAGAACGAACTCGGCTGGGAAGAAGATTTCTATAAACTCGCCATGACCGCCTCCGTTGAGAGGGACTTCTACCGCTGGCGTTGGAAGATCCGTGGCAGGTACCAATTTGCCGACGAAGACCTCCCGGTTTCTGAGTACCTCAAAGTGGCCGGCCCTTCCATGATGGCGGGTTTCAACGGTCAATCCCTGTCTGCGTTTGAGGGTGGTTGGTTGAGGTTCGACACTGCCAGCCCATCCTGGCAAATGCCGTTTTTTGACGAGGTGCTCTCCAGTCTTAATTTCGCTGTTCTGCATGGATGGGTGCCCGATACAAGCCTGGCATCGGACCGCTACGGCAAGGCCGCTGCAGGCCAAGTCTCTCTGCAACTGCAAGGCAGGGCATTCACTGCGAACGTGAGTGTTGGCCGGATGATAAAAGCATCGAGCATAACGATGTCGGTGCCCGAACGGCCGGATGTTCAGCTGTCTCTCACCATGGGCATCTAAGGCCTGAGGCCTCCGATTCAACGATCTGCGTTACCAAGTTGTCACTTGAGTCAACCGCTGACTCCGATGCTACTGTGAAGCTCCAGGGAATCATTCAAAGGTAGGAGCTTCATGCGTCCAGGGAACAGTTGGCTACCCGGCCTGGCTGTCGTGTCCGCGTTGTTATTTGCAAACGCAGCGGCGGCCTTTGATTTTGAGAAAGTGGTCGCCAAGGCGAGGGAGAGGGCGGCAACGCCTTATGAGCCTCCGCCTGAGGTGCCTGGTTTTCTCAAAAACCTCAGTTACGGGGATTATCAGGCGATTCGCTTTGATCCCAATGCGTCCTTGTGGCGCGAAAGCGGCTCAGACTTTCAGGTCATGATGGTGCCGCCGGGAAGTCTCTACTCCCACACGGTTACGCTCAATGAGATAGACGCTGACGGTGTGCGATCCGTTCCATTCGACAAATCTTTGTTCAGCTTTCCTAACCAAGAATTGGCAAAACGGGTGCCTGCAGACCTGGGCTATTCAGGCTTCAAGCTGACCTACCCGCTGAGTGCTGGTGACGAGCAAAACCAGTTTCTGGTGTTTGCCGGGGCCAGTTACTTCCGCGGTGTCGGTGCGGGTGATTATTTTGGATTGTCGGCAAGAGGCCTCTCAATCGACACTGGATTGGCCTCTGGCGAGGAAGTGCCTTCGTTTGTGGAGTTCTGGCTCGAGCGGCCGTCGCCTGATGGCGAACGAATCAGAGTCTATGGGTTGCTCGACGGTCCCAGCCTTACCGGTGCCTACCGCTTTGACATTCGCCCGGGATCCAGCACCCGCATCAATGTGAAAGCAGAGCTTTTCTATCGCGATTCCGTTGATCAGCTGGGCCTCGCGCCTCTCACTTCCATGTTTTATTACGGAGAGAACAGTCCGCGACCCGCGGGGGAATGGCGGCCTCAGGTGCACGACTCGGATGGTTTGCTGGTTCATGATTCCGAATCAGGTGAGTGGCTTTGGCGTCCGTTGCTGAACCCACAGCGCCTCAAGCTGAGTTATCTGCAGGTGAACCGTCTCGCAGGGTTTGGGTTAATGCAAAGAGACACCCGCTTTGACCAGTTTGAAGACGCAGAAGCGCGCTATGACAAACGTCCCAGTGCGTGGGTGTCTCCGGACGGAGGCTGGTCAGATGGCGAAGTGGTGCTGGTTGAGATTCCCACAAAATCGGAAACGAACGACAACATTGTCGCTTTCTGGAAGCCTGGCGAGGCAATCGAGGAGGGTGGTAGCCGAGCGTTTGCCTACAGCCTTAAATTCGGATCTCCGGACATTGCCGGCGAAGCACTTGGGCAAGCACGCCAGACATTTGTGGGGGATGGTAATCGCCCCGGTGGAGGCAGTGAAGAAGGCGCGTATCGCGTCGTTGTTGACTTCAAGGGCGGGAAACTTGATGGCCTTGGTGCCAATGCTGCCGTGGTCAGTCAGGTAACCGAGGGGAGCGGGCGCAGCGACTCTGTCGAGATCATAGAGCATTTTGTGGAGTACGTTGAAGCAGACGGTAGCTGGCGCCTTTCCATGCTGGTTCGACCGCAAGGTGAAGGAGAAGCAGTTTTAAGAGGGCGATTGGCCTTGGACGATAAACCGCTGACGGAAACCTGGACTTATCCCGTTGGACCGGCCTATGGCATTGGTGCCGAATCTTAATAGGAGATCTTCTGATGCCAGAGACTTCCTGCGAAAAAGCGCTTGAGAGAGTGTTGATCTACTTGCGGCTTGATGGCCAAGTGTTGACAACCGAAAGCTGTCACGCGGCATTGCGGCTTGTTGAGGAAGCGATATCTCATGGCGATGGCCCGGATTTGCCGGGGCGTTGCATTGAATTGATTCCCGAGTACTTCGATACCCGCACAATCGACATACCCGCTTCAGCACCGCCGCTGAAGCGAGGGCATCTGGGGTATTTTCGGGATGAGTGAAGCACACACCCGCCGTAAAGCATCGTTCTCTGAGAACTGGCGCCGTGTAGCAACAGTGAGACGAGTGGTCCTGTCGCTGTTTGTTCTGGGGCAAACCGCTGTTGCCAGCTACTTCCTTCTCTGGATTCTGCCTTATCACGGTGGGACTCTGGTAGAAATTGGCCTGCTGATTCTGTTTGTACTGCTGTATGTCTGGATCGCCGTTGGGTTCTGGACTGCGGTTCTCGGGTTTGTGCTGCGGCTCAAAGGTGGCGATCGGCTTAGCCCCCTGAAACGACATTCCGATAAGGCACTCGAAACGACCAATCTGGCCAAAACGGCCATCATTATGCCCATTTACCACGAGCCTGTCCGTTGGACGCTCAGCGGCTTGCGTGCTGTTTACCAGGACCTTGAGCGGGCGGGGAAGCTGGATCACTTCGAATTCCACATTATTTCCGACAGCCGTGACCCCGATGTCTGGCTTGAGGAGCAGGCCGAGTGGCATCGGCTTTGCCAGGAACTGGGCGCGGAGGGCCGCCTTTTTTACCGACGCCGGCGGGTCAACCTGAACTTCAAGAGCGGTAACGTTGCCGATTTTCTGAGACGGTGGGGACGGCGGTATCGCTACATGGTGGTATTGGATGCGGACAGTCTGCTGAGCGCTGACAGTATCGTGAAAATGGTGCAGTTGATGGAACGGGAACCGGCCATAGGCATCCTGCAGACGGCGCCGACCATCATCAATGCCGATTCGCTTTTCGCGCGCGTTCAGCAATTCGCTAATCGTCTTTACTCATCATTGTTTGCCACTGGGCTGGCTGCAATCCAGATGGGCGATGCAGCCTTTTGGGGCCACAACGCCATCCTTCGAGTCGAGCCTTTCATGGCCCATTGCGGACTCCGCAAACTCCGTGGCTTTGGCCTGTTTCGCGGTCCCATCATGTCTCACGATTTCGTGGAGGCCGCTTACATGGGACGCGCTGGCTACGAAGTATGGTTGGAGCCAGGCCTGCACCACAGTTTCGAGGAGTCCCCGCCAACCCTTTCTGACGAATTGTCCCGAGACAACCGCTGGTCCCGGGGCAATCTTCAGCATTTATGGATTTTATTGTTCGGGCGAAAGCTGCGGTTTGCCCATCGGATGGCCTTGCTGAACGGAATCATGGCTTACATGGCGTCTCCTTTGTGGCTAGCGTTCCTCATACTGACCACCGTCGAAGCGGTGCAAATGACGGTGGCCAGCATCAATTATTTTCCCGAAGGACATCAGGCGCTGGTGCCACTCTGGCCTGAATGGCGTCCGGAATGGGCTGTGGGGCTTGCCGTGAGTACGCTCACGCTTCTGTTCCTGCCCAAGTTTCTCTCCATTGTGGACGCTTTGATTCATCGTCTGGCGTCGGGATTCGGGGGAGCCTTCAGGCTGCTTTTGAGTGTCCTCGTGGAAATCCTGGTTTCGATCCTGCTTGCCCCTGTGCGGATGATGGCCCACAGCCGATATGTGCTGGGAGCGCTGATTAACGTGTCCCTGTCGTGGGCCGGACAAAACAGAACAGAAGAAACGACATGGCGCGAGGCGCTTGTCACCCAATTCCCCGGCATGCTGGTGGGTGGTGCCTGGTCTGCGTTTGCCTGGAGTCTTGACCCTATGTTTTTCCTCTGGTCACTCCCGGTGGCGGTACCTCTGGTGTTGGCGGCGCCCACGTCTGTGGTTTTGAGCAGAGTGTCGCTCGGGCGCGCTGTGTTTAAACGGGGATTACTGACCATTCCGGAGGAGCGCACACGCGTGGCGGTCCTCGAGGACGCAAAAGCGGCGAGGGAACAGCCTGAAGATGAGGGTCCGCTCAGTAATGTGGAAGCAGCGGTGATCAGACCAGAGTTAAATCAGTTGCACCGATCATTGGCGAGAAATGACTGTCAGCCGAAGCGTGCGGAATTGTTGAAACCTATCGTTGAGCGATTAGCGAGGTCTGGTCCTGATGACCTGTCCCGCCATGAATTGAGTCTTCTGTTCAGGGATAGAGCGGCTGTAACTGATATCCACCAAAAGGCCTGGCGGGCTCCGTCGAGCAGCTACTGGGGTAAGCGCCTCGCGTGTCTTGGCGGACAATAGAACCGCGTTTTCCAGACGGCCGTTTGCAACAGAGGAGAAGCAGATGAACAGACGTGCATTGATGAAGGCCCTTTTAGGGCTTGCCAGTTCTCAGGCATTACCGGCTTCGACGTTTTTATTCAGCCCCCTTGCTTCTGCAGAAGTTTCAGGCACTTCACAGGGTGAACCGGTCCCATTCAGTTATGCGTGGTTGAAAGGGCATGCTCGCTCACTCGCTGGCAAACCTTATGTGTCGAAAGAAGGAAACCTGCCTGCGTCTCTGCAAAAGCTTTCCTGGGACGACTACCAGGCGATCCGTTTTCGCCCGGATGAAGCTTTGTGGTACGAAGATGAGAATGCGTTCCAGGTTCAGCTGTTCCATCTCGGTTTGTATTTCCAGTCGCCTGTTCGCATACACGAGGTGGTCGACGGAAAAGCCCGGGAATTGGCGTACAAGCCAGAGTACTTCGAATACGAGGGCGAGCAGCCACTGGGGAAAATGCCGGAAGATCTGGGGTATGCAGGTTTCAGGGTCCACTACCAGACAGACTACAAGCGGGATCTTGCGGCCTTCCTGGGCGCGAGCTACTTCCGGGCTGTCGGGTCGGACATGCAGTATGGTCTCTCTGCGAGAGGACTGGCGATTGACACTGCGATGCAGGACGAAGAGGAATTCCCCAGATTCTCGGCATTCTGGTTGGAAAAACCAGAACCGGACGCGCAGCAACTCGTGGTGTATGCCCTGCTGGATTCACCCAGCACCACGGGCGCCTATGTCTTCACGGTAGATCCGGGTGGCAACATGACGATGAAAGTGGACGCGGCCCTTTATCCGAGAAAACCCCTCCAGCGGGTTGGCATTGCTCCGTTGACGAGTATGTACCAGACCGGCGAGAACGATCGCCGCATGGCTTACGACTGGCGACCGGAGATTCACGACTCGGACGGGCTGTCCGTGTTGAATGGAAAGGGAGAGTGGATCTGGCGGCCACTGGTGAATCCGCGGTCGGTGCGGGTCAACACGTTTGTCGACGATAATCCGCAGGGATTCGGTTTGCTGCAGCGCGACCGGAAGTTTGCCAATTATCAGGACGATGGGGTTTTCTATGAGAAACGTCCAAGTGCCTGGGTAAAACCGGATGGTGATTGGGGCGAGGGCAGCGTGATGCTCGTTGAGATCCCCACCAAGGACGAAACCTTTGACAACATAGTGGCATTCTGGAACCCGAAAAAGGATCTGGTTCCCGGTGAAGAATATCTGTTCGGATACACCCTTTCCTGGGGCGAGCATCCTCCCATGGCCCCTGCGGAACTGGCAACAGTGAAAGCGACGCGGACAGGGCTCGGAGGGGTTGTTGGGCAGGAGCGTACCTATTTCTCCTGGCGGTTTGCCGTTGATTTTTCCGGTGGACCTTTGCCTTTGATCGGTGAAAACGCGGACGTAAAACCAGAAATTACTGCGAGTCGTGGGGATATTGAGATCACATCCGCGCGCCCTCTGGCCTCAATTGGCGGCTATCGAGCCATGTTCGATCTGGTGCCTGACGACTCGCTGGAACCGATAGATCTTCGATTACGACTGATGCTTGGGGATCAGGTTCTTACCGAAACCTGGTTGTATCAGTACACCCCGCCACCTAAAGAAGAGCGAACTCTTTACTGACCTTTTGTCTTCCCTGGGCGTCGCTGAGAGCCGTCCGATGTCAACAATGCTTCGGTCGGCGCGGCCGGATTGTTGACAAAAATCGGTTTCAAGCGTAGATTCCGGCCAAATATCCTAATTATTGTTGACAAAAATGCCGGAAGCGCTCGCTCAAACCTACACTCGCGCCGATGAAGCCTTCGATTGTCTACAAACGGCCATCGTCAAAGGTGACCTCGCGCCTGGCGAAAAAATCGGAGAAGTCGAACTCTGCACACGCTTCAACCTCACTCGCGGCCCCCTCAGAGAAGCTCTGGGAAGGCTGGAATCCCGTGGACTGCTAGTCAGGCGTCCCCATGCCGGGGTGAAGGTGGTATCCGTAAGCGCTGACGAGTTGATGGAGCTTTACCGAATTCGTGAAGTGATGGAGGGACTGGCTGCGCGCCAGGCTGCGGAGCGAATGACTGACGGGGAAATTGCTGATCTGTTTGCGACGCTGGACAGCCACGAGCGCATGATTGAGCAGGCGCAGGGTCAGGCCTACTATCAGGCAGAAGGGGATTACGACTTCCACCACCGCATCGCAACGGGTAGCCGCAACACCAAGCTCGCGCAAATGCTGCTGGGTGATCTTTACTACATGGTCAGGATGTACCGTTATCGGCTGAGTACGTCATCGGGACGACCACACATGGCCCTGGGCGAGCATCGGCGAATCGTAGAGGCGATTTCCCAGAGGGATGGCGAGCTGGCGGAGTTTTTGATGAAACGCCACATCAATGCGGCTCGCCGAAATATCGAAACAAAAATCGAGCAGGGTGTTCTGACCTTTTGAGTCTTAGGCTTCAAGAGAACTTGGACATTCCACACAGACACTGGTCTTAACGATGAGGTCAATCATGTCGAGCAAACCTACACCGGGCGCACGTTTCAGAAAGGCCCTGGCAGACAACAAACCACTGCAAATTGTTGGCACTATTAACGCCTACACGGCCATGATGGCGGAGAGAGTTGGTCATCAGGCTATCTATCTGTCTGGTGGGGGCGTTGCGAATGCGTCCTACGGTCTGCCGGATCTTGGAATGACCACCATGAACGATGTGGTGGAAGATGTCCGGCGCATCTGTTCAGCAACCGATGTCCCGTTGCTTGTGGACATCGATACGGGGTGGGGCGGCGCATTCAATATCGCGCGGACCATCAGAGAGATGGAGCGTGCGGGTGCGGCCGCTGTTCATATTGAAGATCAGGTAGCGCAGAAACGTTGCGGCCACCGGCCTAACAAAGAGATTGTCTCTCAGGAAGAGATGGTCGACCGGATCAAAGCCGCTGTCGATGCCCGCCAGGATGATGATTTTTTCATCATGGCCCGCACCGACGCATTTCAGAAAGAAGGCCTGGACGCCGCGATTGAGCGTGCCAAAGCCTGCATCGAAGCTGGCGCTGATGGCATCTTTGCCGAAGCAGTCACCGAGCTGGAGCATTACGAGGCATTCGCCAAGGCGTTGGATGTTCCCATTCTTGCGAACATCACTGAGTTCGGTGCGACGCCTCTATACAACCGCAAGGAACTGGCCGAATCAGGCGCGGACATGGTTCTGTATCCGTTGAGTGCGTTCCGAGCTATGAACAAGGCGGCGCTCGCGGTCTACCAGAATATTCTGGATAAAGGTGATCAGAAGGACGTCGTTGATTTGATGCAAACCAGGATGGAGCTCTACGACTTCCTGAATTACCACGATTTTGAACAGAAGCTGGACCAACTTTTCCAGCAGAACAAAAACGGATAAGGGGATAAGACGATGGCGGAAGCAAAGAAACTCGGCGGAGCAGGTCTGCGTGGCCAGGTAGCGGGTGTCACTTCCCTGTGTACGGTCGGACAATCTGGAACGGGCCTCACATATCGTGGTTACGATATCAGCGATCTGGCAGAGCACGCCCAGTTTGAGGAAATCGCTTACCTGTTGCTGCGTGGCAAATTGCCGAATCGCGCGGAACTGGATGCCTATAAACAACGGTTGATTGGCATGCGAGAGCTGCCTCAAGCAGTGAAGACTGTTTTGGAGCAAATTCCCAAGGACGCGCATCCGATGGATGTGATGCGCACCGGTTGCTCTATGCTGGGCAATCTCGAAACCGAGACAGACTTCAGTCAGCAGGACGACAAGATCGACCGAATGCTGGCGCTGTTCCCTGCCATCATCACTTATTGGTATCGCTTCGCCCACGAAGGCGTGCGTATCGACACGGCAAGTGACGTCGATTCCATTGGCGGCCACTTTCTTGAGCTTTTGCACGGTAAAAAGCCGAGCGAGCTGCATGAGCGCGTGATGAATGTGTCGCTGATTCTCTATGCCGAGCACGAATTTAACGCCTCCACGTTTACTGCTCGCGTCTGCGCCTCAACGCTGTCCGACATTCACAGCTGCGTGACCGGCGCAATCGGCACGCTGCGAGGTCCGTTGCACGGTGGTGCAAACGAGGCAGCCATGGCATTGATCGAGAAGTTCAAGACGCCAGATGAGGCCGAAGAGGGCCTGATGGGCATGCTCGAGCGGAAAGAGAAAATCATGGGCTTTGGCCACGCGATTTACCGGGAGTCCGATCCCCGTAATGCCATCATCAAAAAGTGGTCTGAAAAACTGGCTCAGGAAGTGGGCGATACCGTGCTTTACCCGGTATCGGTTCGTTGCGAGGAGGTGATGTGGCGCGAGAAAAAGCTGTTCTGCAACGCAGACTTCTTCCACGCCTCGGCTTACCACTTCATGGGAATCCCGACCGAGCTGTTCACGCCGATTTTTGTCATGTCACGGGTATCCGGCTGGACTGCCCACGTCAAAGAGCAGCGTGAGAACAACCGAATTATTCGCCCAAGCGCCGACTACAACGGCCCGGCCCACGCAGAATGGCTGCCGATCGATAAGCGCTGAGAGGTAAACAGAGAGCTTTATGAACACAGATTATCGCAAACCGCTTCCCGGCACCGAGCTGGATTACTTCGATACCCGCCAGGCCGTTGAAGATATTCAGCCTGGCGCCTATGAAAAACTGCCGTACACTTCGCGCATTCTGGCGGAGCAACTGGTTCGCCGATGCGATCCAGACGCGCTGACGGACTCTCTCAAACAGCTCATTGAGCGCAAGCGTGATCTGGACTTTCCCTGGTATCCCGCACGAGTGGTATGTCACGACATTCTGGGCCAGACCGCTCTGGTGGATCTGGCTGGTCTGCGCGACGCTATCGCCGAGAAGGGCGGGGATCCGGCCAAGGTCAACCCGGTTGTGCCCACCCAGTTGATCGTGGATCACTCTCTGGCCGTGGAGCATGCGGGCTTTGAGAAAGACGCCTTCGAGAAGAACCGTGAGGTGGAAGACCGCCGCAACGATGACCGGTTCCACTTTATCAACTGGACCAAAACCGCGTTTGAAAACGTGGATGTGATCCCTCCGGGTAATGGCATTATGCACCAGATCAATCTGGAAAAGATGTCACCGGTGGTGCAGTCGCGCAATGGTGTGGCTTTCCCGGATACCTGCGTGGGTACGGACAGCCATACGCCGATGGTTGACGCCCTGGGCGTCATCTCGGTGGGCGTAGGGGGGCTGGAAGCCGAGAGCGTCATGCTGGGCCGTGCCTCCATGATGCGGCTACCGGACATTGTCGGCGTTGAGCTGACAGGCAAGTTGCGTCCGGGCATCACCGGAACGGATATGGTTCTGGCGATCACTGAATTTCTGCGCAGAGAGCGCGTGGTCGGTGCGTATCTGGAGTTTTACGGAGAGGGTGCTGACAGCCTGACGGTTGGCGATCGTGCGACGATTTCGAACATGACGCCGGAGTATGGCGCTACCGCCGCGATGTTTTACATCGACGACCAGACCATCGATTACCTGAAGCTGACCGGTCGAGAAGATGACCAGGTGGCTCTGGTTGAAACCTACGCGAAGCACACCGGTCTTTGGTCTGACAGCCTGAAATCCGCCGAATACGAGCGGGTGCTTAAGTTTGACCTGTCTTCTGTCGAGCGCACCCTTGCAGGTCCCTCCAACCCGCACGCCCACTTGCCAACATCAGATCTGGCCAAGGCGGGTATTGCCGGTGCGTGGGAAGAGGAAGACGGAAAGATGCCGGATGGCGCGGTCATCATTGCCGCCATCACCAGCTGTACCAACACCTCCAACCCCCGGAACATGGTCGCGGCAGGCCTGATTGCCCGCAATGCGAACAAGCTCGGGCTGACGCGGAAACCCTGGGTGAAATCCTCACTCGCGCCTGGCTCCAAAACCGTCAAGATGTACCTGGAAGAGGCCAACCTGTTACCCGAACTGGAAAATCTGGGCTTTGGCGTTGTGGCGTTTGCCTGCACCACCTGTAATGGCATGAGTGGTGCGCTGGATCCAAAGATCCAGCAGGAAATCGTGGACCGTGACCTGTATTCCACCGCAGTGCTTTCGGGTAACCGGAACTTTGATGGCCGGATTCATCCCTATGCGAAGCAGGCGTTCCTGGCATCGCCGCCGCTGGTGGTCGCCTACGCGATCGCAGGTACTATCCGGTTCGATATCGAGAAGGATGCGCTGGGTTATGATCAGGACGGTAACCCCGTCACCCTGAAGGACATCTGGCCCGACGACGCCGAAATCGATGCGATTGTGAAAGAGAGCGTTAAGCCAGAGCAGTTCCGCAGCACCTACATTCCGATGTTTGATGTGACCAAAAAGGAACAGGCAAAGAGCGAACCGCTTTACGAGTGGCGCCCCATGAGCACATACATCCGTCGGCCGCCGTATTGGGAAGGCGGTATGGTGGGCGAGAAGACTCTGAAAGGGATGCGCCCGCTGGCGGTCTTGCCGGACAACATCACCACTGACCATCTTTCACCATCAAATGCGATTTTGATGAACAGCGCGGCGGGTGAGTACCTGCACAAGATGGGGGTTCCAGAGGAAGACTTTAACTCCTATGCGACTCACCGCGGTGATCACTTGACGGCCCAGCGCGCCACTTTCGCAAACCCGAAGCTGTTTAATGAAATGGTGCGGGATGAAAAAGGCGATGTGAAGCAGGGCTCTCTGGCTCGAATCGAACCGGAAGGCAAGGTCACCCGCATGTGGGAAGCCATTGAGACCTACATGGAGCGCAAACAACCGCTGATCATCATTGCGGGCGCGGACTACGGGCAGGGTTCTTCGCGGGACTGGGCAGCCAAGGGCGTGGCCCTTGCTGGTGTCGAAGCAATAGTGGCCGAAGGTTTTGAGCGTATACACCGCACCAACCTGATCGGCATGGGCGTGATGCCCATACAGTTTAAAGAGGGCACCACCCGTAAAACGTTGGGCATTGATGGCACAGAAACCTTCGACGTTCAGGGTGATGTAGCCCCACGAGCGGAATTGGTTCTGACGATTCATCGCTCAAACGGAGAGTCAGAACAGGTGCCCGTTATCTGCCGCCTGGATACGGCTGAAGAAGTGTCCATCTACAAAGCCGGTGGTGTGCTTCAGCGGTTCGCCGAGGACTTCCTGGAGTCTGAGGGGGCGGCCTGATGGAAACACCTCAATTTCCGCCGCAGATCAAAGTGCCTGCCACGTACATGCGTGGCGGCACCAGCAAAGGGGTCTTCTTCCGCTTGCAGGATTTGCCGGAAGCCGCCCGGGTTCCCGGTAAGGCGAGGGATGAGTTGCTGCTTCGCGTTATCGGAAGTCCTGATCCATACCAGAAGCACACCGATGGAATGGGCGGTGCCACTTCCAGCACCAGTAAAACGGTGATTCTGGCAGCGCCCACCCAGCCGGATCACGACGTGGATTACCTGTTTGGCCAGGTATCGATTGATAAGCCCTTTGTGGACTGGAGCGGTAATTGCGGCAATCTCAGCGCTGCCGTTGGGGCTTTTGCGATTTCCGGAGGGTTTGTATCAGCTGATCGAATTCCGGAAAACGGTATCTGCACCGTTCGCATCTGGCAGGCCAACATTCAGAAGACCATCATCGCGCGGGTTCCGATCACCAACGGAGAAGTCCAGGAAACCGGCGACTTCGAGTTGGACGGCGTGACCTTTCCGGCGGCCGAAATCAAAGTCGAATTCCTGGACCCGTCTGATGGCGAAGGTAGCCTGTTTCCTACTGGAAACTTGGTGGACGATCTGGAAGTGCCGGGTCTTGGAACGCTCAAGGCCACCATGATCACCGCTGGCATACCCACCATCTTTCTCAACGCTTCAGACATTGATTTTAAGGGCACCGAGCTTCAGGACGATATCAATAACAACCCCGAAACACTGGCCATGTTCGAAAAGATTCGGGCACATGGTGCGATGAAAATGGGGCTGATTGAATCTCTGGAAGAAGCAGCGAGCCGACAGCACACCCCCAAGGTCGCGTTTGT
>CAZWEP010000055.1:0-19020 GCA_964632565.1 uncultured Marinobacter sp. | reverse complement strand
GACTTTCCGAGGCCTATGTGGCTCAGGGGCAACTGGGTTCTGCAGAGCAGTTTGCCCTTAAAGGATTGTCCCTATCGGGCAATGATACAGGTTTACAGCGGGCGGGTTGGCTGTTGTTGGCCGATATTCGTCGAGAGAGAGGGAATGTCGCGGGTGCGGATCAAGCGGAAGCCAGGGCAGCCGCGCTGTAAAAAATCCCCGGCGGAATGATCCGGCGGGGATTCTTTTCAAAAAGGCTGTCACTGAGCAAGGGGAATGCTCTGGGCCTCCGTCATTTTGCCATCCACAACTGTGACTGTTTGGATTCCGTCAAACTCCACTCCATCATCCATTTCATTGTCATCCAATTGGCAGGAGTAGGCGAGGGTGTAATTGTCGTTCGGTAGAAACGCAGCTTCGTAACTGTAAAAACCATCACTTGCGTTCGCCGTTACGGGTACCATCATCAGCGGCCCGCCCACCGAATAGATATTGAGCTCTGTTGGCGTCACGTCAATACCGCGATAGATATAGATCGAACCCTCATACTCGCAGTCGGCGAGCTCACCGGATGTGTCGTCAACGCCCCGGATGGAATTGATGAGGGCATAATCGACCTGACCGGTAATTGAACTCGCCTGCTCGTTTTCAACAAGGCGAAGGACGGGCTTCAGGTAATAGTCAGCCATGCCTCCTTGTGGATCCACGATAGACTTGTTGACGTCGAAATCGATTGTAAAGTCAGAATTACCACCAGGTTTAACGGTGAAGCCATCTATCAGTTTCAGGCCGGTTTGAGCGCCAGATGGAATGAACAGCGTTCTCTGTCCGCCACCGGCTTCTGTCACGTAGGAGCTGTCGACATCAAGAGTCAGCCTGATCCATTCGTATTCGCCGGCAGGAAGCTCTGTGTCGTCAAGGAGTGGCGCAGTTGCCCCGCCCTGCAATGTGAGGAGGTCCAGCGTCTTCGCTTCGTCGAAGGTAAACTCGATAGCTTTGCCCTCGCTTGGTTTGACTGAGATGCCGGTGAACGTGATGAAGACTTCCGTAAACTCGGTGGTCGGAGCATCTGTTATGTCGAATGATGCTGTTCCTGTCGCAGCGTCGTCGCTGCCGCCACAAGCGGCGATGGCAGCCGCCAGTGTTGTAATGCTCAAACCCTTGATAAACCGAATGGTCATAAACGAACTCCTACAGCTGTTAGAGCAGCTAGTGATGGACTGATCAAACATGGAGACTTCGGCTTGCCTGGTTTGGCACCGATTTCCGCCCCGCTTATGTTGAAAACGACGCTATGTCGCTTTGAGTTCCGTGCTTGCGGGTAACGATATGTAAAGAATCAATGCAGTAGGTTTCGGCAACACGGGCGGGTTAAAAAGGGATGATGCTTTGGACGGTGCAATAAATGGTCAGGCAAAAAAAGCCCTGCCAAAAGGCAGGGCAAGGCTGGTATCCAATCGAGGGGTTACTCGACGATTGGAATCGATTGAGCAGGTACTTCTTCACCTGCCACAACATTCACAGTCTGTGTGCCTTCGAACACGAGGTCATCGGCAGTTTCGTTATCGTCCATCTGACACGCGTAGCTCAGGGTGTACGGCCCCTCGGTGAGGAATGCAACAGTGTACGGGTAAGGTGAGCTCTCACCTTCATCTGCCACGGGTACCACGACCAGCGGGCCAGTCTCCGGCTCATTCACGTTCAGATCGGTAGGTGTAACACCTTCGCCGCTGTATACGTAGACCGAGCCTTCATAATCGCAGTCGTTGGCTGCGTCTTCGTCACTCATGCGAGCAGAGTTGATCGTCGCGTAGTCAACGTCACCGGTGATGGAACCCACCTCCAGATTGTTAACGAGACGCAGTGATGGGCGCAGGAAGTAGTCTGCTGTGCTGTCGCTTTGCGGATCGACGATGGCTTTGCTCACGTCGAAGTCAACGGTGAAATTCGTTGTGGTGTCAGCAGCGACGAAAAACTCACCTTGCAGCTTTAAGCCGCTTTGCTCACCGGACGGAACGGCCAGTGTGTACTGGCTATCGCCGGTCTCCTCACGAGTCAGGAAGGATTGGTCTGTGTCCACGATCAGTCGAACACCGTTATAGCGGCCCGCGGGAACTTCTTCATCCACAATTAGTGGCTCAGTCACACCCTCTTGCAGGTCCAACAGGTTAACGGTCTCAAAGCCCTCAAGAGGGAAGGAAATCCATTCGCCGTCAGCAGGCTTGATCCGAATTTCAGTAAACGCAACGGTCACGTTGGTAAAGTCCGTCGCAGGCGCGTCAGTCAGATCCATGGAAACACTGCCTGTTGCAGGCTCGCTGGAACCGCCATCACCTCCACAAGCGGCAAGCGTTGCTGTTAATGAAGTGGCAAGCAGTAATTTCATTGAACGGTACATAAACAACTTCCTCCGGTCGTTTCTGATCTGGCCAGGTCGAGAAATTAATTTTTCGGGCCATGTTGGGGAACACGCTAGGGAAAATGGTAAAGTTCCGTTGCTCGGGATTACTGATTGTTAATTCAGGCAGCACGCCCTGTTTACGCGAAAAGAATCAGGCATGATGTCCGTCGCTCGAAATTTGTGGTTATTACGTTAAAGGTTGTCTGAATTGGCACTGTTAACATTTAAAGCTTCTCACAAGCAGAGATTTGAGCGCCTGATTGAGCCTCATCTCGAGGCCATGTACCGCTTTGCATTTCGCCTGACGACTCAACAGTTGGACGCCGAAGATCTGGTACAAGACGTGGTGGTCAAGTTGTACCCGCGTTTGGAAGAGCTCGAAGCCGTTGAACAGTTGAGGCCCTGGTTAAACCGTGTGTTGTACCGGCAGTTCATTGATTCCCTCCGAAGAAAAGGCCGCCAGGCAGACCGCCCGGTAACAGAGCTGGAAGAAGTGGGCGACAACCATTGGCTGGATGCACAGTCTGCCGATTTACCCGACATAACCGAGCAGCTAGACTCCGAAAAGCTGGGGCCCGCACTGAGCGCGGTGTTGCAGGAAATGACGCCAGATCAACGCACACTCATGTTGTTGTACGACGTGGATGGGTGGAGCCAGGAGGACATTTCAAGAGTTCTCGATATTCCACTGGGGACGGTCAAATCCAGAGTCCATCGTTGCCGGGCAACACTCAGGAAAAAATTGCTCGAGCACCCGGAACTTTTCTCTGATTATGGGCGTGTAGGGAAATGAGGTGACTTAAATATGTCTTGTAATGAATGTCGACAACACGTGCGTGGCTGGCTCCGGGGCGAACTGTCCGATGCGGATGCCGTTGAGGTTCAGGATCACGTCTCGAAATGCTACTTCTGCGCCGCAGTGGTAGAGAACGAGGCTACCCTTCTGGATGGGCTGCACCGCGTGGAAAAAATCCCTGCACCCACTGCGGATTTCAAGCAGAGAGTGTTGTCGGCTGCGTCAGAACAGGACATAAAACGTACGAGTCACAAACCTGCGCTTGGTCTCCCTGCGATGGGTGGAGCAATTGCAGCAGCACTCGCGCTCGGTATTGCGCTCGGAGTTGGTTTTGGCGTTGATCGAAGCTCTGATTCCGGTTCGCCCGATGTGGCAGAGGCCGTTGCACCTGCAAAAGCGCAAAATGTTCGGCTGGCGTTTAACAGCGCCCAGGCAATGGATAACGTCACCCTCACAGTGGAATTGCCACCCCATGTGGAGATGGCTCGATACCCGGGGCATCAGCAACTCAGCTGGAGCGTAAGCCTCGATAAGGGCGAGAACATCGTTGAGTTACCACTGAAAGTTCTCTTCCCCGGAGAGGGTGATCTTGTGGCGCATCTGGACAACGGTAAAAGCCGCAAGACTTTCCGAGCCCACCTGGCCGAACGTGATGTAAGCAGTTCATCGGAGCCCGTATTATGATGTGGTCTCATTATCGAAAAGCATTTCTGGCAGGCAGTCTTGTGTGCCTGATGTCGTCCAGTTTCTCTGTGTTCGCCAACGACGACCTTGACGTCACCATGAGAATGGTAACCTCAGATGACGAAGTGACGGAGTCCGTTGCCCGAGAGATTCGCCTGAGCGCACCGATTGGTCTCGAAGACAATCCGGGTCAAGCGAACGACGTTGCCCGCGAGGCGCGGGAGAAAGGACGGGAATTTGGCCAGAACACGGCAGCCCAGGCAAAAGAAGCAGCGCAGTTTCGTCGAGACGAGCGGGAAACCCCTAGCTCCGCGAAGCCGGACACGCCCTCCCAACGTCCTTGAGGTTGAGGCAGTCTAAGCGCTGCCTACCTAGCACATTCCAGCTTTGTTATTGCTATACTCCCCCCTGCTTGGCTGTCGGTTGACCATGGCTCTTCGACAGGCGCACCCCATCAGGCGATTATCGGGAGTTTCTTTTGAGGCGCCATTACTTAGCCGGATTGTTCATCAGCCTCGTTGCACCGGCCGGTGCCGTGGCCGCTGCCGAAACCACCTCCAAACATTATTTTGAAGCCGGAATTGCCGCATTTCAGAGCGGTGAGCTAGAGAGCGCGCGTCAGAACCTTGAACAGGCGCGTGACGGTGGTTTAGCGTCGTCGGCCCTGGCGTACAATCTGGGCGTCGTGTACTACCGGCTAGGGCACTTCGATCTGGCAGAGCGGGAATTTTTACGTCTTCTGGATACACCGCACGCACCTCTCGCCCGTTACAATCTCGGGTTGGTCGCCCAGTCACGAGGCGATGTGGCCGGTGCACGGCAATGGTTCACTCAGGCCGCCAGCACGGCATCAACCAAAGAAATTGAGTTGCTGGCCCGTCGTCGCCTGACAGAAGACTCTGCTCTCCAAGCTAACGACCGCCAATCCAGCAACGCGGCATTTTTCTCTGTCGCTGCGGGCTACGACGATAATATTGCCAGTACGCCAAGCACTGAAAGTTCCGACGAGACTGGTGCTTTTGGCGATTTGCTCGGCTCGGCACGAGCCTATTTCCCAGAGTCAGAGCGGCAAGGCTTGGTTCTGGATGCCACTGCTTACACCCGCCAGTATCCAAATAATGCAAGCTTCGACACCAGTTACCTCAGCACTGGGGTCGCCTGGCAAAGGGCGTTGGGCCCGGGGCGACTGGATTCCGGCGTGAGTGTGACCGGTCTATGGTTTGGTGGCGATCTTCTGGAACGACAGGTTCGTTTGCGGTTTGACTATCAACGAAACGGGTGTTTCTGGCCAGATCGGTTCCGCGTTGCTTGCAAGATAAGCGTGCACGCGGCAAATGCATCCGGCGGGTCTGAATACGAATCCTACGATGGTCGGCTTTACGGGGCGGCGTTCTCTGCCGAGCGGAATTATGAAGCCTGGACCTTTAAAGGGACCTATCGGCTGGACGTGGATCGGCGGGATGATCTCGAAACCGAACAGGAATTTTTCAGTCTGTCGCCAACCCGGCACCGGTTTTCTCTGGGTGTTGATTATCAACTGTCCAGATTGTGGAAAGTCGCAGCAGAGCAATCGATTCGAATGAGTCGATACGCCGATCCCCATCGGTTGATCGTCGACGGACAGGCAGAAACAGAAACCCGAGACGACGAACAGTTCTGGACAACCCTGCGTGCCAGCTATCGGCTAAGTGCGCGATGGGAGCTTGGCATGGAGTTGAGTTGGCAGGATAACGACAGCTCGATTGAACGCTACGACTACGACCGAACGGAAGGGTTCGTCAGTCTGGATGCAGTGTTTTGAGGGAAGTGGTAACTACCCCTCAGTGCTTTGCAGCACCGAAGGGTAGTCCTGGCCGATTTAGAGGCCGACGTTCTTCAGGCGATTCGCCTGCTGTCTGAAGACGGTTTTCGGGTCTGTTTCAAACAGGCTGTGCAAGCCAAAAGCCTGGTTCACTTCATCCAGGTGATTCATAAAATAATTGTCGCGAATCACTCTGCCGAAGTGGTTGCTGCAACGACCTACCAACCCATCGTTCGCGCTGAAGCCAAAAGCGAGGCTGGTTGTGCCTAGCAGCGCATCCGAGGGGTCAAGCACGTTGGTCAGAACACCGGTGCCACCCCAGGAGTAGAATCGGACGCCGTTAGCAGAATACGCACCCTCGCCACAGTGGCTGGGGATGCCGGCCGGCGCAAAGCGATTGAATTCCGCACTGCCCTGAGTCGTCAGGGAGTAAAGGCTGGAGCGCAGATCCTGGTTGTAACCGCCGCCGGAGAGCAGATCGATCAGGCCGCCGAGGGCATTGCCCAGGGATGCCGCAAGACTCTCAGCTGGGGACCCGTAGATCAGGTCGGCAACGGGTGAGCCTTTATGGGGTGAGCCTACCGAAGTAACGGATGCCACCAGGTCTGGCCTGACTCGCGCGATGTACCGCGCAGTGGGCCCGCCGTGGCTGTGGCCGATCAGATTCACCTTGCCGTGAACGGCGGCAATGGAACGAATTTGCGGAAGCAACGCTTCGCCGCGGGCAATGGTGCTGTCCAGCGCGGGCACCTGAGTGGTGTACACGTCGGCGCCATCATCCCGAAGATCTTCCGCAACCCCGTACCAGTAGTCGACACCGGCAATGGAATCGAAGCCAAACATGCCGTGAACCAGCACGATAGGATATCGGGTGTCGGTATAATCCGAGGAGCCCCACCACCACGCCAGGGTCGGCGCGGACCATGACAATACCGCCAGCATGGCGGCTGCTTTAATCCAGATTTTCATTGTTGCACCTACAGTTTGCTGTTGTATTTGTTGTCAAACTGCGGCTCGACCTAACGGTTCTGCCTGCCCCTGAAACTCAGGCTTTTCGGGGCATTTAATGAAAGCTTCCCTGCGCTGACATTCCTCATTGTGGTTGTTAGATGGTCGCAGTCAGTGCACATCTCTTGCGAGATGTGTACATGTTTTGATCATGTTCAAAGTGAAGTCAACGTCAGAAGGGGCCGCGACCCGGCAATTCCAGTGGAATTGTGATGGGCGTCACACAGCGGGTCGCGGCGGTGTTGGCAGGGTAAATCAGAGGGTCGCCAGAACCTTTTTCGCGGCGTTGATGGTGAATTCGACATCCTCGTCGCTCAGGGCTGCCGTTGTGAATCCGGCTTCAAACGCGGAGGGAGCAAGGTATACGCCTTCCTTCAGCATGCCCTGGAAAAACGCCTTGAAGCGTTCAATGTCGCAGGCGACGACCTGGTCAAAACGAGTAATGGTCGGCTCCTCGCTAAAGAAGAAACCAAACATGCCGCCGGCGCTCTGTACGGTCATCGGGATGCCGGCTTCGTCCGCGGCCTGTTTGAAGCCATCACGCACGGCATTGGTTTTTTCCGTCAGCCGGTCGTGAAAGCCCGGTTCGGAAATGGCGTTGAGGGTGGTCAGGCCTGCACACATGGCCAGCGGGTTGCCACTCAAGGTGCCCGCCTGGTACACCGGGCCCAGCGGTGAAATGTGTTCCATGATTTCCCGGCGCCCCCCGAACGCTCCAACGGGCAGGCCTCCACCAAGTACTTTACCGAGTGCGGTCAGGTCAGGGGTAACGCCGTAGTAACCCTGGGCGCCTCCAAGGGATACCCGGAAGCCGGTCATCACCTCGTCGAAAATCAACACGCTGCCGTGTTCATCGCAGACTTCCCGCAAGCCTTCCAGGAAGCCAGGAACCGGTGGTATGCAGTTCATGTTGCCGGCGACGGGTTCAACGATAATGGCCGCAATCTGGTCGCCCATTTTGGCGAAGGTCTCACGCACATTGTCGATGTCGTTGAAGTTCAGGGTCAGCGTGTGCTCCGCCAGGCTTGCCGGTATTCCCGGAGAATTCGGAACACCCAGCGTGAGGGCGCCGGACCCGGCTTTTACCAGCAGCGAATCCACATGGCCGTGGTAACAACCTTCGAATTTAACGATCTTGTCGCGCCCCGTATAACCGCGGGCCAGCCTGACGGCGCTCATGGTGGCCTCGGTGCCCGAATTGACCATGCGAACCAGGTCGATGGACGGCACCAGCTCGCATACTTTTTTGGCCATCTCGGTTTCGAGCGCTGTTGGCGCGCCGTAGCCAATACCAAGATCCACCTGCGCATGCAGCGCCTCTTTGATCCGCTGATTGGAGTGGCCGAGAATCATGGGGCCCCAGGAACCGATGAAATCGATGTACCGACGATCATCCTCGTCGTACAGATACGCACCTTCTGCGTGCTTGAAGAAGATGGGAGTGCCGCCAACGCCCCGGAACGCACGTACTGGAGAATTGACGCCCCCGGGGATGTACTTCTGTGCCTGCTCGAAGAGCGTTTCTGACTGGGTCATGGTTGGGTTACTCCTGAATAGCTTCGATTAAAACAATGGGTGGTGTTCCATGAACTGTCGATTGAATTGCCGGGCTCTCTGTTCAATCGACAATGGATCACCGCTGAATAAACCGCCGACCACCGCCAGCATGTCTGCGCCCGCCCGGATCAGTACTGCCGCATTTTCTGTGGTGACGCCGCCGATGGCTGTCACCGGCAGATGAAACTGTTTCGCGTTGGCGAGAATGGCTTTGTCGGCCGCTGGCGCATCAGGCTTTGTCGAGGAGACAAAAAAACGACCGAAGGCCAGATAATCCGCGCCCGATTCCCGGGCAGAGTTCGCTAACGCAATGTCAGCGTGACAAGTGGCGCCAATGATGGCCTCTTCCCCCAGTCGTTGTCGAGCCTCTGTTAGGCCTGTGTCGCTTTGTCCAAGGTGTACTCCGGCAGCGCCACAGCGAGCGGCAAGTTCTGGATCGTCGTTGATGATCAGTGGAACGCGGGCATTGCTGCAGGCCGATACAAGATTTCGGGCTTGGGTAAGGCGCTCGGGATAGGGGAGCGTTTTTTCCCTGTATTGGATGAGAACCGCTCCGCCACGGAGCGCGGACTCGACGGCAGCAATCAGAACGTCGGGGGGCGTCAGTGTGCTGTCAGTAATGGCGTAAAGGCCCGGTCGCAGGCCTTTGCCGAATACCGAGGACCGTTCGGCGGTTGCCGCCATTATCCCTCCCATCGTATGCCGCGATCGGGCACCGGCTGGCCCTTGCCAACCCGAAGGGCATGATGAATAGCGCGGGATACATAATTCTGCGCCTGTGCAATAGCGGTTTTGTTAGCGAGTCCCGACGCGTGTCCGGCGCTGATGGCAGCTGCCAGCGTACAGCCGGTGCCGTGGTATTCCCCGCCAAACCGTTCGACGCGAAACGTGGTGGTTTCACGGCCTGTTTCATAGAGCAAGTTTAAAATTTCGTCGCCGGTTCCGTGTCCGCCGGTGGCGAGTACTGAGCGACAGCCGCTGCCCAAAAGGTTGGCGGCGGCTTCATCCGGCGAATCACTGCCGCCCAGAATGGCCAGCTCCTCGCCATTGGGGGTAATCATGTCGGCCAGCGGGAAAAGACGCTTTTTCATTTGTTCGATCAGTGCTTCGTCTGCCAGATCACCACCGCCGGCGGCCTTGATGACCGGGTCGGTGATCACCGGGATGTCTGGCCTCTGGGCAACGAACTCCACCAACACATCCACAATGTCGGCGTTGCCCAGCGCGCCCGTCTTCACCGCGTGTATGGGAGTGTCGTTTGCCAGACGCGCCAACTGCTGACGAACAATGTCCGCGTCAATGGGCGCCGCGTTGTAGACGTTTATGGTGTCCTGAACGGTGACACAGGACAGGACCGGCAGCGGATGACAACCCAGTGCGGTGATGGTTTGGATGTCAGCCTGGATCCCGGCACCGCCAGAAGGATCAAGGCCGGAAAGAACAAGTACGTGAGGACGAGTGTGCAATTCGGTCATCGGGCACCTCAGAAAGGTCGAACAACAGCGAGAATGATAACGGCCACCAGAACAAACACCGGAAGTTCATTGAACCAGCGATAAAAAACGTGGCTGCGAGCGTTCTGGTCCTGCTGGAACACTTTGACCAGTTTGCCGCAGTAAAAGTGGTAGGCCACCAGAAGCGCAATCAGCATCAGCTTGGCGTGTATCCAGCCTTGAGACAAATATCCGTTCAGGTTGTAGCTCAGGAGCCAGAAACCGAAGATCAGGGTGGCGATCATTGACGGTGTAGTGATGCCCCGGTAGAGCTTGCGCTCCATTATTTTGAAGCGTTCGCGCCCCGCAGTATCTTCGCAGGCGGCGTGATAGACAAACAGTCGAGGCAGGTAAAAGAGGCCTGCGAACCAGCAGACCATAGCAATCAGGTGCAGTGCTTTGACCCAGAGCATGGGCTAACTCCGTCGATACTGGTAATAGCTTTCAATGTCGGATTTCAGCAACACTCCGTACACGTGTTGTATGGTCGGAGCAACATGCCGCTGAACATAAAGAGCTTCTACGCTGGACTGATCGAAGACGTTCAATGCCTCGTCCAGTGTGGCCTGATATTGAACCGGTCCTAGGTCGCGCCGGTTCGCCGGGATATTGATCAGATCAATGGTTGCCTCAGCGTCTCTGTCTTCGCCGGGCGTTTCAGTCTCTGGCGCCTGCTTGTTAGGGCCCTTGCCCGGGGCATCATCGTTGTCTTCCATGAATCGCGCCAGGTCCACCGCCGGCATCAATGCGGTAGGGCCATTGCTGCCTTCGACGATCAACCATTTTGGTTCGGACTTGAGGATTTTTCGAGCTTCTTCGGGGGTCAGAAATCGCTTGGTCCGTAAAATGCTGCGATCCATGATCGCGCCGACAGAAACCCGCCTCAGCGCCTGGATTACCGGTGAGTTTTGGTAACTCAAGCCCTGGCTTTTCAGCATGGTGAGAAACAGCGATTTTTTTCCGAACGCTTCGCTGGTGATCAGGCTGGCGGTGGTAATGATGAGCATCCCGGGCAGAATGATATTGGGGTTGCGTGTCAGTTCCATCAGCGCCATGAGTGCTGCCAGGGGCGCCTGCAACACAGCTCCCATCATCGCGCCCATTCCCAGCATGGCGTAGAAGCCCAGCGAGGATGCCATCTCCGGCAGAATCTGCGCGCCAATCAATCCCATGGCGCCGCCGATGGTCGCACCCATAAACAGGGTCGGGCCTATGACCCCGCTCGGCATGCCCAGCCCGATGGTAACCGAGGTGATTAGTAGCTTTGCCACGCCCACTCCCAGCAACAGCCAGAATGGCAGCTGGTTGTCGATGGTCAGCTGAACGGTGTCATAGCCAATTCCCATCACCTCCGGCACCAGCACCGCAAAAGGCACCATCAGCAGGCCGGCGATGGTGAGGCGAAGAATGACTGGACGTTGGTGGTAGCGCCCGGTGCTTTCCACCAATTGGATGAACGCGGCGGCTGCTACTCCAATGACCAGGGCAACGGCTAGAATCCAGGGAATTTCGAGCAACGAATTCATGGTCAGCGGCGGAACACTGAATGCGGGCTCAGAGCCATAGGCTGCCTGTGTCACGACGGCGGCCGTGACCGAGGCGAGGATGATAGGGGTAAAACCGGCGATCGTGTATTCCATCATTACCACTTCCATGGCAAAGATGACCCCCGAGATGGGGGTGTTAAATGAAGCCGAAATAGCGGCAGCGCAGCCGCAAGCAACCAGTGTGCGAATGCTGTTATTTGGCAATCGCATCCACTGCCCCATCAGGCTGGAGAATGCGGCTCCGAGGTGAACTGCCGGGCCCTCCCGGCCTGCCGATTGCCCGGTAACCACCGTGGCGACGCCAGTCACGAACTGGACAATGGCGCTGCGAATGGAGATGTAGCCCTGATGATAATT
Source organism: uncultured Marinobacter sp. (assembly GCA_964632565.1). Classification (GTDB taxonomy): domain Bacteria; phylum Pseudomonadota; class Gammaproteobacteria; order Pseudomonadales; family Oleiphilaceae; genus Marinobacter. The sequence goes on along the minus strand of CAZWEP010000055.1, from coordinate 7,397 downwards.
CAGTCGCTCCATGACATGCACAATGCCAACTTTCCTGTCCTGCGTGGCCAGGCGGTGCAAAAACAGGCCAAGTCCTACCGCGCCTGCCAGCGGCAGTACGCCGCGAACGATCAGATCAAGGTCTTCAAAAGATTCTGAGCCGGTACCCGGCAGGAACTGCTCGAGGGGCCACTCAATGGCCCAACGAAACAGCAGAATGACGCCGCCAGTAAACAGGCCGGATAGCAGGCCGAGAACAGACAGCTGTGGCAAGGCATCCACACCGGAAAGCCGACGGCGGAACACGGAAATCAGGTTCTCAGTGATCTTGTGCCAGGGGTTGCGCATGGGTGTCTTGCCAGTCGACCAGGTTTTTCTTTCGGTATTGTAACCACAGCCGGGGGGGCTGCAACTAAGTCATTGGTTTATCATGTTAGACTACGCGCCTGATCAGGTGATTCTTTGGCGCTTTCGCAGGTGTCCGAATTGTCACAACCGAGTTGAAATTACAGAAACAAATCAGGCTGGAGTTGCGGGTGATTAAGGTAGGTATTGTTGGCGGCACCGGGTATACCGGTGTTGAACTTCTCAGGATTCTGGCGGTTCACCCTGATGTGGAGGTGAGCTGCATTACGTCTCGGTCGGAAGCCGGCCTGCCAGTTGCCGACCTCTATCCTAATTTGCGTGGCTTTTACGATCTCGCATTTTCGGAACCAGAGGTGTCTACGCTGGCGGCCTGTGATCTCGTTTTCTTCGCTACTCCTCATGGCGTGGCCATGCGCATGATGCCTGAACTGATGGCCGCTGGCGCAAGGGTGGTTGACCTGTCCGCAGATTTCCGGATTAAAGATCTCGACGTCTGGGCCCGGTGGTATGGTATGCCGCACGAGAGTCCAGAGTGGGCGGAAAAGGCCGTTTACGGCTTGCCAGAGGTTGCGCGCGCAGCCATTCGTGACGCTCAGCTTGTGGCTAACCCGGGTTGCTATCCAACGGCAGTTCAGTTGGGATTCCTGCCGCTGCTTGAGTCCGGGTTGGTGGATCCGTCGCGGCTGATCGCGGACGCCAAATCCGGTGCCAGTGGCGCAGGGCGCCAGGGTAAGATCGGAATGCTGCATGGTGAAATCGGCGAAAGCTTCAAAGCGTACGGTGCTTCCGGTCACCGCCACTTACCCGAAATTCGGCAGGGGTTGGTGGACGCGGCAGGCACCTCGGTTGGTGTGACTTTCGTGCCGCACCTCATTCCAATGATTCGTGGTATCGAGGCAACCCTGTACGCCGATCTCAAGCAGCCCGGAGATTTTGAGCGGCTGCAGGCCCTGTTTGAAGACCGTTACCGCGATGAGCCTTTTGTCGATGTCATGCCGTTCGGCACTCACCCCGAAACTCGCAGTGTGCGCGGCGCAAATCACTGTCGGATGGCGCTTCATCGTCAGGAAGACAGCCACGTGGTCATCGTTTCATCGGTCATCGATAACCTCGTGAAAGGTGCCGCTGGTCAGGCAGTTCAGAATATGAACATCATGTTTGGTTTTCCCGAAACGCGGGGGCTCGAGGCTCCGGCGTTTCTGCCGTAAGGTGCCAGCGTGAGCGACCCCCGAAAGCCTTCCGAAGAGTATGTGGTTATCCGGCATCGGCCTGGGTATCGGCTTCGGCGAACCCTGATTTTATTGGCGTTCTCCATTAGCGCAGCCATACTCGGGTATGCCACCGGTATGGCTCAGGGTGGATTCCGGTTTTCGACTGCCGAAGAAACTCGCGACCGGCTGGCGGATCAGGTAGAGCAACTGCGCGACCAGACTCGTTCTATGAGCCAGGAAATTGTGAATCTGGAGCGTGGCCGGGCCGTAGATGCTCAGGCACTGAACCAGGCCCGGCAAACGATTGTAGAGCTGGAAACGAAGATCAATGGAATGCAGTCGGAGTTGGTGTTTTACAAAAACATCATGGCGCCTTCCAAAAGTACGCGCGGACTCCAGATTGACCGTGTCAGCCTGAACGCTGCGGGCAAACCGGGGGTTTATGAGTTCATGGTGGTCCTGGTGCAACGCGGCGATAACAAAAATTATTTGTCCGGAGATGTAAAGGTCACTGTGATCGGGCGTCGGAATGAGGAGCCAGTGTCTATTGCGCTGAACGAACTCTCGGACGATATTGATGATGTGGGCATCAAGCTACGATTCCGCTATTTTCAGGAAATAGAAGGTAGCCTTACGGTGCCCGAAGACTTCGAGCCGCGGGAGGTCCACGTTGTGGCATCTCGGGACGGTTCCAGTTCGGCAAAAGTCGAGCGCACATTTGATTGGCAGGAATTAACGGAGAACTGACATGCTTGGCAAGAAAAAACAGAAGCCACGTCGCCCCACGGGCCACTTCGACACTCTGGTGTCGTCGCGGACAACCATTCAGGGCGACGTTAATTTCTCCGGCGGCCTCCATGTAGACGGCAAAGTTTGTGGTACGTTGATTGCCGATGAGGGCAGCGATGCTGTTCTGCGGATCTCTGAGGTTGGCACTGTCGAGGGCGACATCCGCGCGCCCCATGTGATCGTAAACGGGACAGTGCACGGGGATGTTTACGCCTCGGCACACCTTGAGTTGGCGGAAAATGCCGCCATCAATGGCAATGTGTATTACAACCTGATTGAAATGGCGATGGGTGCGGCAGTAAACGGTAATCTGGTTCATCAGAATGAACCGGTCGGGTTGCTGACCAAAGACAAGGCAAAAGCCTCGCCAAATCCGGCTGGTAAGTTCGAATCGACGAACAGCCCCGTTGAGAACGGAGAGCCGGAGTCAGAGGCCCTGAAGGAATAGTTGATAGTTTTACTCAGGAATACGATAATTTCGGTGTAGTTTTTTAAGCTCTGGAGGCATATTTGAGCGTCGTTCAGCAACAAGCCGTTTCACCACTGTTTCTCAGCGACAGTGCCGTGTCCAAGGTTCGTGAGCTGGTTGAAGAAGAGGGCAACGAAGACCTGAAGCTGCGTGTGTTTGTAACCGGTGGCGGGTGTTCAGGCTTTCAATATGGCTTTTCATTCGACGAGGCACAAGACGAAGAGGACGCGGTCATCGAAAGAGACGGCGTCAGCTTGCTCGTGGATCCCATGAGTTATCAGTACCTGGTGGGTGCAACTGTCGATTATCAGGAAGGCCTTCAGGGTGCTCAGTTTATTGTGCAAAACCCGAACGCCAGCTCAACGTGTGGTTGTGGAAGCTCTTTCACGATATGAGGGTGTTCCACCCGAGCCGCGCTTCCTCATTATCCGTGTTCAGGCGTGGTAAATAGCGCCTAAAATACGCTCGCCCCTGGCTCCCGTCACGGCCGGCACATTACCCGGCTTACCCGAGATTGTCTGTTTCGCAAGCCACGCAAAGGCCGCTGGCTCCACCCACTGTGGATCCAGGCCGAGTTCTGCTGTCGTGGTAATGATCGCAGGACTGCACGATTTTTTAAGTTCCCTCAGAAGCACCGGGTTCTTGGCACCACCGCCGCAGGCGTAGATCGTAATGCCCGGAGTTTTTGGCAATTGCTGCGCTACTGTAATTGCGGTCAGGTCAATCAGTGTTCGCTGAACATCGACTGATGCCACCTCAGGGTGGCGTTTGAGTGATGTCTTGAGCCAACTCAGGTTGAACTTTTCTGTGCCCGTGCTTTTTGGTGGCACGCGCTGGAAGTAAGCGTCTGACAACAGATCGGTCAGTAGAGATTGATCGACCATGCCCTCATTGGCCCAGACGCCGTCCTTGTCATAAGAATGACCAGTCTCGTGCAGGCACCATGCGTCAAGTAGTGCGTTCGCAGGGCCTGTATCGAAGCCGGTCACTGGCGTGCGGCCCCCGGCGGGGAGGTGGCTCAAATTGGCGATTCCTCCGAGGTTAAGGATGCAGCGGTCTTTGTCTGTGTCCTCAAAAAACGCTCGGTGGAAAGCCGGGACGAGAGGTGCCCCCTGGCCGCCGGCCGCAAGATCACGTCGCCGGAAGTCGGCCACAGTGGTAATGCCCAACCGTTCCGCAATAATCGTCGGGTCGCCAATCTGTAGCGTAAATGGATTCAGGCCGTCCGGTTGATGACGAATCGTTTGGCCATGGCTGCCAATGGCGCTGATATCTTTTGCCGGCCGACCGGATTTTTCCAGAACCTGAGCCGCAGCTTCGGCGAATAGTTCGCCAACCCGATGATCGACTTCGCCGAATTCATCGGGGGTGCCGCAATTTTGGCTCAGTTTGGCCAGTCTCTGCCGGAGATCTGTGGGATACGGAGTGGTATGAGTGGCGTGGACCTGAATGCGGTGTTCCTGGAAGGACACAAGGATGGCATCAATGCCATCCATGCTGGTGCCAGACATCAAGCCGATCCAGGTGTCCATTGAAATTACTCTTCAGCAGCAAGCGCCAATTGTTGGATGTCTTTGCGGAACAGGGCCAGTTTGGCGACTTCCTGGTCGGCAAAGCGCTCAAAGCGGGCCATCTCGGACTTGGGTACCGGCTTTGCATCGGGCAGTTTCACCGTGCGTGAATTGCGCGGTGCGCCGTTGATGCGGAATTCGTAGTGCAGGTGAGGCCCGGTCACCATACCCGATGAGCCAACATGGCCAACCGTTTGGCCCTGCTTAACGCGTGTGCCGGAACGAATGCCGCGTCCCAGTCGGCTCATGTGAGCATAGAGCGTGGTGATGTTGTCGCCATGTTGCAGTACAACTGTGCGGCCGTAACCGCCTTTCCAGCCAGCAAAAATCACGCGTCCGTCACCGGCGGCTTTGATTGGCGTGCCAGGAGGTGCTGCGTAATCCGTGCCCTCATGGGGGCGAACCACATCCAGTACCGGGTGGCGGCGCTGAAGATTAAATGAGGAGGAAACTCGTGCGTTGATCGGAGTCCGCAAAAACGCCTTGCGCATACTGCTTCCGGTCGGGGTGTAGTAATCGGTATCACCCTTGCTATCGGTGTATCGAAGCGCAATGACTTCCTCACCGCGATTCACGAATCGGGCAGAAAGGATGTTTCCCGTGTCGAACATTTCGCCGTCGAGATACAGTTCTTCGTAAACGACTTCGAATCGATCGCCTTTGCGCACGTCGTACACGAAATCAATGTTCCATCCGAAGATGCCGACCATTTCCATTGCGAGTCGGTCGGACATGCCGGCTTCGCGGGCAGCCACGTACAGGGAGCCATCAATCACGCCAGACGCGAAAACAGGCCTTGCTTCAGGCTCGCGCACCACCGTCTCTCCGATGAAGCCGTCGTCAGATTTTTCAATCTTCAGACTTTCAAGCAGGCTACGCTCCAACTCAATGGCAGCCAGCTCCTGGTTGTCGTCTACTGCAAACCGAATGGTTTCGCCTGCAAACAGATTCTGCAGATCACTGGCTTCGCCTTCGCCGTGAATGACTGAGAGCATCAGCCCGTCGTTAAAACCGGCTTTGCGGAACATGGAGGATAGCGTGTCGCCGGAGCGTACTTCGAACGTCTGCCATTCCAGTGTCGGCTCGGGTGAGGCCATGCTTACGATTTCTGCCGTCGCGTCTGAGACGATGGCTTGTGGGTCCGCCGATGGCGTCGGCGTGGCGTCCAGTGACGCAAGCATTGCGGCGGGCTCCGGGTTTGCGGCTTTCTGTTCAGCCCGCTGAGGCGTCTGACTTGCAACTGTCATATTGATCGCTTGGACAGAGCCTTCGTTCAGGTCCAGCGCGTAGGATTTGCGATTCGCCTCCACGTTAGAACTGGGGCTCATCAGGGCGGCACCCGTCACGAGGACACTCACTGTCGCCGCAATCGTTATGTGTGTTTTTGGAAACATTTTGAACACGTGTGCCACCTGTTTTAATCCATATTCCGGTAGGTTGAACTACCTAATTAAAGCGTTTTTTCAAGTATAGTCCAACAGATTACCGTATAAAAACGTCTTCGGACAGTCGGTAAACATTACTGTCGAACAAGGAAGCCCCAGATTTCTCAATCAACCACTGATATAATCTGCCGCTTTCTTCGGCGCAGCCGGATGAATCGGGCTGCCCAAAAAATAACCAGGGCAATAGTAACAGGGGTTCCGGTAACTCACAGATTTCTTTTGTTGAAGTCTGTAACTGCCTGTTCCCCAAAGATGAACTGAGGTGCGGTGTAGATGTCATCCATTGATGAAGCGTTAGCCATTATTAAGCGGGGCGTTGATGAGCTGATTCCCGAAGAAGATCTGGTTAGCAAGTTGAAAGAAGGGCGGCCCTTGCGCATCAAGGCGGGTTTTGACCCGACTGCGCCGGATCTTCATCTTGGTCACACCGTGCTGATCAACAAGCTTCGACAGTTTCAAGACCTTGGTCACCAGGTTCTATTTTTGATTGGCGACTTTACCGGGATGATTGGCGACCCAACGGGCAAGAGCGCAACGCGGCCTCCGCTCACGGAAGAACAGGTCGCGCAGAATGCGGTCAGTTATAAAGAGCAGGTGTTCAAAATTCTCGACCCCGGGAAAACCGAGGTGGTGTTCAACTCCGACTGGATGAAAAAGCTCTCTGCCTCCGACATGATTCGCCTGGCCGGGCAATATTCCGTGGCACGCATGCTGGAGCGCGACGACTTCCACAAGCGCTATGAGGCGGAGCAGTCGATTGCCATCCACGAATTTCTCTATCCACTGGTGCAGGGCTACGACTCCGTGGCTTTGGAAGCGGATGTTGAGCTCGGGGGCACCGACCAGAAGTTTAACCTGCTGATGGGGCGTCATCTGCAGCGCCAGTACGGGCAGTCGCCCCAGGTCGTCCTGACCATGCCGATTCTTGAGGGGCTCGATGGTGTCCAAAAGATGTCCAAGTCACTGGGCAATTACGTTGGCGTGAACGATTCGCCCGGTGAGATGTACACCAAATTGCTGTCGATGCCGGACGATCTTCTCTGGCGCTATTTCGAACTCCTGAGTTTCCGCCCGCTGGCAGAGGTCGAGGAATACCGTAAAGCGGTCGACGGCGGTGCGAACCCTCAGGAATATAAGAAGCTGTTGGCAGAGGAAATCATTACCCGGTTCCATAGCGCTGAAGCGGCAGCGTCGGCCCACAAGTCGGCCGGCAACCGCGTCGGGCTGGGTGAGATTCCGGACAATGTGCCGGAAGTGGAGGTGTCCCTGGCCGGACGCGATGCCATCCACATCGTGGGGCTTCTTAAAGAAGCAGGCCTCGCACAGAACGGCAAAGCGGCAAAAGACGTGTTTGGTCGTGGTGCTGTCTACATGGACGGCGAGCAGTTAACAGAAGAAAAGATGTTTAACCTGGGCGACAGTGCCGTTCTGCAGGCAGGTAAAAAGAAGATCGCCAAGGTTTTGATCACTGAGTAAGCGATTTCGGAATAAAGTAAGAATTTTTCTGCAGCCCCGTTGACACCTCGTAGCAGGGCTGTAGAATACGCATCTCTTTCGAGGGCAGCGC
>CAZWEP010000054.1:0-19026 GCA_964632565.1 uncultured Marinobacter sp. | reverse complement strand
TCTTCACTGTCGAGGATGTGCCGGAACAGCTCACGGCTGGTGTAATCCTGAACCTGCTCGCAATAGATGACCGCATCCTTCAGATCCTTGTGCGCGATCATCTCCAGCTTCAGATCACAGTTAATCATCTCTTCAACGTTTTCGCCGATCAGGAGTTTGTTCAGATCCTGAAGATTGGGCAATCCCTCAAGAAACAGAATCCGTTCGATCAGCATATCTGCGTGCTTCATCTCATCGATGGACTCTTCATACTCCTTGTCGGCCAGCTTGGTGATGCCCCAATCCTTGTACATGCGGGAATGAAGGAAATACTGGTTGATCGCAGTCAATTCGTTCGCCAGTACTTTATTCAAAAACTGGATGACCTTCTTGTCGCCTTTCATGACAAGACTCCTCGGTTCACGGGTGGATTACGACGTATAGTCGGAGAATAGCGTTTCAGGCGGAAAGAAAAAATCGCAAATGACAATGGACTGCGATAAGAGGACCGGCACAGTCACCGGCCCATAAGACGGGAAATCGGGCTTTGTCGTCAGGCGGGTACAGCGAGCATGTCAGCCATGGCTAAGTAATCCGGCGTGCGAGACTCTCTCAAAATTTCACGGGCCATACAGGCACAACGTCCGCACTGGGTCCCAACGCCCAGTTCCTTACCTAACTGACGCATGGAGCTAACGCCATCATCTGCGGCTTGTCGAATTTCCCGATCGGTCACACCATGGCACAAACAAACGTACATGACAGTCTCTCTGACAAAACTTAACGACACTGAGAATTATTGTCATTTGCAATTGAGTTTTCAAGTCTTTTGCCAGATTTTTTTACCGCGCTGCCCGAACACCACGCCAGGCAGCGCAGTTACTGTTTTACAGACTCATCGCCTTCTGTCCGCCTGCGGCAGGATGAGACACCTGCTCGACCTGTTGCAGCAGAGTTTCCGTTCTCTCCTCCATCAGCGCAGGGTCGCCACGACTTTCCACATTCAGGCGAATGACCGGCTCTGTGTTGGACATGCGCAGATTAAACCGCCAGTCCTCAAATTCCATGCTCAATCCATCAATATGATTGACTGCCACGGCATCGTTAAGATGCAGTTCCTGAATCGCTTCAATCACCACGGCGGGGTCGTTAACCGTTCGGTTGATTTCACCACTGGCCGGGAAGGCTTCGATGCGGGCGTCGATCAGCGAAGACAGCGTCAGGCCACTCTGACAAATGCGTTCAGCAACCAGCAACCAGGGAATCATGCCGCTGTCGCAGTATGAAAAATCCCGAAAATAATGGTGAGCACTCATCTCGCCACCGTAAACGGCGTCTTCATCCCGCATACGTTGCTTGATAAAGGCATGACCGGTCTTGCTTTCCACAGCGACCCCTTTTGCCTGTTCCACCAGTTCCTTGGTATTCCAGACCAGGCGGGGATCGTGAATGACTTTTCCTCCGTCGGTCTTGCGAAGGAACTGATCCGCCAGAAGGCCTACGATGTAATAGCCTTCAATAAACCGACCCTTTTCGTCGAAAAAGAAGCAGCGATCGTAGTCGCCGTCCCAGGCAATGCCCATATCAGCTTTGCTGGCCAGAACGGCCATGCCCGTGGCGGAACGGTTTTCCTGCAAAAGCGGATTCGGTACGCCGTTGGGAAAGGTTCCGTCTGGCTTGTGGTGCACTTTGAAGAATTCGAACGGCAGATAGGGTTCCAACGCATCAATGACCTCTCCGGCGCCGCCATTACCTGCATTTACCACAATCTGAAGGGGCGTGAGCGTGTCACGATCAACATAACCGAGCAGGTGATCGATGTAAGGCTGCGTGACATCGAGGCTGCGAAGCGTGCCGGGCACAGCGGCGTCGGGCAGATCTGCCAGCACACCGTCCCGGATGTCGGTCAGTCCGTTGTCGGAACTGATCGGGCGGGCGCCGGGCCCCACCATCTTCATTCCGTTGTAGTCTTTGGGGTTGTGACTGGCCGTCACCATGATTCCGCCATCCATCTCGAAGTGGCTGGTGGCAAAGTAAATCTGCTCCGTCCCGCAGAGCCCGATGCTGTATACGTCGGCACCGGCCGCCATCAACCCCTTATTCAACGAGTCAGCGATTTGCGGGCTGGATAAACGAATGTCGTACCCGACCGCCACTTTGCGGGCACCTGTTACCGCCACGTAGGCCCGTCCGATTTGCTCAGCCATGTCTGGATTCAGTTGATCCGGCACCCGACCACGGATGTCATAGGCTTTGAAACAGTTAATATCCACCTGAATTCTCCTCTCGGTTCTGGAACTTTCGGTTTTCAACAGCAGGCTTTGCCGGCAGCCCTGATTCCGTACTGCCGGCCCGCCATTTATCCAACCCGGCGCTCCATCACCGGAATCACTTCTTCTTCCTGCTCCTGCTCCTGATCGGAGTCCGTCCGCCCATAACGATCATCCAGACGTTCAATGTCGTCCTCGCCCAGATAGGCGCCTGACTGCACCTCGATCAGTTCCAGTGGAATTTTTCCGGGATTGTAAAGCCGGTGGACTGCACCGATCGGGATGTAGGTCGACTCGTTTTCTGACAGCAGGAAGGTTTCATCATCCCGCGACACTTCTGCGGTACCGCGCACGATGATCCAGTGCTCAGCGCGATGGTGATGCTTCTGCAGTGACAACCGCTCGCCTGGCTTTACCGTTATGCGCTTGACCTGGAAACGGTTGCCATTATCGATGCTGTCGTAACTGCCCCATGGCCGGAACACTTCCCGGTGGATACGGGTTTCCGAGCGATTTTCCTTTTTGAGGCGATTAACGACGTTTTTGATTTCTTGCACCCGGCTTCTGGGCGCAATCATCAACGCATCCTTGGTATCAACAACGACAAGATCATCGACGCCAATCATGGACACCAGTTTCCCCGGCGCATGGACCAGGCAGCCCGAGCTGTCTTCGAGGCAGCCATCACCGTAGACCGCGTTACTGTGATCGTCTTTTTCACTGATGTCCCACAGTGAGGACCAGGCACCCACGTCGCTCCATCCTGCGTCCAATGGCACGAGGGTCGCACGGGTGGTTTTCTCCATGACGGCGTAATCGATGGAGTCGTCCGGACAGTGCTCGAAGATCTCCGGCGGAATGCGACAGAAGCCCATATCCTCAGTCAGGTTTCGTGCCGCCAGCATCGCCGTGTCATAGATGTCCCGGCTGTGCTGTTTCAGCTCTTTCAGATAAGCGTCGGCGCGGAACATGAACATGCCGCTGTTCCAGTAATAGCCACCATCATCAAGCAAGCGACGGGCGGTCTGCTCATCCGGCTTTTCGATAAATTGCTGAACCGGGCGCGGGCCGTCGGGATCGCCGTCCAGGCCGGCCGCAGCAATATAGCCATAGCCGGTTTCCGGACGGTCTGGCGTGGTGCCAAACAGAACCAGGGCACCGTTTTTGGCAACTTCCAGCCCCTTTTTGATCGCCTCATGGAAGGGGCCGATCTCGCTGATCTCGTGATCAGCGGGCAACACCAGCATGATGCTTGAAGGGTCTTTACAGGCAATTTCTATAGCCGCCATTGCCACTGCTGGCGCTGTGTTTCGCCCGAAAGGCTCCAGCAAGATTTTCTCCGGAGTCTTGCCAATGGCGTCGAGCTGTTCCTGCACAAGAAAACGGTGTTCGTCATTGGCAACCACCACGGGCGCTTCCACATTGTCGACGGGAAGCCTGGCGAGGGTTTGCTGAAACATACTCTGTTCATTCAACAACGGGAGGAACTGCTTTGGGTAGGCCTGGCGGGAAAGCGGCCAGAGCCTTGAACCAGAACCACCTGAGAGTATCACTGGAATCATCATTCTGCTCCTTCACTTGCTTGATTAAACCCGGGAGAACTCTCCCGGGAGGGGGCCGTTGTGCCAGGGCACCAACGTCCTTTACTGAGTGAGTTCTCCATCGATGCGCAGATCGGTGGGCGGATAAGGTGTGGCCCAGCGAGGCTTGATTCCGTACAGGAACTCAATATCGCCGCCAAGCCGGGTATTCTTCACTGGCCCATGAGCCGCCAGAAATTCGGACATTCCGGGCAATTCGCCCCAGGTTTCGGCCCATGGCTTCATCCATGCGAGACCCCATGCGGTTAACAGGCCATCGGTAATCTGCTCGTAACCGGTGATTGCCTGAATATCGGAAGAATCCTCCAGCCCGTTGACCACGTTCTGGGCCAACCGCGTCAGGCTGTCGCCGTATTCTTCGTGCACAGGGATGCTGTTGATTTCAGCGAAAACCGCGATCAGCGTTAACGGCTGCATGGCGTAATTGAGGTACTCCAGAGCGCGGTCTTCCCGGCTGAGTTCTTTGGGCAGGTAACCGTCGACACTGATCTGGTCCATGGCTTCAGAAAACTTGGCCATTGACCAGTTCCAATGCCCGCAGTCTTTCGTCGCGACAGCCGTCGACATCACGGCCCAGGCCGCCCAGTAATCGTGGTTATTGACCTTTCTCGGCTCCCGGTCGGTGTAGTATTCCCGGACACCGTTTGCGACCTTGCCGAACCAGGCCTCAATGCGATCAAGGCGCGCCGGATCCAGGTCTGACTCCGCGGAAGACAGCTTCACCCTGAGATAGGCATTGGCAGCGGCCGCCAGGGCCCATTTGCGAACTGCCTGACCCACGTGATTGATGTCGGCAGGCAACAAGGCGTCGGCCTCTGCCCACGTTTCGAGATTCTCCAGAACGCAATCGCGCGCTGCAGGACCGTCCCCATCAACCTGATAGTCATCGGCCGAAGCAATCACTTCTTTTTCGAAATTGCGGATGGTTTCTGAGGCATCCAGGTATTCCTGATACGCCTCCTCGTTCAGCTCGTTACGGGCGCTGTCACTGCCCTCGTATTTGCTGTTGAAATTCATGCTGCCCTGATGCGGTTCCACAACGGCGCAGTCATAGGAGCCGCCTCCGCGGGGCTCGGGGATCTGGTAGTAGCCGAGGGGGGCTCTCAGACCTTCCTCGTAGCATTGTGCGGCCTGGACGGACGCAACGCCCAGGCTCGAGACCAACGCCGTGGACAGCAGAATTTTTGAGGTTTTTCCAAACCTGAATGTCTGTCCGTTTTTCATACCAACTCCAATTCCGGGTGGGTTTGCATCAAATGTCCTGGCGACGACAAACCTTTGTCGTTACCGTCATTCCCTCACTGACATCCTCGGGCTTGAGGTCCAGGTCGAGGGACATGAACAATTCATCGTTCCAGCTCTGGCCATCCGGCAGCTCAAACATAAAGCGTCCGGTGGTTTCGACCCGATCGCCGTACTCCATGTCGACCCGATCCTTGCGCCCGAAGACGTACCAGATGAAGGCGTCGACCTCTTTCACTTTGGGATCGCTGAACTGGAGTTCGATGAGATACTCACTGCTTGGCAGTTCGAGGAACTTGCCACCGCCGTTGTAGATCACTTCGTTTCTTCCAGCCTGGACTTCCGTGGTGTGCTGGAGCACCGGCTCCTGGCCCTGGCAACCGTCACTGACCATGGGCACGACCTGGCGGTAGAATTCGCCACTGTCGAGGGTGTGATAGGCCGGGATTTCCCAGATCATGATTTCGGGGGGTGAATTGCGGAAGCTGTCCGACATCAGGTATTCGTACATCGAGCCGTCATAACTGCCGCCAGCAACCGCTACGTTGAGAATTTCAACGCTGAGAAATTCCTGCAACGCACCGGCAAAGTTGTAATCCTGAGCACCCTTACTGTTACTGGTGCCCACCAGCGTGATGGGGGGCAGGCTCTCCTCGCCGAACAGGGCGTTTTCCTCGCCACCCGACACATCCCCCGACACCTCGGTGCGGAACTCGTCAACGTACTGAGTCGGCCAGGCCTGGCCACAGATGCGTTCCGCCGCGTCCTGCAGCGAGCCGTCTTTTCGAATCAGTCCGGTGCGGCGCGTGGAAAACGCCTTTTGAGGCAGATCCTGATAGACGGGCATCTGGCGAATCCGATCGGCCACAATCTTGGCGGTACGGCGCGCACCGTAGGGCGTCCAGTGGTGATCGCGCTTGAAGTAGTAAGCCTTTTCCTGTGACGGCTCATCCAGCAGCGGCCCCATATCGGGTGCAACGACTCCTGCCTGCCGGAACTTGGCGAGCGCGTCCAGATAATTGCTGCGCGCAAATGGCCAACTGAAATCCACGAAGCGGTTTTCAGGCAGTTTGTTTGGGTGCACCAGGCCTTTTGTCGGCTGGAATACAATCACCAGCTCCGTACCGGCGGACTCTTTCAGGTACCGTGCAAAGCGCTCCAGATCCCTGAGCCCCTCGGCATCGGGACCGAACTGTTCGGGCAATTCTGCCTCGGAGCGAAACAACCAGTCGTCCTGCCCCTGCACCAGAATGTTGAAGTTCTTCAAATACCCGGTGTTGTAGGCAAAATCCTGTGACGCCAACGGACAAAGATTTATCCGGGTATTCACTTCATATTGTGGGAGTTCTGCAGCCGTCACCGATGCGGCGCCGATGGCGCCGGCGACTACTGCCGCCGTACCACCGACCCGCTGTATCGTTCGACGAATGAACGCGCTGACCGTTTCCATTGAAACTGTCTCCATTAAACCGAGGTATCGACGCGATTCTCAGCCACAACCAGACGCGGGCTGCCGCCTGCATCGATCACGAAAAAGCTGAAAACCTTGCCACGTTGCAGGCTGACCGGCGGTGTCTTTGCCATGGACTGGCCGTCGGCAAAGGCGCCCAGCGAGATTTTCACAGCATTGATTTCACGGTTACCGACACTGACCTGATCAACGGAATCCACAACGGCGACCTTGCCGTCGGCGGTCTTCAGACTGAGTCCGTCATCGCCAGTCAGGTTGTAGAAAGACACCAGGGCTTTCCTGGGATTCTTGAAGGTTTTGTCTGAAATGATTTCCAGCTCCCCGGAATCGAGAACGACCGCCGTGTAAAAACGGTCTTTCTTCATGGTGATGGGGGCCGATTGATCACCCACGCTGAGCTCATAAGAGCCTTCTGGCAGATAGATATAAGGGCTTGCATCCATTGGCGCGATGTCTTTGATCGCCTTGTTGCCAATTTCCGCCTGGGGAATGGTGCCGCTGACGTCCGCGTTCACCACACGTATAAAGGTCGCACCATCCGGGGCCTCGGCAGCGTAAAGCGCATCCTCGCCAGCATGTGCGGAAAAGGACGCGAACGAACTGAGCAGAAAAACGAGTGCAAATCCGATCGATAGTTTCATGGTAGTTCTCCTTAATGGACGGGCGATTGGCCCTGTTGTGAGGACTGGGCCATCAGGTTCTGTTTCTGATCGAACCAGGCCAGGGTGTCCTCAGATTTCAGGGGCTGAGCGAGATAACGTTCGGGAAATTCCCACACCACCAGAGACGGTGGATGATTTCTGAACTCCTCCGATTCGAGGTAGGCAGTCATCGGCTGAAAAGGCCCCTGCCCCTCATCGGCCACATTGATAAGGTCACGGCCAAGATGCCGCTTTAACGCACCCGGGAAATCCCAGAGCGGGTTGGCGCTGTAGCTGGTTCCCACCAGAACGATGTCTGCAGAGGTATCAGCAAACAGGCTCTCGGCTGCATCGTCTCCCTGGTTCTCCACGGCAGTGGACCGCTCGGTCAGGGTGTCCGGCGCCGGGCCGAGTGCCGGGAACAGGGGTTCAAGGGGGAGATAGGTCAAAAGATCCCCTTTGTGAGGGCGAGTCTCTCCCACTCTGGTTACAAACTCGGTCTGGTCCCAGGTCTGTTCGTCCAGCGACGATCTGATCTGGCTTGCAGCATCCCGCGCAAAGACGTCAGCACCCTCAGGAGTCCAGTGGGTATCGGTGCGCAGGAACACCTGAACTCCCTGCTCTCTTGCCTCGGCAAGGTCGCCAAGAAGGTTCGGGGCGATGACAGCTTCAGAAGACAGACGCTCCATGAAACGGTCGTACAGAGAGTCCATCAGGGGCACGGGCTTTTCGTCTCCCAGCTTCCCGGCGTACACCCGGGCCTTGGACGGCACGACAAGCACCGCCACGGGCACACCCTCGGAGCGCAGGTAATCAGAAACCGCCACGACTCGATCCAGGTTGGTTTCTACAGCCGCTTCCTTCTCTGCGCCCGGGTACATTTCTTCATCGGTAAACAGCCAGCCATGCTGACCTATCGTTACGCCGGGACGCCCTTCCTCGAAAAGCAGGTAATTAATGGCAGCCCAGAGATTGGTGCCCAGGTCGCGCACGGGAAAGCCATCGTCGTAGTGGTTCTCCACGTCCCGTGCCAGTTCACCGGTCACTGGATTGAGGTCCGTATTGAGGCCGTAATCTCCAAAGGAACGGAGTGACAGGGCCCCCAGACCGAGGACCATCACGATAAAGACACAGGCTGTCAGCTTTCTTGAAGTCTTGGTCATGTCACGTCCTCAGAATTGGAAGTACAGGAACGGTGAGAAGCTTTCCGCAGACAGCTTGAGCACCGCCAGCATGAAGACCGGTACCAGCAGCGTCGGCAGCGCCGCCTGCAGGCGATCCGCAAACGCCGGTTCAAACTTCCAGGCAAAGCGGTCACGCAGCCCCATGACCAGCACCACCAGGTAAGCCAGTCCAAGAACCGCCAGATTCAAAGCCTGAATGTCCTGCAGGTAGACCGCACTGAGGCTGAGGTTTTCGAAGCTGAACATGGCCTGGTAGAAGCTGAACGCATCACCGATACTGGCCGCGCGGAAAGTCACCCAACCCAACATCACGAAAAGGAACGTCATCAGCCAGCGACTGATCCGAAAGGAACGGGCTCCAGCGTCGACGCCCAGGGCTCGCTCGATGGCCAGAATGCCGCCATGCCAGGCGCCCCAGAGCAGGAAGGTCCAGTTCGCGCCATGCCAGAGTCCGCCAAGCAGCATGGTCAGAAACAGGTTCCGATAGGTGCCGAATACGCCCTTGCGATTTCCGCCCAATGGGATGTACAGGTAATCCCTCAGCCAGCTCGACAAACTGATGTGCCAGCGGCGCCAGAACTCGGTAATGCTCTGGCTGATGTAGGGCTGTCGGAAGTTCTCCGGGAACCGGAACCCCATCATCAGACCCAGACCAATGGCCATATCCGAATAGCCGGAAAAGTCGAAATACAATTGGGCGGTGTAGGCCAGAATGCCCAGCCAGGCATCCGCCGTAGACGGGTCGGACAAGGCAAAGGCGCCATCGGCCAGCGGCGCAATGGAATCGGCGATGAACACCTTTTTGACGAAGCCCTGCATGAAGCGGATCGCGCCCTCGCCAAACTTATCCAGGGTATGGGTACGATAGGTAAACTGGTCTGCCAGATCCTTGTAGCGCAGCACCGGCCCGGCAATCAGCTGCGGGAACAGGGCAATGAACGCGGCAAAATCGACGAATCTGCGGGTCGGTTCGGTGTCTCCCCGATACACGTCCACCACGTAGGAAATCGCCTGAAAGATATAGAACGAGATACCGATTGGCAGAATGATGTGGGCCAGCTCCAAAGGACCGTAGCCAAGCGACAGAAATATCTCGTTCAGACTACCCACACCGAAGTTGGCGTATTTGAAATAGCCCAGCGTTGCCAGGTCACCAGCGACGCCGACACCCACCCACTTGCGGGCTTTCGCCGTGCCAATACCAGCTTTGTGAATACCCAGACCGATCACATAGTTCCAGACCGTTACGGCTACGAACAGCAGCAGGAAATCCACGCGCCACCAGGCATAAAAGGCGTAGCTTCCCAGCAGGATGATCAACGACCGATGCCGGAACGGCGTCAGGTAGTACAACCCGAGAAACGCCGGCAGGAACAAAAACAGGAAAATGTTGGATGAAAAAACCATGGTCAGTCTCTCGCGGGCGTCAGTCGCACAGCACGGCGTTGATTCAGCAGTGCATCAAAGATTTCGGTTTGATAGGCACCCAGCACACCTTCAAAATGGATTCCCACGTCGGAACGCGGGAACCGCATATCAACGTCGTACAGTTCGATGTACTGGGGGTTGTCGGTGGACAATGGACCACTTGCGTTGGCCGCAAGCTTGCCGCCGACCACGGTCATTGAGACCGCCTGGTGATAGAAATCTTCTTTGAAATTTCGGTCCGTGGCAGACAGATCCTTGATCTGGCCGAGCACACCAAAGGTGCCGTTCAAGGCCGCAATGTTATGGAAGACGCCCACGTTGGTGCTGTTGCGCACTCGAATTCCGTTGCGCAGATTGTTCATCAGGCGATTGCCCCAGAGCAGATTGTCCGGAGATTCGTACAGACCAATGCCATCGCCCTGGTTTTCGTGAACAACATTGTTAGCGACAACGTTATTGCTGCTCTGGCGGTCAAGTACGATGCCTGACAGACCGTTATGGTGACTGTGATTGTCGATAATCCAGCTGTCGTTCACTTCACGCGAGATGATGATTCCGTGCTTTTCGATAGTGCCGTAAACGTCGTTGCCGGCGATCAGCAGGTTGCTGGAGTAATCGTGGGGGTCGATCCCATAGACGATGTTGTCTTTGTAGGTGTTGTTGACGATCGCGACGTCTTCCGCCTCGTAACAGTAGAAGCCGTAATAGATGTCCCGGAACGTCGATTCGATCAGCCAGGCATGGGGCGCCCCACGCTGGAGTTTTTTGTTGTCATACTTCGAGTACTGGGCAACCGTGAAGCCGTAGGACTTACTCTGGTTGTAGCCGAGGCTGGCGAAATCCGATCCCAGCACAAAAGTTTCGCTGCCACCCCAACCGACGAAGAAAGGACGGAAACTGCTCTTGGACTGGTAGGTTGCCGGTCCGTTGGCTTTTTCACGCCAGCCGATGATGGTGCTGTCGATAACGAACAACCAGCTGTCATTTGCCAGGAACGCGCCCCGCTCCTCTGACAATCTGAGAGTCTGATCGCGGATCTCCAAGGTGGCACCGGGCCGGACGACCAGCGGCAGACGAATGATGTAAGAGCCGTCCGAATTCTTTTCCATGTAGCGCTTGTCGTTCACCTGACGAAAGACGTCATCCAGGGTCGCCTTGCCACTGTTCACCAGTATGGCCTGGGGGTGGGAATACTGTCGGATCACCCACTCCCGGGCACGGCCTTCGTCCACGAAATCACCCAGAGCACTGACACCGGCAATCCGCTCAACAGTGACATTCGGCCGCTCATCCGGACGCTTGGCCAGGCGTTCTTCAACCGCATCGCGATTGTATTGCGAGACGTCCGGCAACTCCGGCTCCGGCCAGGAAATCTCCTCTCCCGAAGCCATCTCAAAGCCATATTCTTCCACCTCAAATTTCGGCGCCGTCTCAGACGGTTGGAAAGACGAGGTGATTCGCGCATCGACGACAACCGGTGTTGCTGCGACGACCGCGAGTATCAAACATGTCAGAACCCAATGGTTTCTCATGTTCTCTCCTAGAAGCGCTTGGTCACGTCAAACACAACGCGATGCCGGGCCGAATCTGCGTCAGGGCCATAGGCGTCACCAGGCATGAACACGCCGGCACGGATTCGCGCATCAATGTCAGACCAGGTGCCCGTCCCGCGGGCGCCGTAGTAACCGAGTACCATGTCGACGGACTGACCGAGCTCGTCGCTCTGGCCCGTAAAGCCAGGCTCTACCAGGTCCGACTTGATGGTGCCGCCGACGTCGCTCATCCAGTACTTGTGATAAAGCAGGTTCGCAGACCACCAGTCCCTGTCCGTCAGCCCCGTATAGAGGGTGGCAACCTTGATGTTGCTCCACTCCGGCTGGAAGGCTTCGCCAAAGCGAGCAACCTGCGAGCGTGTGCCGGTGAACCGCGACCGGTTACTTTCCAGCTGGGTTTGCTGGAACGCGTCTGACTCACCGGGCTGTCCGCCACCTGACGCGATGGCACCGTGAGCACCGACCACCCAGCGTGGGCTTTCCACAAGCTGTGCCCGCAGACCCAGATCCGCAGCCCAGCCGTTAACATCCCGCTCTTCACGAGTGAATCCATTGGGGGCTGCGGCATTTTCTGTCAGTCGCGCATCTTCACCGGCCACTGCGCCAAACGAGGCCAGATACTGAACCGGACTGCGTGAACGCCAATCGAAGTAGGATTGATCTGCGCGAACGCCCACCCAGGTCAGCGATTCAGTCGCTCGCTTCGGTGTGCCGCTGTCTGAATCCGGCGCCAGGTCAGCTTCATCGCCATAGCGCTCTGCGTGGGTTGTGAGAAAGGTAAGGTAATGATTCTTGCGCCATTGCCAGCTGGTGGACGCGAACAGACGGGTGATGTCCTGCTCTTCCTTGGGCAACTGATTGATGTCCGTACGGGCCTCGGAGAATTTATTCGCCACACCCACGGTGGTATCCAGCAGAGTCGTGTCGAAAATCCACCGCACCAGCGAAATGTCATCATCCCACCAGGTGCCAGTGTCTTCTTTCAGGCGCTCGCGCCCGAAACGGATAGACGCGCCGGGATAGCTGGTCAGACCGTTGTAGTCCAGCCACGCTTCACGCAGTGCGAAAAAGCCATCTGTCTCAGTACCACCGATTTCATCACTGACGTCCACCTGACCGGTCGCAGCAAAGGCCTGGAGCCTGAGCTTTGAGCGCCAGTGTTGAGACAGTTGCCACAGGAACTCAGGCTTTACATCAAGACCGACTTCACTGGATTTGGTGCTTCTGCCTGGAGAGAGTCCCAGCCGACGATCGCCTTCGCTGATGGCCGTTGCCTTGGCGTTGGTGGAAAAATCCAACAACCGCGGATAAGACTCAACTTCGGTGTCTTCCTGAGCCACTGCTGGAAGCACCATCAGGCATCCAAACGCCATCAATAACGGCCGTAGTCCTCTAATTTCATCGCTGACCATTGTGTCGTTATCCCCCTTGATTCGTATTCGATTGAGTGTCGGCCGTTTCACGCGCCCTCATCCGCTTTCGGGCAGCAAGTTCCTGATTGGCGATGGCCTCAGCCTGCTGTTCAACCACACGCGGCACGCTGGGAACCATTTCAACCAGCAGGTCTTTCGTTCGCTCAACGCCACCGTCCAGTGCCAGGAGCGCAAAGGCCCAGGCGTATCGCTCGTTGACTTGAATGCCTTTTCCTTCCCAGAACATTTCCGCCAGCAGATAGTCTGCTTTTGGAAAACCCCGGCGCGCCGCGCGTAACAGGTAATCCCTGGCCTTCTCCGGCTCTGGTTCCCCGAGGTACCCGCGCTTGTAAATGCGCCCCAACAGGTAATCCGCAGAGGCATACCGCTCGCGGGCTTCTTCCGCGTATTTGATGGCTTTCTCACCATCGATCGGGACAATGCGCCCTCGTTCGTACACACGGGCAAGAACCAGTGAGGCCTTCAGGTCGCCCTGGGCCCTGGATGCTTCAAGCAGCTCAATGACTTTCTCGGAATCGGCCAGATAGTTGTTATCCATAATCAGGCGTGCCCGAGCTGTCATCGCTGGCACGTAGGCCGGAATGATCAGTTGGAACAGTTCATTGGAGATAGCGACTTGCTTGATCGGCGATTCGTCATCCGACATCCAGCGAGCGAACAAATAAAGATCACGGTCGGCAATGCGTCCCTCTTCCCAGGCGCTGCGCGCCCGATCAACCAGCGCTTTGAATTCATCAAGCTTGTTCTGGTCGAGATAGACGTGACCCAGGATCATCAGGCACTCGGGCTGTTGTTCCACAATGGGCTCGCAAAGCGAGGCAATCTCGCCGCCGCGAGCGCCAGCCTGCCCCTTCATCATGTAAAACCGCGCCAATGCAAGGTCACCCGCGGGGTCGCCCGCTGAGCGCGCTCGTTCTATCCAGGTGCGGGGCTGAGCCTGCGGGAACTCATTCGGATACTGCAGGTAAAGCTCAACCAGCGGCATCAGCGCACTGTCGTCGCCTTCGGAATAGGCTTTTTTCAGGTACTTCTCACCCGTGAGGCGCTGCTTTGGCGTGCGACCTTCCCTCGCCAGCAACTTACCGAGCCGCACCCAGGCACGATCCATTCCCTGTTCGGAAGCCTTGCGGTACCAGTACAGCGCCTTTTCCCTGTCCGCATCGGATTCCTTTTCCGCATAAAGATCACCCAGCTCTACCTGAGCCTTCGCGATGCCGAATTCAGCGAGTTTCTTCAACTCGTCCTGGGCAGCTTCAACGTTGCCTGCCTCGGCTTCGCGTTCAGCACGTTCGAGATCAGGCATCCCGCTGCAGGCAGCAAGGCCGACGAGTAACACGCTGATGAGAGCACCTTTGGAAGACATCGTTCTGGCCCCAATCAATTACCGGAAATGTTTGTAATTGCGCCTTCAAGCGCTGCGAGCTGGAAGACATCAACGGTGACGCCAATCGGACGCCCGACAGACTCCATCGGCAGCGGCTTCTCTGCCTGAATCAGCGCGTTGATGGCATTGCCAGGCTGGTTCGGCGTCTCGGAGTCGACGTAAAGGGACTCGATGCGGCCCGCCTGGGTGTCGCCACCTGGAAGTCGGAGAGTGACCGACTGGCCTTCCTCGAGATCGCCGCCATCGGCAAAATTGAAGCGGGCAATGACATGGGCGGATGCGTCGGTGGGCGCTACAGTCGCAATCTTCTCGCCCTTGCTCATGTATTGATCCTGAGCCGGAAGAAGGTTGATGACCTTGCAGTCACACGGGCTGGTGATGGTGCCGCGGACACTCTGCCCCAGCAGTTCTTCGATCTGTTCAACGGTGTAATTACCGTTCCCGACAAGATCGTTCACGTAAGAGAGCATTGGCGCATCGAAGGTTGCGATGGCCTGTCCGGCTTCTACCTGATCTCCGGCCTCAACCAGAGTCGTTACCTTGGCATCCTTGGGCAGGCTGACCGGTACGTTTTCCGAGGCCACCATCGCCGTTTCTGCGGTAGTGACAAAATAGATTTGCCAGAGCTGATAGGCCACGTAAGAGACTGCGATCAGTCCCAGCCCCATCACCATCAGGCTGACCACCATAGCTCTCATGCTGGCGAAAAAACCAAGTGACTGATTGGCCTTTCCTTTACGAGCCTTGGTGAAGTTCTCCCGTGAAAGGGTGTTGAGAACATCGCCGGCAGACACCAGCTCGCCGCTCAGGAAGGTGGTGATGATGTGCCGCAACACGGACACTTCATTGGCACCCAGATTCTGGAATTCACAACCACAGCGGTCATTCTGGCTGCTGAAATTCCGGGGTACGAAATCAACATCGACGGCGAGATCGAAACCATCGATTTTAAAGACCAGCCTGCCGTTGTAGACCTGACCTTCCCGAAGCGCTTCAGGACCGACATGGATACTGACACCGCCAGCAGACACATCCGCAACTGTGAATGTCCTCATCGTGCCATCGATCTTGACGAACAGTTTTGCCGGCATTCGGACCCGGGCGAACTGTCGCTGAGCTTCGGATTCATGTACAAATTGCGGTGCTATCGCTGCCGTATTCATTGCTTAACCCTTGCTTGAGTGAATTCTCGTTTGACGTTTGGTCCCGCCGCCTTGCAAATCAGACTATGAACATCACCGTCGCCAGGAAGATGCTGACGGCTGAAAATGTCATCGTTCTCGACGACCATCGGTTGAGTCGCTGCTGAAAAGAGGCCTTGTCGGTACTGAAAGTGGTCTTTTGTCGCGTCCAGGACTGCCGATCGAGCCGGAAGAACACGTAGATCTTCATCAATGAACCGAAAATCTGGTTGAAATAGAGAATGACCGGGTAGGCAGGACCTACCGGATGGCCTGTCGCCATCAGCAATGCGGTCAACACCAGTCTCGTCAGTCCGATCCACAACAGGTAGGCCACAAGGATGACGCCGGAATATTTGATCGACGCGATGATGGCCGCCGTCAGACCCAGGATGCTGGTCCACATCGAAATCCGCTGATCCCAGAGTACGTACCAGGTAAACCATCCCAACCGGCGCGGACCGAGCTTTGTCGCCCGGCTGTTCTGACGAAGCGAATTGCCATACCAGCGAAACATCAACTGACGGGCCGACCGTATGAAACTTGGATCGGGCGGATGCTCCACCGTGTGGATAGAGGCGTCTGGCACATAGAAAGTGTCGTACCCAAGACGCATCACGCTGAACCAGCTTGATTTGTCATCGCCGGTGAGGAAGCGAAATTGCCCCAACCGCCAATGCTTCAGCGAGTCGTATTCCACGTCGCCGATGAACTCCGGGCGGGTAATCACGCTGGCACGGAATACCGACATGCGACCGGTCAGTGTCAGCACGCGACGGGCAAGCCCCATGGAACACATGTTGATGTGGCGCTGGGCAAACCGGAGCTTGTGCCACTCTGACATCAGGTAGCTCCCATGCACCTCACAAAACTCATTGGTGGTCAGGGCACCCACATTCGGCATCAGCTTGAAATAGGGCGCGGTGGCCCTCACCACACCCGGGTTCAGAACCGTGTCACCGTCGACAACGGCAACCACCGCGTTGTCATCCGGTACGCTTCGGGAGATGGCGCGAAAGCCATAGGCCAATCCGTCGCGCTTACCGGTGCCGGGAATTCTGACGATTCTTAGCTTCACCCTGTCGGGCGGCGCAAGACGGCGCCACAATGCGCGCATGAGCATTTCATCCGACAACTCGACGATTGAGGCGACGATGGTTGTCGGCCAACCGCACTCTGTCGCTTCCCGGATGATCGCGTCGTACACCTTGGCCGTTGTTTCCGAATCAATCCGGAAACTGGTCACCATCAGATAGACATGCGAAGGCGCCGCTTCATCGCCAAGGCTCAACGCTTTCGCCCTGAGCTTTGGATAGGCAACGTGCAGAAAGTACATGCCCCGCACGAAATGCATGATCCCAACCGAATAGCGCCACAGACCGACGCCCCCGATGACGAGAATGAAATGCGCTCCTCCCGGCACGATAAATTCGCGCGGTAGCGATACCGCCAGAGCACCGAGAATGGCCACGTAGAACAGCCAGCCTGCGGTTCGCATCGCGATGTTATCTGTCATCCAGGACATGCGTTGATTCTCCGGGTGTGTGGTCGTCCAACTCATTCAGAACACTCCCGTGGCCCTGAAAATCAGGTCCACGGGAATCGGGGTCTTACCAGCAAATGCCTTCCAGTACGTCGTTGCTTGTGGTCTTCATAAAGCCGACCAGATCAACGACACGCTTACCTTCCGGCACATCGGCGATGATGGTTTCGAACAGCTCGTCGTTATTGCCGATGACGATGACATCGCCGTGTTCGACAACCCCGCGCAGGTCGCTGTCCATCAGATTCGAGAGATGGGGAATCTTCTGGTTGATGTATTCCCGATTGGCACCGTGGGTGCGCGCGTAATCGACATTGCGGTCGAAGATCTTGAGGTCGTAGCCTTTACCGATCAGTTTTTCCGCCAGCTCTACCAGCGGGCTTTCCCTCAGATCATCGGTGTTGGATTTGAAGCTCAGGCCCAGCATGCTCACCTTGCGGGAGCCATAGCCCGTTACCATGTCAAAGGCGTGGGTCACCTGCTCCTCATTACTGTTCATGATCGAGCCCAACAGCGGGTGAGCCACATCCATCTGATTGGCCCGGTAAGTCAGAGCCCGCACGTCCTTGGGCAGGCAGGAGCCGCCGAAGGCAAAACCAGGACGCATGTAGTATTTGGAGATGTTGAGTTTGTTATCCAGGCACATCACATCCATGACGTCGCGGCCATCCACACCCATGGACTTGGCGATGTTGCCAATCTCATTGGCAAAGCTGACTTTGGTCGCGTGCCAGACGTTACAGGTGTACTTGATCATTTCTGCGACTTCGATGGGCTTGCGAATCAATGGCGCATCCAGATCGCCATAAAGCTCGGACAGCAGCATGCCGGAGCGCTCATCCAGTTCGCCGATGACGGTCATGGGCGGGTGGTCGTAGTCCTTGATGGCAGTGCTCTCGCGCAGGAACTCCGGGTTGACACACACACCGAAGTCTTCGCCGGCCTTTTTGCCGGAGGCTTTTTCCAGTGCCGGAATAACCAGGTTACGGGCAGTCCCCGGAAGCACAGTGCTGCGAACCACCACCAGATGCCATTCGTCTTTCGACCTCAACGCCTCGCCAATGTCGGCAGACACCTTCTCGACGTAAGTCAGATCGAGGTCACCGTTCGGCTTGCTGGGCGTCCCCACACAGATCATGGAAAGGTCAGAGTCGTGGACTGCATCAAACCCTTCGGTAAACCCGCGAATTCGACGACCGCGGACACCCTCCGCAAGCAATTCTTCAAGGCCCGGCTCAACAATCGGTGAGCGCCCACTGTTGATCAGATCTATTTTGACCGGCGAAACGTCTACACCAATCACATCGTGTCCGCGATGGGCCAGACTGGCTGTGCATACCGCACCCACATAACCCAAACCAAATATGCTTACTCTCATCCTCGTGTTCCTCTTCCCAATGCATCAGTGATTCATTTGCCTGACGTGCTCAAAGTCGCAGCGCCTGAATTTCGTCAGTTTCGACCGCGCTACTCACTTTTGGATCGTCTTTCGCAACGTGTTGCCTCAAAAATCAGGCTTATAAGCACTACACCAAACATCTCTTACAGGCCGTTTCCAGCCAGAATTCAGCCCCGAAAAGCAGGGGAACTTTTCGCTCCAAACCGGTCCAAACCTGCGGTGTACCTTTTTCAACCTACAGAAACAGAACCTTAAACTCCTGTTACAAAAAGAAAATTTTTTACGTTGGCGATTGAGGCATGTCTCGCACCCATGCGTGTCTTCATCAAAGACACTGTCCGGCGCAAGCGTCTGTTTTGGGACGCGATAGAACAAAAAAGAAGTAAAACGGGGGCATTAAAAACGTGCCATTTTTTTGGCGTCAGTTCATTTCTTACTTCCAATTGGATTATAAAAAACGGAAGTTATTCAGAATCGTTCTGAATGAGTGGAGCTGACGTAGACATACCAAGAGGTCTGTCCAAATCGTCACAATCGGGCAAGATCGACAAATCAGAGGGATTCGCGGGGAATAGCTTGATAATCTCAGTGGATCGGCTTGGGCGGTGAGACCACTTCAGACCAATACGCTTCGATGGTTCTCATGATATCAACGAGCCCTTCGAACCGGATTGGCACACGGATAACAGATGAGGCGCCTTGAGCGTAAAGGCTTTT
>CAZWEP010000053.1:0-19399 GCA_964632565.1 uncultured Marinobacter sp. | reverse complement strand
GTGGAAATTCAGCGAATTTCCAGTGAAGAGATGGAATCCTATCGGAATCACCTGCGTGGCGTTATCCGGGAGCACATCTCTGAGACGTCAAGCGAGTGGGCTGAGCACATTTTGGACAATTTCGATGACTACATTGGCCGGTTCTGGCTGGTTAAGCCCAAGGCCGCGAACCTGCGGAGCCTGCTGGCCAGCACTCGGGCCCGCCCTGAGTAATCTGGTCCGGTAACCTTTGATGGCGCCGGCCTTTTAGGCCGGTGCCTACATCGAAATTGAGTTTGATGAGAGCATCCTAATGAAAGAACGATTGAGTAACGACTTCCAGTTTGTCGAAGTCGGACGCATTGATCCTAAAAAAGTGCCGGCTAAAAAGCGTAAGAAAGAGTTTGGCGAAATCTATCACCAGTTTACTCAGGACCACGCTTCTTCCCAGGCTCATCGTTGCCTGGAGTGCGGCAACCCGTATTGTGAATGGAAGTGTCCGGTCCACAATTACATTCCAAACTGGCTGAAGCTGGTTTCGGAAGGCAACATCATGAAAGCCGTGGAGCTTTGCCACCAGACCAACTCCCTGCCAGAGGTCTGCGGTCGGGTGTGCCCACAGGATCGTCTCTGCGAGGGTGCCTGCACGCTCAATGACGGTTATGGCGCGGTAACCATCGGCTCTGTTGAAAAGTACATCACCGATACAGCGTTTGCGTTGGGTTGGAAGCCCGACATGTCTGCGGTCAAGTGGACTGACAAAAAAGTGGCTGTCATTGGCGCCGGTCCCGCCGGGCTTGGCTGTGCGGATGTGCTCGTTCGCAACGGTGTCAAACCCGTCGTGTTTGATATTTATCCGGAGATTGGTGGCCTTCTGACTTTTGGTATTCCAGAGTTCAAGCTGGAAAAGTCGGTCATGAGCCGTCGACGTAAAGTGTTTGAAGAAATGGGTGTCGAATTCCGTCTTTCTACCGAAGTTGGGAAAGACGTGATGATGGCCGACATCCTGGAAGAGTACGATGCTGTCTTTATGGGTATGGGAACCTATACCTACATGAAAGGCGGCTTCCCGGGAGAGGACCTGGATGGTGTTCACGATGCTCTGCCATTCCTGGTGTCTAACGTGAATCGTCGCCTGGGCTTTGAGAAGGACGGCGATGAGTTCATCGACATGAAAGGCAAGCGTGTTGTGGTTCTGGGTGGCGGTGATACCGCCATGGACTGCAACCGGACTTCAATTCGTCAGCAGGCGACGAGCGTTACCTGCGCTTATCGCCGAGACGAAGCCAACATGCCCGGATCGCGCCGCGAAGTGGCTAACGCGAAGGAGGAAGGCGTTAAGTTCATGTTTAACCGTCAACCCATCGCCATCATTGGCGAAGACAAGGTTGAGGGCGTGAAGGTGATTCAAACCCGACTGGGTGAGCCCGATGAAAACGGGCGCCGCCGGCCCGAAGTCGTGCCCGGCAGCGAGGAAGTCATTCCTGCTGATGCGGTGTTGGTGGCCTTCGGGTTCCGCCCGAGCCCGGCAGATTGGTTCGAAGAGCAATCCGTCAACACGGATGATTCCGGTCGAGTGGCGGCTCCCGAAGAGGCCGAATTTGGATTCCAGACCAGCAACCCGAAAATCTTTGCGGGTGGCGACATGGTTCGTGGTTCCGATCTGGTTGTGACTGCAATCTGGGAAGGGCGTCAGGCAGCCGAAGGCATCATGGATTATCTGGACGTTTAATCGCTCTTGAATCTGTGACGTAACAAGGGGACGGTTCGCGTAGCGAATCGTCCTTTTTTTATGCTCGAATCGGGGTATCATTGCCCCTCAAAATGACGAAGATACTGGCACCGGGAATATTATGACTGAGCTGAAGAACGATCGTTTTTTAAGGGCTTTAATGCGTCAGCCTGTGGATCGCACACCTATCTGGATGATGCGCCAGGCCGGGCGGTATCTGCCTGAGTACCGGGCGACTCGCGAAAAAGCCGGTGACTTCCTCAGCTTGTGCAAGAACACCCCGTTGGCGTGTGAAGTCACGCTCCAGCCACTGGAGCGGTATCCGTTGGATGCGGCAATCCTGTTCTCTGACATCCTGACCATACCGGATGCCCTTGGCCTGGGGCTGTATTTCGAAACCGGCGAAGGGCCGAAGTTCCGCCGCACTATTCGCTCCGAAGCCGATGTCGCTGCGCTTCCAAACCTGAAGGCCGAGGTCGATCTGGACTATGTTATGAATGCCGTCTCGACCATCCGTGGTGCACTTAATGGCCGCGTCCCTCTGATTGGTTTCTCGGGCAGCCCGTGGACGCTGGCCACCTACATGATCGAAGGCGGTTCTTCCAAGGATTTTCGCGAAGCCAAGAAGCTGATGTACGGTCAGCCGGACGTTATGCATCGTTTGATGAGCCACCTTGCGGGCGCTGTTACAGATTATCTGAATGGTCAGATCAAAGCCGGTGCCCAGGCGGTCCAGATCTTTGATACCTGGGGTGGGGTGCTCACTGGCTGGGCCTATGAAGAGTTCTCACTTCGTTACATGAAACAGATCGTGGACGGTCTGATTCGCGAGCATGATGGACGGCGTGTGCCTGTGATCCTGTTCACCAAGAATGGCGGCCAGTGGCTGGAATCAATCGCGGAGTCCGGTGCCGATGCGGTCGGCTTGGATTGGACGACAGACATTGGCCAGGCCCGCAAGCGAGTTGGGGACAAGGTTGCCCTGCAAGGCAATATGGATCCTGCGATGCTGTTTGCGCCGCCAGAGCGTATTCGTGCCGAAGTCGCGGACATTCTGTCCAGGTACGGCCATGGTTCCGGTCATGTGTTCAATCTTGGCCACGGCATCACGCCGGACGTCGATCCCGAACACGCGGGTGCGTTCATCCGGGCGGTAACAGAGCTCAGCCCCGAATATCACAGGCAAGACTGACAATTCCTGAGAGACATGGCGATCCCGGGCCGGCAGGTTGGCCAGCTGACAATCGGGGGGCTATAGTCAGAACAGGTGTGACATGGAACTTCAGGAGCTCGGCTTGGCCTCTCAGAACTCAGAAAAAAGACGTTTCCACCGGATTTCCTTTGACGCCAGGTGCGAATTGCACTGGGAGGATCAGGTGTGGTCGAGCGAGGTCCTGGACATCTCGCTTAAAGGGGTTCTGGTCAAACGTCCCGACGAATGGAATGTGCCGTTGAATCAGCCGTGCGAGGTTATCGTACTGCTGGACGACCACGAGACTGGCATCGTGATGGCGGTCGAGCTACGACACATAGAAGCGCACCGCCTCGGATTCAAATGCCAATACATCGATCTGGAAAGCGCGTCCCACTTGAAGCGACTGGTTGAACTGAATCTCGGTGACCATTTGTTGCTTGACCGCGAGTTTGCTCTGATGCTGGAGCAGTAAGCCGAGCGAGCTCAGAAGTCTTCGAGAGCCGCTATGGCATCACTCAGTTTCGTCACAGGTATCACTTTCATTCCCTCTATGGACTTGCGCGGCGCATTGCTTTTGGGGACGAGCGCCCGAGTGAATCCATGTTTTGCCGCCTCGTAAATCCGTTCCTGTCCGCTGGGTACGGGTCGGATTTCGCCGGACAACCCCACCTCGCCAAAAATGACAAGGTCCTGCGGCAATGCCCTGTCCCGGAATGAAGAAACAATGGCGGCCAGCAGCGCCAGATCAGCACTTGTTTCATTGACCTTGACCCCGCCAACGACGTTCACAAAGACATCCTGGTCGGACACGTGCAGGCCTCCGTGCCGGTGCAAAACGGCGAGCAGCATCGCCAGACGGTTCTGAT
Organism: uncultured Marinobacter sp.; assembly: GCA_964632565.1. GTDB lineage: Bacteria > Pseudomonadota > Gammaproteobacteria > Pseudomonadales > Oleiphilaceae > Marinobacter. The sequence goes on along the minus strand of CAZWEP010000053.1, from coordinate 15,627 downwards.
CGAGTCCCACGGCCACCCGTCGCGGATAGCCCCCTTGCGCCATGTCGACTAACGCCTGAATTTCCACCAGCATCGGCCGAGTGCCTTCCCACACCACCATGACCACGCTGCCAGGCGCCGCCTCTTCACCCCGATTGAGGAAGATGGCGCTCGGGTTCTTTACTTCCTTGAGACCCTGCTCAAGCATGGCGAACACGCCGAGTTCATTGACGGCTCCGAACCGGTTCTTGATACCGCGCAGGGTGCGATAGCGGCTGTCACTGGAGCCTTCCAGAAGGATGGAGCAGTCGATCATGTGTTCCAGCACTTTCGGCCCGGCCAGGCTGCCGTCTTTGGTTACATGGCCAACCAGAAACAGGATAGTGCCCGTCTGTTTGGCGAAGCGGGTCAGGTAAGCAGCGCTTTCACGGACCTGGGACACGCTTCCGGGTGCGGATTCGGTGTCCGCTACGTGCATCACCTGAATACTGTCGACCACCAGAATGCGTGGCTTCTCAGCCTCAGCCACCTGCATGACGCGCTCGACGCTGGTTTCAGACAGCATTTTGAGGTCTTTGGTCGGTAGGCCGAGACGTTTGGCCCGCATGGCAACCTGCTGAAGAGATTCTTCACCGGTTACATAGAGGGCAGGCGTGTTGGCGGCGAGGTGGCAGACTGCCTGGAGTAGCAGCGTGCTCTTGCCGGCGCCCGGATGTCCCCCCATCAAAACGGCGGAGCCTTCCACCAATCCGCCGCCCAATACGCGGTCAAATTCGGCCATTCCTGAACTGATGCGGGGCTTTTCAGCCAGGCTGACGTCGTCCAGGCTCTGAACTTCTGACAAACTGCCGGCAAAGCCCTCAAAACGCTGGCCGCGGGCACCCTTGCTAGTGGTACCCACGCCCCGCATTTCACTGATGGTGTTCCACTCGTGGCAGGCGGTGCACTGGCCCTGCCATTTGGAATAGTCTGCGCCGCACTCGGTGCAGACAAATGCCGTTTTGGCTTTTGCCATCAGGCGAGCTTCTTGTGTTTCATTCGTTGGGGCACCATCGCCGACTCACCTTTCCGTTTCTTCAGGTCTTCGTCGTATTCCGTGAAGTTGCCTTCGAAGTAAACCACTTCTCCATCATCCTCAAACGCAAGGATGTGAGTGGCCACACGGTCGAGGAACCAGCGATCGTGCGAAATAACCATCGCGGCGCCGGGGAAGTTCAGCAGCGCCTCTTCAAGTGCGCGTAACGTTTCAACGTCGAGGTCGTTGGTGGGTTCGTCGAGTAGCAGAACGTTGCCGCCCTGTTTCAACAGTTTTGCGAGGTGAAGACGATTGCGCTCACCGCCGGACAGGTCACCTACTCTCTTTTGCTGATCCGTGCCCTTGAAGTTGAATCGACCGACATAGGCGCGAGATGGCGTCTCGTAATTGCCGATCTTGATGATGTCGTTACCATCGCTGAGCTCTTCCCAGACCGTATTATCGCCGTTGAGGTCACGCATCTGGTCCACGTAAGCCAGTTCAACGGTTTCACCGACGACAATGCTGCCGGAATCTGGCTTGTCGTACCCTGCAATCATGCGGAACAGCGTGGATTTACCCGCGCCGTTGCCGCCGATGATGCCGACAATGGCACCCGGTGGGGTGGAGAATGACACGCCTTCGTAAAGTAGGCGGCCATCAAAAGACTTGCTGATTCCATCGACTTCGATCACCTTGTCGCCAAGGCGGGGCCCCGGTGGAATGTACAGCTCATTGGTCTCGTTCCGCTTCTGGAATTCCTGCGAATTCATTTCCTCAAAACGGGCAAGGCGTGCCTTGCTCTTGGACTGTCTGCCCTTGGCGTTGCTGCGGACCCACTCCAACTCTTGTTTGATGGTCTTCTGGCGAGAGGCTTCTTGCTTGGCCTCGACCTCAAGTCGCTTCTCTTTGTTTTCCAGCCATTGGCTGTAGTTGCCCTCGAAAGGAATGCCTTGGCCACGATCCAGCTCGAGAATCCAGCCGGCGACGTTATCAAGGAAATAGCGGTCGTGGGTGATGGCAACGACGGTGCCTGAGAAGTCGTGCAGGAATCTCTCCAGCCATGCGACGGATTCGGCATCCAGATGGTTGGTTGGCTCGTCCAGAAGCAGCATGTCGGGGCCGGACAGCAGCAAGCGGCACAGCGCGACACGGCGCCGTTCACCACCGGACAGGTTCTTGACCATGGCGTCCCAGGCGGGCAAGCGCAGTGCATCTGCAGCGACTTCCATCTTGCGTTCGATGTCGTGGCCGTCTGTCGCCTGAATCAAAGCTTCAAGTTCGCCCTGTTTCTTAGCAAGTGCGTCGAAATCCGCATCCGGCTCAGCGTAAGCGGCGTAAACCTGATCCAACTCAGCCAGTGCGTTGTGGACGCTGGCGACAGCCTCATCGACGATCTCTTTGACGGTTTTGCCGTCGTCGAGTTCTGGCTCCTGAGGCAGGTAACCGACGTTGATCCCGGGCTGTGGCCGGGCTTCGCCGATGTAATCCTCATCGACACCCGCCATAATGCGAAGCAGGGAGGATTTACCCGCGCCGTTTAGGCCGAGTACGCCAATTTTGGCGCCCGGGAAGAAGCTGAGAGAGATGTCTTTCAGAATTTCGCGTTTTGGCGGAACGACTTTGCCAACGCGATTCATGGTGTATACATACTGAGCCATAAAGGCAGCGTCCTCTGGTTGTATTCTGAGGTCTGAAAATTCGGGTCGAGAGAATAACCCCGTACGGTAGCGAAACCGCCGGACTATGGCAATCGGGCCTTTAAGTAACTGGCCGCCGTTGAGGGGCGATGTGTCGGTATTTACGGAATGTCAGGGGTATATCAAAGGATGATTTTTAACCCATAGTTAAGCTAGAATAGGCGCCCATTTTTTAGGGCAGCTAAGCACATAGAGGCAGCGCATCCATGTTTAATCGTGATATGAAAATCGCCGGCTACGACGACGAACTCTGGAACGCCATGCAGGCGGAGGCCAAGCGACAGGAAGCTCACATAGAGCTGATCGCTTCGGAAAACTACACCAGCCCGCGGGTGATGGAAGCGCAGGGCAGTGTCCTGACCAATAAGTACGCCGAAGGGTATCCAGGCAAGCGTTACTATGGTGGCTGCGAATTCGTTGATATTGCAGAGGATCTTGCGATTGAGCGGGCAAAGGAATTGTTCGGTGCGGCCTACGCCAACGTTCAGCCACATTCTGGTTCCCAGGCCAACTCAGCCGTGTTCATGGCACTGCTGAAGCCGGGCGACACAGTGCTGGGCATGAGTCTGGCTCACGGTGGCCACCTGACCCACGGTGCCAGCGTTAACTTCTCTGGCAAGATCTACCACGCGGTTCAATACGGTCTGAACTCCGATACCGGACTGATCGACTACGACGAAGTGGAGCGTCTGGCGGACGAACACAAACCCAAGATGATCATCGCAGGGTTCTCCGCCTATTCACAGGCTCTGGACTTTGCGCGTTTCCGCGCCATTGCGGACAAAGTAGGTGCTTATCTGTTTGTTGATATGGCCCACGTAGCCGGTCTTGTAGCGGCCGGTGTTTACCCGGATCCTGTACCCCACGCGCACGTTGTAGCGACAACCACGCACAAAACTCTGCGCGGCCCTCGTGGCGGCCTGATCCTGGCCTGTGACGATGCCGATCTGCAGAAAAAACTGAATTCGTCTGTGTTTCCCGGTGGTCAGGGTGGCCCCTTGATGCACGTGATCGCCGCTAAAGCGGTTTGCTTCAAAGAGGCCATGAGTGACGAATTCAAGGCCTACCAGAAGCAGGTCATCAAGAACGCCAAAGCGATGGCGGACGTGTTCGTATCACGTGGCTTTGATGTGATTTCGGGCGGTACTGAAAACCACCTGTTCCTGGTGAGCCTGATCAAGCAGGACATCACCGGTAAAGATGCAGATGCGGCTCTCGGCCGTGCGCACATCACCGTTAACAAAAACGCCGTACCAAACGATCCGCGCTCACCCTTCGTGACTTCGGGTTTGCGGATTGGCACGCCGGCGGTAACCACCCGTGGTTTCGGTGAATCCGAGTGTCGTGATCTGGCTGGCTGGATGTGTGACATTCTGGACAACCTGGACGATGATTCAGTGAATTCCCGCGTACGCGAGCAGGTCGAAGGCCTGTGTCAGCGATTCCCGGTCTACGCTGGCTAAAGACGCCAGACTAATGCCAGCGGTCGATTCACAGATTGATCGCTGGCACTCAGGAGCTCCCGAGTATGCATTGTCCTTTCTGTGGCGAAGCGGATACCAAGGTCATCGACTCCCGGTTGGTGGCAGAGGGCGATCAGGTGCGTCGTCGTCGGGAGTGCCTGTCCTGTCGTGAACGATTCACGACCTTTGAATCAGCCGAACTCGTGATGCCCCGGGTGGTAAAGCAGGATGGCACTCGGCAGCCGTTCGACGAGGAGAAGCTGAGAGCTGGCTTGATGAAAGCGCTGGAAAAGCGTCCGGTCAGCATTGAGCAGATTGAAGCATCGCTGAATCGAATCAAGTTCCGTCTGAGGGCAGCTGGCGAGCGCGAAGTGAAGTCCATGCAATTGGGCGAAGAAGTGATGACTGAGCTCAGGCAGTTGGACAAAGTTGCTTATGTGCGATTTGCCTCCGTTTATCGGAGCTTTCAGGACATCAACGAGTTTAAAGAGGAAATTGAGCGTTTGTCTGCAAATTCCGGTGACGATCCCGTAGACGTTGCCAAGGTGCTGGCGGACAACCAGACGCCAAAGGGAAATGCATGACCGACCGCCAAGACACGGCATTCATGGCGCTCGCGATTCAGCTTGCCTGGCGCGGCCGCTATTCCACCCATCCGAATCCGCGTGTCGGCTGCGTCATTGCCCGGGGAGATAAGGTTTTGGGTGAGGGCTGGCATGAGCGCGCCGGGGAAGGGCACGCCGAGGTCCGCGCTCTCAGTCAGGCAGGCCCTGAGGCACGAGGCGCAACGGCTTACATAACGCTGGAGCCCTGTAGTCATTTTGGCCGCACGCCTCCCTGCGCCAAAGCGTTAGTCGAAGCCGGCATCGCAAAAGTGTTTGCGGCGACAGTGGACCCCAATCCATCGGTGTCAGGCCGGGGCCTCCAGATGCTCCGGGACGCCGGCATTCAGGTGGAGGTTGGCCTGCTTGCAGAGCAGGCTGCCCAGTTGAACCCGGGATTCATGAAACGGATGAATTCTGGTCGTCCATACGTAAGGCTCAAAATGGCGGCCAGTCTGGACGGCAGAACAGCCATGGCGTCTGGCGAAAGCCAGTGGATTACCGGTCCCCAGGCAAGACAGGATGTTCAGCGCCTGAGGGCAATCAGTGACGCCATTCTCACCGGTGTAGGCACGGTGTTGGCTGACGACCCTTCGCTTACCGTAAGACGTGATGAGCTGGGCGCCATTGGTGATGCCACTGAGCCGTCCCGTCAGCCTCTGCGGGTCATCGCCGACCGCGACGCCAGAACCCCTGCGGAAGCGAAGATTCTCCGGGGTGGAAACGTGCAGGTGTATTGTGCGTCCTCTACACTGGCCACGGCGCCCGCTCAGGACCTGGCGGCATTGGGTATCAGCCTGAGTGGCGTGGCCTGGAAGGATAATGGCATTGACCTCGGTGAGTTACTGGACTCTCTTGGGGACATGGGCATCAATGAACTTCTTGTAGAAGCGGGCCCGACGCTGGCAGGCACCTTCATTGATGAGCGGTTGGTGGATGAGCTCTGGCTCTATCAGGCGCCTGTTTTTCTGGGCAGTACAGGGCGTCCCACGGCCCATTTGCCACTGGATTCCATGGCCGACAAAGTACAATGGAAGGTGCTGGATCGACGACAGGTTGGTGATGATCAGCGGCTGATTCTGGCGCCGGTCTGACATCGACAAAATTTAAGTCTTCCGAAGACCCCGGGGTACTTCGGACCAAACAGGTATTAACTGGGTATGGCACTGAACAGCATCGAAGACATCATCGAGGATATCCGTCAGGGCAAGATGGTGATCCTGATGGACGACGAAGATCGCGAGAATGAAGGCGACCTCGTTATGGCAGCCGAACACTGTACGCCAGAGGCCATTAATTTTATGGCGAGGTTTGGCCGCGGGCTGATCTGTATGCCCATGACGCGTCAGCGCTGCGAACAGCTTGGACTGCCGTTGATGGTCCAGAGGAATGCCTCCGGATTCGGAACCAAGTTCACCTTGTCTATTGAAGCCACGGAAGGAGTCACGACAGGGATTTCGGCGGCGGATCGCTCCCGCACCGTGCAGGCGGCCGTCGCAAAAGACGCCAAGGCTTCTGATCTCGTTCAGCCCGGACATATCTTTCCGTTGATGTCGGATCCCGGTGGCGTCTTGAGTCGTGCCGGTCATACCGAAGCCTCCTGTGATCTTGCGGCGCTGGCGGGCTGTGAGCCTGCTGGTGTGATCTGTGAAATCATGAACGATGACGGTTCCATGGCGCGCCGAGAGGACCTTGAACGGTTCGCCGAAACCCACGACCTCAAAATTGGCACCATTGCCGATCTTATTCACTATCGCACCATGAACGAGCAGACCATTGAGTGCGTGGAAGAATACGACTTGGATACCGAGTATGGCGTGTTCAACCTGCGTACCTACCGGGATACGGTGCAGGGTTCGACGCATCTGGCTATGGTGATGGGCCACATCTCCGCGGAAGAGCCTGTGCTTGTGCGCGTGCACATTACTGACACTCTTCGGGATCTGCTGGGCGCACGCCGTGCCGATTCCCGAAGCTGGCCTTTGCATCACGCCCTGGAAAAGGTTTCCAGCGAAGGCAAGGGGGTTGTTGTCCTTCTCAACAGCGCCGAGGACAGCTATAACCTAGAAGACAGGATTCACGATTTCTTTGAGCAGGAAAACAAATCCGCGGCGAAGGGCAGTTCAGGAGTGTACTTCACAGTGGGTACCGGCTCGCAGATTCTCAGGGATCTGGGCGTCGGCAAAATGCGCTTGCTGAGCCCCCCAATTAAATTCTCGGCGATTTCCGGTTTTGATCTGGAAGTTGTCGAATATATGCCTTACACACCGGAATAAACGAACAATGCAGCGCTTTAACCAGTAGTGGCGCTGCGCCGAAGGAGCCATGCATGGCAGATGTAAACGTAATTGAAGGTGATTTCAAGCAGTGCGCAGGCAAGTACGCACTGGTCGTTGGACGATTCAACGGTTTTGTTGTTGAGAGCCTGGTCGAGGGCGCGATCGACACGCTGGTCAGGCACGGCATTGATAAGTCCGATGTGACCATCGTTCGCGTTCCCGGCGCTTACGAAATGCCGCTTGCGGTCAAGCGCGTGGCAAGAATGGGTCAGTTTGACGCAATCATCGCCCTCGGAGCGGTGATTCGTGGTGGCACTCCGCACTTTGAATACGTTGCCGGGGAAGCTTCCAGTGGTCTTGGCACCGTTTCTCTTGAGGCCGACGTACCCGTCACGTTCGGTGTGTTGACTGTCGACTCGATCGAGCAGGCCATTGAAAGGTCTGGCACCAAGGCGGGCAATAAAGGCGCGGAAGCCGCCGTCACCGCGCTCGAAATGGTCAGTCTCTTCAACAAGCTGGGTGAGTGATGAGCGCAACAGAAGACAGCGCAGCGCAACCGGCGCCTACAGGGCAGCCAAAAGCGGGTGACCGGCGTCGAGCCCGTGCTCTGGCCATGCAGGGGTTGTATCAGCGGCATTTCAGTAAAGGCTCGATCACCGATATCGAGTCCGAATTCATTGTGGACAACGACATGAGCAAGGTCGACGCCGCTTATTTTCGCGATCTGCTCAGAGGGGTGGACCGTGAGCAGGAAGCGCTCGACAAATTGCTGGAGCCATTTTTGGATCGACCGATCCAGGAAGTTGACCCCATTGAGCTGGCAATCGTTCGCCTCGGTACGTACGAGTTGAAGCACCGAATCGATGTACCTTACAGGGTGGTGATCAATGAGGGCATCGAAATGGCCAAGAAGTTCGGTGGAACCGAAGGCCACAAATTTGTGAACAGTTTGCTGGACAAGCTTGGTCGTCGTTTAAGGCTGGCGGAAACCCGTCAGCGCTGACCGATGGGTGAGTTCGAGCTGATACGCCACTTTTTTTACCCCGTGGCCGACGCGACGGACCAGCCGGGCCTGATTCTTGGGCCCGGCGACGACTGTGCGGTTCAGAGAGTGCCCAAGAACACCGATCTGGTGTTTTCTATCGATACCCTGGTGGAGGGTGTCCATTTCCCTGAAAACTACGAGCCAACGCATCTCGGTTGGAGGTGCCTGGCAGTGGCAGCGAGTGACCTGGCTGCGGCTGGTGCGGATCCAGTGTGTTTCACGCTTGCCTTAACCCTCCCTGAACCGAACGAACACTGGCTTGAAGAATTTTCGACTGGTTTGAAGCAGGCAGCGACTCGCTTTGGTCTGGCTCTCGCCGGCGGCGATACGACGCGCGGACCGCTCTCCGTTACTGTGCAGGTGCATGGCACCGTGCCTGAAGGGCAGGAGATCCGACGCGCAGGAGCCAAGCCTGGCGACCTGATTTGCGTTTCAGGCACTCTGGGCGAGGCTGGGGCGGCATTGGCGCATCTGCAGACAGGGCAGCCAGATGCGGATCAGTTGCAGGTGTTGCAGCGCTATCACCACCCTGAACCCCGTCTCGCACTGGGCGTAGCGTTGCGGAGCAGGGTGTCTGCAGCCGTGGATGTGTCAGATGGGCTGCTTGCCGACTTGCAGCACATATTGACCGCATCTTGCGTCCGTGGCGTGGTTGACGCAACCCGGCTACCAATCTCCAAAAATCTCCGCGCTTTACGTTCAGATGCAGTCTCACTGGCTTTAAATGCCGGAGACGACTATGAGCTCTGTGTGACAATTTCACCGGATGAATATGATGCTCTGCCGGACACGGTTTCTGCACAACTGACCGTGATCGGGTCTGTGCACGCGGGTGAAGGTGTGTCAGTGTCGGGGCAAGACGACGCTGGCGCAACAACGGGTAGTGGATACGATCATTTTAGGAGTTGATGAATGAGCAGGGATGAAGAAATTCTGCAGCCGGAAGCGCCTGAAGTGATTCTGCCTCCCGGTTTCCTGAAGGACCCTGTGCACCTTATGGCATTTGGGTTTGGCAGCGGTGCTGCAGCAAGAGCACCCGGCACCTGGGGCAGTCTGGCGGCCATTCCGTTCTGGTTGGCCTTGGCATGGATGCCGCCGGTCGCCTACTGGTTTTTTGTGTTCTTTGCTTTTCTGATAGGTGTCTGGCTTTGCGGCAAAACCGCCAGAGACTTGAAAGTGCACGACCATGGGGGGATCGTCTGGGATGAATTCGTGGGAATGTGGATTGTCCTGGGGCTTTTTCCTGACAACATTTACGGCGTGTTGATGGCGTTTGCACTCTTTCGCCTGTTTGATGTCGTCAAACCCTGGCCCATTAACTGGCTAGATAACCACTTGCCTGGCGGACTTGGAATCATGGTGGACGATGTCGTGGCAGGATTTATGGCCATGGCTGCCCTGTACTCGATAGACCGGTGGATGGCACCGGTCCTCGTGTGAATCAGGTTCTGCCACGAAAGGTCTGGCGTTCGCCCGGCCTGTTCAGTGAATCTGCTGCACTTCTGGAAGCAGTCTTACCACGTGAAGAAATCGTTTCAGACCGATTTCTGCACGCTCGCGGGAGGCGAAAGGACCACTGTCAAAGCCCTCTCTGGTTGTGAAATACCACTTTCCCCCGACGCAAAAATAACGACTGCTACGAAAAGGTGCGGGGCCTTGCTCACCGGTTCGACGTTGCGTTTCCATGAGTTCTCCTAGGCCTACCACCGATATTTCGGTGCCTGGCAGTGCGACATTTCCAGACTCCAATTGTATAAAATTAAATCAAATCCCACCGAATTCAACATTTTTTTACAATTAGTCGTCGTGCAAGTACGACAAGATGACGGAAATGGCTCCATTTTGGTTCAGTCTTTTTTTAAGTCCGCAGCGCTCGAACCTTGCCCTGTCACAATCCTGTGGTCAGAATGTCCCTTCATCCGGATACTCAGGCCGGCCCCGGGGTCGCATTCTACACAGGGATTTTTCATGTATAGGCATTACTATTTTCGCGCTTTTCGACATCGATTGATGTGGACTATTTCATGTCTTGCGATGATCTTCGTGACCGGGTGCAGTAGCACCGTGAGCCGCATTCAAACCTGGGAGGGCGCCGCCGAAGACGCGTCTCAAGTAGCTGTATTGGAGGCTCCCAGTGAAATCAAAGTGAGTCGGGTGAATGGTCGGCGGATGGGCTCCTTCCTGGTTGATGATCTGGCGTTGGACTATGAATTGCTGCCCGGACAAAACGAGGTGGTGTTTACGTACAAAACCCTCTGGGCAAAGACTGATATTGTTGAGGACGGTGAATCCAAGGTTTACGTTGTTGAAACTAAGCCTCATGTGCTTCTGATTGATGCCAAGCCTGGAGAGACCTACCGCTTTCAAATCGATACGCCGGATTCTCGCGCCGAGGCGGAAGCCTACGCAGCGGATTTTTCTGTGGATCTGGTTAGCGCCTCTGGCGCAGTTGTAGCCTCTTCGCAAGTTTGGACGCCGGGTCAAGAATCTCGGGTTGCGCGCTCGCCATTGCCAGAGAACGACCCATCTGACGGCTCGGAGTCCAATACTGGAACGCTGGGGCAGTTGAAAGCGTTGTGGGGTAAAGCAACCGAAGAAGAAAAACGCGAATTTTTGCGTTGGGCGTTCGAGTAGGCGCTCAGACAACCAAGCCCCGGTCGGAGAGATTGTCGACCAGGGGCTCAAGTGTTCATTTCCTCGGTGCCCGTTTTATTCGAGTCAATTTCGGAATAAAGAGACGGTTTTCCGGAGCGCACCTTCCATCACGTTTAATGCGTCATCCATCAGCGTCGCCGGGACCTCGGCTTCGAAGCGTGGGTCCTCGGTTTCAGGCGTCAGGTTGGCTGCGGCGTTTTCAATTGCGCTCAGGCTATCATTGAGATGTCCTGCCAGGGATTCACCTTCCGCGACGACGTCTGGACAGAGCGTAAAGTTCACGGTCAGTTTGCCCTGATAGCTCACCGCCACGACGACAAGTCCCATGCTGTCGAAAAGCGGGGCTGTGTTGAATTGCTTAACCAGTCTGGCGCCCTGGAGGTAGAGCGGAACCTGCGGGCCGGGAACATTGGTAATTGGCAGGTTGAAAACCGGCTGATAGCGTTGCGCAATCTGGAGCTCCGAATAGAGGCGAGCGGACAGGGCCAGCATGGTTGAGGGCAGCAATTCCGTCAGGCGATCGGCAGCAATGGCCTCGCGATAGGGTTCTGACTCAACGGCATTCCAGTGAATGTTCAGGATGCGCCTGGCCGGGTCCGGTTCGTTGGTTGCAAGATCAAGGAGCATGGCCGACATCTGGTTGCCAGTGGCCTTGCGCAGGCTGCTGGAACGTACGGATATTGGCGTCATGGCGACCAGTGACCGGTCCGTTTCGATGTCCTGGGCCGACATGTAGCGTTTTAGCGTCTCTGCGCACACCCCGAGCACGACGTCGTTGAGAGTCACGTTGCCGAGGCTGGCCTTGATGGCTTTCAGTCTTGACAGCTCAAGGCTGCTGGACACGATCTGTCGGTTTGCCGTGATCTGTCGGTTGAACGGGCTGTGGGGCGCGGAGAACAGTGGAAATGGGAGGGGAAGCTTGCGCATCTGCTTCTGAATGACGCCTCGTGCTGTCGCTTCGGCAGCACTGAACGCCAGAGAGGTGAATTGCAGGGGCTTCCTGAGCAGGTTCGCGCCGGCCTGAAGCGCGACACGTTCATCCGACGGGGCAGGGCTCGGTGTCCACGGTAGAGGATTGCTTATTTTCCGAGCTTTTGGCGTATATTCCAGCAACTTCGCGATAATTTCTTCACCGCTGAAAGCGTCAATTGCCGCATGGTGCAGCTTCACGATCAAGGCGAAGCCGTCGCGCTGATTCCCATGTTCTCCGCTTCGGAAGCCATCCACAAAGGTGATGTGCCAGAGAGGGCGGTCGCGCTTGAGGGGCTCTTCCAGAATCCGTGAAGCCAATTTCATCAGGCTGTTGTGATCGCAATGGTCGCCCAAATTTACGTAGGCGAGATGGCGTTCAATGCTGAAGTGAGGGTCGTCGACCCAGTAAGGGCGTCCCAGTCGCAACGGGATTTCTTTCAGACGCTGTCGAAACAGCGGAACAACGTGGAGGCGACTGCGCAGGTAGGCCACAAACGTACTGAAGGCCAGTGGCGTTTCCCGGTCTGAGGCATCGAACAGGTAAATGCCGCCGATGTGCATAGGGGCGGTTTCGGACTCAAGATACAGAAACGAAGCATCCAGCTCAGACAGCTGCCGCATGGTTTGAACTCCCTTCGGGTGGTGCGCGTTGGGCCAGTATAAACGACTCGATGCTCATTCCGTTGGCTGATTTGTCGATTTTCAGTGAAGTTTAGGGTCAGCTCGTTTTGCGTGCCTCAATTGAACCAGTCTGCGAGCGCATCTGGCCGGGATAGCTGTTCCCAGAACCACATCAACGCCTTGCCCTGATCCTCGGCATGGCGGGCGAGGTGAAGAAGGATCGGTTGCCTGGGCTCCTGGACGTCTTTGGCCACCAACTCTCCCGAGGCGAGGAAATCTCTGATTCGTGGCTCCGGCAGCCAGCCCACGGCAAGTCCTGCCCGTTGAACAGCAACTTTCTGATCGATGTTGGCCACCGTGAGGGTCTGTTGACGTTGAAAGATCCCGGCCGTACCCGCAGGTAATGAGCGGGATGTGTCAGCAGCTACCGCTGCCGGGAAGGCAGCAATGTCCTGCTCTTCCAGCGGGCGTTCAAGGCTGGCCAGTGGATGGTCTGGCGCAACGGCGAATACGAAAGCCATCTTGCCGATGGGGTGAGTGGCATAGGCGCCGGAAGGCTTGCTGATCTGATCCGCTCCCACGATCAGATCAATCCTGCGGCTTTGCAGAGCATCCCAGGACCCGGCGAACACTTCCTCAATCACTTGGACTTCCACAGGAACAGATAAGTTGTAGAAAGCCTGAATGGCTGGAAACAGCGCTTCGGCGGGTAGCAGCGAATTAAACCCGATGCGCAGTCTTGTTTCCCAGCCTTCCGCGACCTGGCGGGTCGTGTGAGCCAGATTCTCTGCTGCTTCCAGCAGTGAGCGCCCTTCCTGGAGCAAGTATCGGCCCGCGGGGGTCAGGGTTGCTCGGTGCCCGGATCGATCGTAAATTTCGACATTCAGGTCCTCCTCCAGCTTCTGAACGGTATAGCTGATAGCCGATGGCACCCGAAACAATTCATTGGCGGCGCCCGCAAAGCTTCCTTTGCGCTCAATGGCGTCTAAGACCTTCAGTGCATCAATCGTGATCGCGGTGTGCATGTTCGAAATATCTGAAGTAGTTGGCCAGAAATGATTGTTTGAGAGCTTAGCAGTCCCGCCGCTATTCTTCTTTGTGAAATTTTGAAGAATCATCGCACAGGTTGGAGGTAGTTGTGGGACTTTTAGTGGATGGTCAATGGCACGATCAATGGTATGACACCTCGAAAACCGGCGGAAAGTTTGAGCGTGAAGCCGCTCGATTCCGGAATTGGGTGACTCAAGACGGCGCGCCGGGGCCTGATGGCGAGGGTGGATTCGAAGCTGAAAGCGGTCGCTACCACCTGTACGTATCCATGGCTTGCCCCTGGGCGCATCGCACGCTCATTTTTCGCGCACTGAAAGGACTTGAGCGCCACATTTCTGTGTCCGTGGTGCATCCGGATATGGTGGAAAACGGCTGGGAATTTCGGCCTGACAGCAATGCACACCGTGACCACGTAAACGGCAAGCAGTTCATGTATGAGGTGTACCTTGCCGCTGCTCCCCAATACAGTGGCCGAGTCACTGTTCCTGCGCTGTGGGACACGCGGCACAATACCATCGTGAGCAATGAATCTGCAGACATTATTCGGATGTTCAATTCGGCATTTGATCACCTGGAAGGGGTTCGGTCGGATATTGATTTTTATCCGGAGGATTTGCGGTCAGAAATTGAAGCGGTGAATGAGCGCGTCTACAACACGGTCAACAACGGCGTTTATAAGGCCGGTTTCGCAACGGCTCAGGATAAATACGAGCAGGCGTACAACGAACTTTTCGAGTCGTTGGATTGGCTTGAGGAAAGGCTGTCGACGTCGCGATACCTGGTTGGCAATCGCCTGACAGAAGCTGACTGGCGGTTATTCACCACTCTTATCCGGTTTGATGCGGTGTACTACAGCCATTTCAAATGCAACCGCCAGCGCATCGCCGACTTCCCGGCATTATCCGAGTATGTGCGAGATCTCTACCAGGTGGCAGGCGTCGCAAAGACCGTTGATATTGATCAGATCAAACGGCATTACTATGTAAGCCAGAGGACGATTAATCCGACTCAGATCGTTCCGATGGGGCCGAAACTGGATTTCTCTGCGGAGCACCTGCGTTCAGAGGTGGGTCCAGAGTTTGTGCTCTAAGTAGAAAGGAACGTTTAGCTGGCGCGTTCGGTGGCGATTTCAGTGAGAAGCCTGAGCGAGTCAACATGAGCTGAAGGCGGGAGCTGCCTCAGGCACGCGAGAGCTGCTTCTGCCTGTTCATGGGCTCGCTGAATCGTGTAATCAAGCGCGCCAGAGCAACTGACGATCTCCAGAATCTTGTCGAGATCGTCGAGTCCGCCTTTTCGAATCGCCTGGCGGACGATTTCCCGCTCTTCTGAACTACCGTGAGCCATGGCATGAATCAATGGCAACGTGGCTTTTCCTTCGGCCAGATCATCTCCGACGTTTTTGCCCATGGTTCCCGCGTCTCCTCGGTAATCCAGTACGTCGTCGACCAATTGGAATGCCAGTCCCAGATGTTTGCCGTAATCCCGCAAAGCAGCTTCCTGTTCTTCCGTCGCGTTTGCCAGTATGGCGCCTGTGTGTGATGCAGCCTCAAATAACATGGCGGTCTTGTTGTGAATGACCTCCATGTACTGGTCTTCCGTCAGATCCGGATTTTTAACGTTCATGAGCTGCAGGACTTCGCCTTCGGCAATGACCGCTGTCGCGTGGGAGAGGACGTCCATGATTCTGAGGCTCTTCAGTTCCACCATCATTTCGAACGCGCGCGCGTAGAGGAAATCCCCGACCAGTACGCTCGGCGCATTTCCCCAGCGCGCATTCGCGGTGCTGCGACCCCGTCGAAGGTCTGATGTATCAACAACATCGTCATGAAGGAGTGTGGCGGTGTGCAGAAACTCGATGACAGCGGCCAGTTTCAGGTGGTCATTCTGGTTATAACCGACCGCCTGACTCGAAAGCAAGACCAGAAGTGGGCGCAGGCGCTTGCCGCCGCTTTCGATAATGTAGTGGGCAATTTTTTCAACCAGAGGAACGTCCGAAGACAACCGATTGATGATCAGGTCATTTACCCTGCTGAAGTCGTCCGCGACGGTGTCATATATGCGCTGAGCAGTCATTCGGCTACGGGGGTTCCTTGTTGCTCCGGGTTAATGGCCGGCATCTTTAATCGGGTAAGACGCGCAATGCTAGGTATTGCGCTGATCGGTGTCAACTTGGCTTGTAAAGCAGGGGCGGTTTTCGTACAATCACGCGCCCAACTCATCCCAACCTGCGCTCCCTGCTATAGGGT
>CAZWEP010000052.1:6637-19742 GCA_964632565.1 uncultured Marinobacter sp. | reverse complement strand
GGTCTGATCACCAGCCTTCGGTTGGGATTCCGTGTTTTTCGATGTAGGCACCGTGTTTTTCAAGATATTCTTCGGTTCGAACTGCATACTTTGAGGCATCACCTTCAACTTCGTTTGCCTGAAGCCGATCGACTTCGAGTTCATTATCCGCAGAATTATAGATCCAAAGCACCATCTGGCCCCCGGGCGCAACGCCAATAGTAAGAATATTCCGAGGCCTGCTGTATGTTCCCATTGCCGTCGTGTAAGAAGCATGCTCGCTCATTTTCTCCTGCAAGCCATCTGGTAGCGAAAAGATACGCTCAAAAAACTTCTGCTCAGCAAAAGAAAACCATCTTATGCCGATATAGTCCGGAAACGGTTCTGCGCGCCCCCCCTTTCCCAGTGGGCCATCTGGGCCCTGCCAGCAACAGCCGACTGTTCCGATTGGCATACGCCAGTGCCTAACACCTGAGGCTTCAAGCTCGAGCAACTCCACCCAGACTCCGTAGTGTTTTGGCGCGCCCACCGTGACCAATGCAGTCAGCTCGTTATCAGTTTTCGAGGCGCAACCAGATGTCAAAGCTATCGTCAGCAATACCAGAACTAACTTGTCAATCATGGGAAACCTCCAGCGGATTTGTCGTCGCGTGGGACTTCAGAATTCGCTCCGCATGATTCGCATGAATAATTCTTTGCCGGTTGGGCGCTGGTCTCATCGGATTCAACGGAGGCTCCGCTCGCAAAATCGTGTCTCCCACCAGAAACTCAATCAAATTGAAATTGTCAGAATGGTGGATGTAACGCTGCTTTAGAAGAGCTATCTGCTGCGCAGTTAGGTACGGTTGGGGATTGCCATCTGTTATTGCTTCGAAGATCACTTTATACACGGAGTTGAGTTCATCACTGATTAACGTTGAGTCTTCCGATGGATCCATCTTTTCAAACGGCACTCCGATTTGTTTTGCTAGGTCGTACATACAGTGAAGATATACATGCGACAATTCTCCCAGCACCTTGCGCTTCATCTTCAAATCCAGATCTACTCGACCATCCGGCGCGGGGTGTTCTCTGAACTTTTTACTGATTTCGAGCGAGGCAGCCTCACCGTTCGACAGGGGCAGGCATTGCGGACCTATCCAACCCGCAGCCTTAGTAGCTTTTGCTAGTGCGGCGAGATTATCCCACTGAATAGTTTTTTCTGGCCAAGCAGTAGCACTCCCCTCGATGGTCAGCAGAGAGTGAAGCGAGACTTCTTCTGTTGCAGTTTCGTGATAGCCCCCGCCGATGTCGGAATGGGCTCCAGGCAATATGAATTCCCGGAAATTATCTGGAAGTGATCCATCGGAAGCGCGCAGGCTGTTGAGCGCAAAATTTTCTCTGCATTCATCTATCGCAGTGAAATGAACAACTGCTTCAGCAATGTTTGGAGCAAGATAGAGATTGACCGGAGCATTCTTCGAGTTGGCTGCACTCAAATCTCCACCGGAAATATTCACGATACCGCCGACAGTATCAAAAAGACCGATAAATCTGATCTTGACTGATCTGGGCCACTTGATGCCTATTTTCGCGAGCTTCTTACCGAGCATGCCTTCGGCTCCTATCGAAACATCATTCGCCGCATGCCTGCCAGCGGCAGCTCCTCGACTGAAACCGAACAGATCGACCGTTAGTTCATCAATCAATCCATCGCCTATTCGCGGGGCTGCCTGCTCTGCAAAGTCATTGAATGTCGAATTTACCTGCTCGATAACTCCAGTTTCTCCAAGACCGGTTGCCATTCCCCATAGCGAGTCCGGCGCACCGGTTTTAGAACCAGCTCCGGGCGTGTAAACCGGAAATCGATGGATGACTGCGCTATCAGTCTCAAACTTCGTTTCCGAGTATAGATCACTCAACTTCGCCACATTACTCGTTCCATTCGCATAACTCGCCCCCATCAACAGCGCCAACCGTCGCTCACATTCTTCGTCATCGATTTCACCGTTCTTCCGGGGAGCCAGGCACTCTGCCTCGACGCGCTGTTTGAAGATATCGATATTCCCGGCATTGTTCAGAGTGCCATCGAGGAAGATGCCGACCTCCAGATGAACCGGTTTTCTCTTGGGTTCTTGCGCCTCATCGTTCAGAGGCACTGTTCGGTTGGCGGCTGAAGCCAAAGGAGCTACTGCCGACGCCGCGCCCAGGGGCAAGCTGGGCTGCTTATCTGCGTTCTGGCGTGCCGCAAGGCGATCATCAGCGCGGCGTTCGGTCATGGTGGCGTCGAATCCGGCGGCTTGCAGGTGGCCCATGCCACCCGAGCCGACAGAATTGAGGCTGTCTGGCGTCACTTCCCATTCATTCAGCGTGCGAACATTTCGCTCAAGACGGGCCATTACGGTGGCAGCATTACTGAGGCGCCACTGGCCGCCACCGGAATCGCTTCCACTGCTCTCCCAACGCACGGCCGGATTAATGGGTTTGTCCAAGCCCGCGCTGCTGGAAACCAAAAACAATCGACCTTCCCTGAGCTCCTGCTCAAGCATGGGTTGAGACATCTGTTGTCCGTCAGACATCCGGAGCGAACGGGTTGGCGAATGGTTGATCAGCGTGGCCGCCCGTGACGCAGCCAGGAATGGCGATTCAATGCGGGGCAAATCCCGAAGCCGAAGCTCAGAATAGGTTTTAATCTTCATGGCAGCATTCCTTTGCAGCCGGATAGGTACGAGAACGTCAGACTCTAATTCAAATCACCATGGCCGGCAACGACGGTGTCGGCATCTTCAAGCATTTGTATCGAATGACAAACAGCGATCATTTTCTATACTAAAGTCTAAGCACACATTTCAGTTTTAAGACTGGCTTCCAGCCAAGGAGTAGGAAGTGAATTCACGCGGCGCCAAAAGGGGAAACGGCGATATGAGTGATAGCACTGCCAGAAATACTGCGGAATACGAGGATCAACCTCACAAAGGCGATTCTCACATTCTGGACCTACCCCTGGCGAAAACCCAGGCGGAAAGAGAACCTCACAGCTACGAACGCTGGTTGCTGGGCAAACTCCTCCGTATGGCGGGTTCGCCGCCTGTGCGTTTTCAGCTCTGGAACGGTGAGCTGATTGAGCCAGATGATGTTTCGGCGGAATTCACTCTGCGTTTAAACGATCACAAAGCCCTGCTTACCCTGGTCACTAATCCCAACCTCGCTTTCGGTGATCTGTACAGTGCCGGACGGCTTGAGGTCGATGGCGACCTGCCTGGCCTTATGGAGGCCCTCTATCGCTCGGTGCATCAGGCTCGGGAAACTTGGCCGAAGTGGCTGGAGGCCCTGTGGCGAAATCATGCTCCCAGGTCCACCGGCGTTTCGGAAGCCAAGGAAAATATTCACCATCACTACGATCTGGGTAACGAATTCTACCGCCTCTGGCTGGACGCGGCCGAGATGCAGTACACCTGCGCCTATTATGAGTCGCCGGACATCACCCTTGAACAGGCGCAACTGGCCAAGCTTGAACACGTCTGCCGCAAACTGCGCCTGAAACCGGGTATGGTTGTCGCCGAAGCCGGTTGTGGCTGGGGCGGCCTGGGCCGCTACATGGCACGCAACTATGGGGTTAAGGTCCACGCCTACAACATCTCCAAAGAGCAACTCGCCTATGCCCGTGCAGAGGCCGCCCGGCAAAAGCTGGACCATTTGGTGGAGTACATCGAGGATGACTACCGCAACATCGAAGGCCAGTACGATGCCTTTGTGTCCATCGGCATGCTGGAACACGTGGGCAAGGACAACTTCCCGGCGATGTCAGCGCTCATCCGTCGGGTGCTGAAGCCTAACGGACTGGCGCTGTTGCACAGTATTGGGCGCAACAAACCGATGCTGATGAATGCCTGGATCGAAAAACGCATCTTCCCGGGGGCCTATCCGCCCAGCATTTCAGAATTCATGAGCATCTGCGAAGACGGCGATTTCTCAGTGTTGGACGTTGAAAACCTGCGCCTGCACTACGCCCAGACGCTGACCCATTGGATGGAGCGTTTTCAGGCCCACCGCGACAAGGTGAGTGAGCTCTACGACGAGCATTTTTCCCGCGCCTGGGAGATGTATCTGGCTGGGTCCATTGCGGCGTTCAGGGCCGGCTCACTCCAGTTGTTCCAGGTGGTTTTTACCCACGGTAGCAATAACGAACTGCCGCAAAGCCGGGCTGACATTTACGAAACATCGGCTGTACCGGAGGTTGGTTGATGGAATACTACGACATCATCATCGTTGGTGCGGGCCCCGCAGGTTCCACCCTGGCCAATACTCTGCGCAACTCCGGGAAACGCATCTTGCTGATCGACAAACAGTCTTTCCCCCGAGACAAAACCTGTGCCGGCTGGGTGACCCCGGCCGTCATGGAAAGCCTGAATATCGACCTGGAAGACTACGCCAGCAGCCGAACCCTTCAACCCATCACTCAGTTCCGCATTGGCATGATGGGGCAGCGTGCAGTGGAAAACGATCACGGCGAAGTGGTCAGTTACGGCATCCGCCGACGCGAATTCGACAATTACCTCCTCGACCGGGTGACCTCCCCCACCCAGCTGGACACACCGGTAAAAAGTATCGTTTGCGAAGGTGGCAACTGGGTGATCAATGACACCTGGCAAGCGCCACTGGTGGTCGGTGCTGGGGGGCATTTCTGCCCGGTAGCAAAATTGCTCGGCGACGGCCCCGGCAAGCACGAAACCGTGGTGGCGGCAAAAGAAGTCGAATTTGAGATGACCCCAGAACAGTCAGAACGTTGTCAGGCACGGGGTGACACCCCCGAACTCTGGTTCTGCAAAGACCTGAAGGGCTACGCCTGGGTGTTCCGTAAAGGCAACTTCCTGAACATCGGGCTCGGTCGCGAGGACAATCACAAGCTCACCGAACACCTGAACGCCTTTGTTGATGAAATGAAAGCCCAGGGAAGAATCCCGGATGACCTGCCAGCTCGATTCAAAGGCCACGCCTACCTGCTCTACGACCATGCCGAACGCCCCCTGGTGGATGATGGCCTGATGCTGATTGGTGACGCTGCCGGACTGGCCTACACCCAGAGTGGCGAGGGCATCCGGCCTGCGATTGAATCCGCATTAATGGCCGCCGACCTGATCTGGGATCTGGAAGATTTCAGCGCCCAGGCACTGCAGCCCTACGGAGAAGCCATCGCCAACCGCTTTGGCAACCGCGCCGCTAACCAGGAAACCGGCCTGCAGGTGCCAAACTGGGTCAAAATGCCGCTGGCCAGTTCTCTGATGAAGTCCCATTGGTTTACGCGCAAAGTCGTCACCGAGAAATGGTTCCTGCATCAGGAAGTGCCCCCGCTGGAGGTATCGGAAGTCGGCTGAGCCGGCTCAGCCCTGCCAGATACCCATCATGGCGCCGGCACCCAGCACCAGGGTGCCGCCCACTTCACCGATGATCAGCAAGAACATAAACAATCCCGTCGCCCACGGCGGGAGCAACCGCTTACCCAATCGGTGGGGTCGCGCCATCTGATTGTCGGTGTCCTGAAGCAGGCCATGGATCACATAGGTTGTGATGGCAAAGCCGAAGAACGCCAGGGCTGCGACAGCCGATACGGCGTTGATCCAGTCAGCAAACACACTGTGAGCGCTGAATGCCGCCAGCAGCAGCGCGGCAAAGCTGTACATCAGCGAGCTGCGATGCGCGATGTTCACGTACGCCGGCGCGCTCGCGTCGGCGCTTCGGGCCATGTGGCGATATTTCCAGATGCCGGTTAACAGGCCGGTCATGAAAAAGAGCAGCCCGGCGGACAAACAGATTTTTTCGGCAAGCGACATGCGATTTCTCCTGGATGAATGATGTCAGCAAGTATGACTGGCTGATCCCGGCAGGGCTTGTACGTTAGAGCTAATTTATCGGTGCTTCAGGCATTGTTCATTGGCCCGACGGGCCTATCCGGTAACGCTCGAATCACAAACCGAATCCTCGTAAAGTAAAAGAAGTTTTTACACTTTCTGAATAAAGCCTGTCATTTGAGGAAATCTGACTATGAACGTTCTGGTTACCGGCGCGAACGGACACATTGGCGCCCATGTCTGTCGCCTTCTTTTGGAAGAAGGACACACGGTGATTGCCATGGTCCGTGAAAATTCAGACCTGCGGGGGCTGGAGGGAGTGGATGTCACTCTCTGTCGTGGCGATGTCATGAATCCGGATGACGTCATGGCCGCGGCCAAAGGCGCCGAGGCGATCATTCACCTGGCTGCGGTTTACAAAACCATCGCCAAAACTGCGGAAGAAATTGTTGAGCCGGCCGTTCAGGGAGCAAAGAACGTGTTTGCAGCGGCAGCCGCCAACGGGATCAAGCGCGTGGTTTACACCAGCTCTGTGGCCTCTGTGGGTTTTTCCTACGATCCCAATGAGCGCCGAACCGGTGACGACTGGAACAACGACGCCCATAACCCCTATTACGTGGCCAAAACCCAGAGCGAGAAAACCGCCCAGGCCCTGGCCAAAGAGCACGGTATCCATCTGGTGGTTATCTGCCCCGCCATCGTGCTCGGGCCGCTGGACTATCGGGTAACGCCCTCCAATCAGTTGGTCAAAGACTGGTTGAACGGCATCGGGCAAACCTACAAAGGCGGATTGAATCTAGTAGACGTGCGGGACGTCGCCGCAGCTCATGTCGCCGCGCTTACCAAAGGCGAAAACGGACGACGTTACATCATCGGTGGTGAAAACATCGAAGTGGGCGATATCGGCCGCAAGCTCAAGGCACTCACCGGCATCAAGCCCATGCACCTGCCCACCAGCCGGGGCCTGACCCTGTGGACCGCAAAATGGGTAGAGCGACTCTGCAAGCTGTTCGGCATGAAGCCGCCGTTCACCTACGATCTTGTGTATGAGGTGGCCGAGCGTTACGCCTATTTCGACACCGATGAGACAAACCAGACTTTCGGGCTGCAGCCCCGCAAGGCTGAGGAGTCCCTCAAAGGCGCCATCGACTGGTTAGCAGAAAATGGCCAGTTGAAGCCCAAGGTGCAGGCACAGGTAAGCCAGTAACGAGCGTTTTGGTCGCTAATGGCTGGTGGTGACTAGTTTATGGATCAATCAGCTCCATCAGAGTCGCCGCCAGCTTGCCTGGCGTAGTCATACACCCGGAAAGCGAAAATGGTGTAAAGAACCATCAGAACAGATTCGACCACTCGGGCCAGGGAATCCAGGCCGCTGATCGCGATACCCGCGGCATCAAACGCCTCTCCGAGAACCAGGAAGGGGCCATACACCACAATCGTCAGAATCAGCCCACCCGTAAGCAACAACCAGAAGTAATCGCTTGTTTCCTGCCAACTGACATTCAGGCTGTCTCCGACACCACGATCCTTCAGCAGCAACTCGAACTCTGAGAAGGCGAATTTCACCGCAAAAAAAATGCCCGGCAGAACCAGCATCGCAAAGCCAAAACCAATGGCGATGGTCAGAATCAGCGACAACAGAAAATACTTCGGCCAATGCTGAATCCCCAGAGCCCACGCCTGACTGGCCGACAGGTACTGTCCTTGTATTGAATACGACAGATAGAAAACGATGCCGACCGCATACACCGGGTACACCAGCAGATGAACAAAAACCGGGAAAGCAAACAGCGCGAACGATTCCTCAACGTCCACCGATTGCTGATAGACCATGGTAAAAAGCTCGATGGAAATGGTGAACGGCAGGACGATCAGCGCCAGGGCAGAAAAATGCGTGCGGAAAAACTTCAGAGCATCCAATAGAAATGTGTAGGTCAATGTGAACTCCAGTTTCTACAAACAACAACCAATACTGACCATATCCGACCGTCCGCTTGACCGCCAATCAAACACCCGCAAAAAACCCGCCAGCACCGTTTCCGGTGGGCGGGTTTTGATGCGCCGAGCTTCGCGCTTATTTTACTGTGATCGTCTTCATAACCAGCTTTCCGTCTGGCTTGATCGGACCATCTTCTTTTGCTCCGAGGGTGTACTCGAAGATACCGGTCTTGCTACCACCTTCTTCGCTGTGGACCATCAGCATCAGCATATCGCCGGCTTTAACTTCCTCAGTGAGGATTGCCGCGACGTCCTTGGTCATACCTTTCTTGATGGGCGCATGACCAACCACTGGGCCTGGCTTCATGGTCTCGTCAGTGCGGTGCACAACCATCCAACCATTAGAGCCTGTGTTTACTTTCTTGGCGGTGACGGTGCCATCAGAAACAGACTGGTCGTCAGCCCATACCTTGTCTTCACCGTGGCCAGCCTGTGCCATACCCGTTGCCATTGCTCCAGAAACCAGAGCGGCCATCAATGCAGTGGTCTTAACCTGTTTTTTCATTGCGTTCTCCTCAGTGTCGGTAGTGCCCATCGTCCTTGGTTATTTTGGATGGGTTACTGGCACTTACGGGCATGCATTGCAAAAGTTTCATGCCTCAAAAACTATTCGCGACCAGGCCGTTTATCGCCATCCGTCGGGTACAAATAGCCATGTATCGCCGGACTGGTAGGCTGACCAGTCGGCGAGCCGCCTGGCGGTTCCACACTGATACCGAAAGTAGCGGTACGCAGGAGCTCAGGATCGTATTGACTGAGCGCTGCCTGATCCAGCTCGAACTGGTCACCCAGAACACCTACAGATTTTGGCTTGGGCCCAAGCTCGTCGGCTTTGATCCAAAGCTGATAGGACTTGTCCGGCTTTGCTTCAGCCGTCACAGGTCGAATGTTCAGGCTGCGCTGGTCAAGATCTACCGTCAGCAGAAACGCAGGCTGCTGATCGTCGTGCTGGAACACGGCAATAAAGGACTGCTCCTGTGGCTGGGGCTGCAACATCAATACGGCAACCATCACCAGCGCAGCCGCCGATGCAACAGCCGTGCTCCAGCGCCAAACGTTCAGCTGCCGACGTAAAGTGACGACGTTGCTGGTATCACCATCCAGCGCTCGCTCGATACGCGCAAACAGTTCGGGCGTCGGTTCAACGGGATCGACATCGTCGGTCATTGCGGACAGACGCTCTTCCCACTGCAGAATTCGGGCTTCCAACTCTGAATCCTGTGCTCGCTGGGATTGCAGGGCCGCACGCTCGTCCGCTGGCAAGGTACCCAGCACGAATTCGGCAATTTTCATGTTCAGGTCGTCGCGGTCCGTCATGACTCCAAACACCCCTTTATTTCCTGCAAAGCCCTGCGTAACCAGGTTTTCACGGTATTCACCGGCTGGTTAAACTGGTTGGCCAGGTCCTCTCTGGACCACCCATTCAAATACGCCAGGCGCACCATGTCCTGGCGTTCTTTTTCAAGTTGATCAATACAACGATTCAATTGTTTCACTGTTTGCTGGTCTTCTACCTGATCTTGCGCCTTGGATTGATTGCCGGGCATCCTGTCCAGCTCATCATCGGTTGTGGTGCGTCCGGCGGGATGTTTTCGTAACTCGTCGATTGCTCCGTTCCGGGCGATGGACACCATCCATGTAATGGGCGAAGACTTTTCAGGGTCAAACTGATCGGCTTTTTGCCAGATTTTCAGATAAGAATCCTGTATTACTTCATCGGCCCACGCCCTGTTGTTGAGCATACGTAACACGATACCCAGAAGTTTCGGAGCTGTGGCCTTATAAAGCTGAGCAAATGCGCTGCGATCGGATTTGGCAATACGTCCGAGGAGTTCGCTGATATCCGCTGACGTTGTTGTAGAGTCTGAGACCATTAGAAATACCAGTGCGGGTTGTCCGCCTTAGTGTAGGCGATAATCAACCGATGTCATTGTCACCAGATGCCTTACTGGATGGGTTGGCAGCCGCGAACAGCCAGTGTCAGGTTGGTAGCGGCGCGAATCTGCTGGTTGTACTCTGCCGCTTTCTGAACCCCCATGTCCGCATAGCTGCCCGCTGTCGGATTGATCAATTGGCTTAACTGAGCCCACGCAGACGCAGACTGGGTATCTTGTTGGTAAGCATTGTAGGCCTGATAGACCTCATTACAGGTGACGCCGTCACCATCCGTTGCCGCCGAGGACATATAGGAAGAAGTCTGGCAGCCCGAAAGCAGGAATGCCGCGAATACAGTTGTCAGAGTCGTCAATCTCACAGTCAAAGTCTCCCGCGTAAGTTCACTGAGTTTAGACGGGGATTGAGCTTACTCCAACCCTTTACTGTTCGGTGCGGCTTAGCCAGGTTCTCATGCCCTCGCCCATATACACCTGAGGATAGGACCAGCGGTCTTCCTCCATACCTTCCTCTTTCTCCCATTCACGGATCGTAGCCTGGATCTGTTCGAACATGCTGTCGGGGTTGCTCAAGGAAAAGCCCACCGTTTTGTAGAGTGCCTTGGTGAACCAGGTCATTTCCGAATCGTCACCACAGCCGAAAGAAGTACGATCTTCTCTCGCCGAAGTCAGAATCCAGGTCCCACTGTCTTTTACCGCATCTATCCACTGCCCCGAGTAGCAGGCAGAGACTACAAGCAGCTTTTGGCGAGCATCCAACGGTGACAGCATGTCCGCAAAATCCTGCGGCGACAAATCCGGCAACTCAACGCCTGGCTGGCGTAGGACCAGGTCGCCGTCGCGGCCGCCGTGACTGACCAGATGTACCACCAGTAAATCTTCTTCCGGATCCATTTTCTCGTCCAGCGCCGTCAGCGAGCGCTCAATCGCTGGGCGAGTGGCCAAGGGCAGCGTCTCGTAATCACGGTGGTTGAGCAGCATGATGGATCGATTAGACACGTCAAATCGTTGCTGCAGTCCGTCTTTGGCCACCTGAATATCGCGCATGAATACGGACTCGGTGCCGTCGCCGCCGACTGCCAGGAAGTAGGCGTCTGCAACGCCATTCTGTTGCGACGCCAAACGACTGATCTGATCATTAAGTCGCTGCTGGTCCTCCCGCAGAATAGCTTCCGTGCGCAGCGCGGGCGGAACGTATTCAGACTGCGGCCCGCTGTCTGCAGACGATTCCTCTTCTTCCTCTACAAACACACCTTCTTCCCAGGTGCCAGACAAGCGCTCGGTGCCGCCGTCGTCGTTCACCATGGCATAGGTGCCTTCACCGTGATAATCCCAATCCTTGAATTCGCCCTGATAGGTGCCGTACTCGGTGATGTGCCGACCCTCGACGATCTTGTCCTCCCGGAATTGGCCGATGTAAACGTCGCCCCAGACTTCATAGCGACCCTGGCCGTGGAAATCCCCGTTGCTGAACTCACCCTCGTAGCGGCTGTCCTCATCCTCGTAAATGCCCTGCCCCGACAGTCGACCTTTTTCAAACTCGCCGGTGTATTGCCAGCCATCCTCCGTGGTGATTTCACCCAGCCCATGCCAGTAGCCTTCCTTGAATTCTCCGCGATACACCATTCCGTCTGGAAAGGTTTGAACACCCTTGCCGTGAAAGTAGCCATCTTTCATATCACCGGAATAGGTGCTGCCGTCGGGAAGCCGCGCATCGGGCGGCAGCATTGTGGACATATCGCAGGCCGTCAGTAACAGGCCTGCAAACAACACCAACATTGGGAACAAACGAGATTTCAGGACAACATCCATGTGCGGCAAATCCTCAAGAACTGAAGCGTCGATTATAAAGCATTAAGTTAAGCATCCGTGTTAACTCATGTCACAGAGCCACCGTCAGTTTCTGCCAGCTCTGCGCAGTTACGTCCGTTCGCTTTTGCGGCGTAAACTGCCTGATCTGCCATCTGGCGAAGCAACCCGGAATCTTGAGCGTGCTCCGGATACATCGCGATGCCGATGCTGCACCCGATATGAATGGTTCGATCTTCATCGTGGAACGGAGCCGCCACCGCTTCAATCAATTCGCCCGCCTTGGCAAGGGCTTCCTCTTCGTTGCGAATGCTGGTCAGCACCACCACAAACTCATCTCCGCCAACCCGGGCCAGGGTGTCTGCGTCTCGTACCATGCCCGACATCCTGTCAGCGACGGCACGAAGTACCCGGTCCCCCACTTCGTGACCATAGTTATCGTTGACAGGCTTGAAGCGATCCAGGTCGATGAACAGAACGCCAACCTTCCGACCTGACCGCTGTGCCGCTGCCAACGCCTGATTCAGTCGATCCTCCAGGAGAGGACGGTTCGGCAGGCCGGTGAGCGGGTCGGAGTGGGCCTGTGACCACAACTTTCGATTGGCCTCTCGTAGCTCCGTATTCTTGCTCTCATCAATGATGCCAAACAGAAAAAGGCGGCGCTGATTGAAGCTGTTGTACCAGCTAACCACCAGGCTGAAGACCAGCACCGATGCGTGCAACGACCCATAGATGAAAATGGTGACCCAACTGCCCGAGCTCAACATCCAGACGCCTCCCATCAAAAGGGCGGTCAGCGAACAAGAAGCCACGACAGCAGAACGGAAACTGACGCTGAACCCCAAATTCATCCACAACACAAAGATCACACTGGCAAACGAATACACACCTACATCAGGGCTGGCACTTTGAAACAGCAGGAAATACCAGATCAGTGCCGCAATGTGCACGTAAACCGCACCCACAACTTCCAGCAGATAAATATTGCGGCCGCGAGACACCATAAAGTGGGTCAGCACCATGACCACGGCCAGGAATAGGGTTCTGAGCAACAACGATGACCAGAAGACATCCGGGGCCACCACCAGATCACCCAAAAGGAACATCGTGTAACCCAGAGCGCCTATCACAATGACCGCCCGGATGTAGGGACGGGTTTTGGCGTCGACGTAATCCGCAAAACGTGAAGACAAGGCGGAGGGCACGGGGGCTCCGCGGATAGCGAGGGCGTCGGATGCCTGTAACCGGAGATTCTGGGCGGCTTCAGAGGGGTTTTCGGCCACCTGTGGTTCGATCGAGGGGTTCATACCCTCCAGAGTATAGTTAGGCGGCCTACCAGATACCAACTGCAAACGATGCAGTTCACAGTTTTTATCATTGTTCTTTTCTGACGCTGGAGAAGACCTCCGGTTCCATTACTGGGGACTGTCGGTCTGGCAATTTCCTGCTGACGTCCAACACCATGCATCGCTACGTGTGCAAAACGGTCTCCGGCAACCGCTACTGTGGCCACATTTACGCGCTGTATTTTGAGAAAGACCAGCTGGTATCAACTGGTCGGCGATGGTCTGTCGAATCAGGAAATGCGATCACGCCTGA
>CAZWEP010000052.1:0-6537 GCA_964632565.1 uncultured Marinobacter sp. | reverse complement strand
ACTTCACTTACCCATAAAGGCTATCGAATTATGGGACAAGACCAATTCCGCAGCACATCCTCTTCCATTCCCTCCATGGACCCCGCACGGGTCGAACTGATCGAAAAAGAGGGTTTGACAGTCAATCAGCTGGAGCCACTGGGCTTCGAAATACACGGTGCGGACGTGCGCAACCGGCTGCCGGAGCCGGTCATTGAAGCATTGTCGATCGAGATGGCGAATCGGGGCTTTCTGGTCTTCAAGCGCCAGAAGAATCTGTCGCCGGATGAGTTGATCAACGTCAGTAAATGGTGGGGTGCGCGGGAAATTCATTCTACCCACGGCATGCACCCCGCAACGCCAGGCATGAACCGGCATATCTTCCGCTGCTCCAACGACCGGGAGAAAGGCATTCTCGGCGTGGGCCCACAATGGCACAACGATGGCAGCTTCGAAGCGGCCACCTTCTCCCACAGTGCTTACTACATGGCCCATGCACCGGAGCGCGGCGGCGGCACTCACTTCGCCCATCAGGGCGCGGCGTTCGATGCCTTGCCAGAAGAGAAACGGGCTTACTGGGAAAGACTGGTGTCAGTTAACGCCACCACCGGCGTGGCGCATCCGTTGGTACACACCCACCCCATTTCCGGCAAGAAAAGCGTGTGGTTGCATCTGGGCATGACTGGCGCGGTCATCGAACGGCTGCCAGAAAACGGTGTGTCCATCGATGAACTGCAGAAAACGCCCGCCGCCAAAGAGCAATTGCGCCTCCTGAACGAAGAGGAAATGCGGGAGCTGTTCAACGACTATAACGACCTGCTCAACGCTTCCTTCGACAAAGGCTTTGGCATTCCCTACGAATACGAAACCGGCGATCTGCTCTACATCGACAACTGGGCAGTGGCGCATCGTGCCTCACCGGAGGCCCATCTGCCGCCGGAACAACAGGGATTGCGCATCATGGACCGCGTGACGATCAAGTCTCCGCGCAACCTGGCGCCACACTTCGGACTGCCGCAGCACCTGCCAATCCACACCCTGAATCCACTCAACGACGACGGAGTCTGGATTTACGGTGGCATCGGATTTCAGTGGAAAGAGGGTATCCGCCTGCAGAACTGATTGGGGCTTTGGCCCCTTCAGCCAGTAAAGACAGCCAGTTCCTACAAGCTCATGGCCGGAAATCTCCGTAGCGTCAAAGCCACAATTACAACGGAGATTCTACGACTATGAGACGCGTTCATTCCCTGTTAATTTGTCTGACCCTGGCGCTTTCGGCGTTGCTGATCAGCGGCACTGCGTCAGCGTACACTCCGGCGGAAGGCCTAGCCGCGCCGGGCTCATCGAAAGTCTGCGACATCGATTACGGGCTCAAACGCTGGGGCTACGCCTCGGCGCGCATTTCCTATCCGTGCGGCCTCGACCGCAAAGCACCGGCCATCACCCTCACCGGGGGCTTCACCAACCTGAAAGAGCAGATGTACTGGCTGGCCAACCATCTGACCTCTCACGGGTACATTGTGATCACCATGACGCCTTACAACATCTTCGGTGAACCGACGGTGTGGAAGCATGCGCATCTGGCGGGTGTGGAAGAGCTGCTGGATCAAAACGACAGCTGGTGGAGCCCGATTCGCGGACGTGTAGACCTGAACCGCCTGGGCGTAATGGGTTATTCCAATGGTGGGGGCGGTGCCCTTCTGGCCGCCGGCGAGTTGGGAGATGCCCTGAAAACCGTCACCGCGCTGGCGCCGAACATCACCAATGAGCAACCAAAATACTACAACCTTGGCGGGCCCATACAAATCGTGACGGGCGCGCGCGACCTGGTCACGCCGCCCTCGTCAGTCGGCAGCATCTACGATTCATTGCCCATTGGCCTGAGTCGTAACCTCTCAGAATTACGCTATATGACGCACCTGGACTGGGTTGGGATCGGGCTGTCCAATACCCCAAAAAATCGGGCCAAGATCCTGATCACGGCGTGGCTGAACCTTCAAATGCGCGATCAGGACCGGTTTGAGGACTGGTTTGACGGTGATATCCACGACCAGCACCGGGCAGAGGACTGGTTCACCCGATACGACTACCGCCGGTAACGATCAGGCTTTGGATTTACGCACCAGCTCTCTGTATATGTTGTCTTTCAGTTCAAGGCGCTGCTGCTTGAGCTGGTGCAGGCTGTCGTCGCCGATGGGGGAATCTCGACGCTCCAACCCCTCGATCTGCTGGTCCAGATCAGCATAGTGGGTAAATCGTTCACGGAAGTCAGGATCGTCCTGTCTCAGTTGATCAATCAGTTGGTTAAACTGGGGAAACTCCTCGTGCAACTCGTGCTTGGAAATACCCATAGCCATGCCTCCTGTGAACTATTTATTGTGCGATCAGCATGCCATTGCCGATTGGGCTTGTGAACCGTAGCCAATCTTTACTGGGGCGGAACTATCAGGCACACCGCCCTAATTCCAATATAGCGGATTCAAATGAACTACACCGGCTTGCCTAGTTGGCAGCCGACTCCCGAACCTGCCGCTGGCGAATCAGCAAATAGGCGGCAAATCCCACGGCGACGCCAGGCACGACACCCATCAGCAGACACCACCAGCCATGTCTGACTCCGAGCGACTGGGCGTCATGGATAATCCAGATGGCGAGGATGAACCAACAAACAATCACATCGATTGAATAGCCGCTGGAAAAGGGATTCACGAAGCCGGCGGCAAAGGCTCCGATAACGTCGAAATCCTCGAGCAGAGGCGGGACAATCAAGACTGCGAAAATGACGGTGAAGGCAATTGCTGAGAACCAAAGCAGAATTCGAAAAAGCGAGGTTGTCACTGGTCTCTCCTGAGGTGATTACTTGCCGCGGGATTTCCAGAGCCCGCGAACACCTACACCGAAGAGCACGAGACTGGCGAAAATCGCAAACCACCAGAGATTCACGCTAAGCGATTGCTGCTCCAGCATCTGCGGCGTTGCATCCTGATAAGGAATGGAAGCCCCGGCAAGCCCAAGGAAACTCGCACAGGCCATCACCAGCCCAACTACAACAAAGAAAATATTCTGAGTTCGCATGTCGCCCAAAATCGTCAGTTAACAACAACTCAGAGGATAAAAAGATTGTTCTCGGATTCCAACAAAAACCCCGACAAAAGTCGGGGTTTTCAGGTTACACCGGGCACATTTACGCGGCTTTATTTCTGCGAAACAAACCAAAACCGGCGATCGCGATTCCCAGAAGTGCCCAGGAAGCGGGCTCCGGCACCTGTGCCGACTTGTACTGCATATCGTCTATTAGATAGGCATCGTTAGAGCCTACTGAGGTAATGCGAATTTCATCAAACAGGTAGCCGCTCACGGTCACATAGTTGCCAGAAAAGTTCGTCAATAAAGCGACCGATTCGATCAGAATTCCGTCCAGAAACGCTGAAAACGTCGTTGTCTGTTCATTGCTGATGAACGCAAATGCGAGTTCAGTCAGATTGCCGGCGAAGGAAAAAGAAGTCGGATCGTAACAGGGTCCGCACGTGTTGTTTTCAAAATTGGCGATCACGCTGTTTGTCATGTTGGGGTAGGTGCCGCTGTAGTTGTTCGTCACGTAATTACTCGCGCCAAAGCTGATTCCCGAAAATTGCTCCGCCGCAGCGCTACCCTCTCCCGCATTGGTGTCGAAATCTTCCGCTACGAAGGTGCCGGACAGGCCGCTCCCAGCGTAGATAATGGTGGCATTGGAAGCCATTGAAAACGTGAACAGAGTACAAACGGCAAACGCTAGAAAAATCCTGCTCATGATACATCTCCCTGAGAACATCATTGTTCAGAAGATACGAACAAGCAGGATTCACGCCACGCATTCAACCTGTTGAAAAAACGAACAATACGATTGGGTCGCCGAAATCATTGTAAATAAAATCGACGCATGCCTGATTAGAATGCAACCAGCCTGGCTTTATCAATCACTCGCTTTTACCCGAGTCGCAGCAACCCAGGCCCTGTTGAATCGGTGGGCAGGGCACGGTGCCGTAGGAGCAGTACACACAGCAGTCGCCCTCTTTCGGCTTGAGCAGTGCCTGGCAGGCCTCACACTCATAGAAATACTGGCAGGCGTTCGTGGGCATTACTTCCCGTTTCTGGTGACCACATTCGGGACAGGTGAGCGTCGATTCCAGAATAACTTCCGCCATGATTGCCTCCTCAGCGTCGCTTTTTCAGCCGCCTTACTACTGAGCGTATCAAAGATCCTGCAGCCGTGGGTGGGGCTTTGGAAAACTTGAGGGCCAACAACGGAAGGCGTGTGTCCGGCGTTTTCTCGCTGGTCCACACGTGCAAGGCAGGCCGAAAGCGTAAATCCGACAACCTGCCGGCAATGATCCCGGCCGACCCACTTAGCGCATTCACCGTGGCGTACATGGGCGTGTTGCACTGCTTGCAGGCGAAATACACCTTGCCCAATCCGGTGCCGCCCGGCATCTCCTCCGACACAGTATCGCCGTGCACGGTGTAGGCGCCGGGCGCAAAAAACGCCACTTCCGTGAACGGGTCGCCGGTGGCATTGCGGCAATCCGTACAGTGGCAAACCAGTTGGAGCAGCGGCCTGGTTTTCGTATCGATGGTCATCTGGCCACAGGCGCATTGGGCGTGAAATTGGGCGGTTTGGCTCATAGTCAGGGTCGGTCACTCATTGGCTTTTTATTGTTGAGCGTACCAGAGATCCTGTCCACTTGCCGGTTCGTTGCACGTGCGGGGACCAATGCTGAAAAGCAAAAACCCCGGCAATGGCCGGGGCTTTTTATGCACAAACAGATATCAGGGGTTCACCCTTTAGCTCGACTTCCGTCTGCGGGAAACCCCGAGACCAACAAGACCAAGCCCAAGGAGGGCGAGCGAGCCGGGCTCCGGAACGCTAACCGCGGTAAATTGGGCGAACGAGAAATAGTTTGAACCCTCCCGACTCTGGGTAAATGGTCCGAAGGGAGCCGTATTACTCGCAATGGTGAAGTAAGAGTATGCCGTGTCCGTCACGTCAAAAAACACCCGCACCCCTTCAAGGCCACTCGTTGGTGACCAGTTAAAGGTAGGAAACGTCAAATCCAGGGCAATCACAGCGGCCTCGGCCTCAGCAGCCGTTGTAAACGTCTGATAGGGATTCAACGCATTGAATGTCTGGTTTTCTATGACGCCGTCAGAATCGTAAAGGATGTCGACATTGTACAAAGTACCCAGAACGTCCACTTGGCCGACCGAAGAGGTAATTGGAACGGCCAGAGCGTTGGCCGACCACAATGAAACAAGACACAGGATGCTCAATAACTTTTTCATGACTTTTCCCTTTGATGACAACTTCCCTAAAGTTGAAATAAGTAGCAGAATTCGCACCAGTGTCCGCAACCGATTGAAAAGTCATAAAAAAGAAAATGACGCGCCGTTCGGAATAAGCGTAAATGTAAATTATTTCGACACAACCAAAAACCACGGACCTGAGACCGTGCTGCGGACCGATGGCTGGGACAGTTGAGACGATGGCTTACTTTTCAGCGGATTTATTGAGAAGGGACGTCGATTTGTAGGGCACTCTGCCCGACGGGGTAGTCTTTGCCGCAGCCTCCAGGTGCACGTCCTGATCGTCGAAGAAGATGTGGGCCTTGAACGCCTTGATGATCTTTGACTTATCCAGCCCGCCCAGGAAAAAAATTTCATCCACATACACCCCCCAGTGGCGGAGGGTTTTGATCACCCGCATTTCGGCAGGGCTGTTGCGGGCGGTGATGATGGCCACGCGCACGGGGGAGAAATCCACCTTGTGGGGCAACCGGTCCTGCAGGCTGGACAACTTGCGCAGCAAGGTCGCGTAAGGACCGTCGTTCAGAGGGTTGTCCTGCTCGGAATCCTCCACCGTGTGGAAACCCTTCAGCCCCTCGGTTTTGAACACCAGTTCGCTGTCTTCGCTGAACAGCACCGCGTCGCCATCGAAGGCCAATCGGACCTGGCCATCCGGGATGTTGGTCATATCCTCTGGCGGCTCTTTCACCAGGGCCACCGCGCAGCTGTCGCTGTCGATGACTCGCTGGGCATCCTTGGTGTTGGTGGTCAGAAACAGGTCCACATCGTAGGCGTCCAGATAATCCACCACCGACTCGCCCCCGGTGAACGCAGACCGTGTAATGTTCAGCCCACATTCGCGAATGTTGTGAAACACCCGCACCCCGGTTTCCGGACTGTTGCGGGACATCACCACCACCTCCACGAAGGGCGCTTTGTCCTCATCCTGAAACTGATTCAGGGACAGCAGCGCCTTGACCAGGTGAAATCCGGTACCGGGCGGAAGCGGGTCCATCTCCCGCGCCGCCATGTATTCGCGATACTCCTCGACCGCCGCTTCCCGGTCCGATTCAAACTTCCTGCGGAACACGGCATCCGCTTCGCTCAGATCAAAGAGCGCGGTGGCGGAAATGCCAACAACGAGGGTATCCGAAAGGTCGTAGGGCATGAATGTCCTTGCTGGGGTTAACGCTCAATCATCTCTACGATCTCGTGAGACGATTGCGCCATGGGCTCAAA
>CAZWEP010000051.1:17562-20869 GCA_964632565.1 uncultured Marinobacter sp. | reverse complement strand
ATCAAGGAAGATCATGAAAATATCAACACTCCCCCTAATCATCCTTTGCCTATTCATGGGCTACACCTTTTGGGTCATGGCAGGCGCTGAGCAATCATTGCTGGCATTCGGCGCACAGCTGATGTCTAGCCCAGACACGGCGCAAGTGGTCATTGACCTATATTTACTCGCCGCTCTGGCCTGTGTCTGGATGTATCACGATGCCAAAAGGCGCGGCAAAAGCCTGGGCTACCTCGTCCCTTTCTTCGTTGTGACGGCGATATTTGTATCTGCAGGCCCACTGCTTTATTTGGTAGTGCGTGGTAGTCACACGCATAAAACCGAAGCGCCCGAAATCTGACAAGCTCAAGCGGACCTGAGAAACACGCCGTTTGCTGACGAGGCACATGGACCAATTCCTTCTACTGAATCATTCACCTGATCAATGTCACAAAAAAATAAAATAGGTGGAGAGAAACGGCGACATACGACCTGGTAATTGCTAGAAATGAAATGATGTTTTTCATTTACCGGCGGAATATTGAAGCAGCCAAAATTTAGTTTCATCGCTTAAATAGAATGCCTCGTTAGAAGGGATTATGCGTGCATCTTATTATTGGGTTTTTGACGGCAGTTGCGACATTACTTTTCGCTCTCGATCGGCTGGGCGTTGACCTGGGATGGTTTAATCCATGGGCGTGGAAACGCAGGCGCGCATGGATGAAACAAATGACCAGTAATCCTGCGTACAGTCTCGATAGCCCATTGGATTCGATTGCGCTTATTGCCACGGCAGCCGCAAAAATTGATGGTGATCTGTCTGTCGAAGAGAAAGATAAGCTTAAAAAGCTTTTCCAGACCACATTCAATAAGTCAGATAAAGATGCGGCCCAGCTACTGGGTGCGAGTGTCTACTTGCTTGGATCAGGTGAAGATGTTTTTCAATATCCAGAAAAAGTTCTGCATCGATCTCTCGAGAGCTTTTCAGCGGCTCAGAAGGAATCGTCGCTCGAACTCATTTCAGAAGTGATTCAGGTTGGCGCGGCACCATCTGCTTTGCAGATAGAATTCATGAAAAAGGTTCGGAGCGTTCTGGACTCAGAGAAAAAAATCGGTGAATGGTAAAAATTAACCCTCACGGTCATTAGATAACTTCTTATCAGGGAGACCTCTCATTCGTGAAATCTATTCAAACTGCCAGTGCGGTTATTGCTTTATGTTTGCCAATTGTTTGCAGTGCGGGTGTCTATTCTGACGACCTCTCCCGTTGCCTGGTTGAGTCGTCTACGCCCTCTGATAAGGCCGTGCTCGTTAAATGGATGTTTACATCAATGGCTCTTCATCCAGACGTTTCCGAAATGTCTGCTGTAACAGAGTCGCAGCGGGATAGCGCAAACAAGGCGGCGGCAGAAATGTTCGTAAAGCTGACCACAGAGACGTGCCTTACGCAGGCAAAAAGTGCGATCAAATATGAAGGCGCTGTCGCAATCCAGCAAGGATTTCAGGTATTTGGTCAAGTTGCTGGTCAGGAGCTGTTTGCAAATCCAAACGTTGCGCAGGGCCTCTCCGGTCTGGAAAAGCATTTCGATAGTGAAAAGCTGGCGAATTCCCTTGGGTTAGATCAGTAGCGTTCCCCTTACGCTATAGAGAGGCGCCACAAACTCTAATCAATCCCACCATTTCCTAAAAACCGTCGCAATTGGTATCTCGCCCATATGGGGGATACCCGTTGCGACTGCGAAGCGTATTCTGGCGTCAATACAAGAACAAAAGGCACGCCAATGCGCAGAACATCCGCTTATCTGCTCGTGGCCGCAGTGCCGCTGTCAGTGGTTTGTGGGGCGCTGATATTTCTCAGCGCGAGCTCAGAATCACCGGAAGCGCTTGCGACCCAGACAGCCCCGAAAATGCCGTCTTTCGAGCTCCCTGGAGTCGAGAAGACAGACGACGGTTTCGACTTTGACAACGAAATGAAGTCGAAGCTCAAGTCGATCGGGGACGCTTATGAAGCCGAAGCGCAGTTTCCCGAGTTCTCAAGACCTATCTCGCCGGAGGAACTTGAGGGGAAATACCGTGGCAATACGCCTGTTGCCAGTGAACTTCCTGCTGACCTGACAAATCCAGGAAGCCCGGGTCTGTCCATTCTTACCGATCGTTTCCGCTACTATCCGGGCGACCAATTGGCCGCCAATGCCTCCATCTCCGGATTGTCCGAGCAAGAATCCAGTGCGATCACAGCACGGTTGCTGCGCGATGGTGAAGTCGTTACGGCAGCTTCCGTAACACCTGCCCAGGATAGCCCTCACTCCTATTATCTCGATTTCAGTGCGCTCCAGTTCGACGACGTCGGCTGGAAACAACCTCTCACCATCGAGGTGGAATTCAGTTTTCGCGGCGAGACTTTTGTGCGCAGCGCAACGGTCGAATATGTCTCTACCATGGCCAGTGTTGACGGCGTGTCCCAATCACGAGTCCAACAGGAGTATCTGGAAATTCCGGTGTATGTGTCGACTGAGAAGCCGGGGATTCATCGCTTGCAGGCCAATCTTTACGACGCTTCCAGCGGCCAGCCGCTGGTGCACCTGAAAGCTGAAGACAGTGTGGATTCCAGTGGGTCCCTGGTGTTGAAAGCGCATATTGCCGCTCTGAAGAAAGCGGGTTCAGAGGGGCCCTACACACTCGGTGATGTGGTGTTCACACGGTTACCGTCGAATCCGGATTACATCACTGAATATGGTCGCGTCGATCAGGAGCGCTACCGGGTCGGGGAGCACAGTTTCGATGATTACCTCGACAAGCCTTATGTGAATCAGAAAGCCGCCAGAATTGCGAAGGAGCTACGTCGTATCGGTTCATAAATCATCCTGTTTCCACAAAAACAAGCTCAATAACGGGAAATAACCATGAAAATCAGTCATTTCTTAGTCGCATTCGCGACAGCCTGGGCTGTCTCAGTGACAGCAAACGCCGGCCAGTTGGCGGGAAAGAACATCATCCTGGTTCAGGGTTTCCAGCTTCAGCATGTGTTTATGGGGCGCACCCATGACGACGGTAAACGCTTTGGCTACAACTACTGGAATCGATTTGATCTGTATAACAACGGCAATGGCGCCATTAAAGTCGCCAACCCAACCGGCCTCACGCTGCTGGACCAGAACCTGCCGCTACTGAAGGATGCCAGTGGTACTAAGTTCAACCTGTATGACACGTCCCGTCAGCCGGTTTATTACAACGATGCCAACGCAAAGATCCTGCACTTCGACTCAACATACCGCATTGAAGAGCCGAACGGGCAGGGCATTGGTGCGACCATTGCTCAGCAGCTCAA
>CAZWEP010000051.1:0-17462 GCA_964632565.1 uncultured Marinobacter sp. | reverse complement strand
ACCTTGACGATCTGGCGTCGAGTACGGTTTTGTCAGACTCAAAGCAGGACGAAGTCGACGACATCAATGAGTGGATCAACCTGTTTTTAGGCAGCAGTGGAGTTGATTACCTTGCTCCGGGTAAACAGTTCCAGTCCGGCGTTCTTTATGACCTGCAGCCCGCCAATGCGCGTAACATCGGGCTGTCAAACCCGGACGGTGTTCCACATCTGCGTGTCGCCTCCGCCGGTGACGAGCCATACGGGTTTATCACGCACCTGTTTATCAAGGGCGAAGATGACAGTGTTGTGCCACTCCATAGTTCTTGCGGTTCGGTCTACGCTAATAGTTACGATACCTGTGTCTGGAACCGCACTCTGGATGGAAAGGTGACCATGTGGGGAGACGCGCCCGGAACGCTCTATAACCACCACTATCCGTTTATTCAGATCGAGGACTTGCGCCACAATGGGCACCAGTGGGACGACGACGGCAACAGAATGGCCCCTCTGATCACCGGTGGGCAGATTGGGGACATCATCATTGATGTGGACACGCGCACCACTTGGGATATTTTCCTCAACCAGTATGTCCGCATCCGCGATGCCGACCAGAAAACCCTGGCTAACGTGCTGACAGACTCACTGAACTAGCCAATCAGGCTTCTGGCGTCCTATGCTCGAAACACTGGGCGCCAAATTTATCTTTCACACCGCCCCGTTTCACGCGAATCGGGGCGGTTTTGTTTGAGGGAATATGGAAATTCTTGCTGAATGCGATGTCACCGTTGATGTTTCGGGACAGGCAATTTGTGGTGCTCGCAGGATAGGGGACATTCAGGGCCGCCGTCTGGCATGGCTTGAACTTGGAAATCCTTCAGGCATGCCCGTGTTGTACGCTCATGGCAATCCTGGCTCCGGGCTCGAGCTGTTTTTTTGGCATCATGTCGCGGCCAGACGCCGCATGAGACTATTTGCGGTCGACCGTCCGGGCTTTGGCTATTCGGATTATCAATCGGATGCAACACTATTATCGGTTGCGCAAGATATGCTGGCGGTGGCGGACCACCATCAGTTGAATCGAATCCTCGCTATCGGCTGGTCTAGCGGTGGTCCTCCGGCCATGACGTTAGCACGCTATCATCCTGATCGGTTGGCAGCGCTCGCTGTTTTGTCCAGTTTCACCAATTTTGGAGAGCTGCCAACCGGTCCGTCTTTGCTGGCCCGCGAAGAAAAAATCGCTGCACAGATTGCTGAAAAATCGCCGCACCTGTTCCGCGGATTGGTCAGGGCCATAGGTTGGACAAGTCGGAAATTACCGGATGTCTACATGAATATGGCGGAGGCCGATGTGGGTGATGCCGATCGGCAAGTGCTGCAGGATACCCGGCGTTTTGAGCTGTTCGAACGTGTTCAGGAAAGCAGCTTTCGTCAAGGGGCCGACGGGGCAATCCGGGATCTAGAGGTTCAGTGGCGGGAGTGGCCGTTCAATCTTGGGGAGATTACCGTTCCGACGACAGTTTTTCAGGGGGAAAGGGACCAGTTTGTACCTGCGGCTTTCGGAGAGCATATCGCTGGACAAATTTCGGGCGCCAGACTGCACCGTTTGCCTGAGTGTGGCCATTTGTATCCACTGCTGGCGGATTATCAGAGACTCATTTTTGATGAGCTCGAGTTTTTGACAACAAAAAAACCGGCCTGATGGCCGGTTTTCTCGCTGTCAGTTTCCAATCTGGATTCTGGCAGATCAGGCAGAAGCCGTCTTGCGTCGACGTGCAATCAACAGTCCTGTCAAAGCAGTCGCGAACAGGGCAATGGTGCCCGGCTCGGTCACTTCTACACGGCCGTTGAATTCACTGACGTGGCTGATGACAAGTTCGCCATTCCAGTTGCTACCGAAGATGGCAAAAAAGTCGACAACACCCCAGTCCAGACTCGCGTTGTTCTGGAACAGTGCGTGTTGAGCATCTTCGTTGGCTTGTCCGATCTTGCCATCTTTGACCAGGAAGTAGTCAGCGCCAGTCTGGAGCTCGAACGCTCCAATGGTGCCACCCTGATCTACGATGGTGTAGGACACATCCTCTTCCTTGGTCGAGTATGTGATCGGGCCGCCAACGATGCTTTCAACCCACAAACGCTCTGTCTCTTCGCTAGAGTTTGCGAGCTCTTCAATTGCCAACAGCGTGTCTTCCACGCCGACGTCAATTGCACCACTGTTGATAGTGTACGCATTTGCTGCCGTGCCGAAGCCGGCGAGCAAAAAGGTTAAAAAGCCAAGGGTTTTCATTTTCATCGTTAATACTCCTGAAATTCCGTCTCCAGAAACATTCCAGAAACCAGAAACTGCAACGGTTGGTGTAATGCAGAAGGCGGGCCAAAAACGAAAAGCCCGTTGAATACAGTCAGGTAAGCGAATTCGGGATTAAAATTATTTAACAAAGTGTAAAAAAAATCGGCAGGCTCTTAGAGAGCGATTTTCCCGGGCTCCGTAACTGGGAGGTAACCAAGTGACAGCTTTGGCGCCTGAGGATATATCCATCCTGATAGTCGGCGCTGCTTTTGCCATCAAAACTGACGGCGTTACAGCCGGAAGTCGCGGATTTGGTCAAACTCAGACTCGAAGCCTGAAAAGATGGCATGTAAAAAAAGCCGACATACGGCCAATCAGAGGCAACGCGTTTACGAAGTAGGCCATCATGATCGTTGACGGGGTTTCAGCGTAAGACTTCCAAGTAAGTCTTTGCCGCAATGGATGTCAGTTGCTGCGGAAGTGATACTCTGTGTTGGCACACGGCCGACATTTCATTCAAGTGTGAAACGGGAGAGCAGACAAGCATGAGCGATGACAAGTACACGCCACCCAGAGTCTGGAAGTGGGAGGCTGAGAATGGCGGACAATTTGCCAGCATCAACCGTCCGATTGCAGGGCCGACTCATGAAAAAGAGCTACCGATCGGAGAGCATGATATTCAGCTTTACTCACTGGCTACTCCAAACGGGGTAAAGGTCACGGTGTTGCTCGAGGAACTGCTTGAAAAGGGAATTAAAGAGGCAGATTACGACGCCTGGTTGATCCGCATTCCCAATGGCGATCAATTTGGCAGCGGCTTTGTTGAAATCAATCCCAATTCGAAAATCCCGGCAATGGTTGACCACAGCGTCAAACCGGCGCTGAGGATTTTTGAGTCCGGCTCCATGATGCTTTATCTCGCTGAGAAGCACGGTGAGTTTCTGCCAAAAGATATCGCCGGACGGACTGAAACCCTGAATTGGCTGTTCTGGCAGATGGGCAGCGCTCCTTTCCTCGGCGGCGGTTTCGGTCACTTTTACGCCTACGCCCCGGAAAAATACGAATACCCGATCAATCGCTACACTATGGAGGTGAAGCGTCAACTGGATGTGCTGGATCGCCAGCTGGCAAATCACAAATACATCGCAGGTGATGAATACACCATCGCAGATATGGCCATCTGGCCCTGGTACGGAGCGCTGGTTAAAAACCGTGTATACGAAGCGGCTGAGTTCCTTGAAGCACATACCTACACAAACGTCATGCGCTGGGCGGACGAGATTGGCGCCAGGCCGGCAGTCAAGCGAGGGCTTATGGTGAACCGCGTCTGGGGCGAACCCGAGAAACAATTACCCGAACGCCACGCTGCAAGCGATTTCGAGAACAGGACTCAGGACAAACTGGCCGCCACACTCGGCCATTCGTGAGGACGATATGGCCAAACCGGCAAGCTGGACAAAAATTGTTGTAGCGTTCATCGCTGCATTGCTCATTGGAACTGTGATCGGCAGCGTGGTGCAGACTCAGTTTAATTTGCAGGCACTCGTTGGGCTCGGGGTGGAGATCAGCCCTGGTATCCGCTTGCAGACAACGCTTGAGGATCTGGTCAATTTTGCGCCCGTGTATGCCATTTTGTTTGGCGTCGGCTTCCTGGTGTCACAGGCCGTGGCATCTCAGTGGGTAAAATTACTGGGGAGCAGCAGTCGGTTATGGCTGTACCCTCTGGCCTCTGCAGCGGGCCTCTGGATCACCTTGATAATAGTGAATACGTTGGCGCCCATGCCCACACTGATCGCTGCCACTCGTGGTATCGGTGGGCTGGTTTCGATGCTGGTTGCCGCCGGCTTTGCCGGGTGGGTGTTTGCGTGGTTAGTGCTTGGATTTCAGTCGAGAGCTGCTGGCGGCGGGGCAATGCCAGCGTTGATGGCCACGGTGCTGCTTGGCGGCCTGGGTTTTGCGGATTCACAGGCCGTGGCCGATGAGTCAGCCAACTATCGTGTAGAGACTCTGGCCGAGGGTCTGGAGCATCCCTGGTCTCTGGCGTTTTTGCCAGACGGCCGCATGCTGGTGACCGAGCGGGCTGGTCGCCTGCGCGTGTTAAATGCCGATGGTGCTCTACGGCCAGAGGCTGTCAGGGGCGTGCCATCTGTTTTTGCCTCGGCTCAGGCGGGATTGTTTGAAGTGCTGCCGGCGACTGATTTCGACCAGAGCAGAGAGGTCTACCTCAGTTATGCCTGCGGGACCATCGAGGCAAATCATACGTGCCTGGCAAAGGGGGAGCTGGTTGAAGATCGGTTAGAGAACGTCAGTGAGATTTTTCGTGTTCAGCCTGCGAAGCAGGGCAATGCCCACTACGGTGGCCGCATGGCCTGGCTCCCAGACAACACGTTGGTGCTGACTTTGGGGGACGGCTTCGATTATCGGGAGCAGGCCCAGCGCAGGGAAAATCATATTGGCAGTATTGTCCGATTGAATCCGGATGGCAGCGTGCCTGACGATAATCCATTTGCTGGGAGCGGCCAGTACAAGGGGGAGATCTACACCTATGGCCATCGTAATGTGCAGGGGCTGGTGT
Source organism: uncultured Marinobacter sp. (assembly GCA_964632565.1). Classification (GTDB taxonomy): domain Bacteria; phylum Pseudomonadota; class Gammaproteobacteria; order Pseudomonadales; family Oleiphilaceae; genus Marinobacter. The sequence continues at coordinate 12,619 of CAZWEP010000051.1, read as the reverse complement.
ATGACCCGATTCGGGGCCAACTGATCGCCCATGAGCACGGCCCGCGCGGCGGCGATGAAATAAACGTGATCCGGGCTGGCGTCAATTATGGCTGGCCGATTACGACCCATGGTCTGGATTACACCGGAGCACGGGTCACGCCGTTTACGGAGAAAGAAGGCTTCGAGCCGCCAGCGCTCCACTGGACGCCCTCAATTGCGCCCTCCGGAATGACCGTCTACCGAGGAAACCGGTTCCCGAGTTGGGAGGGGGACTTGCTCGTTGGAGCGTTGGTGACTCGCCAAGTGCATCGGGTGGGGCTTGAAAATGGTCGGGCCACCGAAAACGGCGTCTTGTTCGGTGAGCTCAATGAGCGCATCCGAGACGTTGAGGTCGGCCCTGAGGGTGCTATTTACCTCTTAACGGACAGCGCAAACGGACGAGTCTTGCGGATTACACCCAAGTGACCCGAGAGTGGCGGCCATGCACCGAGATAGTCTGAGGGTGTTTTATGCTTTTGGCCGCCGGTCCCCCGCCATGATCTTGGCAACGAATACCGATTTGCCGTAGGTTTCGAACGACCATTTCATGGCGTCGGAAAGAGCGCCCATCACCTCGTCATAGTCACCGAAAATCTCGGTGCTCATGCGGCCGGGGTAGACTTCTAGCCCGGTTTCCTCGAGTTTTTTGATCAGTGCATAGATTGGCGGCTTGTAGTCGTCCGCCAGTGGATAACAGCTGAGCTGCACAGACAAAAACATAAAACCTCCTGTGATTTAGTAGCCCTGAGCTGAGGATGTGCTTCGGCGAGGATCGGCAGCGCCATGCCTCTTGCCGTTTTCATCAATCAGGATGCTCTGAATCGCGCCCATCGCACGATTCACGGTAACTGTGTGTCCCATATTTTCAAGTAACCGAATGGTGTCCGGGCTGATGCCCTGTTCGATACGGATTTCATCGGGCAACCACTGATGGTGAACTCTCGGTGCTGAAACGGCCGATTGAATATTCATACCGTGGTCGATCACGTTCAAAAGTACCTGCAATGTTGTCGTGATGATTCTTGAGCCGCCAGGGCTACCCGTCACCAGGTGGTTTTTACCATTTTTCCGGACGATGGTTGGCGACATAGAGCTCAGCATACGTTTATTGGCTTCGACTTTATTGGCTTCGCCGCCAATCAGCCCGTAAGCATTAGGAATGCCGGGCTTGGCGGAAAAATCGTCCATTTCGTTATTGAGCAGAAAGCCGGCGCCGGTCACCGTAATACCAGAGCCATAGCTGAAATTGATGGTGTAGGTATTCGAGACGGCATTCCCCCAGCGATCCACAACCGAAAAGTGAGTGGTTTCGGGGCTTTCCGGCGCTGGCGGATGCCCTGCGTTTATTTCTGACGAGGGCGTGGCCTTGTTCAGATCGATCTTCTGACGAAGTTGTTCCGCGTAGTTCTTGCTGGTCAGTCCGCTCAGCGGCACCGACACAAAGTCAGTGTCGCCCAGGTATTTGGCGCGATCCGCGTACGCAAACTTCATGGCCTCTGCCATCCGATGGATCGAGGCCGCTGAATTATGCCCCAGTTCACCGATGGCAAAGCCCTCAAGAATGTTCAGAATCTGGACGATGTGGGTTCCGCCGGAAGAGGGCGGCGACATCGAATACACGTCATAACCGCGATAGCGGCCATGAATCGGCTCTCGGATCGCCGGTGTGTAACTTGCGAGGTCCTCAAACGTAATCAGACCGTCGTTGCGCTGCATCTCTTCGACAATCAGCTCGGCGGTTTTCCCCTCGTAGAAGTCTTTTATCCCTGACTCTGCGATGCGTTCCAGCGTGCGGGCGAGATCAGGTTGCCGAAATCGTTCCCCCGGTTGCCAGGCAGATCCATCCTTTTTATAGAAAGCTTCTTGTGTCCCGGGCCAGCGCTCCAATCTGTCCCGTGCCTGCTCAAGCCCCTCTGCAAAACGCTCCGGAACGTCAAAGCCCTCTCTGGCGAGGCGAATCGCCGGTTGCATTGCCTTGTGCAAGCTGATGGTCCCGTGACGTTCCAACGCCATCGCCAGGCCGGCCACTGTTCCCGGAACACCCGCGGCCTTGTGAGTAAAACGGCTGCGATTTTTCACCACATTGCCGTCTTCATCCTGAAACATGGTTTCAGTGGCCGCCGAGGGCGCTTTTTCCCGGTAATCTATAGCCTCGACAGGTCCGCCATCGCCGGGCGCGTAGAGCATGAAACCTCCACCGCCAATATTGCCCGAGCGTGGCTGAGTCACTGCCAGGGCAAAGCCCGCTGTCACCGCCGCATCGACCGCATTGCCACCTTGTTTGAGGACTTCCAGCGCAACTTCGGTTGCCAGCGTGTGGCTGGTTGCAACCATTCCGTGATCGGCGACGACGGGGTGGTGTCTTTCTCCTTCCAGAATGGCCTGAGCATTGAGGCTGCTGGGCAGGATAAGCGCTATCATTGCAAGCAATACATTCTGGGTCGCTGAGGTGCGTTTCAGGCGGTTTTCCGGGTGTGCCCCCGGGTGGTGTCCTAGCATGTCTCTCTGCCTCGTTTCTGATGCTCAGATAGGCTATGATAGCCGGTCATTTTTAGGGGTGTGAAATATGGCCCCTGCGGTCCCGCGTCTTCAGTTAAGGAAAGGCTTCCATGGAGCATACGTATCGTCTTGTGATTTCGTGCCCTGACAGGGTGGGAATCGTGGCCAAGGTCAGTAATTTTCTGTCGACCTACAACGGCTGGATTACAGAGGCGAGCCACCATTCGGACACCCAGACTGGCTGGTTTTTCATGCGCCACGAGATCAAGGCCAGCTCGATTCCGTTCGGTCTGGACCAGTTCCGGGCAGCGTTCGAACCGATTGCGCAGGAATTCAACATGCAGTGGCACATCGCCGACTCCGCGCAGCCCAAGAAAGTGATCTTGATGTGTAGCAAGGAATCACACTGCGTGGCAGACCTGCTGCACCGGTGGCACAGCCGTGAAATCAACGCAGAAATTGTAGCGGTGATTTCAAACCACGAGGATCTGCGCAGAATGGTGGAATGGCACGACATTCCATATCACTGCCTGCCAGTGAACCAGGCCAACAGGGAAGAAGCGTTTGACGAGGTGGATCGCCTGATCGAGCAATACGGCGCTGATGTTGTGGTTCTGGCGCGATACATGCAGATACTGCCAGAGCGGTTGTGCGATAAATACGCAGGCAAGGTGATCAATATCCACCACAGCTTCCTGCCGTCTTTCGCTGGCGCTCGGCCCTATCATCAGGCCTACAGCCGGGGCGTAAAGCTTATCGGAGCGACCTGCCACTATGTGACACAGGACCTCGATGAGGGCCCCATCATTGAGCAGGACGTTATCCGGATCAGCCACAGCGACTCCATTGAAGACATGGTGCGCCTCGGCAAGGATGTTGAAAAAAGCGTGCTTTCCCGCGGCTTGCGAGCGCACATTGAAGACCGCGTGATTACCTACGAAAACAAAACCGTTGTTTTCGATTAAGACCGCCATTCACCTCGCCCGCTAAAGGGTTGAATGTGATAGCATTGGCGGTTTGTTAAAGAATAACTATGGGGCTCGGATCAGGGCCCTGAAACGACTTCCAGATAATCAAAGGAACCTTGCTCGATGGGTGAGTTAGCCAAAGAGATCCTGCCGGTTAATATCGAAGACGAACTGAAGCAGTCGTACCTGGATTACGCCATGAGCGTCATTGTCGGGCGAGCACTGCCTGACGTTCGGGATGGCCTGAAACCGGTCCATCGTCGTGTCCTGTTCGCTATGTCCGAACTGAACAACGACTGGAACAAGCCCTACAAGAAATCTGCCCGTGTTGTTGGTGACGTTATTGGTAAATACCACCCTCACGGCGATTCGGCTGTCTACGACACGATTGTCCGGATGGCCCAGCCTTTTTCGCTGAGATATCCGCTGGTCGATGGTCAGGGCAACTTTGGCTCGATTGACGGTGATAATGCCGCCGCCATGCGTTACACCGAGATCCGCATGGAGAAGATATCCCACTCCCTGCTGGCGGATCTGGACAAAGAAACCGTTGATTACGTTGACAACTACGACGGCACCGAGCGAATTCCGGATGTCCTGCCAACCCGCATCCCAAACCTTCTTGTTAACGGTTCTTCTGGTATTGCAGTGGGCATGGCAACCAACATCCCGCCGCACAATCTGACCGAAGTTGTTAATGGGTGTCTTGCGCTGATCGACAACCCGGATCTGTCCGTTGACGAATTGATGGAGTTCATTCCTGGCCCGGATTTCCCCACGCAGGGCATTATTAATGGTCGGGCAGGCATTGTTGAGGCTTATCGCACTGGCCGTGGTCGAATTTACATTCGTGCCCGCCATGAGGTTGAGCACGATAACAAGACCAACCGCGACGCCATCATCATTACTGAGCTGCCATACCAGCTGAACAAGGCACGTCTGATCGAGAAGATTGCCGAGTTGGTGAAAGAAAAGCGTCTTGAAGGCATCTCTGAACTGCGGGATGAGTCAAATAAGGAAGGTATTCGGGTTGTGATCGAACTTCGCCGCGGTGAAAACCCCGATGTTGTGATTAACAACCTGTTTGCGCACACCCAGCTCCAGACCGTATTCGGTATCAACATGGTCGCGCTGATCAACGGCGAGCCCAAGATACTGAACCTGAAGGAAATGCTGGACGCCTTCGTTCGTCACCGTCGGGAAGTTGTGACTCGTCGGACCATTTACGAACTGCGGAAGGCGCGGGAGCGCGGCCACATTCTGGAAGGCCTGACCGTTGCCCTGGCAAACATCGACGAAATCATCGCGCTGATCAAAGCTTCGCCGTCAGCGGCAGAAGCGAAAGAGAAGTTGATGGAGAAGGGCTGGGCGCCTGGCGACGTCATGGCCATGCTGGAAAGAGCAGGCGAGGATGCGTGTCGTCCAGACGACCTGCCGGAGATCTTCGGCCTGCGTGATGGTCTTTATCACCTGTCGCCAGAGCAGGCCCAGGCCATTCTGGACTTGCGTCTGCACCGCCTGACCGGACTTGAGACTGAGAAGCTTCAGAACGAGTACAAAGAGATTCTGGAAAAAATTGCGGATCTGCTGGACATCCTGGGCAACCCGGAGCGCCTGATGCAGGTCATCCGTGATGAACTGGAAGCGGTTGTCAGTGAATTCGGTGATGAGCGCCTGACTGAAATCACCAGTTCCAAGCGCGATTTGACCATTGCCGATCTGATTGACGAAGAAGACCTGGTGGTCACCATCTCTCATGGCGGTTACGCCAAGACCCAGGCGGTAGAGGACTATCAGGCTCAGCGTCGCGGCGGGCGAGGCAAGGCTGCCACTGCCATGAAGGACGAGGATTTTGTCGAGAAGCTATTGGTCGCGAATTCTCACGATACCATTCTGTGCTTCTCGAACCGCGGCAAAGTGTATTGGCTTCGTGTGTTTGAGATTCCGCGGGCAAGCCGTGCCTCTCGTGGCCGCCCCATGGTGAATATCCTGCCTCTGGAAGAGGGCGAGCGTATCACTACCTTCCTGCCGGTGCGGGACTATCCGGAAGATCAGTTCGTGCTGATGGCAACGTCTGCCGGCGTTGTGAAGAAAACACCGTTGCCGAATTTCTCCCGCCCGCGCTCAAGCGGTTTGATTGCCCTGTCTCTCGATGAAGGCGATACGCTTATCGGTGCCGCCATCACCAAGGGTGACGCAGAGGTGATGCTGTTCTCTACCGCTGGCAAGGCGGTTCGCTTTAACGAGGAAGCGGTCAGGCCGATGGGCCGTACGGCCCGCGGCGTGCGCGGTATTCGCATGCCAGAAGGGCACCACGTGGTGTCTCTGATCATCCCGCAATCGGATGCGGTTCTACTGACGGCCTCCGAAAACGGCTACGGCAAGCGTACGACCTTCGACGAGTTCCCAACCTACAGCCGGGGCAGTCAGGGCGTCATCGCGATGCAGTGCTCGGAACGGAACGGCAACCTGGTCACCGCGTTGCAGCTGTTTGAAGGCGACGAAATGATGCTCATTTCGGACAAGGGGACGCTCGTTCGTACCCGAACAGATGAGGTGTCGATCCTGAGCCGGAACACCCAGGGTGTTCGTTTGATCAAGCTGAGCCAGGAAGATGAGCGCCTTGTTGGCGTTGAGCGGATCGCCGAATCTGATGATGAAGATCCGGAAGAGGTCGCAGCAGAGGCCGATTCTGCCGAGGGTGAGGACAATGACGAGGGCGTATAACTTTTGTGCCGGCCCGGCAATGTTGCCGGCTGAGGTTTTGCAGCAGGCCAGAGAGGAAATGCTCGACTGGCGAGGTACAGGCATGTCGGTGATGGAAATGAGCCATCGCAGCGACGAGTTTGTCCAGATTGCCGAAACGGCCGAGCGCGATCTGCGCGAATTGGCAGGCGTCAGTGACGATTACGCGGTTCTGTTCATGCAAGGCGGCGCATCCAGCCAGTTTGCCACGGTGCCTTTAAATCTGCTGGGTGCAAAAACCTCTGCGGATTACATCAACACCGGGATCTGGTCGAAGAAAGCTATTGCCGAAGCCCGTCGGTATGGCGACGTCAACGTTGCCGCAAGCGCTGAATCGTCGGGTTTTGCATCCATTCCTGACCCTTCCGAGTGGGCGACGGATCCGAACGCGGCGTTCCTGCACTACACACCCAACGAAACCATCGGCGGACTGGAGTTCGACTTCGTTCCAGACAGCGGATCGGTGCCGCTCGTAGCTGATATGTCCTCGACGATTTTGTCGCGGCCCACGGATGTTTCCAAATTCGGCCTTATCTATGCGGGCGCCCAGAAAAACATCGGGCCCTCCGGGCTGGTTGTCGTGATCATTCGCAAGGATTTACTCGGTCACGCCCGTAAACAGACGCCCACCATGCTCAATTACCAGGTCATGGCCGATAACGACTCAATGTATAACACGCCTGCGACCTATTCCTGGTATCTGGCAGGCCTGGTGTTTCAGTGGTTAAAAGCGCAGGGCGGTGTTAAGGCCATGGGCGAGATGAATCGACGCAAGTCGAGCAAGCTCTACGATTTCATTGACGCCAATGACTTCTACGCCAACCCGATCGAACCTCGTTTCCGATCCTGGATGAACGTTCCTTTCACGCTGGCGGACGATGCATTGAATGCCGACTTCCTGAAGGGCGCTGGCGAGCGGAAGTTGTTGAACCTTAAGGGGCATCGCAGCGTTGGTGGTATGCGCGCGAGCATCTATAACGCCATGCCGGAATCCGGTGTTGATGCGCTGATCGACTACATGGCGGAGTTTGCGAAGGAGCGTGGCTGATCATGAGTGATGAACAGGCCCGTCTGGGGCAGTTGCGAGATGAAATTGACCGCCTCGACCAGGAGGTCATGAAGCTGATCAGTCAGCGAGCCGAATGCGCACAGGAAGTGGCCCGGGTAAAGATGGAATCGAATCCTGGCGAGGATGTTTTCTTCTATCGCCCCGAACGTGAAGCCCAGGTGCTTCGCCGGATTAAAGAGAACAATCCTGGTCCTCTGTCCGGTGAAGAAATGGCTCGCTTGTTTCGCGAAATCATGTCGGCGTGCCTGGCGCTGGAAAAGCCAATGCACATCGCGTTTCTTGGGCCCATTGGCACCTTCACCCAGGCAGCGGCACTAAAGCATTTTGGGCACAGCGTGGTGAGCGTTCCGCTGCCAGCGATTGATGCGGTGTTCAGGGAAGTTGAATCAGGCGCCGCCCACTACGGCGTTGTGCCTGTTGAAAACTCAACCGAAGGCATGATCAACCACACTCTGGACATGTTCATGTCCTCGCCACTGAAAATTTGCGGCGAAGTTCAACTGCGTATACATCACCACCTGCTGGTATCGCCAAAGCATAAAGATCAGGAAATCGAACGAATCTACTCGCATCAGCAATCCTTTGCGCAGTGTCGGCAGTGGCTGGATGTGCACAGGTCCGGTGTTGAGCGGATTACTGTCAGCAGCAATGCAGAGGCAGCGCGCAGAGCAGCTCAGGAGCCGGGCAGTGCCGCCATTGCTGGCGACATGGCAGCAGAGCTTTACGGTCTGGATATGTTGGCCAGTAGCATCGAAGACCGGCCCGACAATACCACGCGTTTCCTGATCATTGGTCGGGAAGAGGTGCCTGCCAGTGGGCATGACAAGTCGTCCATTCTGGTATCCATGCGCAATAAGCCCGGTGCGCTGTACAAGCTGCTCGAGCCATTTCATAACCACGGTTTGAGTCTCACGCGCATTGAAACCCGGCCCTCTCCAAGCGGTACCTGGGCGTATGTGTTCTACATCGATTTCGAGGGCCATTACGAGGAAGAGCAGGTCAGCCGGGTTCTAGCGGAAATCGATGAAGAGGCCGTAGAACTCAAACGACTCGGTTCCTATCCGATTGGCGTGTTGTGATCGAGCCCGTTTGCTCAGCGGATACCAGGTAGAAGAGGCAATCGAGAATGGACGTTGAAAGCTTGGCGGTCAGAGGTGTTCGGGCGCTGTCGCCCTACCAGCCCGGAAAACCGATTGATGAATTGGCACGGGAATTCGGTCTGGCTCCGGAGTCCATCGTTAAACTGGCCAGCAATGAAAATCCTCTAGGCCCCAGCCCCGTTGCACTGGATGCCGCCCAGAATGCGCTTGCTGACCTGTGTCGTTACCCGGATGGTAACGGTTTTGACCTGAAACAGGCTCTGTCAAAGCGTTATGGAATCAATCCGTCTCAGATAACCCTCGGAAATGGGTCCAACGACGTTCTGGAGGTGATCGCGCGGTGTTTTGCCGACCCCGATTCCGATGTGGTGTTTTCCCAGTACGCTTTCGCCGTTTATCCGCTGGTTACTCAGGCCATTGGCGCTCGTGGTGTTGCGGTTCCGGCCAAAGATTTTGGCCATGATCTTGACGCCATGGCAGCTGCAATTACACCGCAGACCCGCCTTGTGTTCATCGCTAACCCCAATAATCCAACGGGAACCGTGCATGGCGAGAACGCCATCCGTGAGTTTCTCCAGCGAGTGCCCGGCAACGTGCTGGTCGTGCTTGATGAGGCTTACTGCGAATACCTGGAAGGAGAGGGCGGTGTCGATGGCCTGTCGCTTCTGGATCAGTTTCCGAACCTGATTGTTACCCGCACTTTTTCCAAGGCCTGGGGGCTGGCGGCACTTCGCGTTGGCTACAGCGTCAGTTCTCCAGAAATTGCCAATTTACTCAACCGTGTAAGGCAGCCTTTTAATGTTGATTCTGTAGCAATGGCTGCTGCGACGGCGGTACTTTCCGACGAAGATTATCTAAAGCGCTCTTGCGACATTAACGCACAAGGCATGACTCAATTGGTGTCGGCATTTCAGAGGCTTGGACTTGAGTACATACCGTCGTCCGCGAACTTCATCAGTGTTGATGTCGGGCCCCAGGCCGAGCAAATCAATCAGTCGTTATTACGTCAGGGTGTGATCGTCCGTCCGATCGCCGGGTACGGCTTGCCTCAACACCTCCGTGTTTCTATCGGGTTGCGAGAGGAAAACCAGCGTCTCATTGCCAGTCTCGAGACAGCCCTCAAAGAGACGGCAACCGGGAGGCAGGTCTGAATGTCTGACGCTAAGCCCCTGTTCAATCGGGTTGCTGTGATTGGTCTGGGCCTGATTGGTGGATCTCTTGCCTCGGCGATTCGTAATAATGGCCTTGCCGGGACAGTGGTGGGCGCGGACAAGCGAGTGGAAGAAGCTCGGCTCGGCGTCAGTCTTGGTGTCATCGACGAAGTTGCGGAGTCGCTTGAAGCTGCAGTAAAAAACGCGGATCTGGTAGTGCTGGCCGTGCCTGTTAAGGCAATCCGCAGCGTCTTGGGCGAATTGAAGCCCTTTCTCGACCCGGCAGCGATACTTACTGATGTGGGGAGCACCAAAACCAGTTTTGTGGACGACGTGAAGGCCGTCTTTGGTTCGCTTCCCAGGAATGTGATTCCCGGGCATCCGATTGCGGGCTCTGAGAAAAGCGGTATTCGAGCCTCTAATCCCGATCTGTTCGCAAATCACAAGGTGATACTGACGCCGGACTCGCAGGTTGCCGACTCAGACATTGAACGCTTGAAGGCGCTTTGGGAAGGTTGCGGTGCGACTGTTCTCACCATGTCGGTGGCGTACCATGACGAGGTGTTGGCCGCTACGAGCCATTTGCCGCATCTGATTGCGTTCTCGCTGGTCGATACTCTGGCCGGGGAGGATGAGAATCTGGACATCTTCCGCTACGCCGCAGGCGGCTTCCGGGATTTCACTCGGATAGCGGCGAGTGACCCGGTGATGTGGCACGATATTTTTCTGTCGAATCGAGACGCTGTGCTCAGAGTCATCGACCATTTCAGCGAGGACCTCGAACGTCTTCGGCACGCCATCGCGGAAGGCGACGGGGCGACCTTGCTTCAGGTTTTCAGCCGGGCCAAAGCGGCACGGGAACATTTTTCGAAAATGCTTTCAGGACAGGCTTACGTGACAAAAAACAGTCAAAAACAGGTGACTTTCCGTCTGCAGCCAGGCGGAAAGGTTTCAGGCGACATCCGTGTTCCCGGTGACAAGTCCATTTCCCACCGTTCCATCATGTTGGGGGCACTTGCCAACGGCGTTACAGAGGTTAAAGGGTTCCTGGAGGGTGAAGACAGTCTGGCGACGCTCCAGGCATTTCGCGACATGGGGGTCACGATCGAAGGTCCCAACGATGGCTTTGTTCGCATTCACGGTGTCGGCATCCACGGGCTTCAGGCTCCACGAGGTCCTTTGTATCTGGGTAATTCCGGCACTGCTATGCGTCTGTTTTCCGGTCTTTTGGCAGCTCAGGCTTTCGATTCCGAATTAACGGGCGACGAGAGTCTGTCGAAGCGTCCGATGGGGCGGGTAGCTGAGCCTTTGCGCGCCATGGGTGCGCAGATCGATACTGCTGAGGGCGGAAAGCCGCCTCTGAAAATCCGTGGGGGGCAGTCGTTGACCGGCATTCATTACGAAATGCCAGTGGCCAGCGCACAAGTGAAGTCCTGCCTCTTACTTGCTGGTCTTTACGCTGAGGGGCTGACCTCAGTAACCGAGCCTGCACCTACTCGCGATCACACTGAGCGGATGCTTGAGGGCTTTGGCTATCACGTTCACAGAGATACAGCGACATCCAGCGTTGCCGGAGGTGGGGAGCTGACTGCAACAGCCATCGATGTGCCTGCTGATATCTCGTCAGCTGCCTTTTTTCTGGTCGCTGGCAGCATCGCCCCCAATTCGGAGCTGTTGTTGCGTCACGTGGGGATGAACCCGACTCGTATTGGCGTCATCAACATACTTCGTAAGATGGGCGCGGACATTGAAGTTTTGGATTCGCGGGTAATAGGTGGCGAGCCTGTCGCCGATCTGCGAGTGAAGTCGGCCGAATTGTCTGGGATCGATATTCCCGAAGATCAGGTGCCGCTGGCGATCGATGAATTTCCGGTCCTGTTCATAGCTGCCGCCTGCGCCCAGGGAAGGACGGTTCTTCGTGGGGCAGAGGAGTTGCGTGTTAAAGAGAGTGATCGAATTCAGGTGATGGCGGATGGCTTGAGCGCAATTGGTGTCGACACCACTGTCACTCCGGACGGGATCATCATTGATGGTGGTCAGGAAATGATTGGCGGTACGGTCAACTCACATGGAGACCATCGCATTGCCATGGCCTTTTCGGTAGCTTCTCTTCGAGCGACTGGCGATATCACCGTAAATGACTGTGCTAACGTCGCCACGTCGTTTCCCGGTTTTGTGAATCTGGCAAGGCAGGTGGGTATCCGGATTACCTCGGATGGAGACGGCGATGAGTGATGCCAAGGCGCCCGTTATCACGGTCGACGGACCTGGAGGATCTGGTAAGGGAACAATTACCCAAATGCTGGCAAAGCGTCTTGGGTGGCACTTATTGGATAGCGGGGCTCTATATCGTCTGACCGCATTGGCAGCCATGCGTCAGGGGGTTGCACTTGACGACGAAGCCGGATTGTCAGCGGTTGCCGCGAACCTGGATGTGGCGTTTGAGCCGACTGAACCCGGTGAGCCTGTCAGAGTTCTTTTGAGCGGCGACGACGTAACCGGAGAGGTGCGCACCGAGACCTGTGGCGACAACGCTTCCAAAGTCGCTGTCATTCAGCCTGTCAGAGATGCGCTTCTACAACGTCAGCGAGATTTTCGGGTTGCGCCGGGCCTTGTTGCAGACGGGCGTGATATGGGGACTGTGGTGTTTCCCGATGCGCCAGTAAAGATCTTCCTCACGGCCAGTGCAGAGGAGCGTGCCAGGCGGCGTTACAGCCAGTTGAAGGACGCGGGGGTCGATGTTAATATTGACGCCCTTTTAAAGGAGATACGGGTTCGCGATGAGCGAGATATGAACCGCTCAGCAGCCCCGCTTAAACCGGCGGATGATGCGCAAGTCATTGATTCGACAGGTTTAGGTATAGAAGAGGTGTTAGACAGGTGTATGGCCGCTATGGGCCAGGCCTGATAGCACCTTTTTGTCGTTGAAATTCCGAATTCGGCGTTATCGGCCAGCCACTGGTCGAATTCGGATTAAAACTCATTGACCGTGTTGCTGGTAGCACGGAGCACACTTGCGTTGATCACATAGGACACATAATGAGCGAGAGCTTTGCGGATCTTTTTG
>CAZWEP010000050.1:0-20877 GCA_964632565.1 uncultured Marinobacter sp. | reverse complement strand
GCTCGAACTTGCGCTGTTCCCGCTGAAGCTTCTTGAGATGACGCTTAACGGCAGCAGCAGCTTTGCGCTTACGCACAGCGGTCGGCTTCTCATAGTGCTCGCGACGACGTACTTCAGAAAGGACGCCTGCTTTTTCGCAAGAGCGCTTGAAGCGACGCAGGGCTACGTCAAACGGTTCATTCTCTTTCACTTTAACAGCTGGCATTCGAAAATCACCTACCTGATTGATTCGGTTACATTTTGTTCGGCTATTAAACGTGGTTAGCCGACTCTGCTGACTGGTCGGATTGGCTAAAAGTCGACCAGCGCTTAATTAAGGGCGGCAATGATAGCGTCTGCTGGTGGCTGAGGTCAATGTTTGTTCGATGAATCTGCCGGTGCCTTTTCAGTTTCTGGTAACATGCGCTTTTCGTTGTCTCCGTTTACGTTTCTGGGTCTTTGTATGCTCATCCTTGGTATTGAAACCTCCTGTGACGAAACCGGCGTTGCACTGTACGACAGTGACCGGGGATTGCTGGCCCATGCGCTTTTCAGTCAGATCGATATGCATGCTGATTACGGCGGCGTAGTTCCCGAGCTTGCCTCAAGGGACCATGTTCGGAAACTTTTGCCTTTATGTGACCAGGTGCTTGCCGATGCGGGCAAGGAGCGGGCGGATATCGAAGGCATCGCTTACACCGCGGGCCCCGGCTTGATCGGGGCGCTGATGGTGGGCGGTGCGGTTGCGCATTCGCTGGCGTTCGCGCTCGATGTGCCGGTGCTTGGCGTGCATCACATGGAGGGCCACCTTCTCGCGCCGATGTTGGAGTCCGAGCCACCGGCTTTCCCATTCGTGGCTCTGTTGGTGTCGGGCGGGCATACACAGTTGGTGCTGGTCAAAGGCATTGGTGAGTACGAAATGCTCGGAGAGTCTGTGGATGATGCCGCAGGTGAAGCGTTCGACAAAACCGCAAAAATGCTGGGGCTCGACTATCCCGGTGGACCCAGAGTTGCCGCGTTGGCGGAAAAGGGCACGCCAGGGCGGTATCGTTTCCCGCGACCCATGACAGACAGGCCCGGTCTGGACTTCAGCTTCAGTGGTCTGAAAACTTTCACGCTCAACACGGTTACCAACGCAGAAAAGGCCGGAGACCTGACTGATCAGACCCGCGCTGACATAGCGTTGGCCTTTGAAACAGCCGTCGTTGAAACCCTGACCATCAAATGTAAAAGGGCGCTGGAACAGACCAACAGCAAGCGCTTGGTCATTGCCGGCGGCGTCAGCGCGAACAAGCGATTACGGTCGGGGTTGGATGCCATGGCGACAAAACTGAAAGCACGGGTATTCTATGCCCGGCCGGAATTCTGTACCGACAATGGCGCCATGATTGCCTACGCCGGATGCCAGCGCCTGATGGCCGGTCAGCGGGATGGTGATCGCATTATATCGGTGCCCCGTTGGCCGATGAATACTCTGCCGCCGGTCGGGCAGCTTCGCACAGACGGCCTCGTCGACTGATCTAGAAGCCGGGTTCGCGGCCTTGCGCCATCCGTATCAGATTGTTCCGGTGGCGTACCACAATCAGCAGGGCAAGAAGGCCGAACAACGGCAAAGTTTCCGGTTCCAGAATGGCGCTGAGCAGAGGCCCGCTCACGATTGCAATGAGGGAAGCCAGTGCGGATATCCGCCAGCGCCACATCACAAATGCCCAGATCGCGCAGAGCACAGCGGTCGTTAACGGCGCCAGCGCCAATCCTGCCCCCAGTGCAGTCGCAACCCCCTTTCCACCTTTGAACCGATAGAACACCGGTATCATATGGCCGGTTACTGCGCACAGCGCGACCATCGCCTGGGCAAGAATGCTCAGCTCCGACAGATTCGCCAGGGCCACCGGAATGCCTCCCTTCAAAGCATCTAGCAACAGTGTGGTTGCTGCCGGTAGCCAGCCCCCAGTGCGATAGACGTTGGTGGCACCCGGATTGCCAGAACCCTGCGCCCGTGGATCCGGCAGTTTCCACCAGCGGCAAACAGGCAGCGCGAAGAGGACCGACCCGAACAGGTAAGCCAGCAGGCAGAGCAGAACGGTCAGAACCGGGTCGCTGATGACATTCATGGCCAAGTGTCACTGTCAGGAAGATGGCGAAGACGGATCAGGGTCAACTGTGAGAAAATGCGGCTCCATTTTCAGAGCAGACGGAATACCCCGTTTATTGGAGAGTATCGGCTGTTCGATCTTTGTTCAATCAGCCGAGAGTCTAAGCCCGGGAGGGCCTTGCAGTGGCAGATAAGGTAACCGACAGCGTATTGATTGAAGGTCTTGAGGTTGAGACTGTCGTCGGTGTCTACGATTGGGAGCGCGAAGTCAGCCAGCGCTTGTCTATCGATCTGGAGCTTGCCTGGGATAACCGGGTTCCGGGCCAGTCGGATGATGTCTCTGATGCCCTGGATTATGCGGCAGTCAGTGAAAGGGTGACCAGAGTCCTTGTCGAATCCAGGCCGTTCCTGCTTGAGGCCGCTGCAGAGTCACTGGCGCAGATGCTGCAAAAGGAATTCGGCGTTCGCTGGCTTCGGCTGGTGATCCGGAAGCCAGGGGCAGTGCCAGCTGCAACTTCCGTCGGAGTATCCATTGAGCGGGGCGCCCGGTAATGGCCCGCGTATACATCAGTATTGGCTCTAACATTGACCGGGAAAAGCACGTTACAGCCGCGCTGGACCAACTGCGGGCGTGGTTTGCCGAGCTGACTCTGTCGTCGGTGTACGAAAGCGAGGCCGTGGGGTTTGACGGTGATCCTTTTTACAACCTGGTCGTCGGTATCGATACACATCTCACTGTTGCCGAACTCAGTGCTCGTTTCAAGCAGCTTGAAGCGGATAATGGTCGGCGTCGGGACGTTCCCAAATTCAGTGGTCGAACTCTGGATCTGGATATCCTGACTTACGATCAGGAGGTCGGAGAACTGAGCGGCGTCGAACTGCCTCGGGGAGAAATCCTCAACAACGCCTTCGTACTTTTACCGCTGGCTGAAATTGCACCGGCGGAAATCCATCCGGTTCGCTGCGAAAGCTATCACTCGCTCTGGCAGGCCTACGATCGCAACCAGAAACTCTGGCCAGTGGATTTCCGTTGGCAGGGGCGCCTTATCTCTAAAGCTCGCGATTAGCGATGCTGCTGCCGAAACAATTGAATCAGGTGATCCGTTGAGCTGTCGCTGGCGGCCGCTTCGGCGGATTCCGAGGTCAATCTTTTCAGAATGCTCTTGCCCATCTGCTTGCCGAGCTCTACACCCCACTGATCAAAAGAATCCACGTCCCAAATGATGCCCTGTACAAAAGTGCGATGTTCATAGAGCGCAATCAGGGAGCCCACAGACTCCGGAGTGGCTTTTTCCATCAGTAGCGTATTGCTTGGCTTGTTGCCGGGAATCACTTTGTGCGGTGCAAGTGCGTCAATCTGCTGATCGGATAGGCCTTCGTCGAGCAGCTCTTTGCGCGCTTCGTCCAGTGTTTTTCCGGACATGAGCGCTCTGGATTGGCTCAGGCAGTTTGCGAACAACGCGGCGTGATGGTCTGCCACCGGGTTATGTGTCTGAAAGGGAATGATGAAGTCTGCCGGTATGAGGCGAGTGCCCTGATGCAGAAGCTGATGAAAAGCATGCTGACCGTTTGCGCCGACACCGCCCCAAATCACTGGCCCGGTATTGTAATCCAGTGCTTGACCAGACTGGGACACTCGTTTCCCATTGCTCTCCATGTCTAATTGTTGAAGGTGCGCTGGCAGGCTCCTCAGGTAATGGTCGTAGGGCAGGATGACATGGGTTTCAGCGCCCCAGAAATTACTGTACCAGACGCCCAGCATGGCCATGACCACGGGCAAGTTGCCCTCCAGTGGCGTCTTTCTGAAATGCTGGTCCATAGCATGGGCGCCGGCTAACAGGGCGCGGAAGTTTTGCATACCGACGGTCAGTGCAACGGGTAGACCGATGGCAGACCACAATGAGTAGCGTCCGCCAACCCAGTCCCACATGGGGAACAGGTTGTCTTCAGACAAGCCAAACGCCACGGCTTCAGAAGTATTAGTCGTAACGGCGACAAAGTGTGTGGCGATGTCGGCCTCTGATCCGCCGTTTTCGAGGAACCAGTCACGGGCGGCCTTGCTGTTTTCCAGGGTTTCCTGAGTCTTGAAGGATTTTGACTGAATGAGAAACAGCGTTGTTTCCGGATCGACCCGACGCAGCACTTCTGAAATATGCGTGCCGTCGATATTGGCCACGTAATGGGGGCGGAGATGGCCAGTCCAGTACGGCTTCAGTGCTTCGGAAACCAGCTTGGGGCCCAGAAAGGAGCCGCCGATGCCGATACTGACAATGTCGGTGAATGCTTTACCCGTTCGACCTTTCCAATGGCCCCCGGTGATGTCTTTAACGAATGACTCCATGCGTGTCAGGGTCTTTGCGACTTCCGGCGCAATGTCCTGCCCATTCACTTTAATGGATTGACCGCTGTTGTCTCTCAGGGCGACATGAAGGGCGGGTCGGTCTTCGGTGATGTTGATGTGCTCGCCATTGAACATGGCTTCGATTCGATCGGGTACGCCGCAGGTTCTGGCCAGGGCCATCAGCTTGTCGATGGTGTCGACGGTGGCCCGATTGCGGGAGTAATCCAGTGAAAGCCCAGCACCCTCGATGAAAAAACGCTCGGCCCGACTGGGCTCCTCCCTGAACATGTCTCGCATGTGGATGGTTGCCAGCTCTTTCTGATGATCAACCAGATCCAGCCATTCCGGGCGCCGGGTCAGTCGGGCAGTGTCTTCAGACATCGTTGATTCCTTCATCGGGTGACGGTCTGAGCTGCGTTTCGTGCGCTCTGTCGAGTCTATACATTTACCCCGGAAGCGTGACGGACAGATTATCGATCAGTCGCGTCGTGCCAAGGAAGGCGGCGACCAGAATCGTTAATTCGCGATCTTCCGGTGTTGCCGGCTTCAAGGTCAGACTGCTGGCAATGTTAAAGTAATCGGGCCGGAAGCCAGCGTCGTTCAGCATCTGCCCGGCTTCATCCTCAATAATTCTGAAGTCAGTTCGCCCTTGTCTGAGCTTTTCTGCTGCTGCCTCTAGAGCACGGTAAACGATAGGGGCTTTCTTACGTTCTTCTGACGAGAGATAACCGTTTCGGGAACTCTTTGCCAGGCCGTCGTCTTCCCGCACCGTTGGCGCGCCAATGATTTCGATCGGTAGCATCAGGTCCCGGGTGAGTTTTTTGATGACGGCGAGTTGCTGAAAATCCTTCTCACCGAAAACCGCAACATCCGGTTGTACCATGTTGAACAGCATTGTGACGACGGTTGCCACGCCTTCGAAGTGTCCTGGGCGGCTGGCCCCGCAATGGCCGTCACTGACTTCCGGAACGATCACACGGGTCTGTCTCGCCAGACCATCCGGATAAATTTCTTCGTTTGAGGGTGCGAACACCAGTGTGTTGCCCGCCGCTTCCAGCTTGTCCTGATCTTCCTGCAGGGTTCTGGGGTAAGTATCCAGATCTTCGGTTGCCCCAAACTGCATCGGGTTGACGAAAATGCTGGTGACCACCATGTCTGCCGCCTGACTGGCACGCCGGACCAGAGATATGTGCCCCTCGTGCAGGTTTCCCATGGTCGGCACCAGTCCAATGCGTTTGCCTTGCTGACGAGCGCTCTGCAGCATGGCGCGAAGTTCTTTTAGCGTATGTACTGTTCTCATGCCTTGAAGGTGTGCTCTTCTGAGGGGAATGACCGGCTGCGAACAGCCGCAACGTAGGCCTCAATGGCCGCCTGTACTGAATCGGCCTCTGCGAGAAAGTTTTTCACGAATCGCGGCTTGCGGCCAGTGGTGATGCCGAGCATGTCGTGGACCACCAGCACCTGACCATCCGTATCTGAGCCCGCGCCGATGCCTATGACCGGCGCTTTGACTGCCTGGGTGATTCGGGCGGCGAGGGGGGCAGGTACGCATTCCAGCAGAATGACGTCGGCACCGGCAGCCTCGAGTTCGCAAGCGTGTTCAATCATTAGCTCGGCGGCCTTGTCATCGCGTCCCTGGACTTTGTAGCCGCCGAGTTTGTTGACGAACTGCGGCGTCAGCCCCAAGTGTGCGCAAACAGGAACGCCGCGCTCGCTGAGTGCCGAGATGGTGTCCTTCATCCAGTCGGTGCCTTCAAGTTTGACCATGTGGGCGCCGGCACGCATCAGCTCCGCCGCATTTTCCAGCGCGGCGTCTACGGTGCCGTAGGACATGAACGGCATGTCGGCCATGATCAGCGCACCCTTGTTACCTGCTGCCACCGCCGCCGTGTGGTAAATCATGTGGTCCATGGTGACTGGCAAAGTGCTGTCGTGTCCCTGGAGCACCATGCCGAGAGAATCCCCGATCAGAATGACGTCGACCCCTGCCTCGCTGACAATTTGCGCAAAGGTGGAGTCATAGGAGGTCAGCACGGCGAAGGCTTCGCCTTTTTGCTTGTACTCTCGAAGGGTGTTGATGGTAACAGCCATAGAATCCTTGCCTTTTGGATGAATGGGCTACAACCAGGCCTTTGTGCCGGTATTGAGAGTCCAAGGGTAATCCGGGGGTGCGCCAGAGGCAATAGCCGGTCCGGCGGTCATTCTTGATCGAGAGAGGGTGTTCGGGGAATTGGTTCCAGCTTGCGGAGATGATTGTCCGGACATTGCTTTCGAAGTGTGGCGAGACGGGTGCCGTCAGGTAAAGCCAGTTCAGGATTCAGGTCTAGCAGAGGCTGCAGGGCAAAGTCGCGATTGGCAAGCTCCGCATGAGGCACGGTCAGTCGTTCGCAGGTAATGCGTTGCTCGCCATAAAGCAGCAGGTCGAGATCGAGAGTGCGAGGCCCCCAGTGCTGTCGTCTTTCCCGTCCATGCGCTTGCTCAATCTCCTGCAGCTTGTCCAGCAGGTCCAGTGGTTCCAACTCAGTGCTTAGCCAGACCGCGCCATTGACGAAATCAGGCTGATCCTGTGGGCCGACGGGGCGGCTTTGGTAAAACGGGGATTGCGCAATCAGCGTTGAGAGGGGCAAGCCGGCGAGCTGAATGACTGCCTGTGCCAATTGAACCGACGGCGCTTCGAGGTTGCTGCCCAGCCCGATGAAAGCGTCTGACCTGGTCACTGGTCAGTCCTTTTTAACCGGTTTTTTGCGGCGCCGCTTTTTGGGGCCTGTGGGGGCGCCGAGTTGGCTCAGCATGCGTTCCTGACCACGAGCATCGGTTTCCTGAAATTCGGTCCACCACTGGCCGAGGCCCGGCTCGATTTCCCCGGCAGCTTCACGAACCAGCAGAAAGTCATAGGCCGCCCGGAATCGAGGATGGGAGAGGGTGGCAAACGACCGCTTGCCATTCCGACGGGGCAGACGAATCTGCAGTTCCCAGATTTCCTTCATCGGCCCGGAGAACCGCTTGGGGATGGATGTGGCC
Source organism: uncultured Marinobacter sp. (assembly GCA_964632565.1). Classification (GTDB taxonomy): domain Bacteria; phylum Pseudomonadota; class Gammaproteobacteria; order Pseudomonadales; family Oleiphilaceae; genus Marinobacter. The sequence goes on along the minus strand of CAZWEP010000050.1, from coordinate 13,441 downwards.
TGAATCTGCTGGCCAATGACCTTGCCAATAGACTGATGAAGTGCTGGCTGGACCGGTTCACCATTTGCCTGACGCTTGCGCCATTCGACCTGGAGCGCGGGCCAGAGCATGGCGGCAAACAAGAAGTAGGGCGTGACGGATTTTCCGTCGGCGATGCGTGCATCGGTGTTTCGCAGGGCCTGGCGGATGAGTTCGTCACTCTCGCCCTCGGCAATGGCGGCCGCGGTTTCCGGGAAAAGAGGCGCCAACAGGTTGTACTCGCACAGAAGGTCGTAGGTGCATTCACCATAGCCTGCCGATAGCAACTTCAGCACTTCCTCAAACAAGCGCGCAGGCGGAATGTGAGTCAGCAGTGGCGCCAGTTCCCGAATGGGGGCCTCGGTTTCCTGCTCGATCTTGAAGCCGAGCTTTGCAGCAAATCGGATTGCCCGAAGCATGCGCACCGGATCTTCGCGGTAGCGGGTTTCAGGGTCGCCGATCAGTCGCATCTGTCGCAGCTTCAGGTCCTCCATGCCGTTGGCAAAATCAACGACGGTGAAATCCCGAATACAGTAATACAGCGCATTGACGGTGAAGTCGCGACGAAGCGCGTCCTCCTCCAGGGTCCCGTAGACGTTATCCCGCAGCAGCAGGCCGTGCTCGCTGGTGCGGCGGTCATCGTCGTCCTGCTCGTCTTCCTCAGCGTCGCTGGCGTTGCCACGGAAGGTGGTGACCTCGATAACCTCGCGCCCGAAAAGCACGTGCACAATACGGAATCGGCGGCCAATCAGACGGGAATTGCGGAACAGGTCGTGGACCTCTTCCGGAGTTGCGTTCGTCGCGATGTCGAAGTCTTTCGGGTGTCCGCCAAGCAAGATGTCGCGGACTCCGCCGCCCACCAAATAGGCTTCAAAACCGGATTTGTTTAACCTGTTGAGTACCTTTTTTGCCGGCTCGCTGATATCCGACCGAGACACGTTGTGCTGGTCCCTCGGGATATCCCGGCGTTGATAGCGCGCTGCTGTGCTTTTCCGAAATCGGCTGAAGAAGGACATCATGAGAGAGAACAGACGTTTGAGCATTGAATTCCGTGGCTGCGTAAAGGCAAAAGCGAGAGTTTAACGGTTTGGAGGGGCTTTGCACACGCCCAAGAATTCGAAGGGCCCGAGTAAGTGAAGGTTAAAACTCATTGAGGCAAAAATGTAGGGCCAGATAATCAAAAGGCGGATTCGTTGTTACGAACCCGCCCTCAAAGCGTTGACGATCTGCATTGTTTTTGTTTTTGCCGGGATTTTTCTTCGTTTTTCTACCCCACTGAATCCCCAAAAAGGAGACGATCTCACGCAAACGGAAAGCTTTGAATACACAGAGTAGTCAGGGACATCGGGCGAGTTATTCGAGTAAATGCAGTGCCGTCTGGTGAACGATTCTTCTCTACATCTACAACTCACACGTGCCAAGGGACCACTAAAAAGCAAAGTACCCAAAACACTCAGTTCGCACACGTTCTGTTTTTGTTTTTGTTGCTGAACGTTTTCTGGCAGCTTTTTGTATTTGTTTTGGCGCTGCTGATCACTGTTGTTTTTGTTGTTGTGCGCCCTTGAATGAGCAGATGGTGTGCCAGATTTTTAAAGTTCTTAATTAACAGTGGGTTATATTATGGAAAGGTGTGTAAGGGGTTCCCCTTATGACAAAAGTGTTACTCACTCCGCAGGTCTTACATCTTTAGTGTTACCTTGAGGAACACCCGGTAACAATTGAGCGCTGGTTCACAGTTTTGTGGAGAACCGTGTCGCGCCATCAGTGGCGATCAATTGGCAGAGTTTTTCTTTCGGGGGATTCCCAGCCGTTGGCGGCGCTCCCAGAGAGACTTCCGGCTGATGCCGAGCTTTTGTGCCAACTCAGTTTCACTCATTCGATCCTGATTCTCGAGAACAAAGTGCTGGAAGTAGTCCTCGAGGGAAAGGTCTGTGGACGCGTCGTTGTCCTGATTGGACGCCTGCTCATTGTTACCGTCTACCAGCGACTCCGGGATGCTGACATCGTCACCCTCTCCGTCCAGATCCAGTAGTGAAGGCGTGATCATATCGCCCTCACACAGAATGATGGCCCGTTCGATGGCATTTTCGAGTTCGCGCACATTGCCGGGCCAGCGATGCCGCTCAAGGACCCGCATGGCTTCGGGCGACAGGTTCAAGGTGCCCTTGCCCATCTTTTCGCCCTGACGTCTGAGGAACATCTGTGTCAGGCCCAGGATGTCTGACTGACGGTCCCGTAGCGGTGGTATTCGGATCTGCATGACATTGAGTCGGTAATACAGGTCTTCGCGGAATTCACCGGTGCGGGTCATGGCTTTCAGGTTTCGGTGAGTTGCCGCAATCATGCGGACGTTCACTTTGCGGCTCTGTGTGGACCCCACCTTGCGAATTTCCCCTTCTTGCAGGACACGGAGCAGGCGTGCCTGAGCTTCCGCCGGTAATTCCCCGATTTCGTCGAGAAACAGACTGCCACCGTCTGCGGCTTCAATCAGGCCGGTGCGGGACGATACCGCTCCGGTGAAGGCGCCTTTTTCATGACCAAACAGCTCGGATTCGATCAGGCTTTCGGGTATTGCAGCACAGTTGACCGAAATCAGTGGTCGGGGCGCGCGTGGGCTCATCAGATGGAGCGACCGGGCTGCCAGTTCCTTGCCCGTGCCCGACTCGCCCTGAATCAATACGGTGGTCTCTGTGGGTGCGACTTTCCGGATCAGGGTGAACACCTTTTCCATCGCTGCGCAGGTGCCATACATAATGCTGGCAGGATCACTGTCAGAGCCAGAATCGTTGGCAGGTTCTGCACTGGCGGCCTGGGAGGGCCGGTCTGCCTGGCGAATAAGGATGGTCTCAACCGCTTCCAGCATTTCATCGTGGTCGAAGGGTTTGGCGATGTATTCCACGGCGCCAAGTTTCATGGAATCGACCGCAGACCGAAGGCTGGCGTAGCTGGTCATAATCAGCACTGGGGTGTTGGGTGCTCGCTGAATCAGCTCTGTGCCAGCGGCGCCCGGTAGTCGAAGGTCGGTAATGATCAGGTCAAACTGATCCGGTTCGTTCTGCTCCAGTGCCTGTTCGACAGATCCTGCATCGGCAACGTCGTAACCGGCATGAGCCAGCAACTTCCGGAGTGCGGAGCGGATGATCTCTTCGTCTTCAACAATCAGAATGCGAGGCATAGTAGCTCTTAAGACCCTGGTTTCTGGCTGAGAGTGCTGTCTGAGTCCTGTTCGTAGGCGGGCAGCCTTATTCTAACAGCGGTGCCGCTCCCGGATTGTTCGTCGGCGGGGCTGACCACCTGAATATTGCCGTAGTGTTCTTCGACGATACTGTACACCAGCGAGAGCCCAAGCCCGGTCCCCTGGTTCGGTGCTTTGGTGGTGTAAAAAGGCTCAAAGATGTGGTCCATCTGTTCCGCTGGAATACCCGTTCCCTGATCCAAGACGTTGATCATAGCGGAGTAACTGTCCCGGTTTCCACTGATTCGCACCTCACCACCCTCCGGCGACGCGTCACGGGCGTTTGCCAGGAGATTAATGAACACTTGCACCAGACGTTGCTCGTCACCCATTACCATCAGGTTATCGGGGCATTCGTTGATGTAGCGGATACCCATCCCTTTGTCGCTCAGCGATAGAAGGTTGATGGATTCATCGACACATCGCTTGATCGGAACAGGTTCATAGCGGTTGGCATGCGCGTGGTTTCCGGTACGGGCGAAGTTCATCAGCGATTGCAGAATGGTGGAGATCCGCCGCGTTTGTTGTTGGATCTGGTCCGCTGTCTCGAGGATGTCAGGGTCCTCTGTCTCCAGCTTCAGGTTCTGTGCCAGAGATGAAATGCCTGTGACCGGATTACCAATTTCATGAGCAACACCAGCAGCCAGCCGTCCCACGGACGCCAGCCGCTCGCTGTGCATGAGCTCGTCTTCGAGCATTCGCGTTTCGGTCTGATCTTCCACCAGAATAATGCTGCCGCCTTCGCGATGATCTGGGCCACTCAGCGCCGCCTTGTGGAGGTTTAGCCAGTGAGGACGACCGCCCAGATCCAGGCGATGTTTGTAGCGATGCAGGTCTTCCCCGAGGTTAAAGTCGTCCAGCAGTTCGAACCAATGCTGCGGTAATGCCTGCAGGCGTGCACCTACAACGTCATCCGCCGTGATACCTGTCAGCTCTTCAATGGCGCTGTTCCACATCAGGATTTCGCCATCCTCGCCCACCGAGCAGGCCGGGATCGGCAAATTCTGGAGCGTTTGCCGATAATGCCGGCGAAGGTTGTCCAGCTCGCCGGCCAGTCCGGTCAGGCGATTCTGGTAGTCGCCGAGCGCGCGCTCGACGTAGCGTATGTCCTGCCCGGTTCCGCTTCCTGCGATGGGTTTGAACCCGAGATTACGCTTGACCAGGTCCCGGGCGATTGCAGGACCGAGCAGACCTGATAGGTTGGCTTCGACGTGATCTCGCAGCCGGCGTAACTGATAGGGGCGGTATTCCACCGCTGGCAGTTTCAGTTGTGACAATGCCCGGTCGATTTCCCTGCGAGCGACGCTGTTGCCCAGCGGTATCGCAAGTTGACGGACAAAGTCGTCGGAGGACGTCGCCAGTAGTTCCCGGCGCTGCGGCCGCGATAATGCGCCTACAGAACAGGCCTGGGCGGCAGCTGTTTCTTCGGCGGAACTGGCGCTGAGCAGGGACACCAGTGCAAAGGTGAATATGTTCACCGTCAGGCTCAGGAAGATGAAGATGTGAACATTGGCCCGCTCAGGCACCAGGGGCGCGCCCAGAAAATCCAACAGATTGGCGGTGTGAGAAAATGGCAGCACCAGCGTGATGATCCAGATCACCAGTCCCGCACACAGCCCGGCGATCAACCCGCGACGATTTCCTTCTGGCCAGTAGATGACCCCCAGCGCGCCAGGTAAAAGCTGGAGAGTGCCCGACAACGCAATGATGCCGAGAATGGACAGATCCAGGTTCTTGCCGATGGTTTCGTGGAACAGCAGCGCCGCCAGGATAATGGCCGCAATGAGCAGACGCTTCACCCAACGCAACCAACGATAGATATCTTCCTGGTCTCGCGGTGTCCGCATTGGCAGCACCACATGGTTCAGGGCCATGCCTGCCAACGCCAGTGTGCTGACAATCATCAGGCCGCTGGCGGCGGACAGGCCAGCGATGTGCATCATCATGGTCAGCGCAGGGCTGTTGAGCGCCTGAGCTGCCCCCACCGCGTAAAAGTTCGGGTCAGTGGTCGCGCCCAGCGCCTGCCCACCCCAGAGAATCAGTGGTACTGGCAGGCCCAGTAGCAGCAAGTAGAGGGGCAATCCCCAACTGGCTCGGGCGAGGGCTCGCGGCGATGGATTCTCGGCGAAGGTCATGTGATACATGTGCGGAAGAACCAGGGCGCCGGCGAAAGACATCAGCATCAGAGCTCGCCAGCTACCGTCATCGATCCGCAGGGTCATGGCCGCTTCTGGTCGAGTCTGCGTGGCCAGCCATGCCTGCAGGCCGGCGGTTCCGTCGAACACCACGAACAGTATGACTCCTCCAAGGACGAGCAGCGCCACCAGTTTGACAAGAGAATCAAAAGCGATGGCCACGACCAGTCCCTGATGGCTGTCGGATCCCTGATCCCGCCTCGCGCCAAACAGCGTTGCGAACAACACGACGATGAGACTGAAAGAAAAACTGATCAATGCGGGCGAAGTATTCGGCGCCAGCAGGCTTGCAGCGCTGGACACTGCCTCAATCTGCATGCTCAAAAGAGCCAGAATTGCAGCGCCTGAGCACACGGTGACCAGAGTTCCGGCCCATTGGCTGCGATAGCGGTAGGCAAAAAGATCCGCAAGCGACGTCAGTTGATAGGCGCGACCAATGCGTAAGATGGGGTTGAGGAGAACCGGCGCCAGCAAAAAAGCGCCGCTGATGCCCAGATAGTAGGCGAGGAACCCGTAGCCTGAGTCGGCCGCAACGCCGATCGCGGCGTACACCGCCCAGATACCGGCATAAACGCCCAGGCTGAGAGTGTATACCAGCGGATGGCGAACCCAGCGTCCTGGCAGCAGCCCGCGTTCGGTAATCCAGGCGATTCCGAAAAGCAGCAACAGGTAAAGCAGGCTGGCAAGTAGCAGACTCGACGGGTCAAAACTCATCAGGATCTCGTCGCCAGTCCAGCCAGAAACCCATGGCAATCAGGCTAGCCCAAATAATGTAGGGGCTGTACCAGACGTTGCCGGGGGAGGTCCACCAGTCGAGGATGTTGGGCGAAAATATATAAATGGCCAGCACCAGCAGGAAGACCAGACGGTAGATATACATCGAGAGAGATATCTCCACTGTCGAGTGAGAAACCGTTTATAACACGTGCTTTACCGGGCTGTCAGGTGAATCCGCCCGGGTTGCCATCGTGCTGTGGCCTTCTCAAGGATAACGTCGGGGGGCGCGTCCGGATGAAGGCCTCGAATATCCTGTTTCAATAACGACAGGGCAGTGATCAGATTGGCGCTGGCTGCAGCGTCATCCAATGCCGGGGCATGGTTCTGTTTGCTCAGCTTTTGCCCATTGGCATTCATCACCAGCGGGATGTGCATCCATTGCGGCGGGGTCGCGCCCAGTCCAGCGTAGATCTGACACTGCTGTGCCGTCATATCCAGCATGTCTGCGCCCCGAACCACGCGGGTGATCTGCTGATCAATGTCATCGGCCACCACGGCCAGTTGGTAGGCGTAAAAACCTTCTTTCCGGCGGATGACCGGGTCATCAATCTCAGCCCGGATGCGCTGTGTCCTCTGTCCCTGAAGTTCGTCGGTCCAGGTATGCCACTGGTCATCGAGTGCAAATCTGACAGCTGTCGGCGCGTCAGTGTTTGGAGGCTGCGTTTGCTTGCGGCAGCGGTTGGGGTGATTGCCGCCGTTTGCCCGCAGTTCCTTGCGCGAGCAGGTGCAATAATAAGCTTTGCCCGCCTGTAGCAGTTCGTTGATTAGCTTGTCATATCGCTCGCTGCAATCGGACTGGAAGCGCACTTCCTCATCGGAAACAAATCCGTGGGCTGCCATGCTGTGCAGAATCTGGTCCCGCGCCTCGTCGGTTTCCCGAAGAGGATCAAGGTCTTCAATGCGCAGAAGCCAGGCGCCCACATGAGCTCGTGCATCCAGATAGCTGGCAAGTGCTGTGACCAGCGAACCCATGTGCAGGGGGCCGGTCGGAGAGGGCGCAAATCGCCCGCGGTAGGTGGAATTTGGCATGGCAGGTGGCCGCCGGCTTCAGCATGCAAGCCGGCGTGTCCCAGTCAGTGGCAATCAGATGCCGGTCTGGCGCTCGCGGATTTCAGCCAGCGTTTTGCAGTCGATGCATAAGGTCGCGGTCGGGCGTGCTTCCAGGCGGCGAATGCCAATCTCGACGCCGCACTGGTCACAGAAGCCGTAATCATCCTTGTCGATACGGTCGATCGTCTGGTCAATTTTCTTGATCAGCTTGCGCTCCCGATCACGCGTTCGCAATTCCAGGCTGAATTCCTCTTCCTGAGTTGCGCGATCGCTGGGATCCGCGTAATTTGCAGCGTCTTCCTGCATATGATGCATGGTGCGATCGACTTCCTCCATCAGCTCCTGCTTCCATTGCAGCAGAAGGCCTTTGAAGTGCTCGAGCATCTCAGCACTCATGTACTCTTCACCCTTCTTCATTTCATAAGGGGTGAAGTTGGTGAAACGTTCGCGTGGTTGTTCTGCAGTCTTTGCCATTGAACCCGGCCTCTTTTTAGTACTTCACAAGAACGTTTTGCTTCCCGCCGCACAAGCCCCGTGGCTGAGCGGTTTAACCCTGGGTGAAGCACTCGTCCTGAAACGGGAATTTGCGGAAAATAGCAGATAAGTCACAGGGGTGCCAGCCTTGTGATATCTACTTTAGCTCGGAGACACACATGAAGCTACCAACCCCGCTTGTGGAAGGCAGGCTGATCAAACGTTATAAGCGGTTTCTCGCGGACGTGAAGCTGGCCGACGGCGAGGAAATCACAGCACACTGCCCCAACACCGGTTCCATGTCGGGATGCCAGCCGGACAATGCCCGGGTGTTGCTAAGCGTTAGCGACAATCCGAAGCGTAAACTCAAGTTCACCTGGGAACTGGTGGAGGCTGAGCCGGGAATCTGGGCCTGTATCAATACCGCCCGCCCCAACACTCAGGCTCGGGAAGCCATCGAGAGTGGGCTGATATTGGAGCTCAATGGTTATCCGAATATTCGCGCCGAGGTTCGCTACGGAAGCGAGAAAAGTCGAATCGATCTGCACCTAGCTGGTCACGATGCAAAGCCGGACGCCTGGGTAGAAGTAAAAAATGTCACGCTTTGCGAACAGGGTGTCGGTTATTTCCCGGACGCCGTCAGCACCCGCGGGCAAAAACATCTACGAGAGCTGATGGCGCAGGCAAGTCAGGGTGAGCGTGCCATCCTTCTATTTATCGTTAACCACGGCGGTATCGAAGAAGTCAGACCGGCTGATCACATTGATCCCACCTACGGCGAACTTTTGAGAGAGGCGAGCGCAAAGGGTGTGGAAGTGCTCGCTTACCGCGCACAGCTTGCAAATGAAGGAGAGCCAGATGGGTTCATCGGCCTCAAGCAAGCGGTTCCTGTGCGCCTGGACGTTTAACCATCACCTGCGATCCGGTACACAGAATTTCGAGGGGCGTTAGCGCTTCGCCCTGACAGGGGCCTGCAATACAGCGGCCGTCTTCCGGGACAAACAGGGCGCCATGAGTGGCGCATTGAATAAAACACTCGTCGCTGTCCCAAAATCGTCCCGGCATCCAGTTCAGCTCGATGCCCAGGTGTGGGCACCGATTCAGATAGGCCCGAAGCCGTTCTTGCTGCAGAAAAACGAATCCCCGGGATTGCGGCGCGCCATCGGATTCTTCGCGGACGGTGAATTCGACAAACTGGCCGTTCTGCAACTCTTCCATCTGACAAACGGCCAGCCACTGATCGGAACCGCTGTCAGGCACTGGGCATCCCGAAATGCTGGCGAATTCGATCCGCAACGGCTTCGGCCAAGTGATCCTGATCTGTATACAGGTGCACGGTGTGGGTTTTCTCCTGGGTGGTCAGCGGTTCGAACCAGCTGGCCTGCGCTTCAAGCAGTTCTTCGGTGGCTTCGGACGCGTCGCCGTCCCGCTGTCGGATCCATTCGCGGCGGCTTTCCTCTGGTGCTTCGCAGTGAATCAGTGCAAAGGGAAGGCCGTGCTCTTCGGCAACGTCCGTCAGCAGGTCACGTTCGGAACGCTTCAGGCAGGCTGCGTCCACAATCACCGGAAGGCCGGCCATCAAAAGGTCGTTGGCGAGGTGCGCCAGACGCTCATAGGTACGTTGGTTAGCTTCTGCGGTGTAGAGGTCTTCACCGATGCTGGACTTGCTCTTGTCCAGTGGGCCGAGACCGAAGAGACGTTTGCGTTCGACGTCTGACCGCAGGCGAACCAGCCCCAGCTCGGCGGCCATGTCGGCGCTGATCACCGACTTGCCGCTGGCTGACAGGCCGGTCATTGCCAGCAGATAGGGGTTCGGGAAGCTGCTGTAATCTTCGGCGAGCTGGGCGTAGTCGCGGTAGCGCTGCATCAATGCCGCTTTCCCTGCGTCGTCAAGGGATGGGTTGCCCATAGTAAGCAACGCGATCTTGCCCCGAACCATCGCGCGGTAGGCCTTGTAGAGGGAGAGCAGCGGCAGGGCCGCGAAATCGTCACGATATTCCAGATACCGGTTCAGTACCCGGTTCGCCAGGCGGAACTCGCCACGGGATTCCAGATCCATTAACAGGAACGCGAGATCGTTAATAACGTCAATCCAGCGGAAGGGCTCGCTGAATTCGATGCAGTCGAAGACGGTGACCTGGCCTTCGAAAACCGTAATGTTCGCCAGGTGAAGGTCGCCGTGGCATTCCCGCACAAAACCATCGGCATGGCGTTGTTTGATCAACGGTTGGTGACGTTCGAACGTAGCGCGCGTCCATTGCTCAAGATTGTTGAGCTGGTCCAGAAGCGTTGCATCATCAAGCAGCGGGCGAATCTGATCGAAATTTTCCTGCATGGCGGCGAAAACCGCATCCGGTGTCCCCAATGGTTTGCCGGGCTCCACACGGGGCAGGGTCTCGTGGAATTCCGCCACCTGTTGGGCGAGGCTGGTTAGCAGTTCGGGCTTGAGTGTGCCGTTCTCCTGCTGGGCGTCCAGCAGTCCGTCCTGATCAAACTGGCGCATCTTGATGGCGTATTCGAACGGTTCGCCATCGCCGCCCAGCGTTGGTTCGCTCTCAGAGCCAGTGATGGGAACGACTTCCAGGTAGAGCGCATCCGCCAGGCGCTTGTTCAGCCGCAGCTCCTCTTCGCAGAAATGCTTTCGGCGGTCCAGGGTCGAGAAGTTGAGGAAGCCAAAGTCCATGGGCTTCTTGATTTTGTAGGCGTAGTCACCGGTCAATACCACCCATGAGATGTGCGTCTCCAGCACCCGGAATCCGGTCGTCGGATGATCATACAGGTCAGGGTTCTGAAGGGCCTTGATCAGGTCGGTCGATGGTGCGTCGCTCACAGTTCTCTCCAGGCGTTGTCAAAAGTCGTTATTCTACATGCCGCCCATCATAGCGGTCAGATTACATAAATGACACAAGGAGGCGTTGCCGAACAGGCGTTTCGTTTCGGTATAATCCCGCCATGAAAAAATCCTCTTCCCCCAAGAAAAAACCTCGTAAGTCTTCCAACAAGGCAGCTCGTGGCGGTTGGTTCTGGCGCCTGTTTATCAGGTTATCCCTCATCGGTTTGGTATTGCTGGCAGGCTGGACCGTTTATCTCGATGCGGTTGTTACCTCCCGTTTCGAGGGTCGCCGGTTTGAAGTTCCGTCGCGTGTTTACGCGAGGCCGCTGGAGCTCTACGACGGCGCCAGTGTCAGCGCAGGCGCACTGCAACGTGAGCTCGAACTGTCGGGCTATCGTGCAAACAGCAGCAATTCTGCAGGCAGCTACCGTCGCAGTGGTGGGCAGTTCGTGATTCACACCCGCGGATTTCGTTTCTCGGACGGTGAGGAGCCTCGCCGCACGCTATCGTTGAGTATCTTTGGAGACCGGGTGAGGGATTTCAGGGTCGTGAAGGGCGAATCTTCCCCCATTGTCCGGCTGGAGCCGGCGCAGATTGGCGGTATCTATCCCGCTCACAAAGAAGATCGGGTTCTGATTCAATTGGAGGACGTGCCGGAGCTGTTCAAAGAAGCCTTGATGGCGGTGGAAGATCGCGACTTCTACGATCACATCGGCATTTCGCCCCTGGCTATCGGACGGGCGATGTTGGCGAACCTGCAGGCCGGTCAGATCGTGCAGGGCGGCAGCACGTTGACCCAGCAGCTGGTTAAGAACTTTTTCCTGACGCGTGATCAGACGCTGTTGCGCAAGGGCAACGAGGCGATCATGTCGATGCTGCTGGAATTGCACTACGACAAGGACGATATCCTCGAAACCTACGTCAATGAGGTCTACGTCGGCCAGGCCGGCACTCGGGCGATCCACGGCTTTGGGCTTGCCAGTCAGTTTTATTTCGGAGAGTCCATCGCCGACCTGGATGCCCATCAGATAGCTATGCTGGTGGGGCTTGTAAAAGGGCCATCTTATTACAATCCCCGGCGTCATCCGGACCGGGCAAGGTCTCGCCGGGATCTGGTGCTTGGCGTAATGGCCGAACGCGGCTTGATCTCCGAGCAAGAGGCTTCGCGGGCACAGGGTCAGCCGCTGGGGGTGACCAGTCAGGCCTCGTATTCCGAAAACCGCTACCCGGCATACATAGACCTGGTGCGTCGTCACCTTGCTCGAGACTATCGTCAGGAAGATCTCCAGAGTGAAGGACTGCGCATTTTTACAACCCTGAACCCTGCCATCCAGTACGCCGCGGAATTCGCCGTCAGTGACACGCTAAGCCGTATGGGCGGTCGGTCGGAGGGCACACTTGAATCCGCCATGGTGGTCACGTCCCGGGACAGCGGTGAAGTTCTGGCGTTGGTTGGCGGTCGCGACCCGCAATTTGCCGGGTTCAATCGAGCCGTCGATGCCCAGCGTCCGATTGGCTCACTGGTCAAACCGTTTATCTACCTGACGGCGCTTCAGAATCCAGACAAGTACACGCTGATCACACCGGTTCAGGACAAGTCGTTTTCCCTGGTGTTTGATGACGGCCGTCGTTGGGAGCCTAAGAACTACGACGAAGAGGAGCGAGGCGAAGTGCCTTTGCACGAAGCCCTCTCCAAATCCTATAACCTGCCTGCTGTGCGCGTCGGGCTGGATGTGGGTGTGGATGCAGTGAAAACGACGCTGCAGGAGTTCGGTGTGACCAGCGGTATTTCGGAGTATCCGTCAATGTTGCTGGGTTCGATTTCCATGACACCGGTCACCGTGGCGCAGATTTATCAGGGCCTGGCGACGTCCGGTTTCAATACCCCCCTGCGAACGATTCGCCAGGTCACAGAAGCAGATGGTAAGGCTCTTTCCCGCTACAACCTGAAAGTCGATCAGGTAGCGGATGCGGCTTCCGTTCATCTGGTCCAATACGCCATGCAAGAAGTCATGCAGGAAGGTACAGGACGTTCAGCCTACTACACCGTGCCCAACGAACTGACGCTGGCGGGAAAGACAGGCACAACAGACGATGGCCGGGATTCCTGGTTTGCCGGGTTTAGTGGCGACCTGCTGGCGGTGACCTGGGTGGGTCAGGATGACAACGGCGCCACGTCGCTCACCGGCGCGACCGGTGCATTGCCTGTGTGGTCGCGGTTTATGAGTCAGGTACCGCAGCATGGGTTTTCGCCCGTTGTACCCGAGGGTGTCGCCTATCACTGGACCGATCCGCAGGAAGGTGCATTGACGGATGAATACTGTGACAATGCCCGCTACATGCCATTCATCGTGGGCAGCGAGCCCGAGATTCAGGTGTCCTGCAGCGGCGGAATCCAGCGTCGGCTGAAGGGCTGGTTTGAAGGAATGTTTGAATGAGATTGAGTGATTTCAGGCCCGTCATGCTGACCGTTTGCGTCAGCGCCCTGACCGCTTGTGCGACCGGCCCCGGTGGCGGGTCTATCTACGTACCGGTCGACGGAAGGGACGAGATGGATCAGGCGCCAGAGCCGCCGTCTGTGCAAACAGAGCAGCAAGAGCCAAGGGTGCATCGAAAGTCTGAGCAGCCGGATGTAGAACGCTCGGCACCCAGTTATCAGGAGCAGGGCGACGCCCTGTCACCGGCAGCGCGGAGTCTGGTCGAAAAGGCCGATCAGTTAATGCGTCAAGGCGATGCCGCCGGAGCCATCGCACAGCTTGAGCGTGCCCAGCGGATCGCACCGCGTTCGGCCGCTGTGTATTTCGGACTTTCCGAGGCCTATGTGGCTCAGGGGCAACTGGGTTCTGCAGAGCAGTTTGC
>CAZWEP010000049.1:0-21174 GCA_964632565.1 uncultured Marinobacter sp. | reverse complement strand
AGCTTCGTACGATTCAGCAGTTGCGTAATAAAATGCGCTAAGCGTATTTATTTCGAATTGACCTGCGAAAGCCGCATCCTGAGCGGCTGGAGAACAGACCCTTCGGGGTGTTTTCTGGCTTGTTCGGTTGCGGCTTTTTCGTTTCAGGGACAGACTGAACAGAAGAAATCATTGGAATCATCGTCAGGGAGCATTGAGTGTCTGAAGCACCGTTGCATGTAGTCATCCTTGCCGCCGGGCAGGGGTCCAGAATGAAATCCGCGTTGCCCAAGGTACTGCACGGCGTTGCAGGCCGTCCGATGCTTCATCACGTGATTGAGACCGCGAAAGCGTTAGGCGCCGAGCGAATTCACACGGTTATCGGACACGGCGCTGAGCAGGTCCGGGCATGCACTGACGATCCTGCGGTCGGTTTTGTGGTGCAAAGTGAACAGCTGGGCACGGGCCATGCGGTTGCCCAGGCATTACCGGAACTTCCTGACGACGCCCGAGTGCTGGTCCTGTACGGGGATGTGCCACTGACCCGCAGCGAGACACTGACCTCCATGGTTGCGGAGTTGAATGAGCAGACCCTCGGCCTGCTGACCGTGACCCTCGACGATCCCAGTGGCTACGGACGAATTGTTCGCGATTCGGCCGGCAACGTCTCATCAATTGTCGAGCAGAAAGACGCCAACGCCGATCAGCTTGCCATTCAGGAAGTAAACACCGGTATCCTCGCAGTCTCCGCACGACATCTCAAAGACTGGTTGCCCGCGCTCTCAAACAGCAATGCCCAGGGTGAGTACTATCTGACTGACATCATTGCGATGGCGGTGGATCATGGCTTGTCGGTGCAGGTTTCCCAGCCAGAGAACGAGTACGAAGTTCAGGGTGTGAATAATCGACTGCAGCTCGCGGAACTCGAGCGGTGGTACCAACGCCAGCAGGCGGACCGTTTGATGACCGATGGCGCGACACTGGCCGATCCTGGCCGTCTGGACGTCCGTGGCGAGCTGACCATCGGCAATGATGTGTTCATCGACGTGAATGCCGTGTTCGAGGGGGCTGTGACCCTGGAGAGCGGCGTGTGCATCGGGCCCGGCTGCGTGATTAAAGACGCTCACATCGAAGCCGACGCCGTCATCAAGGCTTACAGCGTCATCGAAGGCGCCCGTGTCGGCGCCCGTGCCCAGATTGGTCCCTTTGCTCGCCTGCGACCCGGTACCGACCTTGCGGCAGAAACCAAAGTGGGCAATTTTGTCGAGACCAAGAAAGCCAGGGTCGGCAAGGGCAGCAAGATCAACCACCTGAGTTATGTGGGCGATGCCACGCTCGGCGAGAAGGTAAATGTGGGTGCAGGAACCATTACCTGCAATTATGATGGTGTGAACAAGTTCCAGACGACCATCGGTGATGGCGTGTTTGTGGGTTCCAATACCTCGCTGGTAGCGCCCGTTGAATTGGGCGCCAATGTGACCATTGGGGCGGGATCTACCATTACTCGAGATGTCGAGGACGACGAATTGGCGGTTGCCCGCGGTCGGCAGCGGAACATTGCCAACTGGGCAAGGCCCACGAAGAAAGACTGAACTCATGACCTGGATGGGTCGGCAAGACAGAAAGGTGTAAACGCAATGTGTGGCATCGTAGGTGCAGTGTCAGAAAGGGACGTTCAGGGAATTCTTATTGAAGGGCTGCGCCGTCTGGAATACCGGGGCTACGACTCTGCCGGCATGGCAGTCATCGATGCCGCAGGCTCCGTCAACCGGGCCCGCGAACTCGGCAAAGTGGCCGCATTGGGAGAGGCCATTGAAAAATCCCCTCTCAAGGGCAGCACCGGTATTGCCCACACTCGCTGGGCAACCCATGGCGAGCCGTCCAGAATCAACGCGCACCCGCACATGTCTGGCGAGCGCCTGGCCATTGTTCACAACGGCATCATCGAGAACTATCAGGAGCTTCGTGACGAGCTTAAGGCGGACGGATTCGAGTTCACCTCTCAGACCGATACCGAGGTTGTCGCTCACCTGATTGAACAACAGTACCGTCAATCCGACATTGCCAACCTCTACGACGCCGTCAAAGCCGCCATCCGGCACCTGCGTGGCGCCTATGCCCTGGCGGTGGTCCACGCGGACGAGCCAGATCATCTGGTGGTCTGCCGCGAAGGCAGTCCCCTGGTTGTCGGCGTGGGTATTGGCGAAAACTTTATTGCCTCTGACCAGCTCGCGTTGCTGCCAGTAACTGACCGCTTCATGTTCATGGAAGAAGGCGACATTGCCGACATCCGCAAGGAAAAGGTGGTCATTCACGACCGCGACGGAAAGCCTGTTGAGCGACCGGTGACCCGTTTTGAGCACAGCACCGACGCCGCGGAAAAGGGCGAGTATCGCCATTTCATGCTCAAGGAAATTTACGAGCAGCCCAAGGTGATACAGGCGACCACTGAAGGCCGGATTACCGACACCCGGGTACTGGAGCAGGCGCTCGGTACCCAGGCTGGCAATCTCCTTGCGGACGTCAATCACGTCCAGATCATTGCCTGCGGCACAAGCTATCACGCCGGCATGGTGGCTCGTTACTGGATTGAGGACCTGGCCGGGGTGCCCTGTTCTGTGGAGGTGGCCTCTGAATTTCGTTATCGCAAGCATGTGATCCAGAAAGACACCCTGTTCCTGTGCATTTCCCAGTCGGGCGAGACCGCCGACACCCTGGCTGCCCTGCGACAGGCCAAAGAGGCCGGTTTCCGAGCCGCCATGGCCATCTGTAACGTGCCCGGCAGTTCGCTGGTCAGAGAATCCGATCTGGTCATCATGACCCAGGCCGGCCCTGAAATCGGTGTCGCCTCCACCAAGGCCTTTACCACTCAGTTGACCGCGCTGCTGATCTTTACCCTTGCCCTGGCCCGCCATAACGGTCTGGACGAGGCCCGTGAAGCCGACATTGTCGGCGCCATTCGCCAGTTGCCGGGGCAGGTTGAGCAGATGCTGGCTCTGGACGAGCGAATTGCCGATATGTCCCAGTCGTTTATGGACAAGAACCACAGTCTGTTCCTGGGACGTGGTGCTATGTTCCCGGTGGCACTGGAAGGCGCACTGAAGCTCAAGGAAATCTCCTACATTCACGCCGAAGCCTATCCCGCCGGGGAGCTCAAGCACGGGCCCCTGGCACTGGTGGACAGCGAAATGCCTGTCGTCACGGTGGCGCCCAACAACGACCTGCTGGAAAAGCTGAAATCCAATCTGGAGGAAGTGCGGGCTCGTGGCGGTGAACTGTTCGTGTTTGCCGACCGTGACGCCGGAGTCGCCAGCGAGGATGGCCTCCACGTGATGGAAGTGCCGCCGGTGCATCCCATCACTGCGCCCATCGTGTACACGGTGCCGCTGCAGCTGTTGTCCTATCACGTGGCGGTATTGAAGGGCACCGATGTGGATCAACCCAGAAACCTGGCCAAGAGCGTGACCGTCGAGTAAGTTCACCTTGCATTGAAGGTTTTTTGATCATCCATAATTTGCTATTGTTCCTACCGAGTCCGGAGTGACTCGAATTCAGATGTGTTAGCGGGAGAGACCGCGTTCCACGCCCGTGGGACCGGCGCCGAAGGAGCAACTGCCCCGGAAACTCTCAGGCAAAAGGACCGCTTACACGACAACTTTCCGAAGAGTTGCCAACGATCGCGTCCGTTGGTACACCGAAGGAGCAAGCGGCGGACTGGACATCGACTGAGTCCCGCTGTGAATCTCTCAGGTTCAGTGACGGAAGGGGTGCTTTCTACCAATTGGCGTAGAAAGGGAACCCTGGGCGCTCACTGGAGAGATTATGAAGCGTATTGCAGTAATAGGTGGTGGTATCACCGGTATCACCACCGCCTACACCCTGGCCAAACGCGGCCTCGACGTCACCGTTTACGAGAAACACCGCTACGCCGCGATGGAGACCTCCTTCGCCAACGGTGGTCAGTTGTCGGCTTCGAACGCCGAGGTCTGGAACAACTGGGGCACCATCATCAAAGGCATGAAGTGGATGATGCGCAGCGATGCGCCTCTGCTGGTGAACCCGAAACCGTCCTGGCACAAGCTCAGCTGGTTTGCCGAGTTCATGGCCGCCATTCCCCAGTATGAGAAGAACACCACCGAAACCGCCCGGTTGGCGATTGCGGCTCGTGAGCATCTGTTCCAGTGGGCACAGGACGAAGGCATCGATTTTGATCTTAAGAAGCAGGGCATCCTGCACATTTACCGCAACAAGGAAGGTTACGACCACGCCGCTCATGTATCCAAGCTGTTGGCTGCCGGTGGATTGGAACGTCGTCCGGTCACGCCCGCAGAGATGAAGGACATCGAGCCGACGCTGGCGGGCACCTACTACGGCGGCTTTTTCACGGAAAGCGATTCCACCGGTGACATTCACAAGTTCACCAACGGCCTTGCCGACGCCATCGTGCGCATGGGTGTAAAAACCCTGTACGGACAGACTGTCACAGAACTCAGCGCCGACGCACGCAATGCCTGGGTGACGGCCCACGACGGTACCGAGCAGCATCGGGACACCTTCGATGGCGTCGTTATCTGTGCAGGTACGGGCAGCCGCGCGTTGGCGGCCAAGCTGGGCGACCGGGTCAACATCTACCCGGTGAAAGGCTATTCGATTACGGTTCAACTAGACGATGAAGAGTCTCAGAAGGCGGCACCCACCGTCAGCCTGCTGGATGACGAAACCAAGCTGGTCACCAGTCGTCTTGGCGATGGCCGTTTCCGGGTTGCCGGTACCGCCGAGTTTAACGGCTATAACCGCAATATTCGGGACGACCGTATCAAGCCGCTAACTCGTTGGGTTGAAGAGTGCTTCCCCGGTGTCTGTACCCGTCGCGTGGTGCCCTGGGCCGGATTGCGCCCAATGCTCCCCAACATGATGCCGCGTGTGGGCCGTGGTCGCTTGCCGACAGTGTTTTACAACACGGGTCACGGTCACCTGGGCTGGACGCTTTCGGCAATCACGGCCGAATTGGTAGCCGATTCCGTCAGCCCGCAATAGCAGTCGCATCCCTGCCGTTCATGCGGAAAGCAAAAGGCCCGGATCATCCGGGCCTTTTTTTATCTCTCCACCCAGCCCCCTCATCGTGACTCTGTCCCAGTGTCACGCAGATAGCGGGAGAGTGGCACAGGCTGTGCACGTGACCGATGTAATCCTTTGAAGGCTCTCAGAGAGAGCGCCGAACTTACAGGACCGTATTTTTCGATGGAATTGGAACCCATGATTCTGGCGGTGTGCTTTCTGGGCGCTCTGGTCCAGATCACGACCGGACTTGGCTTCGGGCTAATCGTAGCGCCATTGTTGCTCGCGTTTTATGAGCCGGTGGATGCCATTCAGATGACTGGCGCCCTGACGCTAATGATCGTGGCAGGCATTGCGCCCTTTGTTCGTCGGCGAATCATGCCCTACGAGTTAACCCGGCTTGCGATTGGCACAATTGGCGGTCTGGCGATCGGCAGTGCACTCTTGTTGGTGGCTTCCATCAATGCCATACGGGTTGCCGCGCTGGTGGCCTTGGCCTATTGCCTGGTCCGTTACGTGACAGTTCTGATTCAGGGGGTGAGCAATGCTGCCCTTGAGCCGGCGGAACCGAATGTGGAAAAGGCCAGCCTATTTTATGGCATGGCGTCTGGGGTGATGAGTGCGACGCTGGCCATGCCCGGCCCCCTCGCGTTGGTGTTCTTAAGATCCAGAGGTTTGAATCCGGCGAGAGTTCGCGCCACGGTGTTTGCCCTCATGGTCGGTTCCTACAGCGGCATGTTGGTGATTTCCACGGCGCTCAGTGGATTATCGGACACGGTGCTGGCAGGCGTGACGATTTACCTCTTGCCGACCATGGCGGGCGTACTCCTGGGCCAGTTAATCGCCAATCGATTGCCGGATATTTTCTTCGATGCGATGACAACTCTGCTTATGCTCTCCACCCTTCTGGTGTTGGGGATGAAAATTATTGAAAGTTATTTCTAAACCCACAGTTAAATGATCACCGTACGGTTAACCTTGTCGCGGTTAGCGGCTCAGGTTTCGACCATGCATGCGCTATAATGGTGCGATCGTCGCCATCTGGTGCGCATTGTGGATTCAAGTTGAATCCTTCGAGTGGCACTTACGTTCAAGATTTGTCGGAATTTAGTCGGTATTTGCCGCAAACCCTGCGTTCTGATGAGAAAATCCACAAAAAATTACGACCTGCTCTGTTAACATTGGCGCGCCTTCGGCACGACACCTCTGAACTGACTTTTAAGCTAAGCGAAATCACCATGTCTTCCACCGTCACGGGCAGCTTTGCTGCAAATTTTCTGGGCAACGCACCTGCCTGGTACAAGCAGACCATCGTTCTCTTCCTGATTGCCAATCCACTCATTGTCTGGACGCTGGGGCCGGCGGTCGCCGGCTGGGTGCTGGTGGCGGAATTCATCTTCACTCTGGCGATGGCATTGAAGTGTTACCCACTGCTGCCCGGAGGGCTGCTAGCGATTGAGGCCTTGCTGGTCGGCATGACTTCGGCCGATGCCGTCTACCACGAGGTGCTGGTCAACTTCCCGGTGATTCTGTTGCTGATGTTCATGGTGGCGGGTATCTATTTCATGAAGGATCTGCTGCTGGTGACCTTCACGCAGATCCTCGTTGGCGTCCGTTCGAAGTCCGCGCTGTCGCTGTTGTTCTGTATTGCAGCGGCGCTTCTTTCGGCTTTCCTCGACGCCCTGACCGTCACTGCGGTGATCATCAGCGTCGCGGTGGGCTTCTATTCCGTTTATCACAAGGTGGCGTCAGGCAAGGGGTATCAGCACAAGGACCACAACGCGAACAGCGACGAGCAGGTCGTGGAGCTTCACCGGGAAGACCTGGATCGTTTCCGGGCCTTTCTGCGCAGCCTGTTGATGCATGGTGCTATCGGTACCGCCCTGGGCGGCGTTGCCACCATGGTGGGTGAGCCGCAGAACCTGTTGATTGCCAAGGTGGTGGGTTGGGACTTCGCCGGGTTTTTCATGCACATGGCTCCCGTCAGCCTGCCCGTGCTGGCCGCGGGCCTGGCGACCTGTTGGTTGCTGGAGAAGTTACGCTGGTTCGGCTACGGCGCGCGCCTACCCAAGCCGGTACGACAGGTGCTGGTGGAATTCGCGGACAACGAGCGAGAGCGCCGTACCAAGGCGGATCAGGCGGCTCTGTGGGTACAGGCCATTGCCGCGTTTATCCTTGTGGTCGGCCTGGCGCTGCACCTTGCCGAGGTTGGGCTGATTGGCCTGCTGGTGATCATTCTGATTACCTCTTTTACCGGTGTGACCGACGAGCACCAGATCGGTAAGGCCTTCCAGGAATCTTTGCCGTTCACTTCGTTGTTGGTGGTGTTCTTCGCCATCGTGGCAGTGATTCATGAACAGCATCTGTTCAAGCCCATTATCGATTTCGTGCTGAGCCTGCCGCAGGAACAGCAGCCGGGCATGTTCTTCATCGCCAACGGCGTGCTGTCGATGATCAGTGACAACGTATTTGTCGCGACGGTGTACATCAGTGAGATCAAGCAGGCGCTGGATGCCGGTACGATTGACTATGAGCATTTCCAGGAACTGGCGGTGGCCATCAACACCGGTACCAATCTGCCCAGCGTGGCAACGCCAAACGGCCAGGCTGCGTTTCTGTTTCTGCTGACGTCAGCCATCGCGCCACTGGTTCGCCTGTCCTATGGGCGAATGGTTATCATGGCGCTGCCTTATACCGTTGTGATGGGTTCGGTGGGCCTTTTTTGCGTGATCAACCTTGCGTGAGGTCCTTCATGGTGAGCATTCACGCAGGGGTCTGCTAAGATAATTATCTATACTTGAAATTGGCTTGTCAGCGGTCTCATGGCTGATCTGACCGCTGTGCCGAAAGGTTATTTAATGAATCGGTTCGCACTGCTTTTATTGGCGATTTTGCTATCGTCGTATGGACCGCCGACCCTCGCCAATTCCTCCGAGGACCCGCGTCCAGTCCTGAAAACCGGTTTTGTCGAATTCCCTCCATTCAAATACGCCGATGCGCAGGGCAATGCTTCCGGTCCCTGGGTAAAAATGACCGAGAGAGTGGCGGATCAGGCGGGCTACCGACTGGAATGGGTGCATCTTCCCATTGCCCGTGTCTATCTTTATCTGAAAGAGGGCACGATTGATTTGTGGCCGGGCGTCGCCGGCATCCCGACCTTGTCGGGCCACGTTGAAGAAAGTGACGTCACACCGATGCGGATCATTCTCTATGCATTCCACAGAAGCAGTGAAACGGCTCCGGATAGTCTTGAATTTCTGGAAGGCCAGCCACTGATTCTGATCAATGGATTTTCCTACATGGGCGTGCTGGACAGCCTGACGTTGGATGAAGAGGATCTGTCTCCCGCTCCAGATCACTTCTCGGCGCTGCGGATGCTGGAATTGGGGCGTGGCCGTTATGTGCTGGATTACGATGAGCCTATTTCGGCCGTCCGCGGTGAGTTTCCGGGCCTGGACCTGACAGGCACCCCAATCTTTGAAGCTCGCGGTGCCTTTGTGGTTTCCAGTCAGCGTCCTGATGCAGTCAATATCGTTGAGCGCCTGGACAGCGCCTATCGATCGCTGGTTGAAGAGGGCAAGCTCGTTCCGCTTCAGTAGCGGAGTCTGCTCACGGCCTGATCAGTTCCACGTCGCCGAACCAGGCTGTGGCGGACTCACCCGTGTTATCCGAATCCGACATGATTGCTACGCCGACTATCGGGGGCGGCGCCTCCCCGAATGCTCTCTGATAGTCGACAATAAGATCGCGCTCGACGGTTACCCACTGGCCCGCCTTGGCGTTCCCGGACTCCACCGCAATCATCATGGTGGTGTCCGTATAGGGGTTGGCGACTATCTCTTCTTTGGACAGCTGATTGGCCCAGATGTAATTCAACGCATTGCCGGGTAACTCTTCGCCGAAGACGACCGCAGCGGCTTTTCGTTTCGCTCGCTCGAAAAAGCCCGCTTTCTCTTTTTCAAACTCGAACGCGACGTAAATTCTCGCTGGGTAATCGTCGCCTTGTTTCGTGCGCGCATTTCCCTTGTCGTACACCGAAGAGACTTTCCATCGCCAGCGCAACAAGAGCGAGTCTCCGGGTTCGATGTGTACTCTGGCAATCAATCCGGAGGCGCTGTTCTGGGTTTCAGCCATCACCACTTGCTGACCGTCTTCCTCCACCAGTCGGTACTGGGTCAGTCGGTCGATGTTGGGAAATTCCAGTGCTTCCCAGGCTGGGGTTAGAGAGCCTAGTTCAGAAAACCTTTTTAAAGAGGGCGACTCCTCGCCCGCCGCTGTCGGCGGCACGACGCTCAGCAAAAGGGAAATGCCAATGGCTTGCCACTGAAGGAAATGACGCGGATTGCTTGTCACAGGAAGCTCCTCTGGCGTTTGGGTGTCCCAGTGATACGAGAACTTTACCAGCCGCGCGAAAAAAAATTGAAAATTTCTGGAATAAATCTTCTGCTCACACGTCTCCCTTATGAAAGCCACCCAAGATGGGTTTTAAAGGAGGACGATATTATGAATAAGCATCTTCTTACTCTCGCAATTTGTTCTGTTCTTTCCACTGGTGCCCTGGCTCAAGAGGGCTCTGGTTCCGCAAACGCGAGCATGGAAGCAGAGACCAACATGAGCGCAGAGGCCAGCGCCCAGAACGGTGCATCCGCTAATGGCAGTGCTTCTGTCAACGCGCAGGGTGGAGCCGATGGTGAAGCCATGCGTGATGAAGCCAACGAGCAAGGTGAGGCAGCCAGTGCAGAGGGCCGTCAGCGAGCCGAGGAAGCTGTCGCTGCGGGCATGGAAACTGGTGAGGAAGCTCGCGCCACGGCCGAAGCTCGGGTAAACGCGACGACCGATGCCGCCAACGAGCAGCGCGAGGAAACTCAGAGCGACATGCAGGAAGGCATGGAAGAAGGTATGGAAGAGGCACGAAATGCTGAGATTAAAGCTGAAACCAATCAGCAGATCAGTACGTCTGTCTCTGACAGTGTCCGAAGTGAAGTCGAGAACACCGTGAAGGGAGCCGCAAGCGGTTCTGCAGGCGGTGCGCTGTAAAGGCGTCACTTCAGTGGAGCCGGGCCCTGTGCCCGGCTTTCTTTCGTCCAAAAATAATAGTGGAGGGAGTATGCAACCGATGTTACGAAATCTGGCTTTGCCGGTGACTCTGGGGCTGGTCGCACCCTCATTCTCTGTTCAGGCCGAGAGCAGTGCTGACCTGAGTGGCCACGCCGAAGTGGGCGCTGAGTATGACAGCAACGTGACCGTCGACGAGGTAAACAGCTCTTCTGGCGAAAGCGACGAAGCGGCGGTGTTTGATACTGGCGTTGAAGGCAAGCTGAAACCCAATGACGCTGCGACGCTGACACTGGGCTATTCCTTGTCTGGCCGGCGCTACCAGACGCTTGATCAGTTTGATCAGAACATTCATCTGTTATCGGCGGACTTCAGCTACGACTTCGATCCCGTCACCCTGGGAACGAATTACTATTACTCCCACGCGACCCTGGATTCAGATTCGTTTCTGGATTTCCGGCGCGCCAGCGTCTATGTCGGAAGCCGAGTCAGTGACGACGTTTATTTGATGGCCAGCTTGCTGGACAAGGATAAGGATTTCGAAGACAGCGACGCACGGGATTCGGACATTCAGGGTATTAACCTGGACAGCTTCTTCTTTGCGAACGATGCCAAGAGCTATCTGCTCCTGGGCCTTGATGGCGAGCGAGAAGACGCCAAGTCCGATGCTTTCGACAACCGCCTCGTGCGCGTGCGTGTGGCATGGGTGAACAAATTCATGCTGGCAGGCGAAGAAAACCGAGTTCGTCTTTCGTGGCGCTACGAGGCGCGTGATTACGATGACGTTGAAACCAGCTCATCAAGTACAGAAAACTTCCTGAACAGCGTGTTCGGTGGCAATTCAACAAGGACCACTGAGGAAAGGGCAGATCGAGCCCGTGTCGTGCAGGCAAGTTGGCGTATCGGTTTGAACCCGGTGTTCAGTCTTGAGCCCAGCCTGTCTTATGGTGACTACCGGTCAGATCTGAATTCGGCAGATTATGACAAGTTTGTCGCCGGCGTTTCCTTGAGAGCGGACTTTTAAATTTCAGTGAGAAATCAGTCCATGGCCGTACGTAGGGTCACGTCCCGGTGGCCCAAGGTCCTGGGCCTGGTCAATCAGAAAAGACACTGCCTGTTCCCGTCCAGTACGAGACAAGGCGCAGGCCAACTTTGCAGTGACAACAGGTGCCGCCAAAGAAGTACCGCTTTCAGAAACGAGAGTTTTGCCCGGCCGGGCTACGCTCACGTCGACGCCTCGGGCAGCAAACATGACCTGATCACCCTGATTGGCCCAACGGTAGATTGTGTTGCCGGCATCAACAGCGGTTACCCCAATAACCTCATCATAGGCAGATGGATAGAGAGGCGGCGCTGCGGGTCCCTGATTTCCAACCGCTGCCACCATTAACAGCCCTTTTTCATCAAGCCGCTTGATGGCCTGCTCCAATAGTGTGTTGGGTGGTCCAGTCAAACTGATGTTGATCACCGATAAAGGTTGGTTTGAAAGCCAGTTCAGGCCCTCCAGCAAATGACCTAATGTCGCGCCCGACAGATTCCGATCGCGGCCATAAAAAACCGACGCATTGAACAATCGGGCGCCTTGCAAACGCGCTTTTCTCTGTTCGTTTGAGCCGACCATCATGCTCGCAACGGCTGTCCCATGTTCGTTGGATTCTTTCAGGCGGCCACCGCGCTCGGGCACGGCCAAAAATGCTTGCTGGACAATGTCGACACCGTGAAAAAACGGATGTGACGTATCAATGGACGAGTCCACCATGCCCACACCAAAATCTCCCGTGCACATGGAGCCATCGTTGTTTTGGGATGCCGACGTGTTTGATGCCGTGCCAGATCCGGTCTGGGTTTGATAAATGTGGTTGCGATCCAGCACCACTCCTGGCAGTGCGGCCTCCAAAGCCTGTCGAGAGTCCAGCTCTTTGGAAACACGAAACTTCACAACGCTCATTCCCAGTCCGTCCAGTTCCTGGCGGTCGAGAATGGTAATGCCGGGCTGGCGGAAGTCTTGCATGTTGGAACTGGGAGCGGTGGCGAGCCATTGACGTTCAACAACGCGAACGCCGGTGTCCAGTTCGACTTCATTGAAAGCGACTTCGCCGTTGCGGGTTTTAATGGACAGAAAATCAGGCAGTGCGTCTTCGACATCAAGGCCCCCAACTGCACGGTTCTGAACCTGTTCCTGCAGTTGTTGGTCCATCGCCTGTTCCATCATGCGCTGGGTTCTTTGCTCGATCTGTCGAGTAATCGGATCAAGCTGACCGCTGGTAAGGCTACCTCCACCAACGGCCAGCGCTTCCCCACATAATGGCAGTGCGATGATCAGAGGCAGTAATCGAAGGTTCGCGTTAAGGTTCATGACAGCCGTCCGTATTTATCCAGGATTTCTCTGTAAAGACGGCCTGGCGCGGAAAATATTCCCTGCATTTTGGAATAAACTGTTGGCCCAGACGTCTTAACGGTAACACTCCTTTGAAATGATGAATATGAAACAGGAAATCGCTGAACTTTTGCCGAAATTACGGCGCTTCGCCTACTCGCTGACCGGCTCTGCCGCAGATGCAGATGATTTGTTGCAAAGCACCGTAGAGCGACTTTTGGCCCGTGGCATGCCGGAGGATGCCGATCTGACCAAATGGGCGTTCAGAGTCTGCTGTAACGTCTGGAAAGACGAGTTGAGAGCGAAAAAAGTTCGCCGGGATGCGACTGAGCGTCCGGAGCTTACAGAAGGCCAGATTGTTGATGGTGAGCATCAGACCACGCAGCAAATCGAATGGAGTCGAGTGGATCAGGCTATGTCGAGGCTGCCCCAGGACCAGCGGCAGATTATTTCCCTGGTGGCTATTCAGGGCATGCCTTACAAGAAAGTAGCCGAGATACTGGAAGTGCCACAGGGAACGGTGATGAGCCGTTTAGCGCGGGCGCGAGCGGCATTGAGTGACGCATTGACGACGGTAGGAATGAGGACCGACCCATGAAGATGACTGATGAAACCCTGTCGGCGTTCCTCGACAACGAACTGACGCAACCGCAAATGGAAGCCGTCAGGGAAGCGCTGATAGCAGACCCGACACTCAGCGACCGTCTGGCAGAGTTTGCCACGGTGGACGACGAGTTGCAGAAACATTACAGCAGCATTGATGCTCGGCCCATGCCACAGGAAATTCTGCATCTTCTCGACGATCAACCGTCGGAAGATAAGGCTAACGACCGAAATAACGTCATCGAGTTTCCGTGGTGGCGGCAGGTGAAAGCGCACAGCCGCAAAGCCATTGCCGCGGCGGTTGTGGCCGGAGTTGCACTGTTCCAGTGGACGAACGTATCGACGGATGGTGAGCCGGGATGGCCAGCGGTTGCAGCGGTACTCGACAGCCAGGCCAGTGGCGAAGCCTATTCACTGGAAGCAAACGCCACGCTGACACCACGCCTGACCTTTCAGAATCAGAGCGGACAGTGGTGTCGTCAGTTCAGAGTCGATTGGGAAACCTCCTCGTCTGAACAGATTGCCTGCCGTGACAACAGTGGCTCCTGGACACAGGTTGCCAGTCAGGCGGCAGAGCCTGTGGCGGACTCAGAACGCTATCAGGCTGCCAGCGGTGGCAGTATCATGGACGACGAGTTGGACAGGATGATGGCCGGGCCACCAGTAAGCCCGGAAACAGAGCAGCAACTGTTGAAGCAGCAATGGAGTGATTGAATGCGTGATTCTGCCCAGGGGCAGGACCTGAACTTTCGCCATCTGTATTACTTCTGGACGATTGCCCGGGAAGGCAGCATTGCCCGCGCATCGGAGACTCTGGATCTGACGCCACAGACCCTCAGTGGGCAGCTTGCGACGCTCGAGTCTTCCCTGGGCGGTCCTTTGTTCCGGCGAGCTAACAGGTCCCTGACCCTCACCGACCTGGGCCACACCGTGATGGCCTACGCCGATGATATGTTCCAGACGGCCCAGGCGCTTTCTGATGTTCTGCGGGAGCCGCCGGAACACCGGCCGCTGAATCTGGGAGTCGGCATTTCAGCGTCGATTCACAAGCTGATTGCGTACCACCTGATCAAGCCGGCGTTGGCGCTTTCCCGGGAAGTCCGGCTCAGCTGTCGCACCGGCAACAACCACGAACTTTTGAAAAAGCTTCACCAGCGCGAGCTGGACGTGGTGCTCACTGACCGTGAGCCCGACGCGTCGCAGGCCGGTGATGTGCGCACCTACCGGCTGGCCAGTTCGTCCATGTCGTTGTTTGCGTCGTCCGAGCTGACGGCCCAGCTCAGTGACAATTTCCCGGCCAGCCTCGATCATCAGCCGTTCCTGGCCTCATCCCTGGATGCGCCCTATGTGAATGCATTGATGAATTGGTTTGCGACCAAGAACCTGCGGGTAAAAGTGGTGGCAGAGGTCGACGATAGCGCCCTGATCAAGGTTTTTGGACGCGAAGGGATCGGGTATTTTGCCGCACCTACCGCGATCAGGGACGAGGTCTGCCGTCAGTATCAAGTGGACCATCTCGCCAGGATTGCCGAGGTGCGCGATAACCTCTACGCCGTCACTCGCGGCCGGGGCGCCCATAACGCAGCGGTGACCGAATTGATTCGGGAAAGGCCGGAGCTTAACGATAAGCTCGAAAAAAACGAACTATAAACCCTAAAAAAGTTTATTTTTAACGAACCAATAATGGTGAATCATGTCGCCGTATCTCAACAGGGAGAGCTGCACATGAAAACCATTCACAAGTTTCGTTTGGACAGCGACAAGCGCCCCAACGTACTGACGTTGAAAGAGGGTTATCGAGTCGTTCGCAGTGAATACGTGGTCGCCGACAAAGCGGTGTATCTCTGGGTGGAACAGCCGCTGAGTGTTGAGGTCCCTTCCGTTCGACGGACCTTCCAGATTGCCTTTTCCGGCGACGCCTTGCCGGCCAACTTTGAATACGTGGACACCGCGCTCGATCCGTTCGGACCTGAGGCGTATCACGTGTATGAAATTACCCGGCAGGACATGCGGCTGACCGGTGTTTCGGAGACGCAAAGCGACCTGTTTGCTGTGAATGGGTCACAGCAGCGGGGTGTTGCCTAGAGCGATTGCAAGCACACTTTGGGGCCTCAGGGCCCCTTTTTTATGCCCTTCGTAGTGGATTCGCATAATCAGGAAGAGAGCAATGCCCGACATTATCGTGATGTTTTTTCTGCTGGGGGTTCTGGCAGGAAGTTTGAAATCAGACCTCGAAATACCCAAAGCTGCCTATGACATCCTCAGCTTGCTGTTGATGCTTACGATCGGTCTGAAAGGCGGTATGGCGTTGCACGGAAATCTGCACTGGGGGCTGATCCCGGAGATTCTGGCGGTCATGTCGCTGGGGTTTTTCATACCGCTGATTCTCTACCCGGTCCTGCGTCACCTGGTCAGGCTCAATGTGCCGGATGCCGCGAGTTTCTGTGCGCACTACGGGTCTGTTAGCGCCGGCACCTTTGCGGTTGCATTGGCTTGGGTCGAAGCCAGGGAACTGGCAATCGGAGGCCAGGTCACTCTGTATCTGGTTCTTCTGGAGCTGCCTGCGATTCTGACGGGGCTGTGGCTTTACCGGCGTCTTGGGACGACCTCCGGTGGAGCGCAGAGTCAGGGGCCTGCGCTTTGGCAGGAAACACTGACCAACCGGAGCGTCGTGTTGCTGGTGGGCGGTGTCATTATTGGTATTCTCTATGGACCGAACCAGGGAGAAGGTGTGACCGACCCGCTAACCGGCGCTTTTTCTCTGGTGCTGGCGCTTTTCCTGCTTGAGATGGGGCTGGTGGCGGCTGGCACCCTGGCCAAGCTCAAACCCCAACATTGGCGGGTCATCGTATTCGCGCTGCTCACGCCACCTCTGCTTGCAGTTCCTGGCTTGTTGACCGGCCTCTGGCTGGGACTGGCGCCGGGAACCGTTATTGTTCTCGGTACTTTAACGGCCAGCGCGTCTTACATTGCAGCACCTGTTGCCATACGTCATGCGGTGCCGGAGGCAGATGTGGGGCTCACTATGCTGGCGTCCCTGGGCGTGACCTTCCCGTTCAATGTGCTGGTTGGTATCGGCTTGTACAGTCAGTTTGCGGAAATCCTTCGTTGATAGCAGTCATCTATCAAACTTCTAAAAATAATTTATTTGTTTTGATGCGTTGAAATCAATAATTTACACGCCATCTATTTACGTGCTTTCAATTCACTTTAAGGAGTGTCAAACGATGGGAATTATTAACAGCGAAATTCAACCGTTTAATGCAACCGCCTTCAAAAATGGCGAGTTCGTTGAAATTTCGGAAGCCGATGTGAAGGGCAAGTGGGCCGTTTTCTTCTTCTACCCAGCCGACTTCACTTTTGTGTGCCCAACCGAGCTGGGCGACGTTGCAGACAAGTACGAAGAGCTGCAGAAGCTGGGTGTGGAAGTGTTCTCCGTGTCTACTGACACGCACTTCACCCACAAGGCTTGGCACGACAGCTCCGAGACCATCGGGAAGATCAACTACTACATGGTCGGTGACCAGACTGGCACCATCACCAACAACTTTGGCGTAATGCGTGAAGGCCAGGGCCTCGCTGATCGCGCCACTTTCCTGATCGATCCGGATGGCGTTATCCAGGCGATGGAAATTACGGCAGAAGGCATTGGTCGTGACGCCGACGACCTGATGCGTAAGGTCAAAGCTGCCCAGTACGTGCGCAAGCACCCTGGTGAAGTTTGCCCGGCGAAGTGGAAAGAAGGTGAAGAGACTCTGGCTCCTTCACTGGATCTCGTCGGCAAGATCTAAGCTGATGCAGGACGATCCGGCTGCCCGTCAGGGCGGCCCGTCTTTTCAAAAGGCCCGCCCAGCGGGCCTTTTGTGCGTCTGGGATACCGAAGAGTTCGTGCCAATATAGGGCAAGGCTATCATTTATTTCGAAGCAATTAATTTGAGCTTCCAACCGATCGCCCTTATTGTGCGTAACAGTTTGAATAATCGTGATTTACACTGATCGGAGGAAAGGCAGCATTATGTTGGACGCCAATATCAAGGAACAGCTTAAAGCCTACATGGGCAAGTTGCAGCAGCCGATCGAACTGGTTGCGGCTTACGACGACAGCGCCAAATCCCAAGAGCTCAAGGGATTGCTCGAAGAGATTGAGCCGATGTCGGACAAAATAAGCTTGCGCACGGAAGAAGCCACCGATGTTAAGCGTCCATCCTTTGCCATCAATCGTGTGGGCAGCGATGAGATTGGCGTTCGCTTCGCCGGTATTCCAATGGGCCATGAGTTCACCTCTCTGGTGTTGGCCTTGCTCCAGGTTGGCGGCCATCCCTCAAAAGAGAGTCAGGATGTGATTGAGCAGGTGAAAGACCTGGATGGTGACTTCGAGTTTGAAACCTACTTTTCCCTGTCCTGCCAGAACTGCCCTGATGTGGTCCAGGCGTTGAACCTGATGGCGGTGCTCAACCCGCGTATCAAGCACACCTCCATCGACGGGGCGCTGTTCCAGGATGAAGTGGAGCAGCGAGAAGTGATGGCCGTGCCCAGCGTGTTTCTTAATGGTGAGCCCTTCGGTCAGGGTCGTATGACCCTGGGTGAGATTGTGGCGAAGATCGATACGGGTGCAGAAGCGCGTGAAGCAGAGAAGCTGAAGCACAAGGACCCGTTCGAGGTTCTGATTGTGGGTGGTGGCCCGGCGGGCTCTTCAGCGGCGATCTACGCAGCTCGTAAGGGCATCTCTACCGGTATTGTGGCCGAGCGCTTTGGCGGCCAAGTGGCGGACACGATGGGTATCGAAAACCTGATTTCCGTGCCGTATACCGAGGGCCCAAAGCTGGTTGCAGCCATGGAGCAGCACGTCAAAGAGTATGACGTGGATATCATGAATCTGCAGCGTGCGGAAAAGCTGGTTCCGGCCGCCAAACAGGGTGGCTATCACGAAATTGAGCTGGCCAACGGTGCTTCGCTGAAGTCACGTACGTTGGTGCTGTCACCGGGCGCCCGCTGGCGTGAGCTTGGTGTTCCGGGCGAAGAGGAGTACCGCAACAAGGGCGTGGCATACTGCCCCCACTGTGACGGTCCGCTGTTTAAGGGCAAGCGGGTTGCAGTTATCGGTGGCGGTAACTCGGGCGTAGAAGCAGCCATTGACCTTGCGGGCATTGTTGGCCACGTGACCTTATTGGAATTCGCCGATGAGATGAAGGCGGACGACGTTCTGCAGAAGAAACTGCGAAGCCTGAACAACGTGGAAATCCTTACTTCTGCTCAAACTACGGAGATCGTAGGCGAGAACGGCAAGGTCAGTGGCCTCAGATACAAAGACCGTCAGTCTGGCGACGAACATGACGTCGCTCTGGAGGGGGTTTTCGTAC
The DNA here is from genome assembly GCA_964632565.1 of uncultured Marinobacter sp. Taxonomy (GTDB): domain Bacteria; phylum Pseudomonadota; class Gammaproteobacteria; order Pseudomonadales; family Oleiphilaceae; genus Marinobacter. The sequence goes on along the minus strand of CAZWEP010000049.1, from coordinate 2,742 downwards.
AAATTGGCCTGCTTCCGAACACAGAGTGGCTTAAAGGCAGTATCGAGCTGAGCCAACATGGCGAGATCATCGTCGATGACCGTGGTGAAACGTCAATTCCCGGAGTGTTTGCTGCCGGTGATGCCACGACTGTGCCCTACAAACAGATCGTGATTTCCATGGGCGAGGGTTCGAAGGCCGCACTGAGCGCGTTTGACTTCCTCATCCGCAACTCGGTTGACGACGAAGGTAGCGACAGCGCCGCTGCCTGACTGAGTTTTACGGGGTTGACGCAGTTTTGACCCCAAGTTGTTCACACGGCTGACCCCAATACAGCCCGTGCTGTTTGCCCCACGCCTTGATCGAGGCCTGGGGCTTTTTTATGCAGGGTCCAGTGCTGAATACCGGCAGACCTGATTCCTTCCACCCGCTTTGGCGGCATAGAGCGCTTTGTCCGCCAGCAGGAGCAGGGCGTCCAGATCGTCGGATTTTTCGGGATGGAAGCTGGCCACACCTGCGCTCACGGAAAGATTCAGTTCGCCCCGTTCCAGCGATAGGGGATGGTCCCCGACGCCCGTACGGATGCGCTCGGCGACAATCGCTGCTGCTTCTTCGTCTGTGTTCTCCAACAGAACAGCGAATTCCTCACCGCCAATTCTGGCCAATACATCAATGTCCCGAATGGCATTTTCTGCCATGCGACACAAATGAATAAGCGCCTTATCGCCAACGGCGTGACCAAACGAGTCGTTGATCGTTTTGAAATGATCGGCGTCGAACATAATCACACTGATGGGCGCGCCGGAGCGAAGGGCTTTTTTCAGCGCGATCTGGCCGAGTTCAAAGTAGTATCGGCGATTGTTGGTGCCGGTCAGCGAGTCTGTCCGAACCGTTTGTTCCAACGCCAGGTTAACGGACTCGAGCTCACGGGTCCGCTCGACTACCCGATGTTCCAGAGACTGGTTCAGCTCGTTCATTTCGTGGGTTTTATCAGCCAGCCGGCGAATCAAATCCCGCAGGACTGAAGACAGGGTTTTCACCTCATCATATTCGTCGCGCAGTTGGATCAGCGAGTCGGGATCTTCCGGATCCAGCCTCTGGGCCTGGCGGGCCATTTTAAGCAGGGGACGGGTCGTGCGTCGGGCGGCCAGACCCGCAAAGATGGTCAGCACTCCGGCGACCAATGCGCCCCCCAGCATCAGAGAGTTCTGGAGATCCCTGGCCGGCTGAAAGGCCGCTGCCGCCGGCTTGCGGACCAACACCAGCCAGTCGAAACTTTCGTATTCAGGGCGGTCCCGCAGGGGGCTGAATCCCACGAGGTAGCGTTGCGAGGCAGTCACCTCTCCGCCATCAAACACATCCATTGGGAGAGTCTCGTAACCGGACATTTGTTTCTGGGTCGCCTTGATCAGCGATTCCGGGAGTTGCTTCCCAACACTGGCGGGCGGGCCAATCAGAATGCTGCCCTTATTGTCGGCAACGATCAGTTCTGACTTGAGACGCTCCTGAAGAGGGGCCAGAAAGGATTGCCCCATGTCAGCCACCCAGTCGAGGTAGAGGTGTGCCCCCAGTACCGCCCAAACCGAACCATCGTCCGCTCTAAGAGGCACGGCGACATCGACAAATCGTAGCGGTGAGCCAGATGGGTTCTCGAGCTTTTCCGCAAGCAGCACCGCCTCATGCGCATCCCCCACAAACGGCTTGGTCAGTGCTTTTTGAAACCAGGGCCGGTGGTTCACATTCACGCCTTTCAGCAAGCCATCTGTACTTTCCAACACGGCGCCGTTGGTGTCGACCAGCCCGATCCACGCGTAGCTTGAAAAACTGTCATGCAGGGTATCCAGCACCGCGCTGACATCACGAACGTTTGACGTCCCTAGGTTCTGGGATGCGAACGAACCGGCAATGGTGAGGTCGAGGTAGCGAGCGTGCAGGTCAGTCTCGATTTTGTCGCGCAGCTGCACCGCGACTTCTTCAAGATTCTGTCCAGTGGATTTGCGCAGGGCTTCAACGGCAAGGTCACTAGCCAGCCACGTGCCCACGATGGTGGCCACGAGTATTGATCCGCCAAAAACCAGAATAAGGCGGCTTCTTAGTGTATTGAGGCGTTTGATAGTCGTAGTCCAGTTCTGTTTTTCAAGGTCCTTTCGAGGTTCGACCGTTGTAGCTCTCCCTGGCTAACGTCTGTCAGTATAGTTTTGCCGGAGACAACATGCTCCGGACTGTAGACGAAAAGATCATAACAAGAAGAGCGAACATTATGAAAATTGCCGTCTTTTGTGGCTCAAATCCGGGAAAATCGCCCCTATTCACTGAAATTGCCGAACATTTCGGTCGAACGATGGCCCGACTGGGCATAGGACTGGTGTTTGGAGGAGGCAATATTGGCCTTATGGGAGTCATCGCGGATTCCGTGATGGAAAACGGTGGGCAGGCCCACGGAGTGATTCCCGAATCCCTGCGCGACAGGGAGTTGGCACATCAGGGCCTGACGCAGCTCGACATCGTTGGCTCCATGCACGAGCGCAAGGCCCGCATGGCCGAGCTGGCGGATGCCTTCGTAGCGCTGCCCGGTGGTCCCGGCACCATGGATGAAATTTTCGAAGCCTGGACCTGGGCCCAGCTTGGATACCACAACAAACCCTGTGCGTTTCTCAACGTCGACGGCTACTACGATCACCTGCTGGCCTTTCTTGGCACCATGTCCGAACAGGGTTTCCTGAAGGCCAAACACGCCGACATGGTGATTGTGGAAGAAAATCC
>CAZWEP010000048.1:0-21564 GCA_964632565.1 uncultured Marinobacter sp. | reverse complement strand
CTCTCGGGCGCGACCTCAAAGAATGCGCCGTCTACGGCCGCGAAGGCTTCACCGGTGAGCGCACCCGCAAGGAAATCGGTTTCGAGACCATTCGCGCAGGCGACGTGGTCGGCGACCACACCGTCCTGTTCGCCACCGAAGGCGAGCGCATCGAGATCACCCACAAAGCCAGCAGCCGTATGACCTTTGCTAAGGGCGCAATGCGTGCATCGCTTTGGCTAAAAGATAAGCCGGCCGGGTTGTACGACATGCAGGATGTTCTGAACCTCAAGTAAGCGCAGTTGCTTAAAGGCTCCCTCTGAGGTGAGCGGGTGAATTCTCCTTCCGGGAATGTCAAAGGCCATGGATGGCCGAAGATCAAGCGCACATGGATGTGCTTGTAGCGTTTCCCGGAAGGAGAATTCGGCCGCTTACCGGGGTGGCGTCATTCGAGTCAAAGCCCAAATCAGCGTGGACACCAAGCCGCATATTTTTTACAATAAGGCGGTTTAACTGCACCAAGCGTAGCTAACGAAAAGCTCAGAACAAAAGCGGGACGGAGTCTCATACTCCCTCTCGCTTTTTTGCGACCTGAATTTGCGCTTGCGTTCCTGTTCGTGACGAACCTGTACGCCACTCGATGAGGATACAAGCCTTGAGTACACCAGCCATTCTCGCACTTGCTGACGGAAGCCTGTTTTACGGCACCGCCATGGGTGCCGAAGGGGAAACCAGTGGGGAGGTGGTGTTCAACACCGCCATGACCGGATACCAGGAAATCCTGACCGACCCCTCTTATTCTCGCCAGATCGTAACTCTCACCTATCCACACATCGGAAACACCGGCGTCAACGAAGAAGACGTTGAGTCTGACAAAGTCCAGGCGGCCGGACTGGTGATTCGCGATCTGCCCCTGATGGCCAGCAACTGGCGTAGCCAGGGCTCTTTGCAAGATTACCTGAAGAGCAACAACATCGTCGGCATCGCCGACATCGACACACGCCGCCTGACCCGAATCCTGCGGGATAAAGGGTCCCAGAACGGCGCCATCGTCGCTGGTGCCGACGCGACAGCCGAGCGTGCACTGGAACTGGCCAAGGCCTTCCCGGGACTCAAGGGCATGGATCTGGCCAAGGAAGTGACCACCGACAAAACCTGGACCTGGAGCCAGACCGAGTGGTCAATCACCGATGGCTACGGCGAGCGTGCAGAATCCAAATTTAAAGTCGTCGCTTACGACTTCGGCGTGAAGCTGAACATCCTCCGCATGCTGGCCAGCCGAGGCTGCGACATCACGGTTGTTCCGGCACAGACGCCGGCGTCGGAAGTGCTGGCGATGAAACCAGATGGCGTGTTTCTCTCCAACGGCCCGGGTGACCCGGAGCCCTGTGACTATGCTATCCAGGCCATCCGCGAGATTCTGGAAACCGACCTACCAGTATTCGGTATCTGCCTGGGGCATCAGCTGCTGGCCCTGGCGAGCGGCGCAAAGTCCGTCAAGATGGGGCATGGCCATCATGGTGCAAACCATCCGGTACAGGACCTGGCGGACGGCACGGTTATGATCACCAGCCAGAACCACGGGTTCGCGGTAGACGAAGACAGCTTGCCGGCGAATGTGAAGGCTACTCACAAGTCCCTGTTTGATGGATCGCTGCAGGGCATCCGTCGCACAGACAAGCCAGCCTACAGCTTCCAGGGTCATCCGGAAGCCAGTCCGGGCCCGCACGACGTGGCGCCGTTGTTCGATGAATTTATTCGCTTGATGGAGGCACGTTAATGCCGAAGCGTACCGACCTAAAAAGCATTCTGATTCTGGGCGCAGGCCCGATCGTGATCGGCCAGGCGTGTGAGTTTGACTATTCCGGTGCACAGGCGTGTAAGGCGCTTCGGGAAGAGGGTTACCGTGTCATCCTGGTGAACTCCAACCCGGCGACCATCATGACCGACCCGGTGATGGCAGACGCCACCTACATCGAGCCGATTACCTGGAAAACCGTTTCCAAGATTATCGAGAAAGAAAAGCCGGACGCGTTGTTGCCCACCATGGGTGGTCAGACCGCACTGAACTGTGCGTTGGATCTGGAGCGTCATGGTGTATTGGCCGAACACGGCGTTGAGATGATCGGCGCCAACGCCGACACCATCGACAAGGCCGAAGACCGCGATCGGTTCGACAAGGCCATGCGCAAAATCGGCCTGGAATGCCCGCGGGCCACCATCGCCCATTCCATGGAAGAAGCCTGGAAAGTGGCCGACGACATCGGCTTTCCATGCATCATCCGCCCGTCCTTCACTATGGGCGGCTCTGGTGGCGGCATTGCCTACAACCGCGACGAGTTTGAAGAAATTTGTACCCGCGGTCTGGACCTTTCGCCGACCAATGAACTGCTGATCGACGAATCGTTGATCGGCTGGAAAGAATACGAGATGGAAGTTGTCCGGGACAAAAACGACAACTGCATCATTGTCTGTGCCATCGAAAACTTCGACGCCATGGGCGTGCACACCGGTGACTCGATCACCGTTGCGCCGGCCCAGACCCTGACAGACAAGGAATATCAGATCATGCGGAACGCCTCGCTGGCGGTTCTGCGTGAGATCGGTGTCGAAACCGGCGGCTCCAACGTCCAGTTCGGTGTGAATCCGGACAACGGTCGCATGGTGGTCATCGAAATGAACCCGCGGGTGTCCCGTTCCTCGGCGCTGGCGTCCAAGGCGACCGGTTTCCCGATTGCTAAAGTGGCGGCAAAGCTGGCGGTTGGCTACACGCTGGATGAGCTGCGCAACGAGATCACTGGCGGTGTCACGCCGGCGTCGTTCGAGCCGAGCATCGACTACGTCGTGACCAAGATTCCGCGGTTTACCTTTGAAAAGTTCCCGCAGGCCGACGCCCGACTGACCACTCAGATGAAGTCTGTGGGTGAAGTCATGGCCATTGGTCGCACTTTCCAGGAGTCCATGCAAAAAGCCATGCGCGGCCTGGAAGTGGGCTCGGAAGGCTTTGAGGAAATGGTCGATCTGGAAACCACCGACGGCCGGGAAACCCTCATTCAGGAAATGAACGTGCCCGGTGCTGAACGCCTGTGGTATATCGGTGACGCGTTCCGCGCTGGCATGACCCTGGACGAAGTCTTCCGCAATACCCACGTGGATCGCTGGTATCTGATCCAGATTCAGGACCTGATTAATGAAGAGCAGGCGCTGAAATCGGCAGGTAAAGCGGACATTGATCGCGACACCCTGTTCCGCCTGAAGCGCAAAGGCTTCTCGGACGCGCGTCTTGCGAAAGTGCTCGGCATCTCTGAAGTGAGCCTGCGTAAACTGCGGCACGATCTGGATGTGCGTCCGGTGTACAAGCGGGTCGACACCTGTGCAGCCGAATTCGCTTCGTCCACCGCGTACATGTACTCCACGTATGAGGAGGAGTGCGAGGCGGACGTCTCTGACCGCGACAAGATTGTGGTGATTGGCGGCGGTCCCAACCGAATTGGTCAGGGCATCGAGTTTGATTACTGCTGTGTTCACGCTGCACTGGCGATGCGTGAAGATGGTTATGAAACCATCATGATCAACTGCAACCCGGAAACCGTGTCTACCGACTACGACACGTCGGACCGGCTCTACTTCGAACCCATTACCCTCGAAGACGTGCTTGAGATCATCAACGTTGAAAAGCCCAAGGGCGTCATCGTTCAGTACGGTGGCCAGACGCCATTGAAACTGGCCCGTGGTCTTGAAGCAGCAGGCGTTCCAATTATTGGAACCAGCCCCGATGCCATCGACCGCGCCGAAGACCGTGAGCGCTTCCAGCAGATGATTGGTCGCCTCGGCCTGCTACAGCCGGAAAACGCCACCGTGCGCAGTCATGAAGAAGGTGTAGTTGCGGCTCGCGAAATCGGTTATCCGCTGGTGGTCCGTCCTTCCTATGTACTGGGTGGGCGTGCCATGGAAATCGTTTACGATGAGGAAGAGCTGGTTCGTTACATGCGCAGCGCCGTCCTCGTATCCAATGACAGCCCTGTGTTGCTGGATCACTTCCTGAACGCCGCCATCGAGGTGGACATTGATGCCATCAGCGATGGTGAGAATGTGGTGATTGGCGGCATTATGCAGCACATCGAACAGGCCGGTGTTCACTCTGGTGACTCCGCTTGTTCTCTGCCGCCGTACAGCCTGCCCAAAGCGGTTCAGGACCAGATGCGCGATGCGGTCAAAAAGATGGCCATCGAGCTGGACGTCGTCGGATTGATGAACGTGCAGCTTGCCTGGCAGGGTGATCAGATCTACGTGATCGAGGTGAATCCCCGTGCGTCGCGGACCGTGCCCTTCGTGTCCAAGGCCATCGGTGTTTCTCTGGCCAAGGTGGCTGCCCGTGTGATGGCTGGCACATCTCTGGCAGAGCAGGGCTTCACTGAAGAAGTGGTGCCAACCCACTTCTCTGTGAAAGAATCGGTATTCCCATTCAACAAATTCCCGGCGGTTGACCCGATCCTGGGGCCTGAAATGAAGTCCACCGGTGAGGTGATGGGAATTGGCGAGAGCTTCGATGAGGCCTTCGCCAAGGCGGCTCTTGCTTCTGGTGAGCGTTTGCCAGCCCAGGGTACTGCATTCATGTCAGTGCGGGATGTTGATAAGCCGGGGGCTGCGGCCGTGGCTCAGGACCTGGTGGCTGCCGGGTTCAAGCTGATTGCGACGACCGGCACTGCCGAAGCATTGCGTGCAGCCGGCATTGAAGTGCAGCGCGTAAACAAGGTTCGCGAAGGGCGTCCACACATCGTGGATGCCATCAAGAATGGTCAGGTCCAACTGATTATCAACACCACCGAAGGGCGCAAAGCCATTGCCGACTCTGCACAGATTCGTCAGTCGGCCTTGCAGACCAAGGTGACCTACACGACCACACTGGCAGGCGGCGAAGCTTTCTGCAGGGCGATCAAATTCGGTCCGGAGCGCACGGTTCGCCGGCTCCAGGACCTACATTCAGGGAATTAATATCATGGCTGACAGAGTACCGATGACAAAGGCGGGAGAAACCCGCCTGCGGGAAGAGCTTCAAAAGCTCAAGTCCGAAGATCGTCCGCGTGTGATTGAAGCCATCGCGGATGCCCGCGAACACGGCGACCTGAAAGAGAATGCCGAATATCATGCTGCCCGTGAGCAGCAGAGCTTCATTGAGGGGCGCATTCAGGAAATCGAAGGCAAGCTGTCGGTCGCTCAGGTGATCGACGTGACCACCATCGAAAATACCGGCAAGGTGATTTTCGGGACGACGGTGCATCTGCTGAATGTCGACACAGACGAGCAGGTGATCTATCAGATCGTCGGTGAGGATGAGGCCGATATCAAGGCTGGCAAGCTGTCGATTTCATCGCCAATTGCCCGAGCCCTGATTGGCAAAAGCGAAGATGATGTGGTGGCAATTCGCGTCCCTTCTGGCACGGTCGAGTACGAAATCGAACAGGTTGAACACATCTGATCGCAGGTGTTTCAACTGATCGCTAAAAAGCCGGCTTGTTCAGAGCCGGCTTTTTGCGTCTTTCCGGAAGGAAATCAATCAGCTCTTGTTGCGTAAAAGATTGGAGAGCTTGGGGTTGGGCTTCTTTGCCCGGCGCAGGATTACCGCGATTTTTCCGATGGTTTGCACCAGTTCTGCGCCGGACATCTGGCACAGTTCTGCAATCGCTTCCTGACGAACCTCGCGGTCTTGACTGGCGACTTTCACCTTGATCAGTTCGTGATCATTGAGCGCCCGGTCCAGTTCCTCCTGAAGTCCCTCACTCAGGCCTTTGTCGCCCACGATGATGACGGGCTTCAGATTGTGGGCAATGCTGCGGTACTCCCGCCGCTGTTCAGGTGACAGGCTCATGATGTGCTCTCTTTATGAACGCGATTAACAAAAGGTCAGCAGAAGAGTTGCTGCGGTTTCGATAGAATGGCGGAGTGTAACAGATCGTCCGGTGCGGGTAATTGCCGTTACCACGTATTCCGAAGGTTCGGGAGGCGATCCAAATGTTTGGCAGGAGGTGGGTTTGGCCCGTTCAAAAACCAGCGACCGCTGGCTCAAGGAACATTTCGATGACGTCTGGGTCAAAAAATCCCGCGAAGACGGCTATCGCTCCCGAGCCAGCTACAAGCTCATCGAGCTGGATAAGAAAGACCGTTTCTTCAAGCCGGGTCAGCTGGTGGTCGATCTTGGCGCCGCCCCGGGCGGTTGGTCGCAGGTGGCCGTTGAATGCGTCGGGGACACAGGCGTGGTCGTGGCGAGCGACATCCTGGATATGAGTCCGATTGCCGGCGTGGAGTTTGTTAAAGGCGACTTTACAGAGCAGTCGGTGTTGGATGAATTGCTGGATCTGCTGGGCGATCGTCGTGCAGACGTTGTAATTTCAGATATGGCACCCAATATGAGTGGTATGGCCGCGGTTGATATCCCGAATGCCATGGGGCTGGTTGAACTGGCCCTGGACATGGCTCAGCAGGTGCTTAAGCCTGGCGGGGTGTTCGTGGCCAAGGTGTTTCAGGGCGAAGGTTTTGACGCCTTGCTATCTGAGATGCGAAAGAGCTTTGCAACCGTTGTCAGCAGAAAACCGGATTCCTCCCGAGCGAGATCTCGGGAAATCTATCAGGTGTGTAAGGGTTTTAAAGGCTGAGATAGCGTCCGCAGCGGCCTGCTCCCGGAGTAGGCTGGGCCATTTGTGGTGAGTGGGCGTATATTTGGTGTAAGGTGACGTAAAAGGGTTTCTTCTAGCGGAGCAGCTCTTCAATTCACAGGTGACGATCCTTGAACGATATGGCAAAAAATCTGGTTCTCTGGCTAATCATAGCCGCCGTACTACTGATGGTATTTCAGAACTTTACGCCTACCACCAGTGGTCAGCAGGTTAATTACTCTCAGTTTGTCGAAATGGTGCAGGACGGTCAGGTCCGTCAGGTCACTATTGACGGGCTGGAAATTCAGGGCACGCGTGGAGACGGTTCCCAGTTTCAGACCGTGCGACCGCAAGTGGCTGACAACAAATTGATGGATGATCTTCTGGCGAACAACGTCGAAGTCATCGGTAAGGAGCCTGAGCGTCAGTCGCTGTGGACACAGCTGTTGGTCGCTGCCTTCCCGATACTGATCATCATCGCGTTGTTTGTGTTCTTCATGCGACAGATGCAAGGCGGTGGCGGCGGCAAAGGACCTATGTCCTTTGGTAAGAGCAAAGCCCGCCTGATGAGCGAAGATCAGATCAAGACCACGTTCGCTGACGTTGCGGGCGTGGACGAGGCCAAGGAAGACGTGAAGGAGTTGGTGGATTTCCTGCGGGATCCCAGCAAGTTCCAGCGCCTCGGCGGCAGTATTCCTAAAGGCGTGCTCATGGTCGGTCAGCCCGGTACCGGTAAAACGTTGCTGGCCAAAGCGATCGCGGGTGAGGCCAAGGTGCCGTTTTTCTCGATCTCTGGTTCCGACTTCGTAGAAATGTTCGTCGGTGTCGGCGCGTCCCGTGTACGGGACATGTTCGAGCAGGCCAAGAAGCAGAGCCCCTGCATCATTTTTATCGACGAGATTGATGCGGTCGGTCGTCACCGCGGCGCTGGCATGGGCGGCGGTCATGACGAGCGCGAACAGACTTTGAACCAGTTACTCGTTGAAATGGACGGCTTCGAAGGCAATGAGGGCGTCATCGTCATCGCGGCGACCAACCGTCCGGACGTTCTTGACCCGGCTCTGCTGCGTCCTGGCCGTTTCGACCGCCAAGTTGTTGTTGGCCTGCCAGACATAATCGGTCGTGAGCAGATCCTGAAAGTGCACATGAAGAAGGTGCCGCTGGCGGATGGCGTTGAGCCACAGCTGATTGCCCGCGGTACGCCTGGCTTCTCCGGTGCAGATCTTGCCAACCTGGTGAACGAGGCGGCGCTCTTTGCGGCCCGTCGCAACCAGCGCCTGGTTTCCATGGAAGAGTTCGAGCTCGCAAAAGACAAAATCATGATGGGCGCCGAGCGCAAGTCCATGGTGATGAGCGAGAAAGAGAAGCAGAACACCGCGTACCACGAATCTGGTCACGCCATTGTGGGCCGGCTGATGCCGGAGCACGATCCGGTTTACAAAGTCAGTATCATCCCTCGTGGCCGAGCTCTGGGTGTCACGATGTTCCTCCCGGAAGAGGACAAGTACAGCCACAGCAAGCGTTTCCTGATCAGTTCCATCTGCAGCCTGTTTGGTGGCCGGATTGCTGAGGAACTGACCCTTGGTTTCGACGGTGTTACCACCGGTGCTTCCAACGACATCGAGCGTGCCACCAGTCTGGCCCGTAATATGGTCACCAAGTGGGGTCTTTCTGAGAAGCTGGGCCCACTGCAGTACGACACGGACAGTGAAGAGCCGTTCCTGGGTCGTTCTGCCGGCCAGTCTCACACGGTGTATTCACCGGAGACGGCGCAGAGAATCGACGAGGAAGTTCGTAACATCATCGACAGCTGTTACGAAAAGGCGACCCAGATTCTCAAGGACAACCGGGACAAGCTGGACATGATGGCCGAGGCGCTCATGAAATATGAGACCATCGACCGCCATCAGATCGACGACATCATGGAAGGCCGTGTGCCGCGTCCGCCGAAAGGTTGGGGCGACAGCGGGCCGACCGGTGGCGCGTCAGCGGACGAAGCACCGGCGACTCCGAAAGGGTCCGATGATGGTCGCCAGCCGGACATCGGCCGTCCCGCAGGCGAGCACTGACCCGCCTGGAATTGATCGGACTCAAGATGACGCCGTCCCTGCGGGGGCGGCGTTTCTTTTTGTGAACTATAGGAATCAGCTATGCAGATGAACTTTGCGGGCCGGACACTGGATATGTCCCGCAGTCATGTGATGGGCGTTTTGAATGTCACTCCCGACTCGTTTTCTGATGGCGGTCAGTTCAATCAGATTGACGCTGCACTGATGAAGGCCCGCGAAATGGTCGCAGACGGCGCCACTTTCGTTGATGTGGGAGGTGAGTCGACGCGGCCCGGGGCAACCCCTGTCCCTCTCGATGAGGAGTTGGCGCGCGTGTGTCCAGTGATTGAAGCCATTGCGAAAGAGCTCGACGTGGTCATTTCCGTGGACACCAGCTCGCCGGAAGTCATGTCCGAGGCGGTGAAGCTCGGCGCCGGATTAATCAACGACGTGCGGGCGCTCCAGCGGCCCGGGGCGCCTGAGGCAGCTGCACAGGCAGGGGTGCCGGTATGTCTGATGCACATCCAGGGTGAACCGGACCACATGCAGGACAATCCGAGTTATCGCAATGTCTGCCAGGAAGTGTCCCAGTTCCTCTCCGAGCGGCTCAGGGTCGTTGAGGCCGCCGGAGTGAATCCGGAGCGGATCCTGCTGGATCCCGGGTTTGGCTTCGGAAAATCCCTTAATCACAATCTGCAGTTGCTGAGTTCGCTTGAACAGTTAAGGGCCCTGGGGCATCCATTGCTGGTAGGGATGTCGCGGAAGAGCATGTTGGGTCACATTACGGGCCGGGATGTGCAGGAGCGCTTGTCGGCGAGTGTTGCAGCCGCGACAATAGCAGCCATGAAAGGGGCGTCTGTCATTCGCGTGCACGATGTCCGGGAAACGGTCGATGCAGTGAAGGTTGTCGCTGCAATGGAGGAAGCCGGTCGATGAGCAAGAAAAAATACTTTGGTACGGATGGCATTCGAGGGCACGTGGGCAAATCCCCGATCACCCCCGATTTCATGCTCCACCTTGGTTGGGCGGCAGGCCAGGCGTTCAAGCGTGACGGGCAGAGGAACAGTGTCCTGATCGGCAAGGACACGCGTCTGTCCGGTTACATGTTTGAGTCGGCCCTGGAAGCGGGTCTGGCGGCAGCCGGCGTCGATGTGAAGCTGCTGGGCCCCATGCCAACACCGGCCATAGCCTACCTGACGCGAACTTTCCGCGCTTCTGCCGGCATCGTGATCAGTGCATCCCACAACCCTCATTATGACAACGGCATCAAGTTCTTCTCGCCGGAAGGTACCAAGCTGGACGACGAGCTGGAGCTGGAAATCGAGCGCTGGCTAGAGCGGCCTATCGAAGTCTGCGATTCCAAGGAGCTGGGCAAGGCGTTCCGGATTGACGATGCCCCGGGTCGTTACGTGGAGTTCTGCAAGAGCACCGTTCCCAACTCGTTTTCACTCGAAGGTCTGCACCTGGTGCTGGATTGTGCTCATGGGGCCACCTATCACGTGGCGCCAAAGGTGTTTAAAGAGCTGGGCGCAAAAATCTCGGTGGTCGGCGCAGAACCCGACGGCCTTAACATCAATCTCAATGTAGGTTCGACCCATCTGGATGGCCTGAAGAAGGCGGTTGTGGAGAAAGGTGCGGACATGGGCATTGCCTTTGACGGTGATGGCGACCGCGTGCTGATGGTCGACCGGGATGGCTCCGAGGTCGACGGTGACGAGCTGCTGTACATCATCGCCTCTCAGCGCCACGCTGCAGGCACGCTGCAGGGCGGTGTTGTGGGCACATTGATGACCAACCTGGGTGTGGAGTTGGCGCTTCAGGGTCAGGGTATCGAATTCGAGCGCGCCAATGTGGGTGACCGCTACGTGATGGAGCGGCTGCTGAATCGCGACTGGTTGGTGGGCGGAGAAGGCTCCGGACACCTGGTGGTCAGGGATTGTACCAGTACCGGCGATGGCATCGTCTCGGCGCTGCAGGTGCTGCTTGCGCTGAGCCGCGCTGGTAAGAGTCTCTCAGACATGCGCCAGGGCATGACCAAGTTGCCCCAGAAGATGATCAACGTGCGCGTCGAGAGTCGTTTTGATCCATTTGAACGGGATGATATTTCGGCAGCGGTGAAAGAGGCTGAGGAGCGTCTCGGCAGCAACGGTCGGATTCTGCTTCGGGCCTCTGGCACAGAGCCGCTGATCCGCGTCATGGCGGAAGGGAAGGACGAAGCGGGTATTACGCAAGTGGCTGAACAACTTGCCATTGTTGTGGAAAAATCGAAGGCCTGAGTGGTGCAGTGGCGGTTGTCGGTGCCCGGTGTCTAGGGTATAGTTCCGCGCTCTCCTGAGTCAGGGCCGAATCAGAGGTCTGTATGCGACGCAAAATTGTGGCTGGCAACTGGAAAATGAATGGCTCTTCTGAGCTTGTTTCCCTGTTGACTGGCGCGATCAATGAAGAGGCTGGATCCCTTGATAATGGGGTGGAGGTTGTTATCATTCCTCCCGCTCTGTACGTCTCTGATGTGATTCGAGGCGCCGGGAAAGACATTCAGGTGGGCGTTCAGAATGTCGCTCGCTGGGAGTCTGGCGCATACACCGGTGAGATTGCAGCGGCCATGGCCGCAGATATTGGTTGCAAGTACACCTTGATCGGTCACTCGGAGCGTCGCCAGTTGTTTGGCGAGACCGATGAACAGGTGGCCGAAAAGGTCACGCAGGCGTTGTCAGCCGGCCTTGTGGCGGTTGTGTGCGTGGGTGAGACCCTGGAGGAGCGTGAGCAAGGCAGCGCAGAGGCGGTGGTTTCTGAGCAGGTTCGCGCCGGTCTGTCGGGTGTGTCCGGGGATCAGTGGTCGCAGATTGTCGTTGCCTATGAGCCGGTGTGGGCCATCGGAACGGGGAAAACAGCCACCGCTGACGACGCCCAGGCCATGCATGGCGCGATCCGGGAGCAGTTAGAAGCGCTGGGTGCACCGGCAAAAAACGTATCGATACTTTACGGCGGCAGTGTAAAAGCGGATAATGCGCCCGCTTTGTTTGCGCAGCCGGACATCGACGGTGGTCTGATTGGCGGTGCATCGTTGAAAGCCGACGAATTTGTAAGGATTTGCCAGGCAGTGCCAGGCGAGTCCGATAGCTGAGAATAGACGAGAGTCGTTATGGATTGGGTAGAAACACTGGTAGTCGTTGTGCACGTGGTTATTGCCGTTGCACTGGTGGGTCTGGTGTTGATTCAGCAGGGTAAAGGCGCAGATGCCGGAGCTGCTTTCGGCGGTGGCGCGTCCCAGACCGTTTTTGGTAGCCAGGGTAGCGGAAGTTTCCTGACTCGCTTTACGACGTTTCTGGCCATTGTATTTTTTGTGACAAGTTTTTCTCTGGCGGTGTTTGCAAAGCAGCGCGCCGAAGTTGCGGGCGAAGTCGGTATTCCCCAGGTGCAGGAGTCTCCTGCCGAGGAATCAGCGCCGGTTGACGGCGAGGCTGCAAGCCAGAAAGAAACCGAGGGTGGGGAAGACAGTGATCTCCCTGATCTCGAGTGAAGTTGTTGCCCAGGTGGTGGAACTGGTAGACACGCTATCTTGAGGGGGTAGTGGCGAAAGCCGTGCCGGTTCGAGTCCGGCCCTGGGCACCATTTTGAGTAGAAAACGGCTTGGATTATCCAGGCCGTTTTTTTTGGTCAGTCCTTGACCAGAAAGGCCGTCGTCTCTATACTCCGGCGGTTATTGGAGTCGGCGTTGAAGTGTTGTTTCACGCCACTTCTGGCAGGCCAGGTGTCTGTCAGCAGAAGACGTTTTTTACGGCTGTATCTTCTGCGAGTTCTTGCAACAAAAAGCCCCACAATGTTCGGGGCTTTTTGATTAAGGGGCCTGGCGCATGGGGCCCTGGTGCATAAAAAGGGCTGATATACAGCCCTTTTTTTGTTTTTGGCATTTGGAAAATTACAGCGGAGACCGTAACGCTTTGTCAGCCAAGTTGAAGCAGCTGGAAGAAATTCTCAGGCCCGTGGTGGAAGGGCTTGGCTATGAGTTCTGGGGCATTGAGTTCCGCTCCCAGGGTCACCACTCGCTTCTGCGGTTGTTTATCGACGACGCGGAGAACGGGATTGGCATCGAAGACTGTGAGTCTGTCAGCCGGCAGGCCAGCGGTGTGATGGATGTCGAGGATCCGATCCAGACGGAATATACCCTCGAGGTGTCTTCTCCCGGCATGGATCGGCCGCTGTTTCGCCTGGAGCAGTACGAGGCGTTTATTGGTCATCAGGTGCAGCTGAGATTGCGCATGGCGTTCGAAGGACGCCGCAAATTCCAGGGTTTGATCAAAGGCGTTGAGGGCGACGAGGTGGTTCTGGTGGTGGATGACCACGAATACCTGTTGCCATTCGACAGCATTGAAAAAGCGAACATTGTTCCCGTTTTCGAATAAGTCAGTGGACGCAACGAATTAATTTATAGGCAGGGCAATCCAATGAGTAAAGAGATTTTGCTGGTGGTTGAATCCGTCTCGAACGAGAAGGGTGTCGAGAAGGACGTCATCTTTGAGGCGATTGAGCTGGCGCTCGCCACCGCTGCCAAGAAACGCTACGACGACGAAGAAGCGGATATCCGCGTATCTATCGACCGACGTACCGGTGAATACGAAACCTTCCGTCGCTGGCTGGTAGTGGACAACGACGCCGTGCCGGCATTGGGCACCGAGTTGACGCTGCAGGAAGCGGAAGAAATTGACACCAACCTGAAGCCCGGTGATATCCACGAAGAGAAGGTGGAATCGGTCGCGTTTGGCCGTATCGGCGCGCAGGCTGCCAAGCAAATCATCTTCCAGAAGGTCCGTGAAGCCGAGCGCACCAAGATCGTCGACAGTTACCGCGATCGGGTCGGTGAGTTGGTGTCGGGCACTGTTAAGAAAGTGACGCGCGATAACATCATTGTGGATCTCGGTGCCAATGCCGAAGCGCTGCTACCGCGGGATCAACTGATTCCACGCGAGACCTTCCGTATGGGCGATCGCGTCCGGTCTCTGCTGCAGGAAATCCGCACGGACCACCGTGGTCCTCAGCTGATCCTGAGCCGTACCGATCCGCAGATGCTGATCGAACTGTTCCGGATCGAAGTGCCAGAGATTGCTGAAGAGCTGATCGAAATTCGCGGTGCTGCACGAGATCCTGGCTCACGGGCAAAGATTGCCGTGAAGACCAACGATCGCCGTATCGATCCGGTTGGTGCGTGTGTGGGCATGCGTGGTTCGCGTGTTCAGGCGGTGTCCAACGAGCTCGGTGGTGAGCGCGTGGATATCGTATTGTGGGACGACAACCCCGCACAGCTGGTCATCAACGCCATGGCTCCGGCTGAGGTCGCGTCCATCGTGATGGACGAAGATCGCAACACCATGGAAGTGGCGGTCGCCGAAGACAATCTTGCCCAGGCCATTGGTCGTAACGGACAGAACGTCCGTCTGGCCACAGACCTGACCGGCTGGACCCTGAACGTGATGACCGAAGAAGAAGCTGGCGAGCGTCAAGAGCAGGAGTACAACACCCTGGTCGAACACTTTACTCGTCACCTGGACGTGGACGAGGAGTTTGCCGGCGTTCTGATCGAGGAAGGGTTCACCTCCATCGAAGAAGTTGCCTATGTCCCGATGGAGGAAATGCTGGCGATTGATGGCTTTGACGAAGAAACCGTCACCGAGCTCCGCCGCCGCGCGAAAGATGTATTGCTGAACAAGGCCCTCGCCAGTGAGGAAGCTCTGGAAGGTGCTGAGCCGGCAGAAGATTTGCTCGCGATGGAAGGTATGGATCGCAGCTTGGCCTACAAACTGGCGGGTATGGGCATCCGCACAATGGAAGATCTGGCGGAGCAGTCTGTCGATGATCTTGCAGATATTGAAGGTATGGAAGAAGAGCGTGCAGGCCAGTTGATCATGGCCGCTCGCGCACCCTGGTTTGAAGACCAGGCCTAATCGGGAGGAGGACCAGTATGGCTGATGTAACGGTAAAACAACTGGCCGCAGATATAGACGCTCCCGTGGATCGTTTGCTGCGACAGATCGTGGAGGCGGGCTTGAAAGCCCGTTCAGAAGAAGATTCTGTCACCAGCGATGAGAAGCAACAGTTGCTGACCTATCTGAGAAAGAATCACGGTGAGAGTGAGGCAGAGCCAAAGAAAATCACTCTCAAGCGGAAGACAACCACGACTCTGAAAGCGGGTCGTGCAAAAACGGTCAATGTTGAGGTCCGCAAGCGTCGCACCTATGTGAAACGCGCAGAGGTTGAGCCGGAAGCGGCGAAAGCCGAGGCCGAAGCAGCGCCTGAAGAGGCGAAAGCACCGGAAGCACCGGCGCCGGAAACCAAGGCTCCTAAGGAAGAGCCGGCAGTGCAGGAGGCGCCGGTCGAGACGCCGGTGGCTGAAGAAAAGCCTGCAGAGAAGGTAGAAGAGCCGGTGGCTGAAGAGCCCGAGCCTGAGCCCGTCCCTGCGCCTGAAGACATGCCGATGCCGCCACCTGAAGAGGTGGACAGCAAAGAGCGCAAGGCGAAGAAAAAGAAAGAAAAAGAGAAAGCTCGTGGCCGAGGCGACGAGCCGGAAGAAGGCAAGACCAAGAAGAAGTCGGCGGGTCATCGCGGTCCGCGTAATCGTCCGGTTGAAGAGCCTATTGTCCTCAGCGAGGAAGAGGAAGAGACCACGACGTTGCGCAAGCCATTGCGCGCGAAAAAGAAACCCAAAGAGAAGCGTCACGCTTTCGAGAGGCCCACAAAGCCGATGGTACGAGAAGTTGATATTCCCGAAACGATTACAGTCGGCGACCTCGCTCAGCGTATGGCAGTGAAGTCTGCTGATGTAATCAAGACGCTGATGGGTATGGGCGTCATGGCGACGATCAACCAGGCGCTGGACCAGGAAACGGCCGTACTGGTGACCGAAGAGCTGGGCCACAAACCCAAGACCGTCAGCGAAGATGCTTTCGAGGAAGAAGTGCTGAACGAGTTCTCCTTCGAGGGCAAAGAGAAAGCGAAGCGTGCTCCGGTTGTCAGTGTGATGGGTCACGTTGACCACGGTAAGACATCTCTGCTCGATTACATTCGTCGCACCAAGGTCGCTTCCGGCGAGTCCGGCGGTATTACCCAGCACATCGGTGCGTACCACGTTGAAACCGATCACGGCATGGTGTCCTTCCTGGATACCCCGGGTCACGCGGCCTTCACCGCCATGCGTGCCCGCGGTGCCCAGTGTACGGATATCGTTATCCTGGTGGTTGCCGCCGATGACGGCGTGATGCCGCAGACCAAGGAAGCGGTCGATCATGCCCGCTCCGCCGGCGTTCCGCTGGTTGTTGCCATCAACAAGATGGACAAGGAAGAGGCCGATCCGGATCGCATCAAGACCGAACTGGCGGGTATGGAAGTCATCCCGGAAGACTGGGGTGGTGACGTGCAGTTTATTCCTGTTTCGGCGCACACCGGTGAAGGTATCGACGATCTGATCGAAGCCCTGCTGCTGCAAGCCGAAATCCTCGAGCTTGAAGCCTCGCCGGACGCGCCTGCTCGCGGTGTGGTGGTCGAATCCAGCCTTGAGCGTGGCCGTGGTTCCGTGGCGACCGTGCTGGTCCAGAACGGTACCCTGCGTCAGGGCGATATGGTAGTTGCCGGCTCCTTCTTCGGTAAGGTGCGTGCCATGACCGACGAGGCCGGCAAGCAGACCAAAGAAGCCGGACCGTCAATCCCGGTGGAAATCCTGGGCTTGAACGGCACGCCGGATGCAGGTGACGAGTTCTTCGCCGTTGCAGACGAGCGCAAGGCCAAAGAGCTGGCAGAATTCCGCCAGTCTCGCGAGCGCGAGCAGCGTCTGCATCGTCAGCAGGCTGCCAAGCTCGAGAACCTGTTCGAGAACATGGGCAAAGACGAGGTCAAAACCCTCAATGTCGTGCTCAAGACGGACGTTCGTGGTTCTCTCGAAGCCATCACCAAGTCGCTGCAGGATCTGGGCAACGAAGAAGTCCAGGTCAAGATCGTGTCTTCCGGTGTGGGTGGTATTGCAGAAACCGACGTCAGCCTGGCGATGGCCACCAACGCCGTCATCTTCGGTTTTAACGTCCGTGCCGATACGGCCGCCAAGAAACTGGTGGAGCAGGAAGGTCTGGACCTTCGCTATTACAGCATCATCTACAACCTGATTGATGACGTGAAAGCGGCGCTCACCGGCATGCTGGCACCAGAATTCCGCGAGGACATCGTGGGTATTGCCGACGTCCGGGACGTGTTCCGCTCACCGAAGTTTGGCCAGGTGGCTGGCTGCATGGTGACCGAGGGCAATGTCTACCGTAACAAACCCATCCGGGTACTTCGGGACAACGTCGTCATCTTTGAAGGCGAGCTGGAATCCCTGCGTCGCTTCAAGGACGACGTGCCGGAAGTGCGTAACGGCATGGAGTGCGGTATCGGTGTTAAGGGCTACGACGTAAAAGTCGGTGACCAGATCGAGGTCTTCGACCGCGTTCGGGTCGAGCGCAAGCTAGAGTCCACTGGCGCCTGATATCACTGAGGTTATAAATGCCAAGAGAGTTTAGTCGTATCGATCGCATAGGCGATCAGATGCAGCGGGAACTGGCCCAACTCATCCAGCGGGAAGTCAAAGACCCGCGGGTGGGTATGGTGACGGTCAACGCCGTGAAGGTAAGCCGCGATCTTGGCTACGCCGACGTGTATGTGTCGCTGCTGACCACGGAAGAACTGACCGAAGAGTCCGGTCAGGTAGTTGAATCCCTGGCCGTCCTGAACAAGGCGGCGGGTTTTCTGCGTGGTCAGATCGGACGGGCCATGAAGCTGCGGGTAACACCTCAACTTCGGTTCCACTTCGATTCCCTGCTGGGACACAGCCGGCACATGGACAACCTGATTCGGGAAGCGGTCGGCGACAAGCCGGCGGTTAGCCGTCATGAAGGTAAGTCCAGCGACGATTCGGAGCACGACGATTGAGTCGACGTCGTAAGGGCCGTGACGTCAACGGCATTCTGGTCATTGATAAGCCGTTGGACGTCACATCCAACGGTATTCTGCAACACGTAAAGCGTCTGTTTGGCGCCGCCAAGGCGGGCCACACAGGCGCGCTCGATCCTCTCGCGACTGGCGTTCTGCCGCTGTGTTTTGGTGAGGCCACCAAGTTTTCACAGATGATGCTGGACAGTGACAAGTCTTACATCGCCACGGCGAAACTTGGTGTCCGTACCGAGACCGGCGACATTGAGGGCTCGGTGGTCAGTGAAAGGTCGGTGCCCGAAGATTTGTCGGCAGACAGTCTCGAGACGGTTCTGGCAGCCTTTCGAGGCGACATACAGCAAGTACCCTCCATGTATTCCGCGTTAAAGCACAAAGGCAGGCCGCTTTACGAGTACGCCCGCGAAGGCATCGAGGTGGATCGGCCAGCGCGACCTGTCACCATCTATGAGCTGACCCTCGGCGAAATTCGTGATAACGAGATTGATATTGCGGTCAGTTGCACGAAGGGTACATATATTCGGTCGCTGGTCGAAGATATCGGCGAGGCCCTGGGCTGTGGCGCCCATGTAACGGCGCTCAGGCGTACCATGGCGTCCGGCTTTACCCTTAAGGATGCGCATGCGGTGTCAGAGCTTGAAGCCATGCGAGAGCGAGGCGAGAGTCTGGATGGTTTGCTGGTGGCTCCGGATGCGGCTCTGGGCATGTTCCCGGAGCATCAGTTGGAAGGGCAATCACTGGTGTCGATATTGAACGGACAACCGGTTAGAATACCCGGTGAGCTCGATGAGGGGTTCGTTCGCCTGTACGGCGAAGGAAAGTTCATCGGGCTGGCAGAGCAATTCCCGGAAGGCGACGGTAAGAAACTGGTACCCCGCCGACTGGTGAAGACTGGCTGAACGGCCCACTGGGCGGTTTAACCAATTAGCCGGGCTGTAGAGATGCGCGGTTCGGCTGAATTTCTGAGCATCGCACTATCGAGGTGAAATATGGCACTTTCTGCCGAGGAAAAAGCACAGATTGTTAAGGATTTTCAGCAAGGCGACGGCGACACAGGTTCTCCTGAGGTCCAGGTTGCGCTGCTGAGCCACAACATCAACAAGTTGCAGGATCATTTCAAGACCAACAAGCAGGATCACCATTCCCGCCGTGGTCTGATTCGCATGGTAAACCAGCGTCGTAAGCTGCTGGACTACCTGAAGCGCAAGAACGCCGACCGTTACCTGGAAATTATCCAGCGTCTGGGTCTGCGTCGTTGATCCGGTTGTCCTGAACAACCTGCGTGCCAGCTGAGTTTTGGGTCTGACCCAATGGCTGGCCAAGCCACCGGCGAGGCCCTCGGGTGCTCGCCGGTTGTGCTTTTTAAACGCAATAAGTGCGTGATTTAAATTGAAGGTTCATCCTGTCGCAATGGAAAGCCGAAATTGATAGCAGGTTGTTGAAAAGCCCGGCGCTTCTCTGAGTTAAAGAGAAGAAAGTCGCCACCACCCGGGGTTTTGCAACAGCCTGTTAGCTTTCAGATAGGTTGCTCTTCGATGGATCATGACTGTTGCGGAATAACAGACAGACCGCAGGGGCGGCTGTTCTGACTCCATTTGAATGATGAATATCAGGAGCAATTGTGGATCTGAATCCCATCAAAAAATCGTTCGAACTTGGCGGCAAAACCGTCACACTCGAAACAGGTCGCGTTGCCCGCCAGGCAACGGGTTCCGTTCTCGTCACGGTTGACGACATTTCGGTTCTGGGTACCGTGGTTGGCGCCAAAGAAGCCAAGCCGGGCCAGCCGTTCTTTCCGCTGACTGTTAACTATTTCGAGAAGACCTACGCCGTGGGCAAAATCCCCGGCGGTTTCTTCAAGCGTGAAGGTCGTCCTTCCGAGAAAGAAACCCTGACCTCGCGTCTGATCGACCGTCCTATTCGTCCACTGTTCCCAAACGGGTTCATGAACGAAGTTCAGGTCATCACCACGGTCATGTCATCCAGCAAGAATCAGGATCCGGATATCGCGGCTATGATCGCGGCGTCAGCAGCCCTGTCTATTTCCGGTATCCCATTTGACGGCCCGATCGGTGCTGCGCGTGTAGCGTACACCAACGAGCGTGGTTACTTCCTGAACCCGACCTTTGAAGAGCTGGAGACGTCTCTGCTCGACATGGTGGTTGCAGGCACTGAGGACGCTGTGCTGATGGTTGAGTCCGAGGCGAAAGGCCTGACGGAAGACCAGATGCTGGGCGCCGTACTTTACGGTCACGAAGAAATGCAGACGGCCGTTGCCGCCATCAAGGAATTTGCCGCTGAAATCGGCAAGCCTCGTTGGGACTGGCAGCCAGAGGCTGAAAACACCGAACTGTTGAACGCCATCAAAGCAGATTTCGCGGGCCAGATCGAAGAAGCCTACGGCATTCGTGACAAGATGGAGCGCTATGCTCGTCTGGGCGAAATCAAAACAGCCGCCGTTGAAAAACTGGCTGGTGAGGAAGAAGGGCAGCCGGACGAAGCCGAAGTTAAGAAATACTTTGGGAAGGTCGAAAAGGCCACCGTTCGCCAGCAGGTTATTGACGGTAAACCGCGTATCGACGGTCGTGACAACAAGACCGTTCGTCCGATCGAAGTGGAAGTGGGCATTCTGCCAAGCACCCACGGTTCTGCACTGTTCACTCGTGGCGAAACACAGGCCATCGTGACCACCACGCTGGGCACCGCCCGTGACATGCAGATCATCGATGCTCTGGAAGGCGAGCGTAAGGATCCGTTCCTGTTCCACTACAACTTCCCTCCCTATTCTGTAGGCGAAGCTGGCCGTGTGGGCACTCCGGGCCGTCGTGAAGTCGGTCATGGTCGTCTGGCCAAGCGTGGTGTGGCGGCAGTCATGCCAACCATCGAAGAGTTCCCGTACACCATTCGTGCGGTCTCCGAGATCACCGAATCCAATGGTTCCAGTTCCATGGCGTCTGTCTGTGGTTCCAGCCTGGCGCTGATGGATGCGGGTGTTCCGATCAAGGCGCCTGTTGCCGGCATTGCCATGGGTCTGGTCAAGGAAGGCGACAAGTTCGCGGTTCTGACTGACATCCTGGGCGATGAAGATCACCTTGGCGACATGGACTTCAAGGTGGCTGGTACTTCTGAAGGTATCACTGCCCTGCAAATGGACATCAAGATCCAGGGTATTACCGACGAGATCATGGAGATCGCCCTGGAGCAGGCCAACGCAGCGCGTCTGCACATCCTCGGTGAAATGGCCAAGGTCATCTCTACGCCGCGTGCAGAGCTGTCCAGCCGCGCTCCGAGCATCACCACGATCAAGATCAATCCTGAGAAGATCCGCGACGTGATCGGTAAGGGCGGCGCAACCATCCGCTCTATCTGTGACGAAACCGGCGCTTCGATTGATCTGGACGACGATGGCAACGTGAAGATCTACGCGGACAATCAGGACGCAGCCAATGCGGCCATGAAGCGCGTGATGGAAATCACCGCTGAGATTGAAGTCGGTGCTATCTACAAGGGCCGCGTTGAGCGCATCGTAGACTTCGGTGCCTTTGTAAACATCCTGCCGGGTAAAGACGGCCTGGTGCACATCTCTCAGATTTCCGAGCGTCGCATTGAGAACGTGACCGACGAGCTGAGCGAAGGCCAGGAAGTGCTGGTCAAGGTACTGGATGTGGACAACCGTGGCCGCGTGAAGCTGTCCATGAAAGAAGTGAAAGAGGGCGAACAGCCCACGGACCTGGCGGCTCTGTAGGCCAGCCGGTTCGATAGAAAACCCGCCGCTCCTCTGGAGTCTGGCGGGTTTTTTTATGCTCAGGGCTTCATGAACTCAAGAACGGCCTCTTGATACCCGGGAATGACAAAGGTCGAAGCGTGGCCGGTATCGGTTTGCAGGAAGCGTTTGGGCTCTTTGGCGGCTTCATACA
>CAZWEP010000047.1:18323-21566 GCA_964632565.1 uncultured Marinobacter sp. | reverse complement strand
CCCTATACCGAACAGGCACTCAACCAAACGGCCAGCGGAGGCACACCCTACGGGCCCTCGCACTGGGCAGGAACCGGGGAGCAGAAGCCGCTGACCGACCATGAAAAAGCGATCTGTCAGACCCTGGGGCATCGTATTGCCCAACTATCGCACAAACTGCTTTAAAACCATCCGAGCCAAGACTCTCAAACAGGTTGTATGATGATTCACCATCCAAAAGCCCTGACTACCTCACGCATTATCATTGGCCTTTACCTGGCTACGCTAGCGACACTGCTGATTACAACGTTTTATCCCGCGCCGCCGGAGGGCGTGTCTGTTGCGTTGATGCTCTCGGTAAAGCTGATTCCCCTTGTCGTGTTCGCCGGAGCTGTGTTCAAAGGCAGCAATAAGGGATTGATCTGGCTGAGTTTCGTTGTGATTTTTTACTTTACCCAGTACGTGGTGTCGGCCTGGCTATCAGAAGGCTCGATAGCACCGGTGATACTGTCAGTGCTGACATTCCTGCTGTTTACCGTTGCCATGTTTCACCTTAAATACAATCGCCCACCGGCGACACCAGAAGCCTGACCAGGATGCCCCATGGCTGAATCCGGATTTCCACCGCCTCCTTCGAAGAGCACCCTCACCCTGCGAGACCTTTGCACCGCTCTCGTGGAAAGTGAAGTGGTGAATCAGGATGACGCAGAAAAAGTGCTTTCCGCCAACATAGGCGTCACCAACCTGAGCGAAAACCCTGCCAATCAGCGTCACCCGCTCGAACTGATCGCGAAGGCAGGTCTGGAAAACCGGAAAAGCGGACGCCAGCTGGATCTCGATGCCCTGACGCAATGGCTCGCAAACTGGGCGGGGCAAGCCTACTATCCGATTGATCCCTTGAAAATCGACACCCCTTCGATCGCAAAGGTAATGTCTTATGCGTTTGCGCAGCGCCACGGCATTCTGGCTGTCGAAATTGGCGAGGAAGAAGTGCTCATTGCCAGTGCCGAACCCTTCAAGACGGACTGGGAAAGCAACCTGCGTCAGGCGGTACGCAAGGATATTCGGCGGGTGGTGGCGAATCCGGCCGACATCCGGCGGTACACCGTTGAGTTCTACCAGCTGGCCAACTCTGTCAGTAAAGCGGGCGGTAACAAGTCAGACTCAGTAGCAGGCAGCCAGAATTTTGAGCAGTTGCTGGATCTCGGTGCCAATCAGAATCCGGATGCCAATGATCAGCACGTGGTCAAGATCGTCGACTGGCTGCTTCAATACGCATTCGATCAGCGCGCTTCTGACATTCACATTGAGCCACGGCGCGCGGTGACTCAGGTTCGCTTCCGGATTGATGGCGTGCTTCACCCGGTTTATGAATTCCCGGAACAGGTCGGGGTCGCCGTCACCAGCCGGCTAAAAATCCTCGGAAGACTGAACGTGGCCGAGAAACGCCGGCCGCAGGATGGTCGAATCAAAACCCGGAAGCCAGACAACAACGAGGTCGAACTTCGTCTCGCCACTATGCCCACCGCCTTCGGCGAGAAGATGGTCATGCGGATTTTTGACCCGGAAGTACTGCTTAAATCCTACGGACAGCTGGGATTCTCGAAGGAAGACCAGGAAAAGTGGCAAGACATCACCGACCGCCCCCACGGCATTGTGTTGGTCACCGGTCCTACAGGTTCCGGTAAAACCACCACCCTTTATTCCACCCTCAAACAGCTTGCAACTTCCGAAGTAAATATCTGCACCATCGAAGATCCGATTGAGATGGTGGAGCCCGCATTCAATCAGATGCAGGTGCAATCCAACATCGACCTGACCTTCGCGTCCGGCGTTCGGGCGCTGATGCGCCAGGATCCGGACATCATCATGATTGGCGAGATCCGCGATCTTGAAACGGCAGAAATGGCGGTTCAGGCCGCGCTCACAGGGCACCTAGTGCTGTCCACGCTGCATACCAATGATGCACCAAGCGCCATCACCCGATTGATGGAACTGGGTATTCCGCCCTATCTCATTCGAGCGACCGTGCTTGGCGTCATGGCGCAGCGGCTGACACGCAACCTGTGCCCCCACTGCAAGGCACCGGGCGAATTGGACCAGAAGGCATGGCAAGCACTCACAAAACCCTGGAAAGCGACACCGCCAAGCCAGATCTATAACCCGGTCGGTTGCCTGGAATGCCGAAACACCGGTTATTACGGGCGCGGAGGAGTGTACGAAATCATGCAACTGAGTGGTCGGCTCATTCAACAGATCACCGAACGCTGTGAACTTGAGCAGTTGCGGCTGGACGCTTACAAGGAAGGCATGAAATCACTGCGTCTGAGTGGCGCGCAAAAAGTTGCCGCTGGTCTCACGACCATTGAAGAGATCTTGAGGGTGACACCGGAAAGTCAGCGATAAGTTGAATCAGGCCTGGGGACGCAAACCGCATTGTTCCAGCAACGTCTGCCACAACTTGGTGTGTTCTGTCATGGCGGCGTCGAGCTGCCCCCAAAGAGATCCTGGGCTTTCATCAAGATGGTACTGATACCAATCTTCGAAAGTGTCCGGCATGACCTCCCGCTGAATGACCGCAAGCTTTTTCAACGGCTGAATCAGTTGGTCACGGCCACGTTGAACAGAAGCCATGTAGGGTTGCACTTTTTCGATGTAGACACTGAAAAACATGCCCTGGACAATATCTGACTGATTGTTTGGCTTGCCGTCCAGACACAGCGGTCGTCCATCGATACGCTTCTGAATCAGCGACGAAGCATCCTCCAGTCGGGCGATGAGCATTCGCGCACTGTTGATCAACTGTCCGGCCCGATATTCCGCCTGCCAGCGCTGATGGACGCCACCGAGATACTCCAGGTCTTGATTCAACTGACCCTGTAACAACGCTTGCGCCGTCTGAACCAACTGTTGAGCATCCACGGAAAGATCCGATACCGGATTGCCGCTCGCTTCCACCGGATACTCGCCCTTGGCCAGGGTAAACAGCGTTTCGACCTCTTCAACTGCCCAGGTAGCATTCCAGAGCACTAATGGTAAGTGCTTTTTTTTGTGAACGATGGCCTCTTCCAGTGAATCTTTCACGCCATCACGGGTCACTTCCGGCAGGCAAGCCTCGGCCGCTTCGATGAATCTCAGCTCATAGCGGAGCCGGTTCATAGGCTGCATCACCTTACCCATGACCGAGTTTTTTTCCCCGATCACATATTGTAGTTCGCAGCCATAAAGTGACAGGAAGTCGAGCATTCCCATGTCCAGCTCCGG
>CAZWEP010000047.1:0-18223 GCA_964632565.1 uncultured Marinobacter sp. | reverse complement strand
AGCCTGACATCAGCACCAGAATGGCAATCAGAGATAGGCCAGATTTGACGGCCACGCGCTCCCCCTTTGCACTAATGGCGTTGAGGCAGTCTCAGCTTGTTCAGCGTTCCAGAAGAAGCTGGTCGACTTCAGCAAAGGTCCGAGCGACCGATCGTGTGGTGTCTGGCACTTCACCTTCACGAACAAGCCATGCCGTTTGCATGCCGGTCGACTCGGCCGCTTCCAGCTCAGCCTCTACATCCGACAGAAACAGGACGGTGGAAGCCTCAACCCCGAGTTCATTCAGGATGTTGGTATACGCCGAAGGCTCGCGTTTGGCTCCTACCCGGGTGTCAAAATAGCCAGAGAAGAAAGGCGTAAGATCGCCCGCCTCGCTGAAACCGAAAATCAGCTTCTGAGCCTGGACCGAACCGGAAGAGTAGACAAACAAGCGCAGACCACGGTCGTGCCAGCGCTTCAGGTAATCGGCAGCATCCGCGTACACATGTCCACGAAAAGCTCCGTCCTGATAGCCCTGTTGCCACAACATGCCCTGCAGCGCCTTCAGAGCCGACTCCTTACGATCCTCATCAATCCAGGTCAGCAGGACACGGATCAACGCCTCGGTATCGTTTTTGTCTTCGCCGGACACGCGCGCGACCTCATCGAGATGAGCCCGAATGTCCGGATCGCTATCGCGGCCGTTCCTCACGAACTCAGCCAGGTTTTGTGCCGCGTAGGGAAACAGGACATCATGTACAAAAGAAATCGAGCTTGTGGTGCCTTCGATATCGGTCAATATAACCCGAATCATCCTGCAACCTGCTCCAGGGCCTCGTATCGTGGCAGACGGCTGGCGATGTCCTCACCGGTGAAGTCCGCAACCCAGCCCTCGGGGTTGGTGAATAAACGGATTGCCGTGAATTTTGGCTCCGGCCCCATATCAAACCAGTGACGGGTACCATGCGGGACGCTGATCAGATCGTTTTTCTCACACATGACTGCGTAGACCTGGTGCCCAAGGTGTAAATAGAACAGGCCCTGCCCGCGAACAAAGAATCGGATCTCGTCCTCGGAGTGCACGTGCTCGTCAATGAACTTCTGACGAAACGCTTCTTTCTGAGGATTGTCGGGGTTGAGGCTGATGACATCCGCCGCCTGAAATCCGCATTCTTGTTTCAATGCGTCTATTTCCTCGGCGTAGGCGTCGAGAATGGTTTGCTCATCAGCATCTGCCGGGAGATCCCTGGTTGACCACTGCTCAAATCGGATTCCGTGCTCCGCCAGCAAGTTGGCAATCTTTCCCGCGTCTTCGGTCACAATTCGAGGCGTTTCCGGTGCACTCTGATCAAAGATGCTCAAGGTTGTCATGGTCGAACCCTCATGGTTTCCAGTTCACATTCAAAGAGAAATTCAAACGCTTCCACGTGGCGCAGGCAATCCGCCATGGTCTTTCCCCACGTGTAGAGGCCATGGCCCCGTATCAGGTAGCCAGGCTGGTTGGGATGTTTCCTGAACCAGGATTCCGTCTCTTTCGCCAGGGCCGCAATATCCTGAGTGTTTTCGAAAATCGGCACGGTAACAGTTGACTCATGAGTATCAATGCCATCGAAAGCCTTTTGCAACTCGTAACCCTCAAGGACCAGGGACGGATGCCTTCCCGACACCCGGCTCAGCACCGTAGCGTTCACCGAGTGGGTGTGGAGAACCGCGCCAATCCCCGGAATGACGTCATAGAGCACCGTATGCAGCAAAGTTTCGGCCGACGCCTTCGCCTGGCTTTGGACTGGCCTGCCCTGGCGATCGACTACCATGACGTCACCCGCAGAGAGTTCGCCTTTGTGCCGCCCCGACACCGTAATCGCGATATGCTCTTCATCGATACGCGCCGAGTAGTTACTGCTGGTCGCCGGTGACCAGCCCCGGGAGTAAAGAAACTGCCCTGCCTCAACGATCGATTGGGCAGCCAATGCGTATCGGGTTACGTCCAACAAGTTTCACCTCAGAAATGATGCGCCGACGGCCTCAAGGGCCTTGGGCTATTATAAGGAAGGCTGTGCCTGTCGCAAACGGTGACGGGCGCGAATCAGGTCCGCCACGACAGACACGGCGATCTCGGCAGGAGTTTTACTGGGAATATCGACACCAATCGGAGCCGCGAGACGATTAAGGCTTGCCTCCGGAACGCCAAGTTCCGTCAGACGCTGGCGCCTGGCATCGGACGTTCGCACCGACCCCATAGCCCCCACATAGAAAGGATTGGCGACCAACGCCGCTAACAGAGCCATATCATCAATGCGAGGGTCGTGGGCCAATGCGAGAACGCCGCACCAGGGATCAGAAAATTCAGCAACGATCAGATCGTCCGGCAGCTCCGTCCGAAGCGGCACCGTTTCATTTCTCCAGCCTTTCGCAAAATGAGGGCGAGGCTCGCAAAGCGTGACGTCAAAATCTGATGCGGTAGCAATCTCAGACACGTATCGGGCGACCTCCCCGGCACCGATGAGAAGTAAACGACAATCTGGCATTAGAGTGTGACGAACAGTCTGGCCGAACAATTCGACCCCGGCGCCACCTTCAATGTCGGATTTCAGCTCAGATCGGCCAGTCTGAAGGTCAATCTCCCTCTGAACGGGCCTCCGTTGAGCCAGTGACTGCAGAGCGGCAGCGACATGATTGCGGTCGATGTCGGGATTCAGCGGCTCGACAAGCAGCAGAATTCTGCCACCACAAGGAAGCCGAAACCGATCACGATCTTCATCGACAATGCCGTATTCGATCAGCCGGGGCGCTGAGTTTTCTTCACGAATGCACCGTTCAAGCAAGTCCTGCTCGAGACACCCACCGGAAACGGAGCCCGCCCAGTTGCCATCGCTACTGACCGCCAGCCAGGAGCCGGCCGGCCGCGGTGAGGAACCCCAAGTCTGAACGATGGTGCACAGCCAGACCCTCTGTCCTGCTTCCAGCCATCCCAGCACTTGCTCAAAGACAGTTTCATGAATGCCTTTGCTCATGGGCGCTCGCTCAGACTTCGGCCCTTAGCGGCAATCTTCGCTGGCGTTTTCCAGTCAGCGCAAACAACGCATTGCCGAGGGCAGGAATCACCGGCGGCACGCCGGGTTCGCCAACGCCCGTGGGGGCCGCATCGTTTTCAACAATCTCTACCCTGATGTCGGGCAACTGGTAGTTCCTCAGCAACAGGTAATCGTGGAAATTGCTTTGCTGGACTTCGCCATTTTCCAGATCGATTTCACCGAACAGTGCGGCGGTAATACCAAAGACGATACCACCTTCAATTTGATCCCGAACAATCGCAGGGTTCACGACCTGGCCGCAATCGACGGCACAGTCGACCCGATGCACTTTGATCTCGCCCTGCTCGATACTGGCTTCGACAACCTGCGCCACATAGGTCCCGAAACTCCTGAACAACGCAATACCCCTGGCCCTGCCAGCGGAGACCGGTTCAGACCAGCCCGACATGGCAACAACCCGATCCAGTACTTCGAGGTGACGGGGCTCATGGCGGATCAACTCTCTGCGGAACTCGTACGCATTTTTTCCAAGTTCGTGGGCGAGCTCGTCCATAAACGTCTCAACAGCAAAGCCATTGTGAGAAAAGCCCACGGAGCGCCACCAGGAAATCGGGACTCCGGGATCGGTGTGCGTATGACGAATATCCAGATTCGGAACTGCATACGGGTACTCGATCGCGCCTTCAATGGCAGAGTGATCCTTGGGCGTGGCGAGTCCTTCGGCCATGATGCCGACCTTGCCCAGGGAGTTGTACATAAACTTCGGCGCCCAGGGATACTGCGCAGGAGCTGCATTCCTCACATACCAATCAAGGATTTGTGGGCCAACGATCTGATGGTGCCATCCAGTGACATCGCTGCCTTTGATGGTCGCGCTCATCCGATGCAACATCGCCGGTCGGTAGAAATCATGGCGAGTGTCTTCTTCCCGGCTCCAGATAAGTTTGACCGGCTTCCTCACCTTGTAGGCAACGGCAGCTGCCTCTTCGATGTAATCATTGGTCAGGCGTCGACCGAACCCGCCGCCAAGAAACGTTGTGTGTATGGTGACGTCGCTGGGCGAAAGATCCGTTGATCTTGCCGCTGCAATGCGTCCAAGGTCCGGGGCCTGAGTGGGCGCCCAGATATCGATCGCCCCTTCCCGGTAGTGCGCAGTCGCATTCATCGGCTCAAGCGTCGCATGAGCCAGGTAAGGTTGTTCATAACTGGCTTCGATCATGCGATCCGCAGAAAGGGATGCAGACTCGAAGTCACCTTCGCTGCGCTCACTTTCGCCGGCATCGTTATCCGCTGCTTCCTGATAACCGGCAAAGACGTCATCTGTCGATACAGCGACTGCGTCACTGAAATCCCACTCGACCGACAGGGCGTTCTGGGCTTTGCGCGCTCGCCAGTATTTATCTGCGACAACGGCAACGCCGCGATCAATCTCAAAGACATCAATAACACCTGTCATGGCCAGTGCCTTCGATCTGTCGAACGACCTTACTCGACCGCCATGACGGGGCGGGCGCGTAACCACGGCATACACCATGTCATCAAGCTCGACGTCGATGCCATAAATGGGCTGTCCAGTGGACTTTGCCTTGGCGTCCAGGCGTCCTTTGTTCTTGCCGATATACTTCCACTGATCCGGCGATTTCAGAGCGGGCTCATCAGGTGCCGTTTCCCTCGCAGCCAGCGTCACCAGATCGCCATAACTCAGGCGCGTTTTTCCATCCGGATGCACCACCTTCCTGTCGGAGACTGAGCATTGATCGGGACTCACTTTCCAGACTCTGGCGGCGGCCTTCACCAGCATGATGCGAGCACTGGCACCGGCTACCCTCAGCGGCTCCCAGCTTGTTGCGAGACTGGTACTACCGCCTGTGAGCTGGAGGTTATAGAGGGGATTGCGATATTCAGATGCCACCGGGGCAAAGCCAGGCGTAATGACTTCGGGCTTAACTTCGAGCTCTTCAGCGATCAGCGTCGTAAGCCCGGTATAGGTGCCCTGGCCCATTTCAACCCGGGCAAGCGTGAAATGAATCTTGTTATCAGAGGTTAGCTCCAGCCACGCGTCAGGCTTCCAACTGCCCTCATCATCAGACTCGTCCGTCTGAAATCCAGAGCATCCAGGCAGTGAAAGTGAAACAAGAAGGCCACCAGAACCCGCAGCAGACACTTTGAGGAAGTCACGTCTGTTCATGGTCATATCAGGCTTCCTCCCGCTCTACGTCAATGGACGCTGGCCCCTGGGCAACGGATTCCACAGCCGCAATGATTCGCGAGTAAGTGCCACACCTGCAAAGATTCCCGCTAAGGGATGCGACGATTTCATCCCTTGAGGGGCTGGCATTCTGAGCGAGCAGATGTGCCGCACTCATAATCTGACCAGACTGACAATAGCCACACTGTGGCACGCCATGATCGATCCACGCCTGCTGCAATGCGTGCAGCTTATCCTGACTCCCCAGACCTTCGATGGTGGTGACCGAGCGTCCTTCAGCAAGTTCAACGGGCGTTGAACATGACCGTACGGGCTGGCCGTCCAGGTGGACAGTGCAAGCACCGCACAGGCCTGCGCCACAGCCAAACTTGGTACCCTTCAGATCCAACTCGTCACGGAGCACCCACAGCAGTGGCGTATCCGATTCAATGTCCACGGTGCGGACCTGTCCGTTTACCGTCAGCTTCACGGCCATTCGCATTCCCTCTCAAATCCGGGGGGCCACAAGGCCTACCCGCTTATTGTTTTGTCCGAGTGATCGACAAGTCGCCGACTCTCACTTCACTACGGGCTCGTCATTCTGGTCGTTCCAGATTTTTCGCTCGCCGGAATCAAGCTTACCTTCGGAATCCCATACTTCCCTATCCTGGGAGGCCTCTTTGAGCTTGCCATTGTCATTCCAGATAACCCGATCCTTACAGCCCGCAATCGCGACTGCCATAACAAGTACAACCAGCAACTGTTTCACACGTTCCTCCTACCGCATCACGGCATCTGATTTAACCAAAGGGCCATCGGGTTATTGCCGACGGCCATGAATTTCTCGGTTTCGTTGTTTGTCGCGGTCACCCTTTCGCACCATCACGTAAGCCGCCCCGGTGCCGCCCTGGTGCTTCTGAGCAGAGTGGAAAGCCAGCACATCATCCAGTTCAGGCAACCACTTCGCGAGATAACTTTTCAGCTGGGCAATGCCGTCCGGATTTCTCTCTCCCTTGCCGTGGAGAATGATGACGGTCCTGAGGTTATAACGCACGCAGTCATTGATGAACTGGAAAACCTCTCGCCGGGCTTCCTCAACGGTCATGCGATGGAGATCCAGCCGAGCCTCGATCGGGTAGTGGCCCAACCTGAGCTTCTTGAAGACACCATGCTGTACTCCGGGTCGCTGCCAGCACAGCACATCGTGGGCTGTAAGCGGCTCGACAATGTCTGCCGTCAGCGGATTTCTGTCTTTAACTGGCATATCAACGGCAGACCGCTGACGCTCAAGATGACCAGGGGTCAGGTCTTTCGGCGCAACCACATCCGCTTTGTTGGGCTTCCGGATCCGGCGGACATCTTTCATTTCCTCCAGGAAGCTCAGCCTTTCATCTTTCGATGTCATGGTGTTATCAATTCGTCGTATGTTGCTGGAACTCTATCACCCACTCAGCGCATCATAAAGCCGGTGAAAACTGCATTGGTCTACACTCGACGTTAACCTTTGGATCACATGGACAGCGCCTATGGCCGCCGCACCACAGGACACCGCACACCCGCAGAATACCCGGGCCATCATGTCCTTCCTCAGAGAACATTCGCCGTTCTCACACATGGATGACACCCATCTCGCCCATTTCGCGGAGCACGCGTCACTCAGATTCTACGCGGACGGAGATGTGGTTATCTCACCGGACGGCGGCCCTGTAAAACGATTTTATGTTGTTAAACAGGGCCTGATACGGGGCGAGCGCCCAAACGGTAAAGACGGCGAAGTCGAAACCACCTTCGAAATCAGTCAGGGCGAGTGCTTTCCCCTTGCGGCGTTGATTGGTGAGCGCCCAACACGCACGCTTCATCGGGCATCGGGCGATACCTTCTGCCTGAGCATCGAACACGATGCTTTCGTGACTCTATTGTCCGAGAGCGAGCCATTCCGGGACTTCTGCGTCCGGGGCGTCAGCAGCTTGCTGGAACAGGTCAATCAGAACATCCAGTCGGGTGCGATGGCGTCCATCGGTTCCAGCACTTCCCTGGACACCCCGCTGGAACGCTACGCCATCCGAAACCCCATCGTGTGCTCGCCGGATCTGCCGGTTCGCAAAGCTGTGGCGCGCATGCATGACAACAGCGTAGGCAGCATCGTGATTACCGACGACGATCGGCGCCCCAAAGGCATTTTCACCCTCAGAGATTTGCGAACACTGGTGGCTGAGGAACGGGCGCCACTGGATACACCGATTGGACAGGTCATGACTCCTGATCCCTGCTGTCTGACCGCCAAGGCCGATGCCTTTGAAGCAGCCATGTTGATGGCTGAATACCATTTTGCCCACGTTTGCGTCGTTGATGATGACAACCGTCTTATCGGCATGGTTTCAGAACGAGACCTGTTCTCACTGCAGCGTGTCGATCTGGTCAACCTTGCTCGAACCATAGGCACCGCCAGTCACCTACGAACATTGGTAAGTCTGCGCTCCGATGTCTCTCGGCTGGTCGATGCCATGCTTGCCCATGGCGCAGATTCCGGCCAGGTGGTCAAAATCATCACCACGCTCAATGATGTGACCGTCAGGCGGGTCATCGAACTGAACCTCGTGAAGCACGACCCAGGCATCCCCTTCACCTGGCTGACTTTCGGCAGCGAGGGCCGTCAGGAACAGACGCTTTTGACAGATCAGGACAACGGCATCCTCTTCGAAACACCGGAAGGCATGACCGAAGACCAGGTGCGGGAAAAACTGCTGCCGTTCGCAGAAACGGTCAACAAGGAACTGGCAGAGTGTGGTTTCACCCTTTGCAAGGGCAACATCATGGCCAGTAATCCGAAACTGTGCCTTAGCGGTGATGAATGGGATGACTGGTTCATCCGCTTTATTGAAGCGTCCACACCGCAAAACCTCGTCTATTCCTCGATTTTTCTCGACATGAGAGCTGTGTTTGGGGACCGCGAGCCCCTCGCTAAACTTCTCGAGAAAGTACTGACACGGATTCGCAAGAACGCGTTGTTCCAGAAAATGCTCGCCGGCAATG
This sequence comes from uncultured Marinobacter sp., assembly GCA_964632565.1. Classification (GTDB taxonomy): domain Bacteria; phylum Pseudomonadota; class Gammaproteobacteria; order Pseudomonadales; family Oleiphilaceae; genus Marinobacter. The sequence continues at coordinate 9,988 of CAZWEP010000047.1, read as the reverse complement.
CCATCACCCGCAAGCCACCACTGACCATGTTTCGGAATTTCCGCTATGCGCCAGACGGCGATCGCAAATCGCTCGACCTTAAGCGTCAGGGGTTGGCGCCATTTGTCGAGGCCGCTCGCGTGTTTGCGCTGGCCAACGATGTTCCAGAAGCCAATACCCTCGAACGCATGGATCGTCTGGCGCAAAAAGGCATCTTTGACAAGAAAGACGCCAACGCCTGGAAAGAGGCCTACAGTCTGATTCAAGCCATCCGCATGAGGTCGCACCAACAGCAGCTGAACAGGGACGAACCCCTCTCCAACTACATTAACCCGGACGACCTGAACCCATTGGACCGCCGCATTCTGCGTGAGTCATTCCGCCAGGCTCAGCGCCTCCAGCAGAAGCTGGAAGTCACCTATCAGCTGTAAATCGGGCCACTAAAATGCTGCACCGACTCAAACACTGGCTGTCAAAACGCAATGGCGCTTCCCCGGAGAAACACCATCGGGAATCATTGCCAACGCCCAAAACTCCCGGCGATCAGCGGCTGATGGAATCCCGCATGATAGTGCTAGACCTTGAGACCACCGGACTCAATCACTCAAAAGACAATGTGATTGCCATTGGCGCCGTTGCCATCCGTGACAACGCCATCGATCTCGGCGATCAGTTTGATCTGGTGCTACGCAGACCCGAGCTGGATATTTCCGACACTGTTCTGATCCACGGCATTGGGCCAGAGGCACTGACCCGAGGCCATGAGACGGAAGACGCACTGCTGTATCTGCTCGAATGGATGGACGGCGACCCCATACTGGCTTACCACTCGGCGTTCGATCAGCGTTTCTTGGAAAAGGCTCTGCGGCAAAACCTTAATTACTCTCGCTCACACACCTGGATGGACGTGGCAGAGCTGCTCCCTTGCCTCTTTCCAGATGCAAAAACCGGTGGCCATGGCCTCGACAATTGGGCTGACTATTTCAATCTGGAGGTGAGCGCGCGTCATCACGCCGCAGCCGATGCGCTTGCAACTGCAGAACTCACCCTCGCGGCTCTCAATCAGGCTCAAAAAAAGGGCATCTTGACGATGAAACAACTGCACGAGAGCCTGAAATATTACCGCCGTCTAAAAAACGTTCATCGCCACTAAAATCCCCCAAGTTCCCGAGAATTAGACCTTTTGCCAATATCTATCTGGGTGTTGACGGGTAAAGTCAATAGGGACATCAGGGACAATCTTTAGAAAAATTTAATTTTCTATTGGGACATCCCCTCACAATAAAGAAAACGCAACGATCCACTACAACAACAATACAGGAGTGATCCTATGTCAGGTCATAGCTACGACGCTGAAGCCTACTGGAAGGCGAACCTCCGCCTAATCTTCGGAAGCCTGATTGTCTGGGCGTTGGTGTCGTATGGCTTCGCCATACTTCTCCGACCAATGCTGGCCGGTATTCCTATCGGTGGCACAGACCTTGGCTTCTGGTTCGCCCAACAGGGCTCCATCCTCACCTTCATTGCGCTGATCTTTCACTATGCGTGGCGCATGAACAAAATCGATGAAAAATTCGGCGTGCATGAGGAGTAATCGGGATGAGCCAATTTGCCATTAACCTAATATTTGTCGGGGGGTCATTCCTCCTGTATATCCTCATCGCGATCTGGGCGAAAGCTGGCAGCACTAGCGACTTTTACGTCGCAGGCGGCGGTGTTCACCCAATCACGAACGGCGCCGCGATTGGCGCAGACTGGATGTCAGCGGCATCCTTCATTTCCATGGCGGGCCTCATTGCGGCCGGTGGTTATGCCAACTCCACCTTCCTGATGGGCTGGACCGGCGGCTACGTGCTGCTGGCGATGCTGCTTGCCCCCTACCTGCGTAAGTTTGGTAAGTTCACCGTGCCAGAATTCATCGGCGACCGCTTCTACAGCAAGAACGCTCGACTCGTCGCCGTTATCTGTCTGATTGTCGCGTCCGTAACTTACGTAATCGGTCAGATGGCCGGTGCCGGTGTTGCCTTCTCCCGCTTCCTGGAAGTGGATTCAACCACCGGTCTGATGATTGCCGCCGTGGTGGTCTTCATCTACGCCGTTCTTGGTGGCATGAAGGGCATTACCTACACCCAGGTGGCCCAGTATTGCGTTCTGATCATTGCTTATACCATCCCAGCGGTGTTCATTTCCCTGCAGCTCACTGGCAACCCTCTGCCACCGCTTGGCCTGTTCTCTACCCACGTTGATTCAGGCATGCCGATTCTCGACAAACTGAACCAGGTCATCACTGACCTCGGCTTCAACGAGTACACGGCGGATGTGGACAACAAACTGAACATGGTTCTGTTTACCCTGTCGCTGATGATCGGTACCGCCGGTCTGCCTCACGTCATCATTCGTTTCTTCACGGTTCCGAAGGTTGCAGACGCACGCTGGTCAGCGGGCTGGGCACTGGTCTTCATCGCCCTGCTGTACCTCACTGCACCGGCGGTTGCTTCCATGGCGCGTCTGAACTTGATGACCACCATTTACCCGGATGGAACGGCGTCTGCTCCGATCGAGTACGACGAGCGTCCTAACTGGGTGAAAGAGTGGGAAGTCACCGGTCTGATCACCTATGAAGACAAGAACAGCGACGGCCGCATCCAGCTTTACAACGACAGCCCTGCGTTTGAGGAAGAAGCTCAGGCACGTGGATGGAACGGCAACGAGCTGGTGGTAAACCGGGACATCCTGGTACTGGCCAATCCTGAGATCGCCAACTTGCCCGGCTGGGTCATTGGTCTGATCGCAGCAGGTGGTCTGGCGGCAGCATTGTCCACAGCGGCAGGCTTGCTACTCGCGATATCGTCGGCGGTGAGTCACGACCTCATAAAAGGCCGTTTCAACCCCAATATCACGGATAAGGGCGAATTGTTGGCTGCTCGGATATCCATGGCTGTCGCTATCGTCGTCGCAACTTATCTGGGGGCCAATCCGCCCGGGTTCGCGGCACAGGTGGTGGCGCTGGCGTTCGGTATCGCCGCTGCATCCCTGTTCCCGGCCCTGATGATGGGCATCTTCTCGAAGCGCGTAAACAACACTGGCGCCATTGCCGGCATGCTGGCTGGTCTGGGCTTCACCCTTGTATACATCTTTGTGTACAAAGGCTGGCTGTTCATTCCAGGCACCAATAACCTGGCAGACACCCCGGAAAACTGGGTGCTCGGCATCTCTCCGCTGTCCATCGGCGCGGTTGGTGCCATGGTCAACTTTGTTGTAGCCTTCGTTGTCGCTAACGCGACGGAAGAGCCGCCGATTGAAATCCAGGAGCTGGTCGAGAGCGTCCGCTACCCACGTGGAGCGGGTCAGGCTCAGGACCATTAAGCACCACGCCAGCCTGATTCAGTGTCTATACTGACAGGTTGAAGCCGAGCGGGCTTCCTCTTCGAGGGAGCCCGTTCTTTTTTTGAGGAATCAATTTTTATGTTCTGGACTTTTATTGCTACGGTTTTTTGTGGCCTCGGTGCCGCCGGTATTGCACTCGGCATCCGCGCCATCACACGCAATAGAGCGCCCAAATGGATCATTCCGGTGTTCGCCGGCGCCGGCATGCTAGGCTATTTGATATCTGGCGAGTACACATGGTTTGCGCTGAAGCAATCACAGCTTCCGGACGAAGCTGTCATCGTCGATACGGAGTCCGACGGCATTCTGTGGCGCCCATGGACCTTTGTTGCGCCTTATGTGACGGCATTTTCCACCGTTGACACCAAGAGTGTGCAGCAAAATCCGGAGAACCCTCAGATCGTCAACTTCACCCTGTATCGCTTTGAACAGAAAATGACGGATGCAGTGTCCCACAGAGTGCACATCCTGCACTGTGGCAAGCGAGAGCTGGTGCCGCTCGGGTCAGACGGGAAGCCGCGGGTGGATAACCTCAAAAAACTGGATCCCGACGACAAACTGTATCGGACGGTCTGCCCGTAGCGTCAAAACGCTCTGACCGCCCTCGCCTCAGGCCCCATAACAAGAGCTCAATATGATAAACGCCTGGTTGCTGGTTCTTATCTCCATCGCCTACATTTCGCTTCTCTTTGTCATTGCCTGGGCGGGGGACAAGCATCCAGGGCTTTACCGGCGCCGGCTGGTTCGAACCCAGATCTACGCGCTCTCTCTGGCGGTCTACTTCACTTCCTGGACATTCTATGGTGCCGTTGGGCGGGCCACGCAGGAAGGACTCGGTTTCCTGCCCATCTACCTGGGGCCCTTGCTCGTCTTTGTATTCGGCGCTCCCCTTTTACGCCGCATTATTTATATCAGTAAGCGTAACAACAGCACTTCCATTGCCGACTTTATTGCCTCGCGGTACGGCAAGTCCCAGTCACTTGCTGCGCTCGTCGCAATTTTTGCGTTGATTGGCAGCGTTCCCTATATCGCGCTGCAGCTTAAAGCCATCAGTCTTGGCTTTAACGTTCTTTCTGATACGGGCAACAGCGACTTTCTTTTGGGCACAACAGCCTGGAACGACTCGGCGTGGTACATCACTCTGGCGCTTGCCATCTTCACCGTGTTGTTCGGCACCCGGCATCTCGAATCCACAGAACACCATCGGGGCATGATCCAGGCGGTCGCTTTCGAGTCGGTCATCAAGATCGTTGCCTTCGTCGCCGTGGGCCTGTTTGTTGGGTTTGGTCTTTTCAACGGTTTCGGAGACCTCTGGACGCGGGTCGAATCCGCCGACCTGGTTGGCTCCTTGACCACCGACAAACTCGAAGCACCAGCCTTCCTGACACAAACCCTGATCGCCATGCTCGCCATTGTCTGTCTGCCCCGACAATTTCACGTGATGGTGGTCGAAAATACGGACCACCGGGATTTTGAAACCGCGCGCTGGGCAATGCCGATCTATTTGATCATTGCCAGCGCCTTCGTGATTCCAATTGCTGCAGCGGGGATGCTCTCCCCCGAGGCTTCAGGAACAGACCCTGACATCTTGATATTGAACTTGCCGATCCAGGCCGGAGAAAAATGGCTGGCAATTCTTGCATTCCTGGGTGGCGGCTCCGCCGCTGCCGCTATGGTAATTGTCTGCTCTGTTGCCATTGCCACAATGGTCAGCAACGAGATGGTCATGCCGGCGTTGCTCAAGTTCTTCCGCCCCAAAATGAACCGGCAGGCGGATCTGAGCTCCTTATTGCTGGGTATTCGTCGCATCGCGATTTTTGTCATTCTCCTGACTGCCTACGGCTTTTATCGGATGGCGTCCGAGGAGTACAGCCTGACGGCCTTCGGCTTGCTGTCATTCGCTGCTGCAGCGCAATTTGGACCGGCGCTGATCGGCGGCATCATCTGGCGGAACGGAAATTATCAGGGCGCCATCTGGGGTCTTGGACTGGGCTTCCTGCTGTGGGGCTACACGCTGCTGCTCCCGGCTCTTGCGTCCACCGGCTGGCTCAGTGACAACTTGATTTCCCACGGTATCGGTGGGCTGAGCTGGACTCGCCCAACGGCTCTGTTTGGCTTGGATCTGGACCAAACCAGCCACGGCATTATCTGGAGTCTTGGCACCAACACCGCGGTCTATATCCTGCTGTCACTGCTGACCAAACAGCGCGTGCGCGAGAAAATTCAGATCGCCTCGTTCTTCCACGACCCGCAGCCCAAGGCGGAAACACCCCAGCATCAGATTTGGCAGGGCGAGGTCATGACCTCTGACCTGCAGGCCATCACTGATCGGTTTATGGGCGAGGAGCGGGCCGAGGCCATCTTCCGAAATTATGAGCGCCGCAATGCGATTCGGCTTTACCCCCATCGCCCCGCCTCATCTCACCTGATGAAGTTTATTGAGCGGCAGCTTGCCTCGGTGATTGGCGCTTCCACCGCCCGGGTAGTCCTCGAGTCAACACTGACCGGCCGGGACATGCAGATTGAGGATGTGGTGAGCATCGTCGATGAAGCCTCCCAGGCCATGACGTTCAGCCGTGAACTCCTGCAATCGGCCATTGAAAACATCAGCCTCGGGGTATCGCTTGTGAACAACCAGCAGCAGTTGGTGGTCTGGAACCAACGTTACCTGGACCAATTTGGTTACCCCAGTGGCTTTGTCCGGGTTGGTCGCCCGATTCAGGACATGATGCGTTACAACCTGACCAGCGCGAACCTGCCGGCGACCCGTATCGACGAGATCATTGAGGATCGATGCAGGAGCATGAGGGAAGGAATCCCCATGTCCTATGAGCGGCAGCGTCCCGACGGCACCGTGATTCGTATCGATGGCAGCCCGATTCCCGGCGGCGGTTACGTGACCACCTTCCAGGACATCACCGCCATGCGCCGGACCGAGCAGGCATTGAAAGAGACCAATATCTACCTGGAGCAGCGGGTTAAAGAACGTACTCAGGAACTTCAGGTCATCAACGAGCAGATGCTGAAAGCAAAATCCGTGGCCGAGCAAGCGAACCAGAGTAAGACTCGCTTTCTTGCCGCGGCCAGCCATGATCTGCTGCAACCGCTGAACGCTGCCCGCCTATTTACATCCGCCCTGGCAGGCAAAACAAAGGATCCGGATACCGTTGACCTGGTCGATCACATTGACAGCTCCCTGGGCGCGGCCGAAGAAATCATCAGTACACTGCTCGACATTTCAAAGCTGGACGCTGGCGCACTGGAACCCAGCATTAGCGATTTCTCAATCAACGACATGATGAGGCACCTGGCCAACGATTTTTCAGCCATCGCATCCGATCAGGGGCTCGAACTGCATGTCGTTCCCTCCACAGCCTGGGTTCGTTCGGACGCAAAGCTGTTGCGTCGTGTCATCCAGAACTTCCTGTCGAATGCGATCCGGTATACACCCAAGGGAAGGATTTTGCTCGGCTGCCGCCGTCTGGGCGGCTACCTGCGGATTGAAGTCTGGGATACAGGCCCGGGCATTCCGGACGATCAATTACAACAGATCTTCGAAGAGTTTCGGCGCTTCCAGCAGGGGCGGGACAAAAAAGGTCTTGGCCTGGGCCTGGCCATCGTCGATCGGATCAGTGGCATGCTCCATCACCCTGTCAATGTCAGATCGGTTCAGGGCATTGGCAGTGTGTTCAGCATCACGGTACCAGCGGTTAAGGCTGGAGCCCAAAGCACGCCGATTGCGACCATGGCCACCTCGTCGCGTCGCGTGTCCAGTCTGAATGGCCTCAAAGTACTCTGTATCGACAACGACCCGGCTATCCTGCAGGGGATGATTGCCCTGCTCGCCAACTGGCAATGCGAAGTCATCGCTGCTGAGAGCCTGGAGAGCGCGAGAGAACAGTTGGGGCAGCAAGCTCCGGAAATTATGTTGGCAGACTATCAACTGGACGATAATCGTAACGGCCTTGACGCCATGGACGCCATTCGAAGTGACATTGGCAGCAACATTCCCGGCATTCTGATTACCGGTTACATGGCCCCAGAAGTGCGCGAAGACGCAATTGAACGCGGCTACCATGTACTATATAAACCTGTTAAGCCCGCCGCATTACGGGCGCTGGTCAATAAACTTCTCAAGCAACGGACACGATGAACGAATCTCCTCAACAAACTGGCGCTGAATTTTCAAAACTGAGCTTTGTCGTCATCGACGATTTTGAGAACTTCCGTGTGTCCATGAGGGAAATGCTTCGAAGCTGCGGCGCCGATAAAATCGAGTCTTTCGCCCAGGCAGCCCCCGCGATTCAATATTGTGCCTACAACCATGTCGACGTTGTTCTGTGCGACTACAACCTTGGTGAAGGGAAGAATGGCCAACACATACTTGAGGAGTTGCGCCACAAAAAGCTTCTCAAGCATGCCTCCCTGTTCCTGATGGTCACTGCGGAAACCTCGAAAGAAATGGTGATGGGGGCTCGCGAATACCAGCCGGACGGCTACCTCACCAAGCCGATCAACCGGGCCGTTCTCAACAGCCGTTTGAGCGCGTTGATTCACCAACGCAAAGCACTTCTACCAATCAACAGAGAAATCGATCGAGAGAACTACCCGGAGGCAATTTCACTTTGCCTGAAAGCGCTGCCCACGCAGCCGAGATACAAAACCTGGCTCACGAAAACACTGGCTGATCTTTATTACAAAGTGGGCGATTTCAGTCATGCCCTGAAGATCTACGAGGAGGTTTTGGGACAGCGGGAACTCTCCTGGGCACGATTGGGCAGAGGCAGGATACTGACGTCCAATGGCGATTACGATCAGGCGGTAGAGGCGCTCTCAGAGCTGATCCAAAAGCATCCGGATTACATGGAAGCCTATGATCTACTGGCGGTGGCACTGGAGAAACAGGGCAAGCCGGCGCAGGCCCAACAAATTCTCGAGAAAGCGGCAAAGCACTCGCCCAACGCGCTGTTGAGACAGAAGCAGCTCGCCAACCTGGCAACCTCCAATCAAGATCTTGCCACGGCATCCGAGGCGTGGCGGAAAACAGTGACATTGGGCACGCATTCGATCCACGACAGTTCCGAACATTATCTGGCATTAGGCCAAACCCTGTGTGACCTGAGTGAAGACGACACCTCCAATGAAGGACAAGCGCACGCTGCGGAGGCATTGACCATGCTCAGACGCATGGAAAGGCGGTTCGCCAGTGAGGAAGACGTCAAGGTCCGAAGTCGCGTCGTACAGTCGCGCGTCCATATGGGCCAAGGCAATATTGCTGAAGCTGAAAAGACCATCGACAGTGTGGCGGAGGAACTTGCCGCAGCAGACACGATGTCTCCTGACATCGTCATCGACTACTCTAAAACATTGTTCAGGCTCGGCAGAGATGATGAGGCCAAAAGATTGCTGGGGGAATTGGCTCAACGTTGCAGTGACGACCCAGCGTTGATCCAGAAGATTGAAAACCTGTTAGATGAACCTGTCGGATTTCAACAAAAACTCAAAGCCCGGGCTCTCAACAGAGAGGGCATCAAGGCCTTTGAATCCGGCAGACTTGATGAGGCTGTGGACATCTTTAAGCAGGCACTTGAGATTGTCCCATCCCATGCAGCTTTGAACCTAAACCTGGCTCAAGTGCTCTTAAAGCAACATCAGGCATCAAACAACCCCCAGCTACTGCACCAGGCACAGACGTTCATCAATCGGCTGGATTCACTGCCAGAACAGCATAGGCAAAGCCGCAGGCTGGCCTCTTTGCGCAACAAACTGGAAGGATTGATCGCATGAGCACCTCTTCTGATCAGACTCCGTCTCGCAAAAGTGGGCCAGGCGGGAAAGACATTGATTTCTCCATGGTGCTGGCCTCTGCTGTCCACGACATGAAGAATTCACTGGGAATGTTGCTCAATTCCCTGGATGAGCTCAGACGAGAACAGACCGAATCCATAGGCAGTTCCAAAAAATTCAATACGTTACAATACGAAGCTGAACGAATGCATAACGATCTCGTGCAGCTTCTGGGTATTTATCGCCTGGGTGAAAACAACCTGTCTGCCCACATCGAAGAACACTTCGTTCCGGACTTTCTATCGGCCCACATTGCTCGCCACACTCCGCTTCTGGACGGCATGGACATCGAGCTTACAGTCGACTCAGACGACATTAACGGCTTCTTTGATGAGGACTTGCTGACCGGTGTGCTGAACAACACCATCAACAACGCCCTTCGCTATACCCGAAGCCAGATACGACTGAGCGCGACGGAAAAAGAGGGCTTCCTCGTTATTTCGGTGGAGGACGACGGTTCTGGTTACCCTGAAAGCATGCAACACAGTGGCACGCCTGAGTTCCAGAGCCTGGATTTCGAAACAGGCAGCACCAGCCTGGGACTGTTTTTCGCGTCGTCTGTGGCCGCGCTTCACTCTGACGGCGACCGCAAAGGCTCTATCCGTCTTCACAATGGCGGCGCACTGGGTGGTGGTGTTTTCGAGCTGTGGCTACCCTGAATATTCCATTGGTGCAGAAATAAAAAAGCCCCGGCAGCTTAAGCTGTCGGGGCTGTTTTATATTAGGAGCCTGACGATGACCTACTCTCACATGGGCAGATGCCACACTACCATCG
>CAZWEP010000046.1:0-23140 GCA_964632565.1 uncultured Marinobacter sp. | reverse complement strand
ACTCTTCCCGCCCTGGCTGTTCATCGAATGGCCGTTTCAGCACCTCAAGCAAGGTTTCCATTGGCTTAAAATCACCATTCTGCGCTTCCAGAATGACCTGCTGGGCCAGGTAATTTCTGAGAATGTATTTCGGGTTGGCCTGTCGCATCCGATACTCCCGCTCATCATGGGCACGGGACTCCTCGCTTAAACGGTTTTCATACCGTTCGAGCCACTCGTCCGCCACACTGCGGTCGACAAACAGGTCTCGGACCGGCGCGGTACCCTGGGAGTGCAGGTTGGAAAGACCACGGAAAAACAGCGTGTAGTCCACGTGATGCTCGTGGAGCATGCTGAAGGTATCCATGATCAGGCTCAGATCCGAGTCACTCTCGATCGCCAGTCCGAGCTTGTCCCTCATGTTTTGCAGAAAGCGCTCGTTGTAGGCGATCTCGTAGCGTCTCAAACTCCGCCGCACGTCGTCTTCGTCCATGATTGGGAGCAGGGCGTTGGCCAGGTACTGGCAGTTAACGAACCCCACATTCGGCTGCCGATTGTAGGCGTAGCGCCCGCCCTGATCCGTGTGGTTGCAGATGTAACCTGCGTCGAAATCGTCCAGGAACGCATAGGGGCCATAGTCAAAGGTATCGCCGATGATGGACATGTTGTCGCTGTTCATCACGCCATGGCAGAAACCAACGGCCTGCCAGTCTGCAATCATTCGTGCGGTGCGCTCCACGACTTCCGTAAACCAGCGTAGATGACGTTCTTCTTCGGGCAGATCGACCAGGTGTGGAAAGTGCAGAGCAACCACATGTTCGAGCAGGGTGCGCAACGCCTCCTTGCCCTCGTGATGGGCGGCAAACTCGAAATGACCGAAGCGAATGTGTGTTTCTGCAACACGGAGCAGCGCGGCTGCGGTCTCAATGGACTCTCTGCGCACTGGGTCCCGGGCACTCACCATAAAAAGAGCGCGGGTCGTGGGAATGCCCAGCCCGGCCATCGCTTCGCTGCACAGGTATTCGCGGATCGTCGACCTGAGCACTGCGCGGCCATCGCCAAAACGGGAGTAGGGGGTCATACCTGCGCCTTTCAGGTGCCAGTCCCAGCGGCGTCCATCCGGCCCGACGGTTTCCCAAAGTAACAAGCCGCGGCCATCGCCCAATTCCGGGTTATAGGCGCCGAACTGATGTCCGGTGTACTTCATGGCGACCGGATCCATGCCATCCAGCAACTCAGCGCCGGCTCCGACCTGCGTCCATTGCTCCGGATTGTCCGAACGGAACCCCATGTCCGCAGCCAGGTCGTGATTGAAACAGGCCATGACGGCACCCTTCAGGGGGGTTGGCTGGACACGGGTATAAAAGCTGTCTGGGAGCGCCAGATAGCGATGTTCGACACGGAAGTCTGAGTCAGTCATTGTGAGCCGAGATAGGGTTAATGATGTATTCAGTGTCCCAGAAAAGCGTGGGGAACGACAAACCGGAAATCAAAGACCTATACTCCAATTGGTATAGAACCTGCAGTGTCTTGGCTGCGACTCTACTTAACCAATCACAGGAAACGGGATCGTGGCATCGTCGGATCTTACCAGCATCGTCCAGGCATTGATCGAGCAGGAATCTTTGCCGGACAGCTACGCCGAGACTGTCCGGCAGACCGTGTTACCTCTCGCCCAGCACATACAGAACCTGCGACAGGAGCGCCGGGCGCCGATTCTCGTCGGCATCAATGGTGCTCAGGGGACCGGAAAATCCACACTGACTCTTTTTCTTCGTGAGCTTCTAGCCCGACTTTACCGCTTACCCACGGCGAACCTCTCCATTGACGATCTCTATCTGACACGGGCAGAGCGTGAGCATTTGTCTCAAGAATTGCACCCTTTGTTTCTGACCCGCGGCGTGCCGGGTACCCACGATCTAGCGCTGGGAACACAGGTTATCGATCGGTTGATGGGAGCGACCCCGGGTGACCAGACGGCTATGCCCATATTTGACAAGGCCACGGACGACCGGGCGCCGGAGGCTGACTGGCCAGTATTTAAGGGCAAGGCTGAGGTCGTGCTGTTAGAGGGATGGTGCGTGGGAGCGCAACCGGCAAAGAGTCTGGAAGAGCTTGAACGTCCGATCAACGAACTTGAGGCGACAGAGGATGAGGATTGCGTTTGGCGACGCTACGTCAATCAACGGCTCAAGAATGATTACAGCCGCTTTTTCGATCGGTTGGATTGCCTGATTATGCTGAAGGCGCCCTCAATGGAGTGCGTGCTCGAGTGGCGCACCCTGCAAGAGCACAAGCTCAGGGCGAAAATTGAGAGCGCACCAGAAGGGTGCGCCAAAGAAGCGGCCAAGACCACCCGGTTGATGACAGATCAGGAAGTGAAGCGTTTTATTATGCATTATGAGCGGATCACCCGGGCGTGCCTGGATGAAATGCCGGCCAGGGCCGACGCACTGGTTCATGTAAACAGTGATCACACATTCAGCGAACCGCTGATACGTCAGCGACAGTAAAAGGATACCGCCATGCCAAAGCCCCGCCTGATCGTATTCTCCGACCTGGACGGCACGCTACTGGATCATGAGAACTACGACTGGTCACCCGCGCGTCCTGCCCTGGAGCGGTTGGCAGCCTCTGAGATCCCAGTGATTCTCAACTCCAGTAAAACCGTGGGTGAGATTCGAGCCATTCGCGAGAAACTGGGTAATCGCTCTCCGTTCATTGTCGAAAATGGTGCAGCCGTCGTTATTCCGGCCAACTGTCTGGGCTGGACAAAGGATGAAGTGCTGAGTTTTGGGGCATCTCGAGACGAAGTGATGGCGAAGCTGCACGCTCTGAGAGAGGAAGGCTTCAAGTTTCAGAGCTTTTCCGACATGTCATGTGCCGAATTGTCACAACTGTCCAGCCTCACCGAAGAGGAAGCTGCACTCGCGAAAGACAGGGCCGCAACGGAGCCCCTCCTGTGGAAGGGCGATGAAGAATCCCTGGCTGTTTTCAAGGCGCGGCTGAAAGAGAAAGGGCTGCGCCTGGTGCAGGGCGGACGCTTTCTTCATGCAATGGGAACCTTCGATAAGGCCGATGGGGTCCGGTTTTTGCTGAAGAAATACAGGGAGCAACAACCGACCGACAAATTAATTTCGATCGCGCTGGGTGACAGTCCCAACGATCAGCACATGCTGGAACAGGCAGACGTTGCGGTCATTGTAAAAGGGGTGCAGTCCGAGTCGGTGGTGCTGCCGTCTCAAAGCCGCGCTATCCGGTCCATCAAACCGGGGCCGGCTGGCTGGAACGAATGCGTACTGAATCTGCTCATTGAGTACGGTTACTGACGCCAGAGGAGAACCGCCATGGGCGACTTTTATCAAAACGGGATAATAACAACGCTTCACAACCTGTGTCGTCGACCGGTCGAAGACCTCGAAAAAGAGTTGATGAGTTTCAGAAAGGACCGGCCGATGTCGCTGGTGCTGCCGTCTCTCTATTCGGAGCTTGAAGGGCCAGCGCTCAAGAATATTGTCAAAGAGCTGGCGAAGGTGCCGTACCTGGAGCAGATCGTCATTGGTCTGGACCGAGCGAATGAGGAACAGTACCGGTATGCGCTGGATTACTTCTCCGAGCTGCCTCAGCACGTTCGTGTGCTCTGGAATGATGGCCCGAGGCTTCGGGAGCTTGACCTGAAGCTGAGAGAGCAGGGCCTGGCCCCGACCGAAATGGGGAAAGGGCGAAACGTCTGGTACTGCTTCGGCTACGTGCTGGCCAGCGGTCGCAGCAAATCGGTAGCCCTTCATGACTGCGACATTCTGACCTATTCGCGGGATCTGGTTGCACGGCTGATCTACCCGGTTGCCAATCCCGGCTTTAATTACATGTTCTGTAAAGGTTATTACGCCCGCGTTGCCGACGGCAATATGAACGGTAGGGTGAGCCGGCTGCTGGTGACGCCACTGATCAGGGCGCTCAAGAAGGTGATCGGCCCGAGCGATTATCTGGATTATCTGGACAGCTACCGTTACCCGCTGGCGGGTGAGTTCTCGTTTCGCACCGACGTGATCAACGATCTGAGGATTCCAAGTGACTGGGGGCTGGAAGTGGGTGTGCTGTCGGAAATGAAGCGCAACTATGCCACCAACCGACTGTGTCAGGTGGATATTGCGGACACCTACGATCACAAGCATCAGGAGCTGTCGCCAGAGGATGCCAGCCGTGGCCTGTCGAAAATGAGTACCGACATCAGCAAGGCGCTGTTCCGGAAACTGGCGACAAACGGAGAAGTCTTCTCCAATGAAAAGTTCCGCACCATCAAGGCCACCTACTACCGGATCGCGTTGGATTTTATTGAGACCTACCAGAGCGATGCGGTCATCAATGGCCTCAGTTTCGATCGGCACAAGGAAGAAAAGGCCGTGGAGCTTTTTGCTCAGAATGTCATGAGGGCAGGCGCTTATTTTCTGGATAACCCGATGGATACGCCGTTCATCCCAAGCTGGAACCGTGTCACCAGCGCCATCCCCGACATCAAGGATCAACTCATGGAAGCGGTTGAGCTGGATAACGAGGAGTATCGTCCAAAGTGATTTCGCCGGAGCAGCATTCATGAGCCATAACCTGCACCATAAGCTGAGTGCCATGCTGGACGTGGTCTATCCATTCCTGGACACCGAATTGCTGGCCAGCGAATTGCTGGAGACCATGGGGCTCGCTGACGATGCTGCCGCGCCGCCGGCCCATCAGAACAATTGGGATGAGTCGGACGTAATGTTGATCACCTACGCCGACAGCATTCAGCAGGCAGGCGAAAAACCTTTGAAAACCCTTGGCCGGTTCCTGGACGACTGTCTCAGCGACACGGTGTCGGTGGTTCATTTGCTGCCTTTCTTTCCCTACAGTTCCGACGATGGCTTCTCGGTGATGGATTACCTGGCGGTTAACGAGTCCCATGGAGATTGGGATGATGTGGTTGCCATAGCGGAGCGCTACAAGGTCATGGCGGATCTGGTGATCAACCACATGTCGTCACGTAGCCGGTGGTTCCAGAACTTTAAAAAACGGATTGATCCAGGCAAAGACTACTTCTTTGAGGCCAAGCCCAGCGATGACCTCAGTGCGGTCGTGCGTCCACGCACATCACCGTTGTTGAACGCCTTTCAGACGGAAGATGGCGAGCGTCACGTATGGTGCACATTCAGCGAAGACCAGGTGGACCTGAATTTCGCCAACCCCAAGGTGCTCAACGAATTTGTCGGCATCATCCGGTACTACCTTGAACATGGCATTACCTATTTCCGCATGGACGCCGTTGCGTTCCTATGGAAAGAGGTCGGAACCCCGTCGATTCACCTTCAGCAGACCCACGAGCTGATCAAGATTCTGCGATTGCTCATTGAACATCACACCCCTGAGTGCGTTGTGATTACCGAAACCAATGTGCCGAATCGTGAGAACCTGACGTATTTCGGCAACGCCAACGAAGCCCATGTCATTTACAATTTCTCACTGCCGCCCCTGCTGATCAACACGCTGGTGACTGGAAACTGCCGTCACCTGAAAACCTGGTTGATGAGCATGCCGCCGGCTCAATTAGGCACGACCTATCTGAACTTTATTGCGTCACACGACGGTGTTGGTCTGAGGCCCACCGATGGCCTCTTGTCAGAAGAAGAGAAGCAACGACTGATCAACACCATGGAGTCGTTTGGTGGCAAGGTGTCCTATCGCCGCACGCCGGATGGCAAAGATCAACCGTATGAGATGAACATCGCGCTCTTTGACGCCCTCAAGGGCACCGCGGAAAGGGGGGGTGATCACTGGCAGTTGCATCGCTTTATTTGCGCGCACACCGTGATGTTGGCGCTGGAGGGTATTCCGGCTTTTTATATTCACAGCCTGCTGGGCACCGAGAACGATTATGACCGGATGGAAAATACCGGGCGTTTTCGATCCATCAACCGCGCGCAATGGCAGATTGATCGCCTGGAAGAACTTCTAGAGGATCCTCAGAACCATCATTACAAGGTGTACCACGAGCTGAAACGTCTGATCGAGATCCGCCGTCGGCAACCTGCTTTCCACCCGAACGCAACTCAATTCACTTTGCACCTGGGCTTGCAGCTGTTTGGTTTCTGGCGCCAGAGCATGCGCAGGGACCAGTCAATTTTCTGCATTCACAACATCACGGATGAGGTGCAGGAAGTGTCGATGAGTGACATCAACCTGATTGGCACCGATGACTGGCATGACCTGATTTCAGGCATGGCGATTAACGATCTGTCTGGCAGCATTACCTTGAAACCCTACCAGAGTGTCTGGCTGTCGAACCGGGATTAGTGGCAGAATGCGGGCATGCCCAAACCCGACAAGCCCCGCATCCTGCTGTTATCCGCTTACGACGCTGGAAGTCACCAGCGCTGGCGAGAGCAGTTGGTGGCAAGCCAGCCGGATTTTGATTGGACGGTTCTTGCTTTGCCACCCCGCTTTTTCCGCTGGCGGATTCGGGGCAACCCACTGACCTGGCTCTACCAGCCAGAGCTCAAAAATCATTACGATCTTCTCATCGCCACCTCCATGGTGGACCTTGCTTCGATGCGTGGTTTGCATCCCCATCTCAGCCGTATTCCCAACCTTCTTTACATGCACGAGAACCAGTTCGCCTACCCGGATTCGGGGCAACAGCACAGCAGTGCGGAACCGAAAATGGTGAACCTCTATAGCGCCATTGCTGCGGACCGGGTGCTTTTTAACAGCGAATGGAACCGTGACAGCTTTCTGAATGGCGCGCGGCGGTTTCTGGACCAGATGCCGGACGGATTGCCCGATGGCTTGATTGACTCCTTGAACGAAAAATCCGGCGTCCTGCCGGTGCCTATTGAAGATCGATTGTATTCACCAGATACCAGGGCGCCGGGGCTTGAGAGCCCACACCTGCTTTGGAACCACCGCTGGGAATACGACAAGGGGCCCGATCGACTGCTTGCACTTCTGAACAGGTTGGATGAACAGGCACTGGATTTTCGCCTGAGTGTCGTTGGTGAACAGTTTCGTCAGTCTCCAAGCGCCTTCGATGAAATACGACAGCGACACGGCCAACGCATTGCCCATTGGGGCTTCCTCTCAGATCGTCAGGACTATGACGAGCTTCTGCGGCAGGCAGATGTTGTGATCTCGACGGCGCTGCACGATTATCAGGGGCTGTCGGTTCTTGAAGGAATGGCGTCGGGTTGTCTGGCGCTGGCGCCGGATCGATTGGCTTATCCGGAATATGTGCCACTTGAGCAGCGCTATGAAAGCCATCCACAGAATCCGGAGCTCGAATCTCATAGCGCAGCTGACACGCTGTTAACAATCCTGAAAGCGTCGTCAAAGCAGATATTGCCGGACGCCTGGCGATTGAGTAACTTGCAGTTGAAGTATCGGCAGGAAATTCAGCAATTGCTGGACTAAGCGCCATCAACCTATGCAGACGACGGAGACACGGGGATGACGAAAGCCATCAGGGTCCAAGATGATGCGCTCAGTTGGGAAGACTGTGAACCTGTGCAGGAAGTTCCGGAAGACCATGTGGCGATCGAGATCGTCTGGACCGCCATTAACCGAGCGGACCTGATGCAGCGAGCGGGCGTTTATCCGCCTCCGCCGGGCGCATCCGAGATTCTGGGTTTGGAAGTCAGTGGTCGCATTTCCCGGGTCGGGGAGGGCGTGACCCAATTCCAGCCAGGCGACGAGGTTTGTGCCTTGCTGACCGGCGGTGGCTACGCGACAGAGGTTGTGGTGCCCGCGGTGCAAGTTTTGCCCGTGCCCAAGGGCTATTCGCTGGAAGAAGCGGCCGCCATCCCGGAGGTGTTCGCAACCGCCTGGTTAAACCTCTACCACGAGGCACTGCTCAAACCGGGTGAGAAAGTGCTGGTTCACGCCGCGGCCAGTGGTCTGGGCACCGCAGTCATTCAGTTGGCGACGGCTCTGGGTAACCCGGTGTTCGCGACTGCCGGCACCGACGAAAAGCTTGAGGTCTGTAAACAATTGGGTGCATCCGGCCTCTGGAATCGCACCAAAGGCTCATTTGTAGATGCCGTGACCCATTGGGGTGGCGTCGATATGGTTCTGGATCCGGTGGGTGGCAGTTACATCGCCGAAGACCAGAAGATCCTCAATGTTGACGGACGGATCATTCTGATCGGCATGCTCAGCGGCCGCATGGGGGAAGTGGATCTGGGTCTCATGCTTGTGAAACGTCATCGCTTGATTGGTTCTACACTGCGCTCTCGCACAGTAGCCGACAAAGGCGAAGTGATGACGGCCTTGTATAAGCACGTCTGGCCCTTACTCAGCGCCAGGCAGATTGAGCCAGTGATTGATCGGCATTGGCCGATTCAGGAAGCTGATGCCGCCATGGCCTATGTGGCTGAGAATAGAAATACCGGGAAGGTTTTATTGAAGGTCGCAGAATAACACGAAGGTTTTATTGAGATGACTGGGACCCTGGTGTCAGGGTCCCATCGGCACATCGTCAGTCTGCAATGTGCACAAGCTGTTTGCCAAAGTTCTTTCCTTTCAGCATGCCTTTGAACGCCTCCGGCGCGTTTTCCAGGCCTTCTGCGATTGTTTCGCGGTACTTGATCTCGCCAGAAGCAACTCGATCAGCTAGCTTCTGGGTAATTTCCTGATGCTTGTCCTGCCATTCTGTCACCAGGAAAAAGCGATGCTCAGGCACCGGGTCAAGCGCCTTAAGAATGTGGAAGGGCGTTTCAACCGAACTCATATCCTCGGCGTTGTAGGCAGACACGTAGCCGCAAATGGGGACTCTGGCTCCGGGATTAAGTAAGGGAGCGACCGCTCTGGTGACAGCGCCTCCAACGTTTTCAAAGTAGACGTCGATACCATCGGGACAGGCGGCTTTCAGGTCCGCTTCAAGGTTGCCAGCCTTGTAATCAATGCAGGCATCGAAGCCCAGTTCCTCAACGACAAATTTGCATTTTTCAGGCCCACCGGCAATACCCACGGCTCGACACCCCTCGGACTTCGCCGTCTGGCCGACAACAGTGCCCACAGGGCCGGAAGCAGCCGCAACCACCACCGTTTCCCCGGGTTTGGCCTTGCCAACATACATCAGGCCGCAGTACCCGGTGCGGCCGGGCATGCCGGCAACGCCCAGGTATGCCTGAAGCGGTATTTGCTTGCTTTCATCAATCTTGTAAACCATCGGTGCATTACCGGGGAAAACAGCGTATTCCTGCCAACCGGAATAACAGGTAACCAGATCGCCGACTTTAAGATCGTCCGAGCGGGATTCAACAATGCGGGCAACGGTTTCACCGACGATGATGTCGTCAATCCCAATCGGGTCCATATACCCCTTGGCATCATTCATCCGGGGGCGCATGTAAGGGTCAAGGGACAGCCACAGCACCTTGGCCAGAACTTCACCGTCTTTGAGGTCCCGTACCGGGCGCTCCTCCATGACCAGATCACCGTCCTGGATTTCGCCCTGAGGCCGCTTTTTCAAAACGATTGCTCTATTGGTTACGTTGCTCACAGTGTACTCCGGTTGCGTTATGAAACCGAATTAGCGTGGCTGACAAAACATCTCCCGTCAAGTCAGCCGCTACTGTTTGTCGCCGCGAAGTTCACGCACCTGTGATTCAAGCATTTCAGAGTTAGCCTGTTCTGGGGCAATCGGAGGGTTCGCCAGAAGCTCAATCCGCGACCAGAAGCGTTTCGGGAAATGCTTGAACGCAGGCCCACCGCAGTGACTGAAAAAGCTGCCCCAGAGACCTCGAAGCGCCATGGGGACAACCGGCACAGGGCGTCGCTTGAGGATAATATCGACGCCACCTTTGAACTCGCCGATTTCGCCGTCGGTGGTCAGGCGGCCTTCTGGAAAGATGCACACCACATTGCCGGTGCTGAGTTCCTCATCGATGCGTTCGAAAGCCGAGTTGTAGATTTCCGGCACCTTGGCCTTGGGGCCAATAGGAATGGCTTTGGCCATGCGGAAGATGCCGCCCATGATCGGGGTTTTGAAGATCTGGTGGTCCATGACAAACCGGATCGGACGGCGTACGGCGCCGGCGATCACCAGCGCATCCATAAAGGACACGTGATTGCACACCAGAAGCACTGGGCCTTCGTCAGGAATGTTGCGAAGCCCCTGGTGTTTTACCCGATAGATCGTGTGGGAAAGTACCCAGACGATAAACCGCAGCACAAATTCGGGAACCTGCTGATACACAAAGCCGGCAACCACGAGGTTCATGATCGCAAGTACGAGGAAGAACTCCGGAATGCTCAGCCCAATGATGCCAAGCATGATGACGCCCATGATGGCGCTGACCACCATGAACAGGGCATTGAACACGTTCAGAGCTGCAATCACCTGAGCTCGCCGGTCTTCAGGCGTTTCCTGCTGGATAAAGGCGTAGAGGGGAACAATGAACAAACCTCCGAAGACCCCGATGCCCAGCAGGTCAATGGCAATACGGCGATAGGTGGCGTCGTTCAGCAGCGACAGCCAGGTGGTGGGCTCAGGGTTGGCTGGCATGCTGAGGTAAAGGTCCACTGAAAAAAGAGTCAGGCCGAGGGAGCCAATTGGGACAATGCCCAGCTCAACCCGATGGCCTGAAAGGCGCTCGCAGGCCATGGAGCCCAAAGCAATGCCGATGGTAAAAATGGCCAGCAGCAGGGTGACGACCGTCTCGTCACCCATGAGGTCGGTCTGGGCAAAGTTGGGGAACTGGGTGAGATAGGCCGCACCGAGAAACCAGAACCAGGAGATGGCCATGATGCTGAGCAGCACAGAGTGTTTTTGACGGGCAACGCTCATCAGGTGCCAGGTTTCCCGGAACGGGTTCAGGCGAATTTTGACGTCGCTGTGGGTGGTGCCGACTTTCGGAATCTGACAGGCGGCCAAAAAGCCAGCCACTGCCATTGCCAGAACACCAAACGCGGCCAATTGATGGGGCTGATCATACCCCATCAGGATGCCCGCACTCAGGGTGCCCAGAAGGATGGCAACGAAGGTGCCCATTTCGACAAGCGCGTTGCCGCCCACCAGCTCGTCGCGCTCCAGAACCTGCGGCAGGATGGCGTATTTTACCGGCCCGAAAAACGTCGATTGGGTGCCCATCAGGAAGAGCACCAGTAGCAGCAATTCATACCACCCCTGCCACAGACCGATCGCTGCGACTGACATGATCAGGATTTCGATGAATTTGACCCACCGTATAAAGCGGGACTTTTCGTACTTGTCCGCCATCTGCCCGGCGATGCCCGAGAATAAGAAGAAAGGAAGAATGAACAACAAGGCGGCAAAGTTGACCACGACGTCAATCGACATGCCGGCCAGACCGCCGGCGGTGTAGGTGATCAGCAGTAACAGCACGTTCTTGAAGAGGTTATCGTTGAAGGCGCCCGACAGCTGGGTCAGGAAATAGGGCAGAAACCGACGCTCTGAAAGAAGTCGAAACTGGCTGTGGTCATCCATGGCAAGCTCTCATTGGAGATTGTTTTTAGTGGTTCGTAGTCTGCCACAAATCAGACTGGCAGGCAGGCGTAAGACTGCGGGTCATTTAATGCCAGGCCAACTATCCGGCACAACAAACCAGCGATTGCATTCCTGCCAGGTATCGCCGGATGAGTTGGGCTGAAGCTCCGCAAACAGTTTAGGGGTGCCAGTCTTGCGAACGATGTCCAGGGCTTCCTCAGACTGACGGGTATCCGGAGCCTCGTGTTGCGTCCAGGGGCCCAGCCAATGTGGCTTATTCAGCACAACCCAGGGGAGCGTTTGGCTAGGATTCAGTTCACTGACGTAGCACCAGCATCCCCGAAGATGATCGGCTGGCACCGTCGACGGTACCGGTAATTCTTCGCCCCTGGGTGAAAACAGATAGCCTGGCATGAATACGCGGCTACGGGTGGGAATGGGCAAGCCCAGGGATTCTAGCAATTCCCGGGTTTCCGGTCTTTGAGACATGCGGCACTGGTGGTCCAGAAGCCGATGGGTCTTCAGGTCCAGCCGATCGCGGGCGTTGGGGCCGTACCAGAGCGGTTCATGGCCCGCAGCTTGGGGTACTCCAAGATAAAACTTGACCGCAATTTCATGGTGTTCGACGCGCCCTGACGCCGGATTCCGCACCAGAAAATCCAATTCTCCCAGTGTCCGGCCCTCTTTCTGAATCTGCAAATTGGTCGTGAGTATTTCCCACTCGAACAGGTTTTCCAGAAGGTACCGGTAAAGAGCCTCGAAATAATGCCCCAGTCGTCGTGGTGCCGGTGAGGTCAGTCCCTGAGGCGCAGACGCAGGCTGATTGTCCCAAAGGATGAGCCTTTCAAGGGCGTCTGGAGGCAAGTGCTCTGCCGGCACGAAGCTCTGGTCGCAGGACAGCAGTTGCGGCGCGCTGCACATCCACGCGAGATGACGGACAGCGGCTGTGTGGAAACCCGCAGGGCGGTTGATGGCTGGTGGCAACAACATGGTTTGAGAATACGCGATTCGCGGCGGTGGTTCACCTGTCCGCTGGTTTGGCTGAATGACGGCAGCACCGTGTGCTGAAACCCCCTCGGCTCTGGGACAAGGGTGCTTCGTTGGGGTAGAATCGAGCAAACTGAAAACCAAGGATGATCCATGCTCGCAGTTATTTTATCGGGTGGCTCCGGAACCCGACTCTGGCCACTATCCCGCGAAGCCTATCCAAAGCAGTTTCTGCCGGTGGTATCCGACGACTCGCTGTTGGCGGAAACCATCGATCGTGGTCTTTATCTGGACGGCGAAGCGCGCGTGCTGGCCATTACCAACGAAGAGCACCGTTTTGTGGTGGCGGCCCATTTGCAGTCCCAGGCGCCCGAGCGGACCGCGGGTATTATTCTGGAGCCGGTTGGCCGCAACACCGCGCCGGCCATTGCGCTCGCGGCGTTGGCAGCGGCCGAAACAAATCCGGAAGAACTTTTGTTGGTGATGCCGTCGGATCACGTTCTTAAAAACCCGCAGGCGTTTCGCGAAGCCGCTCAGCACGGGGCTGAAGCGGCAAGATCCGGGAAACTGGTGACTTTCGGCATCGTTCCGGATGCACCCCACACCGGCTACGGTTATATCAAAGCGAGCGAAGGCAGTGGCCACTATAAAGACGTCGCCGCGTTCGTCGAGAAGCCAGACCAGAAAACCGCCGAATCCTATCTGCAAAGCGGGGATTATCTTTGGAACAGTGGCATGTTCCTGTTCCGCGCGGATCGTTACCTGGAAGAACTGGAAAAGCACCAGCCGGCGATGATCAATGCCTGTCGTACGGCATGGTCACAGCGAAACGCTGACATGGATTTTACCCGTGTCGGCGCCGAGGCTTTCCGCGAGTGTCCCGACGACTCCATCGACTATGCAGTCATGGAGAAGACCAGTGATGCGGTGGTTGTGCCGCTTGATGCCGGATGGTCCGATGTTGGCTCCTGGTCAGCGTTGTGGGAAATTCAGCCGCACGATGAGAACGACAACGTTTGTCGTGGAGATGTGATCACCGAGGACGTCTCCGGATCTTATATTCATTCCGAGGGCCGTCTGATTGCAGCGCTGGGTCTGAAAGACCATGTCATTGTCGAGACCGACGACGTGGTTCTGGTTGCCGACAGGGCGCGGGTGCAGGACGTCAAGAAACTCGTGGCTCAGGTTAAGGCCCAGGACCGGCAGGAGCACAAGTTCCACAAGAAAGTGCATCGCCCCTGGGGCACCTACGAAGGCATCGCGATGGGTGCGCGTTTTCAGGTGAAGCGCATTACGGTCAAGCCCGGTGCCTCTCTTTCTTTGCAGAAGCACCATCACCGGGCGGAACACTGGGTCGTGGTAAAGGGCACAGCCGTGGTGAACCGGGGTGACGACGAACTGTTGCTTACTGAAGACCAGTCGACCTATATACCGCTGGGCGTTACCCACCGCCTGATGAATCCAGGAAGGATTCCGCTGGAACTGATCGAAGTCCAGACTGGCAGTTATCTGGGCGAGGACGACATCGTTCGCTTTGAAGATACTTACAACCGCGTTTAAGTACCGGAACGAACGACCAAGACAACCTGTATTCACAAGGAGATGTGAATGGAAGATTGGCAAGGATGCCTGAGCCCTCTGTGTCAGACCGCGCTGCTCAGTGCCCGAGCGAGCGTCGTTGACCGCGGCGGTTATGCCGTCACCATTGAAGATTACCTGCTGGCATTGCTTCAGGACGTGGAAGAACTGCGGCACTTTCTTGTCAGCCAGGGCGTTGATCTCGACGAGCTGACCCGAACCATCCAGTGTGAGCAGCCTATCGTGACCGAAGTCGGCCACGATAATTTGTTGTCCGCTCAATTGGTTTACTGGTTTAGCGTTGCCCGCGAGATGACCGACGCTCCCTGGATGGATTGGCCTGAACTGTTTATCGCTCTGACCGTGGCGGCGGACCGTCTGCGCGACAAGGCTTACGTGGCCGTGCTGGAGTTAGTGAACGCCTGGCCTGTGGCCAGGCAGGGCGCACAGACCCCAATCAATCAGAATAAAGATTGGTCTGCTTTTCAGGCTCCTTTCGTGCTCGCAGATGGTGAGTGGCTGGCCCTGATAGAAGACCTCATCGTTACACTCTCTTCCGCCCCCGATGCGTTTGTCTGGCTGCGAGGCGAGCGGGGGTCTGGCAAATCGAGTTTGTTGAAATCTCTGATACAGGCATTGCCCGGTGGTGCTATTGAAATTGATTTGCGGCGTGAAGCTGATGTGCTGGCAAGCGAAAAGCGAGTTTTGTCAGAACTCGGCTCGCCGTCAAGCCTGCCCCCCGTGCTGGTTTTGGACAACGTTTCTCCAGCAGACCTCAACCAGCTCATGAGCAGTGAGTTCAGTGTGTCCAGGGCGTTGGTTTCCCGCTATCCGGGTCCAATCCTGCTGGTCGGTCCCGACTCCCGGGGTAGGTGTGACAGTGTTGAGGTTCTGCAACGATTCATGGGGCGCGAGTTGGATGCCTTTACCATGGCGGATACCAGTGTCGCCCAACGAGAAGCGATTCTTTCAGCACATCAGCCCGTCATCGAGAGGCGATGGGGGCTGGAGTTTTCCCCTGGCCTCATCGAATTTGCTGCGGGGAGAGACCACGCGCTGACCCATTCTCCGGGAGGTCTCCTCAAATGGGTTGATCGCGCAGCCGCCAGGCTTCATCTGTTTGCAGAGCGAGGCCCGTCCAGGTCAGCGGCGCTGGCTGGTCGCGCAGACGCTCTCCGGCGAAAATCACTGGTGGCCATGGCCCGAGGAGAGCCGAATGGTGATTTCGATGCCGAAATCGATCAGCTGGCGGTCGAGCAGGCCGCTCTGGAAATGGCCTGGCATGAACGACAGCGGGAGGGTAGCCTTCAAATGTTGCGACCGGATGATCTGCGTTACGAACTGGAACGCTGGCTTGCAGCAGCGGCCGTGTCAGGCCACTATGTGCTGCAATCGTCTGACGCAGTGGAGCAGGAACTTGCGTGATCTTGAAATCTACATTCGGGACATTGATCTTGATGCGACCTTGTCTTGGTTGAACCAAAACCTTGACGACATGGAGAGTCCGGTTGATCGGACGCTCACCAAACCCCTGAAAGCAAGAGCATCTTACCGGGGCAAGCGTGTGGTGGTCAGTATTTACCCGGGGGCAGGAGGCAAACGTTATGCCTCCCTGATTCTGGAGGGCGATGATCTGCCATGGTCATCAGACCTGGAATGTGGACGCAGTGCCTGGCGAGCGATGGATTCCGAGATTCGCTGCAGTCCCGGTGACTGGAAAGAGGGCCAGCCGGTCCAGGATGAAAAGTGGTGGAGGCTGGATCAGCGCGGTGAGCAGCTGGCGGTCTGGAATTAGTCGGACTCTAAACGTAAAAAAGGCAGCCCGTGAGCTGCCTTTTTTGATGAACTCAAGGTCGATCAGTCTTCGAGGATAGACACGTTGTCTGCCTGAAGTCCTTTATCCGCCTCAACCACATTGAACCTGACCAGTTGTCCCTGGCGCAGTACGCGACGTCCCCGTCCGCGAATTGCGCGGAAGTGCACGAATATTTCGTCGCCACTGTCGCGAACAATGAAGCCGAAGCCTTTCTTGACGTTGAACCACTTAACAGTGCCTTCTTCGTCGCCCTCTGGGCCCTCGTCATCAAATCCCTGATCGTCGTCAGGCTGGGAGTACTGCTTGGCGGGCGCTTTGCGTTGGCCTGCATTCTGTTGCATTTTCCGCGGTGACTTGGCGGCGAGCGCCACGGTGATGAAGCCAGCCAGACCAAAAATGATCAATGACAGAATATAGGCGGCAATGCCTTGTGCGCTGCCAAGTACAAAACTTGTGTTCGAGGCGAGCTCACTGCTTCCTGACTTCGACAGAATCTGAAACAGTTCCGGGGTGAAAGTCACCAACACAAAACCAAGGATAAACGGTGACGGAATGGCGACCAAAAGAGCAAGAACGATCGCTTTTGCTGGATTTTGCATGGACTAGGTTTTCTCCATTACTCAAACGCTAACGATAAAAAGCCGAATCTCGGGTACACTCGGTTCGGCTAGTGAAGTTCGCCAGAGGACCGTCCTGTTATTCATTATGCGGCAGGGCCCCGGCGAGCAAGAGCGGCATGATACCAGATAACCGGGAGCGCTGACCAAGCGCATTTCCCGAGCAGTCCACACTTTGTTTCCCGGAGCGATACAGGCGCCTATGAGCGAAAAAGATCTTGCAGAGCGGTTGGATGAACTGGAGACCCGAATGGCCTTTCAGGACGATCTGATTCAGACCTTGAGCGAGCAGGTTGCACGGCAGGAAATGGATATCAGAGAGCTCTGGGAGGCCAAGAAACAGCTCAATACCCAGCTCAAAGAAGTGTCCTCATCAAACATACGCAAGGAAGAAGACGAAACCCCTCCGCCGCATTACTGATACGGAGGGTAGATGCCGTTCAGACGGTGTTCCTGAATCAGGCGAGTAGCTCGATCAGGATCTGCTCGTACATGTCCGAAAGAGTATCCAGGTCGTCTGCCTTCACGCACTCATTTACTTTATGGATGGTGGCGTTCAGTGGGCCAAGCTCAAGCACCTGGGCACCGGTGGGAGCGATGAAACGCCCGTCAGAGGTGCCACCGGATGTCGATAATTCGGTCTCCCGGCCTGTCACCGTGCGAATCGCATTTTGTGCTGCAGTCACCAGCGCGCCACGATCCGTGAGGAACGGACGGCCACTCAGATGCCAGTCCAGCTCGTAGTTCAGACCATGCCGGTCCAGTATTGAGACGACGCGCTCTTCCAGACTTTCCGCTGTGTTTTCCGTGCAGTAACGGAAATTGAAATGAATCAGACATTCACCGGGAATGATGTTGCTTCCGGTGCCGGATTCGATGCGGGTGATCTGAAAGGTCGTGGGTGGGAAAAAATCATTCCCCAGGTCCCAGGTTTCCCGTGCCAGGTCGTCCAGTGCGGGAGCGACCGAGTGGACCGGATTCTCAGCAAGGTGAGGGTAGGCGACGTGCCCCTGCACACCCTTGACTGTGAGGTAGCCGTGAAGGGAGCCGCGTCGGCCGTTCTTGATGATATCGCCGACCACCTCCGTGCTTGAAGGCTCTCCGATCAGGCACCAGTCCATTTTTTCATTACGGGCCTCCAGGGCCTCCACAACCTTGACCGTTCCATCGTGGGCCGGGCCCTCCTCATCACTGGTGATCAAAAGGGCGATGGAGCCGCGGTGGTCAGGATGTTTGGTGACGAACCGCTCGCAGGCGGTGACAAACGCTGCAAGGCTTCCTTTCATGTCCGCAGCGCCGCGGCCATGGAGATAGCCATCTTTGATGACGGCTTCGAAAGGAGGGTGGTCCCAGTTCTTTTCCGGTCCCGTTGGCACAACGTCCGTATGACCTGCAAAGGCAAGCACAGGACCTTCGGTGCCCTTTCTTGCCCAGAGGTTATCGGTTTCACCAAACCGCATGTGCTCGCCCCGGAACCCCAGTGGCTCCAGGCGAGACATCATCAACTGCTGACAACCGGCGTCGTCGGGGGTGACCGACGGCCGGCGGATGAGCTCAATGGCAAGATTCTGTGTGGACGACTCAGTTGTTTGCATGCAGTTCTTCGTTCAACTCGATGGCAGTTTTATGAGTCTTGCATTCAACCGCGCCAGTCTGGCTGTTGCGGCGGAAGAGCAGGTCGGGTGTGCTGGCCAGATCGCGCGCCTTGACGACTTTGACCAATTCGTCGCTCTCGTCCAGCAACGCGATCTTGGTGCCGGCGGTGATGTAGAGACCCGCTTCCACCTTGCAGCGATCACCCAGCGGAATGCCGATACCGGCGTTTGCGCCAATCAGGCAGTTTTCGCCCACGGAAATGATGATGTTACCGCCACCGGACAGGGTGCCCATGGTGGAGCAGCCGCCACCCAGATCGGAGCCCTCGCCAATCATGACGCCCGCTGAAATGCGGCCTTCAATCATGCTCTTGCCGACAGTACCGGCGTTAAAGTTGATGAAGCCTTCGTGCATGACGGTGGTGCCTTCGCCCACATAGGCGCCAAGACGGACACGGGCGGTGTCTGCAATCCGTACGCCTTTGGGCACTACGTAGTCGGTCATCTGTGGGAATTTGTCGACAGATTTCACTTCCAGGGTACGGCCTTCCAGGCGTGCTTTGAGCTGACGCTCCGGAAGTTCGTTCAGATCGATGGCGCCCTCGGAAGTCCAGGCCAGATTGGGGAGCAGCCCAAAGATACCGTCGAGGCTCAGCTCATGGGGTTTGGCCTGGCGTGTCGAAATCAGGTGCAGTTTCAGATAAACCTCGGGGGTGCTGGAGGCCGTATCGTCGGTGTCCAGCAGGGTGATCACAGCCGGGCGCTTGCTCTCTGCAGCTTTGGCTGCCAGGGCAGACTGGTCCATCTGACCAATCTGGCGCAAGCCGTCGGACAGCGCTTTCAACTGATCCGGTTTTGCGGCGATGGCTTGGTTGCCACCCTGGTAATTCAGCACATTCTGAGCGACTTCGATGAGGCCGTTATCGGGACTGATCACCGGCTGCTGATAAAACACTTCCAGCCACTCGCCCTGATTGTTCTGGGTGCCGATCCCGATTCCGAATGCAAAACTCATTGATGTGCTCCTGATGTTAACTGAGTAAATGTCTGGGCCCACTGATCCGCGTCAAACCCAACGAAAACACGGTCGCCCTGTTCAACGACAGGGCGCTTGATGATAGAGGGGTTCTCAAGCATGACGGCCCGCGCCGAATGGGCGTCAATGGTATCACGAACGGTTTCCGGGAGCTTGCGCCAGGTTGTTCCGCGCCGGTTAATCAGCGGCTCCCAGCCCAGAACATCCAGCCAGTCGTCCAGCTGTTGCTCTGTCAGCCCCTGTTTTTTGAAGTCATGAAACTCGTAGGCTACCCCGGCCTCGTCCAGCCACTTGCGGGCTTTTTTCACGGTGTCGCAGTTGCGAATTCCGAACAGCTTCATCCTTTAAACTCCTTTACAAACTCCACAATGCGGTGAGCCGCCTCTACGCATTCTTCAACGGGTGCGACCAGCGCCATTCGTACCCGGAATTCGCCAGGGTTGTGGCCGTCCACTGTGCGGGACAGATAGCGTCCGGGCAATACATGAACGTTCTGCCGTGCGGACAGTTCGCGAGCAAAGGTTTCATCGTCGAACGGCGTTTCCGGCCAGAGATAGAATCCTGCATCCGGAAAGTCCACCTTCATGACTTCGCGCAGAATTGGTACCACGGCCTCAAACTTGGCCCGATAGGCGGCCCGGTTTTCTCTGACGTGGTCTTCGTCGCACCATGCTGCGATGCTGGCAAGCTGATTGTGAATGGGCATGGCGCAGCCGTGATAGGTTCGGTATTTCAGATAACCCGCAAGAACGCTTGCATCGCCGGCCACAAATCCGGACCGCAGGCCGGGTAAATTGCTTCGTTTCGAAAGACTGTGAAATACGATGCAACGGGCATAATCATCACGGCCTATCGCGGCACAGGTCTGAAGCAGGCCTTCTGGTGGTTGATTCTCGTCAGGGTAGAGCTCGGAATAGCACTCGTCTGAGGCAACAATAAAGTCGTAGCGGTCGGCCAGTTCGATGACTCGGGTCAGCGTTTCCCGCGGCATGACCGACCCGCTTGGGTTCCCGGGGGAACACAGGAACAGGATCTGGCAGTTTTTCCAGACCTTTTCCGGCACTTGCTCGAAATCCGGAATGAAATTGTTCGCTGCGTCGCAGGCCAGGTAATGCGGTGTTGCACCGGCCAGGAAGGCGGCGCCTTCATACACCTGATAAAAAGGATTCGGGCTGACGACTGTCGCGTCCGGGCGATTATCGACCACCGACTGAACCAGCGAGAATATCCCCTCGCGGGTGCCATTTACTGGTACCACGTGGCTTTCAGCTGTCAGGGAGCCAGGCTTCAGGTTGAACCTTCTGGTTGCCCAATCTGCAATGGCACTCCGAAGCTCGTCCGTTCCTTTTGTAGTCGGGTAGTTGGCGAGCTTGTCCAGGTTGTCTGCGATGATCTTTTTGACGAATTCTGGCGACGGGTGCTTGGGTTCGCCAATGCCCAACGAGATAGAGCGCAGGTGCTCAGGAACCGAAATGCCTGCCTTGAGCTTGGTCAGTTTTTCGAAGGGGTAGGGGTGTAGCCTTTGGAGATCCGGGTTCATTGAATATCATCCAGAATTTTACAGAGATCTTGCTGTAATTCGTGGCACAGCTTCGGGTCGTGGAGCGGTTCTCCATGCTCGTCGGTGATGAAAAACACGTCTTCAACCCGCTCACCCAGTGTCGCAATTTTGGCAGTGGTCAACCGAACCCGGTGTTCCAGCAGGGCCAGGCCCACGCGCGCGAGTAAGCCCGGCCTGTCCGGTGTGATGACTTCCATGACCGTGCGCTGGTTGATGGTGTCGTTGGAAAACGTGACTTCCGTCGGAAACGCAAAATGCTTCAGCTGACGGGGCGTCCGGCGGTGAATGATGTCCGGATAATCCTCCGGGTCGTCCAGTTCCTCAATAAGCCGCTCGCGAACGCGCTCTTTTCGCGCCGGGTCGATGCCCAGGGGTTTGTTCTTTTCGTCCAGTACGATGTACGAACTGACCGAGTAAGGGCCATCGCTGGAGCTGATTCGCGCATCCACGATGTTCAGATTCAACTGCTCCAGCACCGCTGTCGTGGCGGCGAACAGGTCGATCCGGTCGTTCATGTAGATGATGATCTGTGAGTATCCGTCGGTGGGGCCTCCCCGGGTATCGCGAATGAGTACCAGAGGGTCCGGGTCGTCGCCGTGGCGAATAATGGCCGCTGTTTGCCAGGCAATATCGACAGTGGAATCCTGCAGGAAATAGTCCTCATCGAGCGTTTCCCAGATCCGGTCAATCTGCTCGTCGGTCAGGTTCTGTGAATGAAGAATTTCCCGTGCCTCGGACTGAGTGGCCCTCACCCATTCCTGCCGATCTACCGGCGTTTCGGAGTTTCGACGCAGTGCCCGCTTGGTTTCGATATACAGCTGGCGCAAAAGCGATGCGCGCCAGGTATTCCAGAGCTTCGGATTGGTCGCGCTGATGTCACACACTGTCAGCACGTAGAGATAATCCAGGTGGACCTGGCTGGGCACGGCGCGGGCAAAGGCATAAATAATGTCTGGATCAGAGATATCCTTGCGCTGAGCCGTCATCGACATCAACAGGTGATTCTCAACCAGCCAGGACGCCAGTTGGGTATCGCGTTCGCTCAGGTGGTGGCGTTCACAGAAGGCTTCCACATCCATGGCGCCCAGTTCAGAGTGATCACCGCCGCGGCCCTTGGCAATGTCATGATACAGCCCGGCAATATAAAGAGTTTCCAGCTTTGGAAGACGATGAATCAGGCGCGATGCCAGGGGGTATTCGTTCCGATGCTCGGCGCCATCCAGTTGCACCATATTGCGAATGACCCGCATGGTGTGGGCGTCGACCGTGTATATATGAAACAGATCGTGCTGCATCTGGCCAATGATCTTGCCGAACTCTGGCAGATAGCGGCCGAGGACGTTGTACTTTTTCATGGCAGACAACGTCTGATCCAGCGCATGGGGTGTGCGCAGCAATTCCATGAACAGGGAGGTCACGGCCAGGTCTGAGCGGAACGCATCGTCAATCAGGTGCCTGTGCGCCCGCAAACTCCGGATGGTGGTTGCCCGGATTCCCTTGATCTCAGGATGCTGCGCCATCAACACGAAGATTTCCATGATGGCATAGGGCGAGTAGGCAAAGACCTGATTGTTAACCGCCTCAATGTAAAAATTGCGGATCTGGAAACGCTTGTTCAGCGGCAGGACGTCGCCGTCGTCGCCAGCGCCAATAATGGCTTCATCGTAGTACTGGAGAATCACGTCCGTCAGCTCGGCGAGCGCCAGGACTGTGCGGTAGTAGGATTGCATCATCAGCTCGACGCCCAGGCGCTTGCCGTGATCTTTGTAGCCCAGCATTTCAGCCAGCGCCCGCTGATGGTCGAACAGTAGGCGGTTCTCATTTCGGTTGGCTATTAGCTGAAGTCCATACCTCAACTGCCACAGAAACGTCTCTCCCTGCAGCAAGATCTGATGCTCTTCTTCGGTCAGAATGCTGAACCGGGTGAGGTCGGCGATATTCTGAATCCCAAAGTGGCGCTTGGTGATCCAGCCGATGGTCTGGATATCCCGGAGGGCACCGGGAGACCCTTTTACGTTTGGCTCGAGGTTGTATTCCGTGTCGCCGTATTTACGGTGTCTCTGCTGCTGCTCTTCCCGCTTGGCAATAAAGTAGTCAATGTCTGAGCTGACTTCGTCGGAGTAAACCTTTTCACTCAGCTCTTCGCGCAGATCATCAGGGCCGACAATGGTGCGGGTTTCAAGCAGGTTAGTGAGAATGGTGACGTCCTCACTCGCGGACGTCATGCATTCTTCGATACTGCGAACGCTGTGCCCGATATCGAGTCGCAAGTCCCAGAGCAAGGTGACGAACGCGCCCAGGTCTTCCTGCCAGCTGTCTTCAATTCCGCTGCGGGTCAGAATGAGCAGGTCGATGTCGGAGTGAGGGTGCAGTTCGCCCCGTCCATATCCCCCGACGGCGATCAGGGCAATGTCCGGCGAATCGGCGAAACTGTAGCGCTGCCAGATCAGTGACAGCACACGATCAACAGTCCGGGAGCGGGAGCGCACCAGTTCACG
>CAZWEP010000045.1:12550-23219 GCA_964632565.1 uncultured Marinobacter sp. | reverse complement strand
CCGGCAACGCCAGCAAGATCAAACCGATCAATCTCGAAAAGATGTTCGAGCTCTACGCTGCCGGCGAATTGGATCCGAAAGTTAAGTAATTCTCCGACCGGGCTTTCGCGTTACCTATGTGGCCTGCCTGCTGCGAGGTAACGCGGAGGTGCGGCTCCCTCGCGGGAATCGCTGTGAATACGTCCCTGTACGCTCGACAAAAACATCCCTGTTTTTGACGTTCCCGCAAGGGAGCCACACCTCCGCTTGTTGAACAGAGAGTTATCTCGGACTTCCAGGAGCCGAGTTGGTGAAGGCCTGACAGAAATGTAGAGCGCCAGGGATGGCGCGACCAAGCCCTACAAGGACGTATTTACGGGCGTTTTCTGGCAGGCCTTCACCAATTCGGCGCCTCCTCGGGCCCGCAGTCCAGCCTCAGCCCAAAAACACCTCCGGGTCCGTAATAACCCGAATCATCATCGACCTTGTAATTTCCCATACCTCATCAAATATAGAGTTAATAACCGGGCGAAAGTGCCCAGTCGATAAAACAGGTGTGAGGAAAACATGGACTTCAAAGACTATTACGCCGCACTCGGTGTGAGTGAGTCCGCCACGCCGGAGGAAATCAAGAAGGCCTATCGCAAGCTGGCGCGGAAATACCATCCGGACGTCAGTAAGGAAGATGACGCCGATGCGAAATTCAAAGACGTCGGCGAGGCCTACGAAGTATTGAAAGATCCGGAAAAACGGGCGGAATATGACCAGTTGAGGAAATACGGTGCACGCGGGGATGGCTCCTTCCAGCCGCCACCCGGCTGGCAGAGTGCTTCCGGTTTTGGCGGTGGTGGCTACACCGAGGCCGATGCCCAGCAGTTCAGTGATTTTTTTGAAGAAATCTTCGGCGGCGGACGCCGGGGTGGCGCCGGTTTTGGTGGTGGCTTTGGCGGACGTCATTCCATGCGAATGCGAGGTGAGGACGTGCACGCTCGCCTTGCCCTGTTCCTCGAAGAAGCCTTCGAGGGTTGTGACAAGCAGGTCAGCTTTACGGTGCAGGAAGCCGATGCCAACGGCCGGGTATTTCAGCGTCAGAAAACCCTGAAAGTGAAAATACCTGCCGGTATGAAAGAAGGCCAGCACATCCGGCTGAAAGGACAGGGTGGTCCGGGCATGGGAGGTGCAGAAAGCGGTGATCTGTTTATTGAGGTCGAGTATGCGCCGCATCCACATTTTACTGTTCAAGGCACAGATATCCTGGTCACAGCACCCATTACGCCCTGGGAAGCTGCCCTTGGCGCCTCTATCCAGGTGCCCACGGTAGGTTCGAAAGTGAACCTGAAGGTGCCAAAAGGTTCCTCAAGCGGTCGCAAACTCAGGCTCAAAGGCAAAGGGTTGCCAGGAAAGCATCCGGGTGATCAGATTGTGGTATTGCAGATAGTGATGCCCGAAAAGCATTCGGACAAAGCCGAGGCGCTCTACAGGGAACTGGCCGAGGCTGAAAAAAACTTTAACCCTCGCAGCAAACTTCACCTTTGATTGGAGGCTGGGAAGATGACCCGATCAAGCACAAGCGTCACCGTTGATCTCAGTGATTCAGGAAACACCTTCAGCCTGAGGGAAATATGTGAGCGAGGGGAGTGTCACGCCGAGTTTGTTATCAAACTTGTCGATTATGGAATCATCGCCCCGGTAGAGGACATCAGCGAGACCAGGCTCTGGCAGTTTGATCTGTATGCACTGGCAAGGCTCCGTAAGGCGCAGCGCCTCCAGCGCGATCTCAAGATGAATCTGCCAGGCCTCGCTATGTCACTGGAGTTGCTGGACGAAGTTCAGGCCATGCGGCGTGAGGTCGACCGGCTGAACCGTCAGCTCAGTCAGCTCCTGGACTGACTTACTTTTCTCCTTTCGCCTTCTGGAGGTCAGCGTAGATGGCCTCCGCTTCTTCCATCAGCGTGCCGTGGGTGCGCAGATCGCCATTGCGTTGTGCCTGCAGCGCCTTCTCCAGCTTTGCTTCGTAAGCTTTCTGCAATTTTTTGGTCGGATCGCCTTTCAGGAATCCCAGCATGACTGTTGCCCTCGATGATTAGCATGGAACGGCTTTGAAGTTTGACACCCCAAAATTACGTCAGCTCCACCGGAAAGTTCACAAATCCGGCAAAGGACCTGCTTTCGGCCCGGCTTTTGCTATACCTATTAACTACATACTTCGCAGGGATGCTGACAGTCGTCGTGCAGGATGCATGAGTCACAAACACTAGCGGAGCTTTTATGTCCTTTCGTTTCCCAAAGCGGCTGATCACGAGCCGATTGCTGAGACCGGTTTTCATCATACTGGTGGTCGCCGGTCTGGCTCAGGTGCTGGTCAGTCAGTGGTTGATTTCCAGTCAGGTTCAGGGGCTGGTAGGAACGGCAGGAGCGGCTCTGGAAACGAGCAGTAAAGAAGTCAGCGCATCCTTTGGTGCCACCCGCGAGGATGTCCGCGAGCGGCTGGAAAGCATGCGGCAGACAACAACCGAAGAATTGGCTGCCGAGCTCATCCGCCAACAGACCAATCAGCAGGAGCGCATCGCAGGTAACGTTCGCGCCGCCGTCATGACAGAAGCTCAAGGCCTTGCCGATGTTCTCGCGGCGGTGGCGGCGCCGTTGATCTGGGACCGTGACGTACCCAGGCTGACGGATCTGGTTGAACTGGCCGATGCCCGGGAATCGGTGCTATTCGCCGTTTATTACGACCAGTATGGCGACCGCCTGACACGCTACGTAGACAGAACCGATGACCGGGTTCGCACACTTATGGAGCAGGGCGAAGGCCGGGGTGCGGCAAATAAGGTCCTGGATGCGGCAAGTCGTGACCCCAATGTGGTGATCATTTCGGCCGATATTGCACCTCAGGGTTCGGCCATCGGTCAGTTAAAAATGGGATTGTCTCTGGAGGGCATCAACAGGGATCTGGCCGAGCTGGAGCAGGAGTTCAGCGCCACGATTTCAGGCAGCATCGATGCGCTTCGCGAGACCCTCGGCGAGGAAACCGAGCAGGTGAATCAGCGACTTCAACAACAGCTGGCCAGTATGGATCAGGCCACGCAGTCCCGCATCGACAACACCGTGGAATCACTGGAAGTGGAGGCGGCGGGGTTGTCCGCCGACCTGTCTTTGCTGTTTCTCATCTCTGCGCTGGTTCTGATTTTTGCCGTTGCAGCGGTACTGGGTGGTGGTCTGCTGCCCAAGGTTTTACGCCTGAATACGGCGATCTGGGATATTGCAGACGGAGAGGCGGACCTCTCGCAACGGGTATCCATAAAAGGTAAAGACGAACTGACCGACATGGCCCAGGGCATGAATCAGTTTATTGCCCGCATCCAAAGCCTGGTCTCGGATGTCAAAAGGTCTGCCGAGCTGGCGGTGGAGAAGGCCGACGAGCAGGGCCAGATGAGTCGGCAGGCGGTGTCAGCGGTTACCCGGCAACAATCCGACGTCGCAGACGTTTCAGAAACCATGAGCGAGATGTCTGGCAGCATCATTGAGGTCGCTGACAGCATCCACGAAGTGGCCGACGAAGTAAAAAACGTCAATGCAGAAAGCGACGCTACGGCGATGATTTCCCGCGATGTCCGCGGTCGCCTCAATCAGGTGGTGGGCCGTGTCGAACAGGCGGTAGTGTCAGTCAATGAACTTCATCGTCAGAGTAGTGAGATCGACACCGTGTTGGGCGTGATTCGGGCCATCGCAGAACAAACCAATCTTCTGGCTCTGAATGCTGCCATTGAAGCGGCACGCGCCGGTGAATCGGGCCGCGGTTTTGCGGTAGTCGCTGACGAAGTCCGCACTTTGGCCAGTCGTACTCAAGATTCCACGAAGGAAATCAATGACATTATTGAACGGCTGCAGCAAGGCAGTCAGGACGCGGTCAACTCCATAGAGGGTGTCTCGCGCGAGGTCTCGGAGTCCTCCGAAGAGTTTCAGAAAGCGGACGAGCATTTCGAGAAAATCCATCAACTGCTGGGCAGCCTGCAAAGCCGCGCCCTGGAAATTTCGTCGGTGGCAGGTGATCAGGGTCGCAACGCCGGTGACGTCAGCGTAAGCGTGACTCAAATCGCCCAGTTGTTCGGAGAAACTGTGGCAGCGATTGAGCGGTCCGACCGCGCAAGCACCCAGATCGGTCAGACCCTGGACGGGCTCAAATCCAGTGCGTCCCAGTTCAAGATCTGAGGCCGTCCCGGAGGCGCTGGTTAAGCGCGGGAAAGCTGCCTACAATGCCCTTTTTGCAACAGGCAATGGCAGGGGCAAGGCCTTATCCTTCGATGATGGAACTTTCTTGGACAGACAAGATCTCAGCCTGCCAGCGATTTCATGCAAATGACACATCAGATTGACTAGGAAGGAGTTTTGGAATGGGCGAAGCTAAACGCCGTCAGAAGACCGGAGACAACCCCAAAAAGGCCAGGAATAACCAGAAGGCGCTGATCTTCTCGCTGGCCGCTGGCGTGGTGGCACTGGTGGTTGCGATTCTGTATCTGGTGACGTCGGCGCCTGAGCCCTCTTCGGATCAATTGCCGATCGCGCCAGCGAATGCAGAGCCTTTCCCCAGTCAGATGGATGAGTATGGCATTTCCATTGGTGAGGCCGACGCCCCGGTGGTTGTCCGGGAGTTTGCAGACTACCAGTGCCCGGCCTGTCAGCGCTTTTCTGAAGCAAGCCGGCAGTTGAAAGAAGAATATGTCAAAGCGGGCAAAGTTCGCTTCGTTTACTTCGACCTGCCGTTGCAGCAGCACGCGAATGCCGTACCTGCGGCCATGGCCGCACGCTGCGCCGGTGATCAGGGCCAGTACTGGGCCATGCATGATCAGCTCTTTGACATGCAGACAGAGTGGAGTACTACAGACCGCCCGACGGATATGTTCACCCGCTACGCCGAAGAGCTGGGAATGGAAGGGCGCCGTTTCCGTCGCTGCATGGACACCGACCTGCACCTCGAAGCGATTGAAAACAGCCGTCAGGTGGCGGTGCAGATGCGCGCTATGAGCACGCCGACGGTGATGGTCGATAACATCCGTCTTACCCGTCCCGGCTGGGGTCAGTTGTCCGCCGTTGTTGATCGCGAGCTGGCGAAATAGTCGATTGGCTGAAGCGTAGGGCGCGCCCGCAGTTGAGCTGCGGGCACGATTCGCTAAAATAGCGCCCCACACACAACCATGCTCCGGATTTACGATCCGGCCCGCAGGAGAATTTTCGATGAGTCAGAACATTGTTGTCTGCGCGCTCTACAAGTTCGCAGTGCTTAACGATTACCAATCCCTCCGTCAGCCCCTTCTTGATTTGATGCATCAGCACGACGTCCACGGCACGTTGCTGCTCGCCCGCGAGGGTATCAACGGCACCGTTGCGGGATCCCGAGAGGGTATCGATGCCATCAAGGCCTGGCTGAGTGCCGATGACCGTTTTGACGGTATCGACTACAAAGAATCCTTCGATGATTCCCAGCCATTCAAGCGCACCAAAGTGAAGCTCAAGAAAGAGATCGTCACCATGGGTGTGGACGGAATCGACCCAAAACGGATCGTTGGTACCTATGTGGAGCCCAAAGACTGGAATTCGCTGATATCCGATCCGGACGTTTTAGTGGTGGATACACGAAACCAATATGAAGTCGAAATCGGCACTTTTAAAAACGCTCAGAATCCGGAAACTGCAACCTTCAGACAGTTTCCGGAGTACGTAGAAAAGAATCTGGATCCTCAGCGCCACAAGAAAGTGGCCATGTTCTGTACCGGTGGAATTCGCTGTGAGAAATCCACGGCGTACCTCAAGGAGCGGGGGTTCGATGAGGTTTATCACCTCAAGGGCGGCATTTTGAAATACCTCGAAGAGGTGCCGGAGGAGGAAAGCCTTTGGCACGGAGAGTGCTTTGTGTTTGATGACCGGGTCACGGTTAATCATCGGCTGGAGAGCGGCGACTACGACCAGTGCCATGCCTGCCGACGCCCGATAACCGAAGCCGACAAGCAGCGTCCTGAATACCAGCAGGGTGTGAGCTGTCACCAATGTATTGACTCGCTTACGGAAGAACAGAAGGAACGTTTTGCCGAGCGCGAGAAGCAGATCCGTCTGGCTGAGCAGAGAGGCGAAGCTCATGTTGGCGGAGAGGCTGCTCGCATCATTGCGGAGCGTAAGGCCCGCAAACGTGCCGAACGTGAACGCCAGATCAGGTTGAGCGCCGGAGAAGAAAAGGCCGGCGGATAAACGTCTGGCCGTAAAGGACAGCTTCTGTAAGTCGTAGAGTCTGGAAAGTCTGGAGCCAGGAGACTTCATGAAACTACGATCAACGGCAGTGTTCTTTGTCACTGCAGCCTTTGCGGCCGGTGCTTATGCACAGGATAACGAGAGTGACGATTCCCTCGATGCCGGTTCCGGCGCCAGTGCCTGGGAAGGCGAATCTGAACTGGGTGTGCTGATAACTTCTGGCAACACCGAAGAGACTAACGTGAAAGGGCGTTTGGCTCTCAAGCACGAAGTGGTTAAATGGCGGAATAACATTGAGGCGCGCTCCAATTATTCCGAAACCGAAGACGAAACCACCGCTGAGAAGTATCGCTTAACGGCGGAGACTGATTATAAGTTTGCTGACAGCCAGTACTGGTTCGTCCGTGGCTTCTATGAAGATGATCGGTTCTCGGGTTATGAATTCCAGTCATCTCTGACCACCGGTTACGGTAATCGAGTCTGGGAGCGGGGCGACCGTTCCTTTCTCGACCTTTCCGCTGGAGCAGGTTATCGGTTTGATAAGCTGGAAGAGCCTGACGAAAACGGAGAGCGGGACGATGAAGAGGTGATTTACCGTCTGGCAGCCCAGTACGATCAGGCGTTATCTGCCACTGCGTTGTTCCGTCAGTTGCTGAGTGTTGAAATCGGCGCCGAAGATCAGGACACGGTTACTGAATCGGAGACCTCAGTACAGGCCAATCTGGTTGGCGACCTTTCTATGAAGGCAGCCTTCCGGGTCCAGCATTTGTCGGACCCTCCTCCCGGTGCTGAAGACACCGATACAGAGCTTTCGGTGTCGCTGCTCTATGGTTTCTGAGGACAGCCTCAGATTTGATTCCGCAGTCCCAACTCGTCCGGGTAGGGGCTGAGGTATTTCTGACTGTGCAGATAATCGACTGGCTCGCGACGCTGCGCCATACGAAGCAGCGTCATGGGAACAACGAGAGGAATCTCGCCTCGATGGTAGGCCTCGATCTGCTCAGTCAGCACCTTCCGGTCCTCCGCGGGCAGAGACTCTCTCAAAAAGCCCATCAGATGCTGCATGGCGTTAACGTGAGAACCGCGTCTCACCCGTTTGGACATGGCTTCCATAAACAGGTGGATGTAGTCGTCTGCAATGTCTGCCAGCGGGCGCGATTTGAGATCGCCCAGCATCGGGCCTAGCTGGCGATAAATGGCCTCACAGTGGGCGAGAAGCTGAAACTTGTGGCGGGTGTGAAAATCAATGAGCGATTGCGGCGTCAGATTGTCCCCGGCGACGTTTTGCATCCAGTCATCGTAGGCAAAGACGCGCTCAATGAAATTCTCCCGAAGCTGGTCGTCATTCAGACGGCCATCCTCTTCCACCGGCATCAACGGGTAGTGCTTCATCAGGGCTTCGGCAAACATGCCCTGACCGTCCCGGCGAATAACCCGACCTTCTTCGTTGTGCACCTTTATCCTCGCCATACCGCAACTCGGGGATTTGGCCATCAGGATGTAGCCTCGAAGGTTTGCCAGCGTCGGCATCACGTCGTCGATGAAAGATTGCATTGGCTCGGTGTGATCGGCCGTGCCCTTGGTTTCAATAATCCGCATGCCGTTGGCGTATTCCCGCAGGTGGATAGCTGGCCGGGGCACGCCCAAGCCCGCCTCAAGTTCGGGGCAGATTGACCGGAAATCAAAGTGGCGAGCGAGTACGTCGGTGCAGAACTTGGACCGTTTGTGGCCGCCATCGTGGCGAACTTCTTTACCCAGCAAGCAG
Source organism: uncultured Marinobacter sp. (assembly GCA_964632565.1). Classification (GTDB taxonomy): domain Bacteria; phylum Pseudomonadota; class Gammaproteobacteria; order Pseudomonadales; family Oleiphilaceae; genus Marinobacter. The sequence continues at coordinate 15,235 of CAZWEP010000045.1, read as the reverse complement.
GTGCTGATGCCAACAGGAATACCCGACACGGTGTTTCTCCAGTGCTGAAAGACTGTCTAATTTACGCCGGTTGAAACGCTTTCGATCATGAACGTTTTTCCGATGCCCGCTTGGCCAGTGTCGTTGCGTAAATTTCGCGAACGTCCCTGGCAAATTGCTCAACGGAATAGTCGGCGGCGAATGAAAGCGCATTCTCCGACAACGTTTGTCTCAAGCTCCCATCTTCCAGCAATTGCTGGACGCGATCGCACCACTGATCCTGATTTTCAGGCGTTTTATAACCGTTGTAGTCCTGCCTGACCACATCGTCAATGCCGCTGGAACGAACCGCTACCACCGGCAGACCGGCGGCCATGGCTTCCAGGATTACCATACCCTGGGTTTCGGATTTCGAGGCGAACAGAAAAACGTCGCCCAGATGATACCAGGTGGCCATGTCTTCCGGCGGCACCGAACCGACCAGGGTGACGCGGTCGTTCAGGTCCAGTTGGTCGATTTTTTCCTGCAGACGATCGTGTTGGTGGCCGTCACCGATCATCAGAAACCGGAAAGGTTGGTCAGTTCGCTGTTTCAGTGCACCCATGGCTTCAATCATGAAGTCGATGTTTTTTTCGTTGGACAGCCGCGAAACGCTGACGAACACGGTTTCATCGGTCAGCTTCTGTGCCTCCCGCAACTGGTCGACACTGTCCTCAGAGACCTCCTGGAAGCGCTGGTATTCAATGCCGGTTGGTTGAACGTAGGTGGGCGTTTTCACCCCGATCATGCGGAGGTATTCCTCTGTTGAATAGGTCGGCACGATCACGCCATCGCATTTGTTGGCAAACCGTTTGATCAGCGCGTGGGATATCAGGTTACGAAACAGATTGCCGGGCAGGGGCACAAAGTGGGCGTAGTGCTCCAGCCGGGTGTGATAGGTGTAAATGGCAGGCACTTTAAGGCGCCGCGCGATGTAAAGGCCAAGCGAGCCCAGCCAGAAGGGATGATGCAGATGAATCACATCGGGCTGGAAGATTCTGACCCGGTTACGAATGCGTTTCAGGAAAATATTGGCCAGGCGAAATTCCCGCTTTTCCCCCATCGCCAGCAGCGACGGAATCCTTAGCACGTTGTCTTCATTGGACGGCTGATCTTTGTATCGAGGCGCGATAATCATCACCGAGTCGTGCGCTTTCTGCAGGCCCCGACGCAGCCGCTCAATGGAGATGGGAACACCGCCGATAAAGGGCAAGTAGTTGTTGGTGAACATCGCCACCCGCAGGGGCTTGTCTAGCCAGGGTTTGGGGTCCAGGTCGTAATCCGGATAAAAGTCCTTCTCCACAAAGATGGCCTGGTAAAGCTTGATACCCACCACCACAAACAGGCTGACCAGCAGAATGAAATTGACATAGCCCACATAGAATAGCGAGTAGATGAAGAACCAGAGTGACTCCAAAGTATTCAGAAACGCGTTGCGGTTGGCCTCCATGCGTTTCATGGAATAGTCGACGGTACCGTCGGGGCCGACATCCACGCGCACATAGTGGTAAAAGCTGGTTTTGTCATTCAGCACAAGGCCGCCGCCACCGCCGGTGATGACGAAGCGTGTGTCATCCAGGATCTGGTTTGAATACAGGGAAAGGTTGGCGGAAAACACCGCATCGACATGGTGCTGGCTGATCAGTGACAACAGAGCATTCTTGAACTCGGGTGGTTGCAGGAAGTCGTCTTCCTGTTCGAACGGAGCTTCCTCTTCCGGGTTCAGTGGTGGGTGACCAACGAATAAAAACGTGGGTTTGTTGTTGGCTTGAGTAAGCAAGTCGCCCAGCCAACGAATTTGCCACTTCCAGGGAGTTTTGCCAGAGCTGTCCAGAAAGATCAGCAGAGCCTGGCCAGTGTGAACGCTGTAAAAGTGAGGGCCGAAATGATCGTAGAAACGATAGCTGCCAAAGTTTTCGTACTCGTTTTCACCGAAGGTCAGCAGATAGGGTATTTGCAGATGAGACAGCGTCCCCTGTATGGCCCTGTATTTGTCCTCGCCTCCGCCGCTCACCGCGTTGCCGGCAGATACCATGAAATCCAGGTTCGCCTGATTCAGTTCCGGTATTAGCTGCTCCTCAAACACCCCCACCGAATTATTGATGTTGCCAACAACGGCAAAACTGAAACCGTCACTGTCAGCCAGGCGTGTTTCAATGCTGGCGACTTTCTGGGTGTGCAAGGCTTGAAAGTCCGGCTGGTACAGGTTCAGATAGCCCTTGTAGCCGATCAGTCCGACCAGAATGGCCAGATTGATGTAGAACAGAACTTTCAGGCGGGTGGGTTGCTTCATGTGGATCCCCTACGCTTGGCAAGCAGCTCCTTTTGCAGAACGACCAGCCCGATGACCATCCCCAGGTAAATGGTGATGAAGCGCCAGCTGATGGTGACCAGAACCAGATGGTTGGCGGTGAGAATGTCCCGGAAGAAACTACCAAACACACCCTCAGAAATGCCAGAGGCGCCTGGCGTTGGTGAGAAGTACATAACAAAGGTGGTGACGACCAGCAGGCCCACGGAAACGGTGTAATTCACGTCGTAATCCAGTGACCAGATCAGCAGTGCCGGAAAGCTGAACAGGCTGAGCAGAAACACAAAGGTGAAAAATACCGATAAAAGTACAAAGCGTTTTTCGCCCCGCAGGTAATCACCAAAACTCACCGAAAA
>CAZWEP010000045.1:0-12450 GCA_964632565.1 uncultured Marinobacter sp. | reverse complement strand
TACCAGACCTGGGCAAAGCCGCCACCGGTTGCCATGGGCGTGACGTTGGAAAAGAACAGGTTGATGAACACCAGTCGGGCCATCGCCGGCAGCGGCAGCCGATGGCCCAGAGCGCGCAGGGTGAAGTGAAGCCGTAACCCGTCTGCGGTGAAGTAGACCAGAAGCAGACCGACAATGCTCAAGAACGTTGTGGGTGCCAGCAGTCGCGAATCGAAACTGACGCTGCGGCCGGCAAACTGGTCGTACACCGCGTAAAGCCCGGCGGCCGTCATGGCAACAAAAATCAGGCTAAACAGCGCGAGCCGTTGCCAGGAGCCAACCGCCGAGTCCTCTGTTTCGGCGGATTGACTCATGAGGCGGCGAGTGCCTGCTGAATCAGGGCCTTCTGATGGTTGGCAAAGTCGGTAATGAACTGTTCGGCCGTGGGTGCATCACGGTCCAATATGGCTTTTGTCAGGCCGGCGAAGAACTGGCCGGTGCGATCCAGGTCCTGCCGGTAGCGATCGGCGCTGAGGTAATAGGCGCGACTGACCGCGGGTTTGAAGTTGCCGAGCGCTTCTGTGAGGTAAGGGTTGGCAACCACATTGCAGCACACATCCATCACATCGAAGCTGCATTCCACCACCGCTGTTACGTTCGTATTCGGGCCCTGCATCTGTTCCGTCACTCGCTGCACGGCATCCACCAGCGCAGAGCGGTGGACGTCTTGCCAGCGCTCACACAAACGGCGTACGAGCATGATCAACAGATGCATATACACATCGTAGAGTTCGGATGCGTGTACCTCATCCAGACGAGAGGCCATCGCGCCCTTGCGTGGAACGATATCAACCAGGTGCCAGCGCTCCAGCGTGTACAGGGCTTCCTTTACGGATGCCCGACTGACCTGTAACTCCTGCGCGGTCGTGGCTTCCTGAATCTTCTCTCCGGGACGTATCTGTCCAGTCATGATGCGCTGCGCCAGATAGTTGGCAATCTGCTCCGCAAGCGTGTTTGGCACCTGAAAATCCATAAGGGCTCTCTGAAATCCATCAAATGACCAGTCTAACATAGCGGCAACCGGTTGATTTAGCACCGTTTGACGACGGTCTCCGCGACATTCAGGTGTTTTGTTGATCAAAATAACCTCTCATTTGCTTGACGACTGCAATATTGTAGGACAATATTGCAGATAACAACACAAAGTGATCGTGAAGATCCGGAACGATGAAAGACTCAAGCCAACGGAGAGAGGAAAGCACCGTGAGTTCCAAACTGATAACAATGAACAGCGAGTCCACCCGGCGCCGAGTTCTACTGACGCTGAAAAAATACAGCTATCTCATTGCGGTCATTCCGCTGACCTTCCCCTTCCTCCTGTTCGCAGCCGGCGAAGCGACGGGCTGGGTGAATTTCTTCGCCTGGGGTGTGCCGATTTTTGTGTATGGGATTGTCCCGGTACTGGACCTGATTCTCGGCAAAGATTCCCTGAATCCGGATGAGGAGCTGGATGAGCCCCGTATGAATAAGGAGTGGCTCTACAAGCTGATGACTCTGGTCTGGGTGCCGGCCTATGCAATGGTGCTGGTGTGGAGCATGTCGGTGCTCGCATCGGGGCACTTCAACCTGATTGGAAGCATCGGCTGGATTGTCTCTGTTGGCATTCTGGGTGCCCTGGCCATCAACGTGGCCCACGAGATGATTCACAAGGATGGCAAGTTGGAACCGATGGCGGGCGGCTTATTGTTGTCGATGGTTTCCTACGCCGGCTTCAAAGTGGAGCACCTGCGTGGCCACCACGTTCACGTGTCCACGCCGGAAGACGCGTCGTCTTCACGCTACAATCAGTCGCTTTATCAGTTCCTTCCTCACGCATACAAACACAACTTTTTGAACGCCTGGAAGCTGGAGGCTCAGCGTCTGCGCAAGAAAGGTGTTAGTCCATTCCACTGGCGAAATGAGTTGATCTGGTGGTACAGCCTGACTGCCATGATGCTGATCGGGTTTACGGTCGCCTTTGGTTGGCTGGGTGCTGTGTTCTTTCTGACTCAGGGCTTCATCGCCCTGAGCCTTCTGGAAGTGGTCAATTACCTGGAGCACTATGGCCTGCACCGCCGCAAACTGGAAAACGGACGCTACGAGCGTACGGGTCCGGAGCATAGCTGGAACTCCAACTACTTCCTCACCAACGTGTTCCTGTTCCACCTGCAGCGTCACAGCGATCATCACGCCTGGGCCAAGCGCCGCTATCAGATCCTGCGCCACCACGAGGTTGCGCCCCAGCTGCCGGCCGGTTACGCCACCATGATGGTCGTTGCCATGATCCCGCCCCTCTGGAAGAAAATCATGAACCCGCGGGTGGAAGCCTACTACGAAGGGGAGAGCCATCAGCTTACATAAGAGCCATCAGCTTGGTTAAGGGCCAATAACCTCAACAAGACTTTCAGGCCTCACGGGTGTCTCTGACCGTGGGGCTTTTTTTGGTCCAGCTTTCTGCCCTTGAAATCCCTTTTCAGGGCCTGCAGGTATATAGGTTGAACTCGACACAAGACACAACAAGGGAGCGACCCATGCCCAGGCACTTCGAACAAGCACCCGGTCTTCACGACGATCCGGTACCGGAAACCGAAGGGTTTGTCTTTAACCAGACCATGATGCGCATCAAAGATCCCGAGCGCTCCATGGACTTCTACACCCGAGTGATGGGCATGCGACTGGTTAGAAAGCTGGACTTCCCGGAAATGCAATTCACCCTGTACTTCATGGGGTATCTGGATGACCGTCAGGCGAACACCGTGCCGTCAGACGATGCCCACCGCACCACCTTCACCTTTGCCCGCGAAGCCATGCTTGAGCTGACCCACAACTGGGGCACCGAGGACGAGACCGATTTTCACTATCACAACGGCAACGACAAACCCCAGGGATTTGGTCACATTGGTATTGCCGTCCCGGATGTATACGCCGCCTGCGAGCGCTTCGAGTCCCTAGGTGTCGATTTCGTGAAAAAGCCGGACGACGGAAAAATGAAAGGCCTGGCCTTTATCAAAGATCCGGACGGCTACTGGATCGAAATCCTGCAGCCGAACATGCTGGAAAAACAGCGCAAACAGGATTAATCGTCGTCTTTTGACGCCACACAGCTTTGGAGAAGCCGATCCAGTTCATCCGCGTCCAACGGCTGGTCGCTGATGATTTCCAGTCGGCTCTCCAATTGCCCAGGGATGGGCTGGGTGGTGACCACACCGTCCAAAGCATTGAATGAATGCCAGCCTTTTGTTGTATTCACCAGACCTTTCAGGCGTTGCCATCGGGCATCGTGAGCGATGGAATCCAACTCCATGAAATCCAGGGTGGTGGTCCGCCGGATGCGCCAGCCACAGGAAAAGTAACCTTCCCCCGCATTGGTGGCTTGTTGCCATCCGCACTCGTCCAGGTCTTGCCATTGCTTCGCAGGCGGTTCACTCCGGTGCTGATGTCCGTGGGGGTGGGGCGGGGTAATGCCCCCGCGAGGTCGATCCAGCCATTCAATTGGAAACTCGCCCTGTGACGTCAGGTGGATCGAGCCCTCTGCCTTTTGCTGATCCGCCGCCCAGGCTTTGAATGCACTCCTGTCAGCATCGTCACAACAGTCGGACTTGTTGCCCAGCAACACATCGGCCACGGCGACTTGAGCCTGGAAATTCTCGTTGTTCAGAACCCGTGGTTCCTGCAGCCGTCTTGGATCAATCAGCGTGAAGCTGGCTCTGATGTCCAACACACCCTGATAAAATTCAGATTGCAGCGTTTCCAGAATCTGGTGCGGATGACCCAGCCCGGTGGGTTCAATCAGCAGTCGGTCCGGCTGCGCCTTCTGGATCAGCATGTTCAGTCCCATCTGCATGGGCAGTCCTGCCACACAGCACATGCATCCCCCGGGAACCTCTTTGATGACGGCTCCTTGCCCCTCGAGCAAGTGGCCATCAATGCCGACCTCGCCGAATTCATTCACCAGCACTGCCCAGATTTCGTTGGCCGGTTTGTTGGCGAGCAGACTTCTGATGGCAGTGGTCTTTCCGCTGCCGAGAAAGCCCAGAATGAGATTGGTGGGGATGGGGCGCTTCATTGATTGCTCATATGCGGTTAGTGAGACCGAAGACCTGTAGTTGAATGCATTAACGGGCGCTGCTCCTGGAAGCCACGATGACAGCCACAGTGAGAATGGCAGCCCCGATCACGCCGGTCCAGCCAAGAATCTCCTCAAGAAAGACCCAGGCCAGCAGCGCGACGAACAGGGGTTCCAGCGTCACAATGATACTGGACAGCGTGGCAGGCGTGGTTTTCATGCCAGTGAAAAAACTCAGGTAACCGATGCAGGTAGGCACAACGCCAATATAACCGACCATCAGCCACTGGCCGATGTTCAGGCTTGCCATGCCGTCGAATCCGCCAATCAGCCAGACCACTGGCAACAGAACCACAGCGGCCGTGAGAAAGCAGATGAACGCGGTGGTGAAGACCGGCGCGCCGGTGGAGGAGTAGCGGCTGGTCAGGGTGAAGCCGGCGTAAACGAAGGCCGCCAGAACCGCCATAAGAATACCGCCGAGGCGTAGAGTGCCCGCGCTGTCCATATCACTGACCACCAGCATGGCAGTTCCGGCAATGGCGGCGATCAGCGCAATGATGGTCACCAGATTGGGTCTTTCTCCCAGTAGTGGCGCCGCCAGAATCGCCACCAGCACGGGTGCCAGGCAGAGGGCAATCAGGGTAGCGATGCCCGCGCCGGTCAGATCCACGGCCAGCAGGTAGCTGCCCTGATAAAAGGCCTGGAAAACCCCCAGCGCCAGCAGCGGCAAAAAGGCTTTCCGTGATAATCGAGGCTTTGGAAGACCTTCGGCACGGGCTAAGCGGAATTCGGCGGCCTGCTCCCGTACCATCAGGGCAAAGAAGAACGGCAGAGCCACTACCAGGCGCAGAAAGCCCAGTGAGATGGCCTGCAGGTCTGATCCTTCGAACAGAAATTTTGCCACGATACCGGTGGTGGCCCAGAGCAATGCAGCCAGGGCAATCAGGAGGGCGCCTCGAATCATTCGATGGCCAGTACGATCAGTTCTTTGGGGCCGTGTACGCCGTAGGCCAGGGTCTGCTCAATGTCAGCAGTTTTCGAAGGGCCGGAAATCAGTAGGGCGTTGGTGGGCATGCCGTCGGCCCAGCGCTGTTCCGTCATCGCCTGATGAAACGTGGTGTACAGTTCGTCCGCCCTCAGCACGGCAATATGAATGGGCGGTACCAGACTCATCAGGCGAGGCTCGTCCGCCGACGGCCACAGAATCAGCGAGCCGGTTTCGGCAATGCCGCCGCGGGTGGTGGTGATGCCCGCATCCACAGTGTTGAACAACTCTGGCTGCCAGTGTTCGATGGTTTCGTCGTAGGTGAGCAGGTTGGGCAGGCCGACCCGGGAGGACACCGCATCCCGAAGGGCGCGGCTCACCGGGTTGTCTTTGCCGGTCAGCAGGGTGCTGACGCCGCGACTGGACAGCAGCTCGCTCAGGCGGTCAATCCAGGTGTCCTCGGTGAGCCGATGGACCTCGCCGTGAACGGACTCGATCATCTTCTCGAACAGATCCAGTTTCTCGGCAACGGACCAGTCCGGACGGTGGAGCACGGAAAAGTCGCAGGCCGGTGCAGTCAGTTCACCCCCGCTGCGGTGGCGCAAACGCTGAAGAATCTTGTCCCGTGCGCTCACTGCTGCCTCTCCTTGAGCTGTTGGTGAAGGGTTTTGGGGGCCAGTTTAGGGGCGCTTCGATACCGCGTCCAGGCACCCAGATGGGACGGCTGCAGTTTGCGGAACGCCGCGCCCAGCTTCGTGCCAAGCCGATAGATGGCCGGCCTGGAATGCATCCAGCCCCAGCCTTTCCAGATCAACGCTTCCGTGGTGGTGCGCTTGGCGCCATGGCCGCGCACCTTGGCCGGATGCAGGCTGTCGCCGTCCACCGATTCCTGCCGCAGCCGTACCAGCAGGTCCGGGATTGGGATCTTCACCGGGCAGACTTCACCGCAGGCGCCGCACAGGCTGGACGCGGAGGGCAGGTGGCGGCCTTCGTCCAGGCCAATCAGGTGCGGCATCAGAATCTTGCCGATGGGGCCCGGGTAGGTGGTGCCGTAGGCGTGGCCGCCGACGCGGGTATACACCGGGCAATGATTCATACAGGCGCCGCAGCGAATACAGCGCAGGGTATCGAGCAGTTCGTCGTCCTGATAGATCGACGACCGGCCGTTATCCACCAGTACCACGTGAACTTCCTCTGGGCCGTCCAGCTCGTCGGGTTTGCGGGGGCCGGAAATCATATTGAAATAGGTGGTAATGTGCTGGCCGGTGGCCGAGCGGGTCAGCAGGGCCAGAAGGCCGGTGACGTCTTCGAGGTTCGGCACCACCTTCTCAATGCCGGTGACGGCAATGTGGCAGGGTGGGACCGTCGTGGTCATCCGACCGTTGCCTTCGTTCTCCACCAGGCAAAGCGTGCCCGTCTCAGCCACCGCGAAGTTCACCCCGGAAATGCCCACGTCCGCATTGCGGAACTTTTCCCGCAGCTGCAGGCGGGCGCTGGCCGTGAGGTATTCCACATCGTGGGACAAGTCGGTGCCGGTTTTCTCGTGCAGCAGATGCGAGATTTCGTCGGTGTTCTTGTGAATCGCCGGCATGATGATGTGGGACGGCGTCTCTTCGGCGAGCTGCACAATGTACTCGCCCAGGTCACTCTCCAGCGCCTCGATGCCCTTGGCTTCCAGATAGTGGTTCAGGTCCATTTCCTCGGACACCATCGATTTGCCCTTGATGGTGGTGGTCGCCTTCCGGGCCACGCAGATATCCCGGACAATCCGGCAGGCGTCGTCGCCGTCTTCCGCCCAGTGCACCTTGATGCCGTTTTCGGTGAGCTTCTGTTCCAGCTGTTCCAGCAAGTCCGGCAAATTCGCCAATGCCCGCAGCCGGATGTTCGCGCCGAGGTCCCGCAGGGTTTCCAGGTCCCAGCCTTCGAAGGCGGCCTTGCGCTTGGTCATCAGCCCATCCATGGCCTTGCGGAAATTCTGGCGAATCTTGGGGTCGCCAATCGCCGCCTGGGCCCGGGGATGAAACTGTTTTACATCGATTTGATGAGGAGACTGCTGAGCCGTGTCTGTCATGGCTGAGACTCTCCTTTTTTGCTGGTGCGCTTCCAGAGGAACGACAGAATGTGCTCACCGCTTAACGAGGGCTCATTCTTCTCAGCATAGCCGGCAATGTTCATCAGGCAGCCGCAGTCCGTGGTGACGAAGTCCCGGGTGCCGGTGTCTTTCAGAGTGGCGACTTTCTCGCTGACCATGGCTCCGGAGATCTCCGGATGGCGCACGGCAAAGGTGCCGCCAAAGCCACAGCATTCCTCGGCTCGCACCTGTTCAACCAGGTTGACATTTTTTAACTGGCCCAGCAGGGATGGCCCCACGTCGGCCACGCCCATCTCCCGCCGTGCGGAGCAGGAGGTGTGCATGGCCACCGTGGTGGGCTCACCCAGATCCTCCAGTTTGATGTGGCAGACGTTCAGCAGGAAATCCGTCAGTTCCCAGACCCGCCCGGCAATCTCGGCGGCCCGGGTTTCATCCGGCGTGTCCTTGAAAAGGTCCGGGTAGTGTTTGCGCATCATGCCGCCACAGGAACCGGAAGGCACCACGATGGGCCAGTCTTCCGGAAACAGGCCCAGCTGGGCCTTCGCCACGGCGCGGGCCTGGTCGTGGTAGCCGGAGGTGTAGGCCGGTTGTCCGCAGCAGGTCTGATCTTCCGGAAAGAGAACCTCGATCCCTTCGCGTTCCAGCAGTTGGATGCCGGCCATGCCCGCGTCCGGGTAGAACATGTCAATCAGGCAGGTGCCGTAGAAATAAACCTTGGACGGTTTAGCCGGGTAAACCTTGATGGGGTCCGCCATGGTGATGCCACTGTCGTCGTTGGAATGTGGTAGTTGTTATCCCACAAATAATAGGGTGGCGATCACGGGGTTGCCAGACGACTTTAGGGGCAGAAAAAGAGGCAGCTTGAAGATGCAGAAAGAGGCGATGTTTATCGCCTCTCGTGAACCGGACCGATGGCGGTTTATTCCAGGGTGATGCGGTCCAGGTTTTTCTCAACTGTGCGGGTGCCAATGCCTTTCACATTGGTCAGGTCCTGCTCGGTTTTAAATGGGCCGTGCTCATCACGATAGGCGACAATCGCAGCTGCCTTGGCATCGCCAACGCCGTTCAGGCTGGCCAGGGTTTCAACGCTGGCGGTGTTGATATTCACAACGGCAGGCTCTGCCTGGGCAAAACCAGACAGCAGGGTGAACACCATGACCAGAACGGTAAGTAACGAAGATCGATTCATGTCGGTTCCTTTGACTGTGTACAACAATTCCCGGCATCGGGAATGGGTGAGTTGAGTGTTGTCAGTCGCGATAGCCAGGCAGCGCGGGCCGGAGGAGCCGCCATAACGGAAAACATCAGGAGCGGTGTTCGAAAACGTCGTGTGGGAGAAGAGGGAGTGCACGGAAACCAGAACACAGTCCGTGTGATGCTGATTCCGTGGCTGACCCCTTGCCTGATCCTTCAGGCTTTGGCACGTCCTGTGCGCGTCATCCCTGTCAGTCTTCCCTGCAGCCCTTATCCGTGGGCATTCTCCAATCCGTGGAGTTGTCTTCCCTGAGCCAGCGATCCGTGCCGGCTAGTCATCCCTGACAATCACCATTCTACGCTGGACCATGAGTACAGAAATCGGACATACGCCCCGTCATTTGTGAGACATCTCTTACGGATTTGTAATCATTTATGCTTTGCGTTCCAGTGCAAAAATGAACGGCAATTCAGTCATTTACATAAAGTCGCTATTTACCAGGGCCTTTCTTCAAAAACCGTCGTGGGGTGCCTGCCGATCGCTCAAGCGCGCCCTGCCATGGGGCGCAAGCTCCCCGTTTGGGTGCGCTCTGATGGCACAGCCCACTCTGACTGGTTTCAAGGTCCGTTGTGTGTCTGGCCATTTCCAATCAGGAACTTAGCGAATCCCTCGGCGAACGGTGCGTCAATGGTACCTGGCACCGAAATGGTGCGGAGTAATACAAGATTCCGCGCCAAACCGCGGTGATTGTTGATTGAGTAACCAGCTTGTATTAGCGGCCAGGCGCTAAGTTAATGAAATAGATGAAAGAAATGTTTTCTTGGAACGGCAGATGCAAAGCGGGGTTCGCGATAACCAAAAAAAGCACGAACCAATCCAGGAAAAGGATGCACAATCATGACGATTAAAAAGCACGTGAAGCTTGGACTCTCCGCACTCGCTCTCTCCATTTCCATGAACGCCGTTGCTGCTGAAGACCCGATCAAAGTCGGTATTCTTCACTCTCTGTCCGGCACCATGGCGATCAGTGAAACCGTTCTGAAAGACACCGTTGAAATGCTGATTGAAAAGCAGAACGAAGCGGGTGGTGTACTGGGTCGCGAACTGGAAGCCGTTGTTGTTGACCCGGCGTCTGACTGGCCATTGTTTGCTGAAAAAGCCCGTGAGCTCCTGGCCAAGGAAAAGGTCGATGTGATTTTCGGCAACTGGACCTCAGTGTCCCGTAAGTCGGTTCTTCCCGTGGTTGAAGAACTGAACGGCCTGCTGTTTTACCCGGTTCAGTACGAAGGCGAAGAATCTTCCGAAAACGTTTTCTACACTGGCGCTGCGCCCAACCAGCAGGCCATTCCGGCGGTTGACTACCTGATGAACAACATCGGTGTTGAGCGTTGGGTCCTGGCGGGCACGGACTATGTGTATCCGCGCACCACCAACAAGATCCTCGAAACCTACCTGAAAGACAAGGGTGTGGCCGCGGCAGACATCATGATCAACTACACGCCTTTCGGTCACTCCGACTGGCAGAACATCGTCTCTGACATCAAGAGCTTCGGCTCGGCCGGCAAGAAGACCGCCGTGGTGTCCACCATCAACGGTGACGCCAACGTACCGTTCTACCGCGAACTGGGTAACCAGGGCATCGCGGCCTCTGACATCCCGGTTGTTGCCTTCTCAGTAGGCGAGCAGGAACTGTCCGGTATCGACACCGGCCCGCTGGTGGGTCACCTGGCCGCGTGGAACTACTTCATGAGCGTGGACAACGACGCCAACTACGACTTCATCGACCAGTGGATTGCTTACACCGGTGACGAAGAAGCCGTGACCAACGACCCGATGGAAGCTCACTACATTGGTTTCAACATGTGGGTAGAAGCGGTCAAGAAAGCGGGTACCACCGACGTCGACGCGGTTAAAGACGCCATCATCGGCGTAAGCGTACCGAACCTGACCGGCGGCTACTCTTCCATGATGCCGAACCACCACATCACCAAGCCGGTTCTGATCGGCGAGATCCAGGACAACGGTCAGTTCTCCGTGGTCTGGGAAACCTCTGGTCTGGTGGCTGGCGACGCCTGGTCTGACTTCCTGCCAGGTTCGCGTGACCTGATCGCCGACTGGCGCAAGCCGCTGTTCTGCGGAACCTTCAACACCGTGACCGGCAAGTGTGGTGCTTCCGCCGGCGAAATGGCTGCTGAAGAAGCGGAGTAAGTAACACCTAGTACCTGAACCCGACAGGCCGGTGGCAAGGATCTCGCCGCCGGCCTGTTGCCCTCCGCAACATGCAACAACCGACAGGACATCAACATGGGCATCTTCCGATTGCTCACGCTACTGTTGTTTGCCCTGGCCGTGCCTTTAACGGCCAGCGCGCAGAGTGATAATGAGAAAGACGATCAGGGGCAGGCGCTGCTGGTCAATCTGGCTGAAGCACCGGCCAACAAAGTAGAAGACGCCATCCAGACCATCGTCAAAAGCGGCGACAAACGCGCCCGTGGCTGGCTGGAAGCCTATGGAAACAACCGTCTGAGCCGAATCAAAGACACCGGCCAGGTGGTCATCGTACTGAACAACCGGGGACGGGATTGGGAAATTGCCGATCCGCTGACCGGAGAGAACATGGGCGAAATGTCCCGCCGCGAGCTGGACAGAGTCGCCATCAACAACCGCATTCGTGGCCAGCTGGAAGGCATCCTTGCCATGCTGGACCTGAACGCCGCCGACCCTGACGTGCGCGAAGCCTCCGCACAGGACATGATGGGCAAGGTGGACGCTTCGCTGGTGGCTCCCCTGGAAGCCCAGCTTGAAACCGAAGAAAACGCCGGCGTACGCAACCGCATCCAGGAAGCCCTGGCGATTTATCGCGTTGGCGAAGGCGATGTCGAGGCCGTCGACGTGCTGGCCGGCAGCCTGCACCCACGCGCCCGCGCCGCCCTCAATGAAGCCACCCGCAGCGACGATCCCGCACTGGTCACCGCCGCCAAGAACGCGCTGGGCTCCATCGAACAGAAACTCAAACTGAACGACGCCGCCGAGACCCTGTACTTCGGCCTGTCGCTGGGCTCCGTGCTGGTGCTGGCCGCCATCGGCCTGGCCATCACCTTCGGCGTGATGGGCGTGATCAACATGGCCCACGGCGAGCTGATCATGCTGGGCGCCTACACCACCTGGGGCATGCAGCAACTGCTGCCGGGCCAGCCGGGCCTGGCGTTGATCCTGTCCATTCCTGCAGGCTTCATGGTGGCGGCGACCGCCGGCATCATCATTGAACGCAGCGTGATTCAATTCCTCAAAGGCCGCCCGCTGGAAACCCTGCTGGCCACCTTCGGCATCAGCCTCATCCTGCAGCAGCTGGTACGTACCGTGATTTCCCCGCAAAACCGCACCGTGGTGACACCGGACTGGATGAGCGGATCGGTGGTGATCAACGACGCCCTGTCGCTCACGCTGAACCGCCTGTATGTACTGGCGTTTGCGATGATTGTGTTCTTTGCGCTGATGCTGATTATGCGCAAGACCCGGCTGGGCCTGGAAGTGCGGGCCGTCACCCAGAACCGCGCCATGGCACGGTCCATGGGTATCCGCGCCACTCGGGTGGACATCATGACCTTCGCACTGGGCTCCGGCGTGGCCGGCCTGGCGGGCGTGGCGCTGTCCCAGCTCACCAACGTGGGCCCGAACCTGGGCCAGAACTACATCATCGACTCGTTCATGGTGGTGGTGTTCGGCGGGGTCGGAAACCTCTGGGGCACGCTGATCGCGGGCCTGTCACTGGGCACCATCAACCAGCTGCTGGAGCCCTGGGCGGGCGCCGTGCTGGCGAAGATCATCGTGCTGGTGTTCATCATCCTGTTCATCCAGAAACGGCCGCGGGGATTGTTCCCGCAAAAAGGCCGCGCGGCAGAGGGCTAAATTATGTGGTTAACTCGTCCCCTGCGTGAACGTTCTACCCAGCTGTTCCTGGGCATTCTGTTCGGGGCGCTGGCGGTGGTCACGCTGCTGCACCTGACCATGCCCGAGGACAGCGCTTTCTATGTGGGTTCCTACACCGTCACCCTGATGGGTAAATACCTCTGCTACGCGCTGCTGGCGGTGGC
>CAZWEP010000044.1:0-23260 GCA_964632565.1 uncultured Marinobacter sp. | reverse complement strand
GTAGCCAGTCGGTGAACAGCTCGTCCAGCTCCAGCGGCAGCCGCAGCATGATCCAGCTCGCCCGTTGGGCGCCCGCCTCGGCTGCTGCTTCCAGCATGGCTTCAATCTCATGATCATTGATGAAGGGAATGACAGGGCCAAGGATAATTCCGGTGGGCACTCCCGCGCCCGACAGTTCCCGAAGGATTTTCAGCCGGGTGGCGGGTGCCGCTGTCCGTGGCTCCATTTGTCGCTTGAGCTGGTTATCCAGTGTGGTCAGGCTGACTCGCACCGAGCACAGCCCCTGACGAGCGAGATCAGAAAGCAGGTCTAGGTCCCGAAGAATCAGCGCACCTTTGGTGATAATGGACACCGGATGGCGGTACTCGGCCAGCACCTCCAGAATCTCGCGGGTGATTCGCCGCTCCCGCTCGATGGGTTGGTAGGCGTCGGTGTTGACTCCCAAAGCGATGGGGGAGACCTTGTAGTTAGGCTTGTCGAGCGCTTCACGCAGCCGACGCGCAGCATTGGGTTTGGCGATCAGACGGGTTTCAAAATCCAGGCCGGGGGACATATCCCAGTAGGCATGGGTTGGCCGTGCAAAACAGTACACACAGGCATGCTCGCAGCCCCGATAAGGATTGATGGACTGGTCAAACGGCACATCCGGCGACTGGTTCCGGCTGATGATGGTTTTGGCCTGCTCGTCGACCACTTCGGTGGCGACCGAATCCGGACACAGCGCATCCTCTGGATCGTTGTACCAGTCGTTATCCTGCTCGCGGTCCGTCACGATGGGTTGGAACCGGTTGTGGGGATTGAGCGCTGTGCCGCGGGTTTTCATGGTCTGCCTTCGAAACTGAGCTGTATTTATATACAGTACTCTTCGCTAGCGCTTTTTTCCACCCCGGACTGGTGCCCCGCAGCGGCCTTCGCTAACCTGACGACAATTAACAGCATCGCAGGATCGGGAGCAGGCAGTCATGACAATTGGCACTGAGCTTGGCGTTATAGAGGGGTTTTACGGCCCACTCTGGAGTTGGGAAGAGCGCAAGCGCCTGGTCACCACCCTTGCGCCGCAGGGCTATGGCTTCTACCTCTATGCGCCAAAAGCGGACGCCTTTCTGCGCCGACGCTGGACAGAACCACACCCGCCCGAACAGGCACGGGCGTTAAAAGACTTCGCCGAGACCTGCCAACGGCAAGGGGTGCGCTTCGGCATTGGTTTGAGCCCGTTCGAAGTATTCAACGATTTCGATACCGCAGCGCAGGAGGCACTGGCCTCAAAACTCGCGTTTCTGGACACGGTCGGCATTGAGGAACTGGCCATTCTGTTCGACGACATGCAAGCCGACACGCCCGAACTTGCAGATCGCCAGGCCGATATCATCCATTGGGTTCAGGAGCGCACCGGGGCCCGTCAGTTATCCATCTGCCCAAGCTTCTATTCGGAAGATCCAGTGCTGGACCGGGTATTCGGGCAGCGACCGGAAGGCTACCTCCGCACGCTGGGTAAGAGGCTGGACCCGAGCGTCAGGGTGTTCTGGACCGGAGAAGAGGTATGCTCAAAAGAGATCTCCCCCGGGCACCTGAGAAGGATCGGTAAACTGCTTCAACGCAAACCCCTGCTCTGGGATAACTACCCGGTGAATGATGGTGACCGGATGTCGCGACACCTCCATCTGCGCGGATTTACGGGTCGCCCCGCTGCGAACGCGCGTCTGCTGGCGGGTCACGCAATCAATCCTGCTCTTCAGCCCACGCTGACGGCCATTCCCGCCATCACGCTGGCGGACAGCTATCGGCTCGGTAGCGATTATGAATACGGACATGCGTTTCAGTTGGCTGCCCGTGAACTGTTGGGCGAGGACCTGGCAGACAGGGTCATTGCCGACCTTCTGCTGTTGCAGGACGCGGGGCTTCATCGCCTCAGTGACGAGCGCAGGAACGCACTGCTGGAGCAGTATCAGGCCTTTGACCATCCTGCGGCCAGGGAGATCGTCAGATGGCTGCAGGGTGACTATCAGGTGACCGACGAGCAGGTGCAGACGCAGTAGTGGGTTAAACGCGACTAAAGAACGAGGCAATCGGGTCGCTGCTCGCCGGGCCCTGTGGCTACACTGTGAGTGCTACCAATCTGTGGAGCCATCCCGCATGCCCATCCGCGCACTTTTGCTGACAACTCTTGCCATGCTTGCCTTTGCAGGCAACTCGCTGCTGTGTCGGGCGGCGCTTCGGGACACCGACATCGACGCTGCCACGTTCACATCGGTTCGCCTGGCTTCGGGCGCATTGATGCTCTTTGCGGTGCTGTGGCTCAAGGGAAACCGCGCGCCGCTGGCATCCGGTTCCTGGGGATCCGCCCTGGCCCTGTTCGGTTACGCGGCCACCTTTTCCTATGCCTATGGCGGATTGTCTGCGGCGATGGGCGCGCTGCTGCTGTTCGGCTCGGTCCAGGCCACCATGATTGGTATCGGAATTGTGCGCGGCGATCGTCCGGGCACATTGCAATGGGGTGGTTTTGTGCTGGCGTTTGCAGGATTGATCGGCCTGCTGCTGCCGGGGTTGTCGGCGCCGCCAGTCGCCAGCGCCCTGTTAATGATCACGGCGGGTATCGCTTGGGGAGTGTATTCACTTCGCGCCAAAGGTGCTGGCGAACCCACCGCCGTCACCACCGGAAACTTCATCCGTGCGGTGCCGATGGCGCTGGGTTTGAGTTTGATCATGATGACCGGAACTTCGGTTGATATGCCAGGTATCGGATACGCCGTGGCGTCGGGTGCCATTGCCTCCGGGTTGGGGTACGCCATCTGGTATATGGCGCTGCCGCTTCTGCAGGCGACTTCCGCTGCCACCGTGCAGTTGAGTGTGCCCGTGATTGCGGCAATCGGTGGGGTGCTGCTGCTCAGCGAGCCACTCACGTTACGCCTGGTCCTCGCCGGCGCGGCCATCCTCGGAGGCATTGCCGTCGTGATTCTGGCGGGGCAACGCAAATCCGCCTGATCAGTCGCAGGTATTTTTGGCGGCGTCTCCGAACTGTTTCATCATGGCCGCCCGTTGCCGCTCGCCGTCCCGGTACTCGGTTGGCAGGGGTTGTACCAGATACAGGTAGTCACCTTTGTCCTGATGATTCTGTAACGCTTGCTCGGGTGCTGTGTCTGCCGACACCTGTACCGGGCTGATGACCGCGACGTCCAGTTCGGGCCGCCGCTCCTCCAGCACTGCGACGGTACCCAGTCGCCCCTCGGAATGGAAAGTTCCGGTCAGGTGAAGGACTTGGCTTTCAGGATGTCGGTTCATTGACTCGATGATCTGTGCCGCCATGGTGTTGTCCCGCAACAGCTGCGCCTGGTAACTGTTGCGCAGCCGCTCTGACAGGGTCTCCGGGTCTCCGTGTTGTACATGGCCATGCCCTAAAGCAGCGAAGAACTTTTCCCGGTAGGCGTCAGTCTGGGTGAACGGTGCATCGGGCAGGGCTGCACGCTGCTCTTTATCCAGAGAGTCAAGATAATCAACGCCCCGGCGCCCCACGCAACGCACGATATGGCCTGGCGCATTCGCAGCCACAACCGGCAGGTCGTGCTGGCGTGCGAATTCAATCAATGGCCGGTAAGACGCCCGATAGTTCGACCAGGCGTCGGCGTCCTCGATCATCTCCGCTTCGCCCAATGACCCTTCCAGATACCGATCCAATGCCGGTTGCCTGTCAATCTCGAATTGCTCCATGGACAGCACCTGATCGGAATTGCGCTGGTGGAGCAGGATCTGCAGTGACGATTGAAGCAGGTGCGAGGCGTGATGGCCATGGTACTCGCCAACCACCACCACGTCATCGTGACGTAAACGGTCGGCCAGTTCGGTGACCGTCAGACGCTGCTGGCTTTGTGCGTCGTATATGAGCGCGCTGTACTGGGTGAGTGGCATTGACGGTTTGGCTGGCGGCTGCACGAACTTGGTGCATCCGCCGAAAGACAAGGCCAAAAACACCAGGGTAATCAGATGCTTGAAATGTTGATCGGGCATGTCATTCTGGGCCTCTCCCGAAGATATATTTTAGGTACATGCAACTTTCTCGCGCTTCAACCCGTAAAGAAAGTGTGCAGTTAATCCATTGCCCGCATGGGAGTTCGGATTGCAGTCATGCGGTTTCGATTTCGACAATGATCGATGTATTTGTGCGACCGCTCTATAGTAGATGAACAAACAGTCTAAAACTTTTAACGCGGTAACTATGTCGAACATTCGAAACTGGCGTGTCATATTAGCAAGTGCAACGGCATTTATTCTGTTGGTCGTTGCCTCTGCTGCGGGCTTCTGGCAGTCGGGCAATCAGATGTACAGCGACTGGTTGTTTGATTTGGGCGCTATCAGCCTGGATCGCGAACCGGCGGTCCTCCTGATCGAGCATAACGAAGGCTCTCCCAACCCTGAAGTCCTGAGCCGCCTGATTAGCCAGTTGGATAACTTGGGTGCGCGACACACGGTTATTTTGCCGGGATCCTTTGCGGCGTCAACTGAAAGTCTCCCTGCCTCGCTTTCTGAGCGGGTCATCGTATCCGAACTTTCTACGCAAACTGCGCTGTCAGTGGGCGGTCCTCGGTTAGTTCCGCCAAGCTTCGAGGCTGGTTATTTTCGCTACATCGACCTTTCGGATAGCTCGGCTCAGGCGCCCTGGTTCAGCAGTTTGATAGGCGATGCCGCACCCGATAGCGAACGTCTGTATTTGAATTTCGGCTTCCTCCGGAACGGTTTGCCAATCGTGAGTCAGCAGCAGGTTCTTGCGGGCGAAGTGATTCCTGAAGTGGTCGCGGATCGCGTTGTACTTGTTGGGCCCACTAAATCGGGCCTGACTCCGGGATTTCCGGTGCCGGGGTCGTCGGATCATCTGAGCGCGCTCAAGATTCAGGGTTTGGCTTGGGCAACGGCTGAGGCCGATGCCGGGCTTCACCTTCCGCAGCCGCTCTGGCAAGTGACGTTCATTCTTGTGCTTTTTCTAGTGAATCTCTTGGTCTTCCAGTGGTTGTCGCCGGTATTTGGAGCAGCCTTTTCGTTGGTCGCACTAATCCTCATTGGTATTGCGGGTTGGTTCTCGTTGCAGGTTTTTCAGACTCTACTTCCTGTTGTTGATCTGACGGTTGTGCAGCTTGCATCGCTGTTGTTTGTCTATCAGGCGCGGAGGGCCACCGAGGATCGTACGGTCACAGAGATGCTGGGCACCACGAACGCTGCGTTGTTCGAACGCTACATTCCGGAAGCCTTCAACGAGAGTTCCTCGCCGTGGCCAAAACTGGTTGTGTTCATTCGGCAACAGCTCAACCTTGATCGCTCCATCCTTCTCGAGCGAGTGCAGGGTGATCATCGCGTACGCGAGATCGAATCGATTAACTGCAGCATCGACGACATTCGAGAGCAACGCCGGGATTACGAGCGAGTGCCCTACAGCGACGCCCTGCAGCGCCGAAAGCCTTTGCAGCTTAAAAGGCCCTATTTCGAATCAACCGATGATGGGGAGTTGGAGTACCTGACGCCGCTGATTTTTGCCGGTGAGGTGCTCGGATTCTGGGCGCTCACCGTCAAGCCCGACGACAAGTGGAGTCGCGAAGCCTTTGAGAGCAACATCGCCAGTTTCGCACTTCAGATTGGTGAACTTCTATACCACCGTCAGCAACTGGCCCTTGAAAAGCAGCGTGAGCGGCGGCTTGGTCGTCGCATTCTGGCACTTGAGGTGGGGCGCAATCATCCCGAGCAACTGCGTTCAGCGCTTGAACTGTTGGGCAACCGGATGGGGACCCTCGAAGCAGTGTACGACAGCCTGAAAACGGGCGCGATCATGTATGACCTGTTTGGTCAGGTCCTTCAGGCCAACGCCCGGGCATTGGACATTGCGGGTAAGGCGAATCTGGCGGTCTATCAGTTGACGGCCCTCGATTTTCTGTGTGCATTGTGCGGCTTGACTCAAGACAGCGCGCGCCGCCAGTTGAGGCACGTGACGCTCAAAAGGGCTGAAGTACGGTTGCCGGTCCGGGCTGTGGCCAGCAATAAAGAGCTGATGCTGGCCATTCGGCCGATCAGCGCGGCTCCAAGCAGCCTTGACGCTATTCGTGTGGCTAACTCGGCGCAACCCTTCAAGCTGCTGGGTCTGTCCTTCGAAATCACAGATACCAGTCATGCGGGGGCGGCGCTCGAACGGCGGGACGACCTCCTGCAACAGCTGATTCTGGATCTGCGCAACCTGGTTTCCCGGGTCACGCTGGCCGCTCATTTGACTGCTCCGGATCTGGAGGGAGGAACTCCCGGCGAGCGCTTGTTAGGCGAGATCAATCAGTTTTCCAGCCGGTTTGAAGCCGCGGTTGCAAACATCGAGCGGCAGGTGGCTGTGAGCGAAGAATCTACAGGACTGAAATCGGCAGAACCGATCAATCTGTTGCGGGCGGTCAACAAAACTCTGAACCACAAAGAGCAGAGTATCCGCCAGAAGCGGCTGACCGTGTTGCGGGATTTGCCGTACGTGGTTTCGCTGGTGGGCGCTGTCGCTGACGAGTTGTCAGCGTTGATGGATCGCGTGCTGGACCTGCTGGTGACCGATGCCTCGCCAGGCTCCCAGTTGCAGGTGTCGGTGAAGGAGCGATCCGAGCCTGATTCCATTGTCAGTCTCACCCTCAGCAACGTGGGTTATGGCCTTCCGCAACGCACCCTGGACCGAATTCTGGCCAAGCCCGTTGCGGAGTTGCTGGCAAGTGACGACCCGATCGAAGAAACCCTGGGCACGGTGAAATCCATGTCGGAGTGGGGAGGTCAGGCAGAAATCACCGCGGATGTGGGCAAGGGATTTTCCCTTCATCTGCATTTCAAACCGCTCGCGTTCAGCAAGCCGCAAGGTGAGCAGCCAACTCAGAGCTGGCAGGAGAAAGGTTATGCAGACAAATAATGCCCGTTTATCCAAAGGTCCCTTGTTAATAGTTGAAGACGATCCGTTTCTGCTGAGTATGCTCCGGGAGGTCATTTCCACGACGGGACGAATCGTCTACACCGCTGCGAACGGCGAGGAAGCGGTCAACCTCCTTCAGCGCAGGTCCGACGTTGAGGCCGTCGTCACGGATCTCGCGATGCCTGAGATGGACGGCGTGCGCCTGGTAAGTTGGCTGCGACAGGAGCAACCCGACTTGCCCGTGGTTGTCTTGACGGGAACGGGCAGTGCAGATGTTCATAAACTGCTGAGCCATTGCAGCGTAGAAGCGGTGTTCCAGAAACCTCTCACAGGCCAGCGAATCAATGAGCTGCTGGGGGCATTGAACTCGCTGCATGCTTGACGCCGTATTTCCCCTCGATATTTTCCCGACAGGCGGCCTCTCCAGTTCGGTCATCACGACCGTTTGGGTGGGCGTCTGTGTCGTGGTGTTTCTCAACCTCCGGTTCGGCACAACCCTGTCTGGACTGGTAGTGCCAGGGTATATCATCCCACTGCTGATCGTTCGTCCGGTCAGCGGGTACGTGGTGCTGTTCGAAGGTGTCGTGACCTACCTGCTGGCGCGGTTACTGGCTGAAAAACTGCCTAAGATATTAGGTTACGCAGAGCTGTTTGGACGCGACCGGTTTTTTGCCCTGGTGCTGCTCAGCGTTATGGTGCGACTGACATTCGACGGTGCCGCCTTTCCCTACCTCGAGGGCGTGCTCGCAGAATACGGTGTGGATTACAGCATCCGCAGCAACCTGCACAGCTTCGGTCTGATCGTCGTGGCGCTGATCGCCAATCAGTTCTGGAACGGCGGTCTTAGATTCGGTGCCAGTTCGCTGCTGTTGTACCTCGGCATCACATACGTTCTCGTGCGCTGGGTGTTGATGGAATTCACCAATTTCAACATCAACACCCTCAGCTACATGTACGAGGATCTGGCCAGCTCCATTTTGGCCAGCCCCAAGGCATACATCATCTTGTTGACCTCGGCTTTCCTCGCGTCGCGGATGAACATCCGGTACGGATGGGAATACAACGGCATTCTGGTCCCGTCGCTGCTTGCTTTGCAGTGGTATCAGCCGTCAAAGCTGCTGGCCACCTTTGTCGAAACCTTCGTTATCCTGTTCCTTGCCCGCTTTATGCTGACGCTGCCGGCATTACGCCAGCGAAACATTGAAGGCGCCCGGCTGTTGCTGCTGTTTTTCACGATCAGCTTTGTCTACAAGATGATTCTCGGATACGCGCTGATTGATCTGGCCCCCAGCGCGAAAATCACGGATTTCTACGGGTTTGGTTATCTGCTGGCGACCTTGCTCGCGCTGAAAATGCACCAGAAAGACATCCCGGCTCTGGTAACGAGATCGTCGATTCAGACCTCTGCTGTGGCGGTGATTGGTGCCAGCATCATTGGTTTTGGCCTGACATTACTGCCTGACCGGACGCAGTACGCAGATCTGGGCGAGCCGGCGTATCAGATCCGAAAGACAGCCGTTGAAAAGCCTCTGGATTATCTCCATCAGCGGTTTGCGGACCTATACGATTCAGAGCGCCAGACTCTGTTCAAGGCGCCAACACCGCTGGAACTTGATCGTATCGAAACCGGGTTTAAGTTCCTGCGTCGGTACGTTCAGACCAAACAACCCGAAGCCCTGGCCCAGGCCAATGCTGCGCTCAGTGCCGAGGGCTTCCGCATGGAGCGGGTCAACGACGAGATCCTCACAGTGTTCGACGCCGATCCTGCCCGGGGCTGGGGCCTGTTCTTCCTCAGCCTGGATCCATCAAGCCCGCTATTCGTCCAGGTGCCGGCACCGCTGGATGAGAATGCCGCCGCGGAGGCGGGATTCTGGTTGTTCCTACAGGACCGTCCACGGGCTTTGGCCCTGTCCGGGTCCCGACGTTTTGCCAGCGCCGATGGCAGCGGCGACGTATTACTGAATCCGGCAACCGTGTTCCAGACTTTCCACCGGGTATTTGCGGACGAGAACGTCCTGCAATTGCGCAGTTACACCCAATCAACGGCTCGTCCGCTGCTCGGTGTCCGCGCTTCCGGACTGGCTCTGGAGGAAGAAGCCCGTACGTCCATGCTCTGGGTCACCCAACGATTGCCGGATGGTCTGAGCCTGCGTGATATCAAGGAAAGGACCGAAGATCTGGAGGTTACCTGGGCACCGTCACCACTGAATAACCGTCAGCGGGACGCGGTGCAAGAAGGGTTTGCGGAACTGTTCATCAGCGCGCGGGATTTGCGGCGCTGGATTGCCTACGACGATGCCTATCGGCTCAGAACCCAACGCGACAGCAAGCGAATTGACGGTTATCTCCAGCGTTGGTTGGGCGACAACAAGGCACTGATTGCGGAAGCCGGCACTGATCAGTATCAAAAACCCGAACTCGGCACCCTGGCGTTCTTTGATCAGCTGTTGCTGACGCCGCTGTTCAATCTGGTTGAAGGCGACCTGAGGGGCGGCTGGCAGGACGCGGCGGAGCCTCGTCTTATCCGCTTGTCCGTACTGGCGCAGAGTCAGGGATACCGGTTGTCCCGCTATCAGCACATCGAAACCGGTGACAATTACCTGATCCTCGCGCCGGAACCGGACCCAGAGAACCGGGCCCGTAACTGGGGCATTTACGTGTTTCGTTTGGGGCCGGCCCAGCCATTGTCGGTCCAGGTGCCGAGGCCCCTGTACGAATTGAACACCTTTGAATTCGGCGCCACCTTCTTTGAAGAAAGCCGGGCCGCGCTGCTCATGATTGCCGGAACTCACCCTTACGCAAATTCCGACGGCAGTGCCGATGTTGCTCATCCGGCCAACCAGCGAACTCTGTTCAACCTGGTTCATCAGGTGTGGCTGCGTGAGCTGAGAGACAAGCCCCTGGAAACCGTGCAGATGCGTGGAATGGGCGCGGCCGGTTCCGCTGGCGGCGGTGCGGCAGATGTGCTGGCGGGCTCCTATTACGGACTGGACAATCAGGATCGTCGCCAGGTAATCGACCAGACTCTTCGAAGGCTGGGTCTGCAGGTTGCCCCCGTTGTTGGACAGCGCTCCACGGCAGGCTACGAGGCCTCTTTCAATGCCCAGAGCCTGTATCTCAGTCTCACTCAGTCCAAAGATATGACGTCGCTGTGGCTGCGGCCGGACACTCGCCGTCTGTTCCGTTCCAGCGAAAATGACCGTCAGCAGCAGAGCCGTTTCGAAGCGGTGGGTGTTTCGAGCGAGTTGGGTTCTCTGCCGGAATGGGTGTTGGATAAAGGCTTTGCGACCGCACCGAGTGACGTGCTCCAGAGCATGACGAGAACGCTGCGCGAATATCAGGTCAGTGAAAACATTGGTTTCCTCGAAAGTCTGGTGAAGCGGCATCCGGATTATCGTTTCCGCCGGTTGGTGGACCTTAACAGTCAGCAGGGCTTTCTGGTCGTGCGAGACGGTTACGGAGAGACGGTTCTGGTCGCCAACCTTGCTCCCAGCCGTGATATCAGCGTCAGCCTGTCCACTCAAAACCGGTCGGCCGATGCGCTAGAGCAGGCATTGCGTGACTTTGTCGCGTCCCGTCAATCGTTCCTGATGATACAGGAGGGCGGTCGATGAGAAGGCTCGGGCGTGCGATTGGATTGGTGGTGTTGCTGCTGTTGTTCTGGCCACTGTTTGGGGGTTACGTCGTGTCGGCTTACCAGTGGCTCACCGACAGCGTGACTGATCAGCGGGCCGATCTGCCAGAGGAGGCCGATCAGGCCACCGTCTTCTGGCTCGATTCTGAGCGCTGGATGCGGTTTTCGCTGACCGAGAGCGCCGAGACGGTTCGGATTCTGACTCACCTCCAGATGTCGCCGGAACTGGTAGAAGCCGAAGTCGACCGGGTTTACGGGTTTGACTACCGATTCCTGAACGAGCGTCAGGAAGAAGTCTACTCGGATACGCATTATTTTCGGGCGACCGTACTGCCCCCCCGGTTCCTTGAGGATGGGCGTCCGTTCCCAACCCGTTTCTACGACGATCCGGAACGGGTCGCCAGCGCGGCAGAGAATCTTTATTACGCTCTCGAAGATCAATCCGACGCGGTTTACCTGGAGTTGCGCGCCATCGAAAAGCCGGCGCCTGACAGCCGCATTGGCGTCCAGATCACAGAGGAGCAGACCCGGCCAAGAAAAGATGCAGCCAGACTGTGGCCGCGCATGGCGCCGGAAACCCAGCGAAAAGTGCTGCGCTCTCATGCCTATCCGCCGCATCTGGTCAGTCCGTTTGAAATCGAAAATGTGCTGATGTCCCGTTGGATGCCTCTGGGACCGGAGGGCGTCGACGGCACCGACTTTGAAAGCGATTATCTGTACACCCTCGAAGTGCCGCATTCGCTGCCGCGGGGCGGTGATGGCATTGTGCCTGCGGGTCTGTACGCCGACCCGAGCCACTGGGTGACTCTGCCCGTTTCTGAGGATGCGAGGTATCGCCTGGAAGTGGAGCCGGTGGACGAGACGGTAAGGGACTTCAGTGTGAACTTTGCCCATCAGGAAAATGCCGAGCTTGAGGTTCAGCAATCCGTTTTGCAGGGCGAATCGCCCATGCTGGTCTGGAAGGGTGAGCTGGCTCCGGGGTTGCTGCAGATCATTCCCAGTGTGCCGGTTGCGGTGAGGCTCTACGACGAGTCCTCAGG
This sequence comes from uncultured Marinobacter sp., assembly GCA_964632565.1. GTDB lineage: Bacteria > Pseudomonadota > Gammaproteobacteria > Pseudomonadales > Oleiphilaceae > Marinobacter. Next base: position 11,679 of record CAZWEP010000044.1, on the reverse strand, counting down.
CGACGAGGTTACGCCCGATGCAAATTACCTTCGGGCAGATACCGCAGCGCCGGGCTCGCCGGTGCGTTTTCTTCTCGACTCGGACAGCCTGGCCGGCCAGCCGGTAAGGCTGGATGTCCGGACCTACGTGCACCCGGAACGACCGGACTCGTCCGCTGTTCCTGCTGTGGAAGTCCGCGTGAGGGACGCCAGTGGAGAGGTTGTGGAAACCTTTCAGCAGGACATCAATCCACCGGCAAGCTATTACCAGCGCTTCAGTGGGGAGCTAATGGGCAGTCGTGTGTCCGAGGCCAAGAGCCTGTTTTTGCAGGTCCCGGAGGATGCCGCAGAATTGGAACTCAGCAGCAACACGCCGGTTCTGGTGACCGGTTACGCGCGCCTGAATGGGTTGCCGCTTGAGCGAAATTTACCGAGCCAGCGCCGTCCCTGGCAGGGTTATGCTGACCGCATGCCCAGCTGGTTCCTGATGAAACCGCTGACCTCCAGCGACTCCGGGCAGCGGGTGGCGCTTCAGTGGTTTTTCCAGCCGATCGAGCGCAATGAGGCCATTCTGAGCGGCGTGTATGAGTGGGAAGCACTGGAACCGCTTCGTAACGGCCTGATACGCGATGTGCTTTTCCCTCATCGGTTGTCGGGTGCGCTCAGGGAAACTGCCGTGGGCAGCATCTACCGGGCACTGCCGGACTCGCCGGTGTCGCTGACGCTGGTCGCTCCCGAAAAAAATATCTCTTTCACGCCGGACGTGATCTATCAGCGCAATGACCGCTCGCCGGAAACGGTCACCATCCTGCGGGATGGCAAAGTCTGGTTGCGCCGAGGTATTGCGGGGCGAACGGGTCGTTTCTCCCTTCCACTCGTCGATGCTGGCCGCTACACCCTCGAAATCCGGGGTTCCGGCCAGTGGTACATCAACCACAATCGCCCGCCCGAGGGGACCGGTTTCCTGGAACGTTCGCTGTTCGAAATGGACGCTCGGGGCCAGACCTTCGTGATGAACAAATCTGCCCCGCGGGAGGTGGCCAACCTGGATCTGATCGCACCGCGCAATGCAGAGAAGTTCTCTGTCACGGTCAAGGTCAGACAGGCGACGCGCTCGGAGGGTCTGTTGCAGGACTACAGCTTCCTTGAGCGACGCTACCACATTCAGGTGCAGGACAAGCAAACGCTGATGCTCGGTTCGCAGAGCGGCGCATGGGCCTCGCCAGTCACGATTGGTGTTCCGCTGGGCGAGGACCTTCCACCCGGTCGCTACCAGATCTCGGTAGAGCCTAGCCAGCCTGGTGGTCTCGTGTCCGGTTACATCGTACGTGAGGGTCAGCGTCAAGGTTATCGATTCTTCAGGAGGTCTTTGGATGGCTATTAAAACCGCGTTGTTGAAATCAATGGTGGTACTGCCGCTGTGTCTGGGGCTGATGAGCACAGTATCAGCCGCTCCGCTGGCGCCCGGATCGGACGCCAGGGACAGGCTGGAAACCCGGGTCAATCAATTTCACCTGCTCGATGATCAAGCGCTGCTGACTCTGGAGAGCGGCTTTGCAACTTTGCTTCGGGCGCAATCGGAGCGAGAGCTGGCGGACGCGCGGAAATCGCTGGAGCAGGTGGGATTCGAGTGGCAGATGCTGGACGAGGACCTGGTCATGCTTGCCGATACCCAGGGCGTTGGGCTGGGCCACTATGTGTTTCGAATCAACGCGCGCAGTGACCTCATGCTGCAGGCACCGCATCAGTTTTTTGATCGTTTTACTGGCCAGTTGTCGATTGATCTGTTCGCCCGAAGTAACGCACGGGTTCTGGCGCTAAACAGCGCGCACCGGCGACTCGACATCCGCGACCGGTCAGGTAATGCCGACATTGCCCACCTGGAGCGGACGGCTCTGTCTGCACTGACGCGGGCGTTTGGTCTGGCCAAGCCGACCGGGGTGGTTGTGCAGCTGCACGGATTCGCCGAAGGCAAGAGGCGCAGTGAAGCCGGCCGTACCGCCGACATCATCATCAGCAGCGGCCAGCGCTGGCTGCAGCCGGTGGCGGACCGGATGGCGACCTGCCTCACCAATATCGGCCTGGGGCAGGTCCGTCGTTACCCGCTGGATGTGGGTGAGCTGGGTGGCACCACTAACACCCAGGGTGCGGCGCTCCGGCGTCTTGGCAATAACCGATTTGTTCATCTCGAGCTGTCACGGGCGCTGCGAGAGCGGCTTCTTGCAAGTGATACCGATCTCAATGCCCTTGGCAACTGTCTTCCTGAATCTAATGGTGATCCTTCATGATAATTCGTTGGTTTGTGCTTCTAGCGTCCTTGCTCATTGCCGTACCGACCCTGGCGATGACGCCTGTCGAGCAGTGGGTTACGCCAGACCAGAAGGCGCCGCTGATCTGGCAACAGGTTCGCAATTTTGAAACGTTTGGCGAGTTGGATTATGCGCAATTCGAGGGCGATGCACTGATTCTACCAGCGGGCGAAAGCGTCCGATTTCTGATGGAAAATCGCCGATATCTCCGTCTGGATGCGCAGCTGGAAGACGGAGAGGACCTGAGCAATTTGGCCGTGCAACAATCGGCAGACGGTGCCTGGTTTTACCCGCTGGCGATGAGTACCCGGAATCCGGACGGTGTCACCGTGAGTCTGTTGCCGCTTGCCGGGGATCGGGCCATCTGGCTTCGGAATCGGGGTAAAGAAGCGCTAAAACTGGTCGTGTCGGCCGGTGAGTATCGCCCGGTGCCTTCGGAAGTCACCTGGCAGCCCCAGACTCTGGATGAGCTTCCGGGAGAGACTCTTTACCGTTTTCCTGAATCGGCTCTGAAGCATGTCTACACTGTTTCCCAGACTGACGTCCACGAACTGACGGTTGAAGGGCCCGCACTTTATGCCCTGAGCTTCCGAGAAACCCAGAACGGACTGTCGACGCGCAGGCGCGGTCGGGTCACTGTGGCACTGGATGGCCAGGCGCCGGATCTGCACTACCTCCATTTCTCGCCGGACCGGCGACATCGGTACGTCCACGATGGCGATTCACTGTTGTTGAGCCATGAAGAGCATCATTATCTGTGGGTACCGGAAGGCGAGCATAGGGTGTCTCTGAGGTCGGATCACGATCTGTGGTTCGAGCTGCTGAAAGCGGAGCATTATCGCAGCACGTCCCGGGGCAGTGACCGTCGCTGGACGGAAACCCTCATGGTGCTGCGCGAGCGGCTGATGTTTGAACAGCAGCAGACGCAGTGGGCGATTCACGAATTGCTGACCGGCGGTGCCTCCGCTGCCGAACTGGCGGCGGCAAGCTTTGATTCCGCGGCCAGCGAGGGGTGGCAGCAAGGCAATCTGGACAGCGTGTTTCATCGACGCTACACGCAGGAACGCACGCTCTGGCCGGTTGACGGTGCAGAGGAGGAACGGTTTACGCCGCTTAACTCCGAGTTGAATCTCACCTCCACTGACGATGTGTTCTACACCCGTCCCGATCAGCCTGGGGATGAAACCGGGACCTACTTTCGGGTGAACAATGAATCCAAAACCCTGGCACTGCCGAGAACCCAGGGGCCGACCCGACTGAATCTCAGCCTGGCTCATGCAGAGGCGCCCGTGGAGCTGACCCTGGACATCGGCGGCCAGCAGCATCAGCTTCAGTTCGACCCGCAAGGCTATCCGGACGACGATCAGCTGCGTCTGACCGCCCGTTCGCAGGCAAACCTTGACGCAGATACGGTCACAGCCAAACATCTGGTCAGTGACGCAAGCTTGCCATTGCCGCAGGGCGTCAGTCGTATTCAGATCCGGGCCACCGGGGGCGCCGCCAGCTTACGGGTTACCGTGGAAGAGGGCCGCTGGCCCACGTTTACCGAACAGGAATTCTGGGATTTCCTGGGGCAGTTGGGGCCGGATGCGTTCCTGTCCAGCTGGAAGTCGGCCCATCACGAGCGGGACGAATCAGGCAACACCCAGGGTGCACAGATACTGGATACCGCGCGAGTGGTTCAGGACGGCCAGTTCCTGCGAAACTGGCTGGTGAGCCGCTATGAAAACTTCATCGAAGACCTGTCGCCGTCCGTGTCGTCAGTGTCGCCCCGAAAGCTCCGTGCCAACCTTGAATCTCTGCCTGCAGCCGAAGACCCGGCCCTGGCGCGTCGATACGCGGAAGGTGTCTTCGTTTACGCGACTGACTCGGACATCCGCCTGGAGGCCTATCGCCGCCTGAAGCAGATGTTTGCCAGCGAAGGTAACGACTACGGGCTGCAAAGCTTGCTGGCGACGGCGTTCCTGCATCATGGGCGGTTGGATGTGCTGCCGGAACTGGCCATGATTCTTGAGCGCAATGGCTACGACGAGACGGCGCTCAAGCTGGCAGTGGTGCTGTTGGAGTCCGGGCGTTTGGAAAGCAGTCGCGAGGGTTTGCAGGAGCTTGTGCTTCGCACCTCGATCCTGGCGGACTGGCCTCTTACCCTGCAGAACCAGTTGCAGACCTTGCCGGACGAGGAACAACAGGCCTGGTACGAGCTGCATTTGCTGGAGCACTTCGGAGCGGCGAGCGAGCATTCTGAAGGCGATACACGACATGCCATTACTGCATTTGCAAACGGGCTTCCCGAGCCTGAGTCCGTGACTGCGGAAGCCTGGCTGTCTGAGTTCCGTCGGGACTATCCCGGACTCTGGCGCTGGTCAGAGTGGTCGCTTGGATTCGAAGGCGAGGTTGAGCGCGTGAATATTCACAATCCGGATCTTGATCGCTATTACCAGCGCCATCGGGTAGCGCCGGAAGCGCCGCTGGGTCTGGAAGTGATCGGTCCGGTTCGTTTGCGAATCAATGCTGCTCTGGTGCATGAAGAGCGCACCAGTCGACTGAACGATCAACTGGCGGTCAGCCATAACGGTGAAGATTATCGTTTTGCCATCCTGAAAAGCGGGGTGTTCAATCGGCACCGGATCATTGGAGCGGACAACCAGTTCCCGGGCAGTATTGAGACGATTGAGGTGACTCTGGGGCCTGGCTCCCACGAGCTGGCCATTGCACCTGTTTCCGGGTCTGCTCTGGTTCAGGTTGAGATGAACACGCCGGCCTTCCTGTCCGGTCTTTACCTGAGCGGACAGACACGAAGCTGCCACGGCCGTCCTGACCCGTGGGCCGGATTCGTGGGCGAACGGGATGAGCCGACATCGCTGGCTCTGGCAACACCGGAGTGGGCAGCAAACACTACTGCTGATTCGACACTTTGCCGGACGTTCCTTGCGGACGCCTCAGAAGCAGGCGAGGAAAAATCGACCGCCTTGCAATCCTTCATGGCGGGCGCCGATGTGCGATTCATGCCAACGCCTATCAGTATGAACAGCGAGACGTCTGAGCTGACTCCTTCCCGACCACAATCGCGGGACAAGGTGTCGCAGTTCCTGTCACAGGTGTTGATCACGCCGGGCTTTGCGAACCAGCCATCATTGATTGCCCGCAGCAATGCGCTTGCAGCAGCTCATCCCGAAGCGAACGTTATTCAGGACAAGCTTGCCGCTATTAATGAGGAACAGGGCTGGCAGCAGGAAGATCTGGTACTTGAGAGTGCGGGGAAGCAGCGATTCGACAGCTCTCAGTGGTCTCCGTCTTTGCCATTCCTGAAGAATCGGCAGGATCTGCTGGGGCAGGCGCCCGCCTCCACAGAGCAACTGTTGAGTGGCATGGAGCCGATGGTGGTGTCCGTGGCGAACCCGGCGGGACAGGACTATCGGTTGCGTCTGCGTCTCGACAAGGTCGGATTCCAGAAGGTGTCTCCGGTAGCGGTTGATGTGCGACTGAACGGCGATCGCCTTTCGCGACTCGAGTTAAGCGAAGGCAATGCCCGCCGAGTGGTGTCGCTGAATCTGCCAGCCAGCACGTCTCAGCTTGAGCTGCAGATGCTCAATCCGTCCAGTCGCCATTGGGTTTACTTCCAGCTTGAGCAGCGTTCCGGCAGCGATGGCGCATGGCAGGCGGTAGCGAGGGAGCAGAGCCGTACCTACCACACAGTGCTTCCGGGCCAGCCGCTGCAGATGTACGTGGACCAGCCAGCCTGGCTGCGCATGGAGGTGTTTGACGGTCAGCGGCGTACGCAGCGCTACCGGTACCATCCGGCCGCAGGTGAGCTGACTATCCGTGCAAATGAACTGCCGGGCTCGTACGTGCGGGTCTACTCGTTGCGGCATCAGCCCGGCCGGTTGACGGCGCAGCCGCCTTCTTCCACGCCGATTTTGCGGTCCGTGCCGGACGGCACACTTCAGCAGGCCAACGCGTCCGTTCCCGAGGCGCTGGTGTCTGACAGGCTACCCATGCCTGACCGTGAGGCTGGCACTCATGGGGCCTATGCCGACTTTGTCCAGCGTCGGAACTTTGATGGCGCCTCCACCAATCTGCTGGAACGGTTTGTCGAGTTTGGCTGGCGGTACCAACAGAAGCCTTTGTTCTCAAGGCTCTACTGGCAATCGGACGCGTTCGCCAGACGGCATACGAATGAAGATATTTCGGTGCTGGGTACCCAGCAATGGCTGACTTGGCGACCAGACAACCGTTACTGGCGAATCACGATGTCCGGCGGTGCATTCTGGCAGCCCGAGGATTCAGCCGGCAGCGCTCACTTGGGCCTCTCATTCGACGGCTATATGCCGCTAAGCAACGAGTGGACTCTTGAACATGAGCTGTCAGGCTTTGGCCGCGTGTTAACCGAAGAGGCAGGCGAAGTGGATGAGACGTCCTTCGACGATGATGTTTTCACCCGGTACAAGTCGAATCACCAGTATGGCGTCGATTTTAAAGAGTCTCTGAGTTACCGGCCCTGGCGGGACAGCCGCTTCTGGTTCGATGCGCATCTGAGAACCAATGAAGACCTAAGCCCAGAACGCTATGCCCTGGCGTTGCGCTGGGACCAGTTCTGGATGCATAACACTCGAACCTATCTGGGCATTCAGCAACGCTGGCTGCAGAAAGACGACGATCGGGCCGAAAGCGCCACTCAGCAGATTCTGGGTGTGGGTGCCGAATGGCACACCTGGCAGAACCAGGGTCGTCGCTGGTTTGTCCGCCTGGATGCCGGACTGGATCTGGACGAGTCGGAGCCGGGCGTAAAACTGTCATTCGGCATGAACGTGCCCGGCACCAAGCGTCTGGAAGACTTCCGACAGGAGCGGTTCCCGTTCTTTGGTTTCAAGGAGATGAACGCGGCCCGCTCCGTGGATACCAACGAGCTGAATTATGTCGAGTAGATCAACCCATCGGGTGCTGACACCGCGAGACCACATGCTGCTGGGGCTTAGTCGCCACTGGCAGCAGGTGTACCGGCATCTGGCCATTAAGCTGGAGCAGGAATACCAGAGTTGGCAGCAGGGGAAAAACCGGCCGGAAACGGTTCCGGAGGCCCAGTGGCTCGTTCAACAGGTCGCCAGCTTTCTGGAATACCGGGTTGGCCAGTGTCTGACGACTCTGGACAAGCTGGACGAAGGCTTCCGGAGTTTTCAGCGCCGCTATCAGGGCGCTGGCGGCGCGATGGAGCGACAGCAGCATCTGATGTCCTATGCCGAGGAACTGGGCCAGACCCGCCGTGGCCTGCGGGCGGATCGTCGCTCGCTGGAGCGCTGGTTTGACGAATCAGCCCTGCGGGACCGGTATCTTCGCAAAAGCAGCGAAGAGCAAAGGCTATTGATCTTCTGCATTCATCGGTTGAATGCCAATGTTTGTTACTTTTTGAGATCGTTTACGCGGCCTCAAGATATCCGTTTACATTTGCTGTCACTCGACAACCCGGATTTGATCGAACAACTGCTCACCCGAAAACTAGACCACCGGGTGACTACGGCAGCCCTGTCATTGATTTGCGGTCTGCTGGATGCCAGCGGCGGTGTTTTTGGCGACTTCATTGAACCGCAGATTTTGCAGTACTGTTATCGACTGTCGAACGACTCGACTCAGCCATTGTGGCTACAGGCAGAAGCCTTGCGGGTTACCTTGCAGCTGGACGCGGAATCTTCGCTGACACTTGTTCAGGACCGGTTTGATCGACAAGAGAAAGGCGATCCGATTTTCTTCCGCGCCCGGATTCTTTCCATGATGCTGCCGATTCAGAACAACGAGCGTGCTCAGGCACTGTATCGCCGCGCGTGTCGCGACGATAGCGAGCACGTCCGTCAGAGCCTGGTCAGATTGCTGCCCGAGCTGAAGTCAGAACGAGTGTCGGAAGTCCTTGACGTATTGATGGACGCAGAATCCTGCGATCGAGTGTTGGGGCGTCTGCTGAGGGTGCTACCCGCGTTAGTGCGCTCTGAAAAATGCGAACTGGACAGGGCGATAAAGATAATCAGCGAGCGGCTGCAGCAGGACGCGTCGGTATTGCTGGTTAAGTCCGCTCTGGCGGCCCTGATGGATCTCAGTGGGAACTCATCGGTAGCGGCCCATGCTTGGGAAACGATCGAACACAAGTTGACGGAACTGCATCTCGAGCATTCTGAAACATCGGTCCGACGAGCAGCGGCTCAGGCGAGGGAGCGGCTCTGGTCGGGGCGTCAGGAGCTGGCCAGATCTACGGTGTTCAAGCCTCTGGAAGACCTTGACTGGCAGGCTCGGGCAAAGATTCAGCTTGACCGGAAAGATCTGAGTGATGAAGTCCTCGGGCGCTTTCTGGCAAGCCTGGCCGAGGACCGGTTTGGCTTCGATGTATCGCGAAGCGATGATCGCCTGACGATCACCGGTGGTTCCAGTTACCGGTTCCGTAGCTGGCGCTTCCTGCACGAATTACGGACCAGCGCCAGCGACAAACGTCAGAACTACAATCACACCAAAGGCCGGGTGTATTACGGCCATATGCAGGTGCCGCCCTGGCATCTCGCAGAGTTGAGCGAGACGTTGGTGCCGGGCGAACCCCTGCACATTGCAGAAGACGGGGACTGGCGGCCGTACCTTCCTCTGCTGGACCAGGTGCTGTCCGCGCTGGATCAGGGTTGGCCGACGCGGCCCATCGAGCTGTACACCAGCGAGGGCATCACTCGGGTTCATCCGCCGGATCGTCTGATGGATCGGCTCCGGGCCCGGTTGGCGATCACACTGCGTTTTTCAAAGCTCAGCCGACTGCGCAATTGGCGTGAATCGTCCAGCCGCGAGCCAGACGCTTATCTGGCCGAGCTCGAAAAACTGGGCTTCCGCTTTGAATTGCTCGGCCATCGCAAAGACGATCACAGCCGATATCAGACCGACCCGCGCGTGCGACGGTTCTTCCCGGGGATGGCCAGCATCGCGCCGTTACCTGTGCTCTGGCAGGACTTCCGGAACTATTTTTATTCGGTGTACGAGAACAATCTCCAGCATCTGGTGATGTTCCTCGTCGCCGCCGCGGCAATCTTCTTTGGTCGGCACGTTTACATCGGCCACAAAATGAAGCGCGCCCGCGCCAGCCTTCCCTTTGTCGTGGGCGGCTGGGGCACCCGGGGCAAGTCGGGTACTGAGCGCCTGAAAGCCGCGCTGTTTAACGCCGAGGGGCTTAGCGTGGTGTCCAAGACGACTGGATGCGAGGCCATGTTCCTGTACAGTCCCGCCAATGGCAATCTGCGAGAAATGTTCCTGTTCCGGCCCTACGACAAAGCGTCGATCTGGGAGCAGGTTGATCTGGTACGTTTGGCATCGAAATTCCGGGCTGATGTGTTCCTTTGGGAATGCATGGGGCTGACTCCCCGATATGTGCAAATTCTCCAGGAACAGTGGATGCGGGACGACATGGCCACGATCACCAACTGCTATCCGGATCACGAAGATATTCAGGGGCCCTCGGGGATCGAGATACCGCGGGTTATGCAGAAATTCGTGCCCAAGCGCAGCCAGCTGCTCACGACAGAGCACAATATGTATCCGTTTCTGAAAGCCGCTGCGAACCAGAAACGCAGTGATATTGTGAAAGTGGACGAGTGGGAAGCCGATTTGTTGCCCGCTGACGTGCTTGACCGTTTTCCTTACGAAGAGCACCCGCTGAACATTGCTCTGGTCCTTCGCATGGCTGCAGAGCTGGAGTTGGAGCCTGATTTCGCGCTCAAAGAAATGGCCGACCGCGTGGTACCTGACCTGGGCGTCCTTAAAGTGTACCCGAGGGTGAGTGTGCGAGGGCGCCATCTGACCTTCATTAACGGTATGTCTGCGAACGAACGCCACGCTGCGCTCGCAAACTGGCGCCGACTGGAAATGGACCAATACACGCCAGACAAAACCCCTGACACCTGGATCACCACTGTCATCAATAACCGGGCCGATCGGGTGCCGCGCTCACAGGTCTTCGCCAACATGATGGTCGATGACCTGAGTGCTGACCGGCACGTGCTGATAGGAACGAACCTTGACGGTCTGCAAACGTATGTAGACACGGCTCTTGAGAAACGCCTCGCCAATGAGGGCTTCGACGGGCAGTCCTCCGAGGCCCTGGTGGAAGGGCTGGATCGTTACGCCGCGCACCTGCGTGTGGTGAGCAACGAAGACACGCTTCAACGCCGCCTTCTGTCCATGGTTGAGGGTGCGGGTATCGAAGTGACGTCGGATGTCGACTGGCTGAGGGATGTGGAAGCCTTTAAAGCCTTCTGCGGCTCTAGCGAGGTAGAGCCCGACGCTATTGACGGCATCGTGGCGCAATGGCAACAGGACCAGCAGGAAATGGAAGAGTACCGTGAGCTGCGTCAGGCGCTTCAGTCTGGCGGGTCCGGGGCTGAGGCATTAATGGAGCATATACGCCGTTGGTTCTCCAGGCGCTTGGTGATCATCCCCAACAGTCACGCGACCGGCGACGAGGTGATTCAGACGATCGTGGATCACACACCGCCGGGTCTGGACACCCGCATGATGGGTATGCAAAACATCAAGGGCACCGGGCTGGACTTCATCTACCGCTGGCAGGCCTGGGACCGCCATTTCCAGGACGGCAGACTTTTGCTGTCTGATGACCCCGATGCGGTTCTTACCGCTGCACGTAATCTGGCGAGCGTGGAAGACTTTGGATGGCTGGATTTCGATTATTTCGATCCTCTACTCAGCGAAGCCAAGGAACGGGCGAAAAACCAGACTCAGGCTATTCAAGCTGAACTCGAAATGATTCGAACCCGGCTGGAGCGGCGTCGATCAGACCTGCAAAAAACCAGCGGCAACCAGCAAGATGGTAACGGCCCCATAGAGCGTTTTCTGGACGGTCTCGAAGCCATTCTGGATGCGGGTGCGGCGGTGAAGCGGCGCAAGCGGGCTAATCAGATCTATAAAGATCTGACCAGTCAGCGCATTAGCCACGAGAGGGCGGCACTGGAATTGAAGGACATCAACCGATCGCAAAAAGGTGGATGGTTAAAAAGACGCTATCTGGCATCGTAAAGCGTCAGTGCGTGGGATTTATGTGCGGGTTCATCTTGAATAGGGCGGAATCTGGTATAGGATCACGGGAAGATCACAGCGACTGCCTGACAGAGGAACCCCATGCTGCCCTTTCGGCTGATTGACCGCATCAAATTTCTGGTGGAACGCCAGCTCGTCAAGGGCGCAGGATTTCAGCTTCTTGTCGTTGGTGTGTTTATTGGATTGATCTCGCTCATCGGAGGACTGCTGGTGTTGCCGTTGGGCGATGATTCGTTCACGGATATCGGCACGGCTGTCTGGTGGGCTTTCCTGAGGCTGACAGACCCGGGGTATCTGGGCGACGATGTGGGCAACTGGAAGC
>CAZWEP010000043.1:0-24195 GCA_964632565.1 uncultured Marinobacter sp. | reverse complement strand
AAGGATAATCAGCCACCTTGCGCACTGTTGTCAAGTGAAGTTGCACACTTTTGCATCAATTAGCATCAACCCGGCCGTGATGGGCCTCATAAACAAGCCTCTCTGTCTCTCTCGCTGCTGTTACACTACAGTATGAATTGTTTGTATCCAGATTCAGACGGAGTGCTCAATGAGCAGCGATAGTGCAGGTAATGAATTCAAGCCTCTGAACATTGGTCTGTTGACCGTGTCCGACAGCCGGGGCCCGGAACAGGACACTTCCGGGCAATACCTGGAAGACCAGGTTCTCACCGCTGGTCATCGATTAACAGCGCGACGGATCTTGCCAGACGATGTATTTCTCATTCGCGCGCTGATTGCCTCCTGGGTGGCCGATGCCGACATCCACGTTGTCCTGATCACTGGCGGGACCGGCTTCCACGACAGGGACAGCACACCAGAAGCCGTTGGTCCGCTACTGGACAAAACCATTGATGGATTTGGCGAGGAATTTCGCCGTCTGTCGGCCGCAGAAATACGAAGCTCAACCGTGCAGTCCCGGGCTTTTGGAGGGCTCTCCAATCACACCGTCATATTCTGTTTGCCCGGCTCTACTGGTGCCTGTCGCACAGGCTGGGAGGGCATCCTGAAAGATCAGCTAGACAGCCGCCACCAGCCCTGCAACTTTGCCGGACTGGTGCTGCAAAAACCCAAACGGCAAACCGAGCGGCTTTATGAACGGATTGGCGAGCATGGCTGAACAACCGCTTACGCCGCTGGAGCATGCGCTGTCCACCATTCTCGATGCGACTCGACCGACAACGCGCACTGAACAGGTGCCCATAAGCGCCAGCCATGGACGGATTCTGGCCGACACTGTCACCGTGCCCTTCGACGTTCCACCTGCGGATAACAGCGCGGTCGACGGCTACGCCTTGCACACCAACGATCTGACCCAGGACCAGCCCCTGCGCGTGTCTGCACGCATTCCTGCGGGCACAGCGCCGACGTCACTGGCCGCAGGAACGGCCGCAAGGATCTTCACCGGGTCGGAAATTCCGGAAGGTGCAAATGCGGTTGTGATGCAGGAACGCGTTGAGGTGGCGGAAGATGGAATCCGGGTGATGGCCAGCGTCGAAAAAGGTCAGAACATCCGTCGCCGCGGCCAGGATTTGGCCCAGGGTGACAAGGCCCTGCCGGCCGGCACAAGGCTGCGCCCCCAGGAAATGGGACTTCTTGCGTCCATCGGAATCAGCTCTGTGGGAGTCAGACCGCGACTACGGGTTGCCATATTCAGCACCGGCGACGAACTTGTGGATCCTGGCCAGCCATTGGCCGCCGGGCAGATCTACAACACCAACCGCTTCACCCTCATTGGGCTGCTGTCTGAAGCCGGCTGCGATGTCGTTCAAGCCGAGAACCTGCCAGACGATCGCGAATCGACCCGATCGGCCTTGATGGCGGCCGCAGAGACTGCCGATCTGATCATCACCAGTGGCGGCGTGTCGGTTGGCGAGGAAGACCACGTTCGCGCCGTGCTGGAAGAAAGTGGCAAGCTCGACCTCTGGCGCCTTGCCATTAAACCCGGTAAGCCTCTTGCGTACGGTACGTTTGGCAAAACCCCTTTTCTTGGATTGCCCGGCAACCCGGCAGCGGTTCTGGTGACCTTTATGATTATCGCCATGCCGATGATCCGCAAAATGCAGGGTCGACGGGACACCATGGTAGAGGGCATTGAACTCCCAACGACACAGCCCGTCGAAAGACCATCGATCCGACGCCGCTTCATCCGCGCGCGTCGGCGATCAGACAAGGGCGAAACCGTGATTGAAGCCTACCCCAACCAGAGCTCGGGCGTCCTCAGCTCCGCTTGCTGGGCGGATGGCCTTGCGGTCGTACCTGAAAATACCGAGGTAAAGCCGGGTGACCGGCTGATGTTTTACTCTTTCGCAGAATTGATGAGCTGACCATGACCAACGCTATCACCGTTCGATTTTTCGCGAGACTCAGGGAGCACCTGGGCAAAGAGGAGATCATCCTGGAGGCCGAGCCCGGGCTGACCGCCGGAAAGATTCTTAACAAATTGGCTCAACAGGGCGGCGTCTGGTCAGAACTGGAGGACGGTCCGCAGGTGCTGATTGCCGTCAACCAGACTCTGGCAAAACCAGACACTCAGGTCGCTGAGGGTGATGAGGTCGCTTTCTTCCCGCCGGTGACCGGAGGCTGACATGATTTCAATTCAGGAATCAGACTTCGACCTGCAAGCTGAATACAATCACCTGCGTCGCTCTGCACCGGATTCAGGAGTCGGGGCAATTGCCACCTTCACCGGTCTCGTTCGGGACAGAGGCGATCTGTCCGGTGTCACCGGACTCTTCCTCGAACACTACCCCGGCATGACAGAAAGCGTCATCCAGTCATTGATTGATGAAGCCCACAATCGCTGGCAGTTGACCGACGTGCGCGTCATTCATCGGGTTGGCCAACTTGCACTCGACGACCAGATTGTTTTCGTCGGCGTCAGCAGCGCCCATCGCACAGAGGCCTTCGCGGCGTGTCAGTTTTTGATGGATGCCTTGAAAACGTCGGCACCGTTCTGGAAGAAGGAAATTGCCGGAGACACAGAACACTGGGTTGAACAGAAGGCATCGGATCGGGACATCAGCGAACAGTGGGGCACAAAAAACCGCCCGTGAACGCTGTTCAGGGGCGGTTTTTAAATGCCTTCTGATCGATTTGATCAGAGATTGCTATCCAGGAACGCCGCCAGCTGCGACTTGGACAGAGCACCCACTTTCGTCGCGTCCACATTGCCGTTCTTGAACAACATGAGGGTCGGGATGCCACGAATGTTGAACTTGGGCGGAGTCTGCTCGTTGTCGTCGATGTTCAGTTTGCAGACCTTCAATTTGCCATCGTATTCTTCAGCAACTTCTTCAAGTACCGGCGCAATCATTTTGCACGGACCGCACCACTCGGCCCAGTAATCCACCAGCACAGGCACGTCAGACTGAAGCACATCCTGCTCAAACGAAGCGTCGGTTACGTTTACGATATTTCCGCTCATTTCAGTATCCCAATTGAAGCGCCAACGAACCTGAAGCCCGCCTCGCGGCGCAAATGAAGAGTGTTTACAAACTGCGTATCCGATGGATTGCCATCGCTTAACGCTCGTTAATGTCGATTACTTTACGCGATTGGTCTGGCAAATGTGAAGCGTACAGAAGATTCTGATTACTTCGGATTTCCCTGACACCCGGGCTGGTCAGCGATTGCGTTACTCAACACATCGCTTATAGTAACCGTGACGCTGCGCCGCCCAATTCGTTCATCGCGTGCGCAGCCATCGCGTTGCCGACAGGCAGCCGGGCTTTCGACTTATTGACCTTCCTGAGGTCTTTTATTGGGTCAGGCAGAAGGAATTCAACACACGTGACACCAGCACCCTCAGCCAGCCAGCCAGAGCTGCTTGCAGCCATCGATATGGGCTCCAACAGCTTCCACATGGTCGTTGCGAGACTGGTGCATGGAGAAATCCGCACGCTCGAGAAAATGGGCGAGAAAGTTCAACTTGGCGCCGGACTCGACAGCAACAATCGCTTGACCGAAGACGCCATGGAACGAGGCCTTGCATGCCTGGGCCGCTTTGCCCAACGGTTGTCAGGAATGCCTCCGGAAGCAGTTCAGGTCGTCGGTACCAACGCGCTCAGGGTTGCCAGGAACGCGCCGCAGTTCATGGCCCGCGCAGAGAAAGTCCTGGGTTACCCGGTCGAAATCATTGCCGGCCGGGAAGAAGCGCGTCTGATTTATCTGGGCGTTTCCCACACACTGTCAGACGACAGCGGTCGACGCCTGGTCATCGATATCGGCGGCGGCAGTACCGAATTCATTATTGGTGAACGCTTCGAGCCGCAAAATCTTGAAAGCCTGCACATGGGCTGCGTCTCGTTTCGTAACCGCTACTTCCCCGATGGCAAGATCAACCGCAAGCAGATGGACCGGGCCATTACCCACGCCGAACAGGAACTACTGAATATTCGTCATCAGTATCGCCGCAAGGGCTGGCAAAGCGCGGTTGGCTCCTCTGGTTCCATCAAAGCCATCTCCAGTGTAATGGCAGGCCTGAAGCTGACAGACGGCATCATTACCATGGAAGCCATGACAGAACTTCGCCAACGACTCATCGATATGGGGAAGGCAGAGAAGCTGGATGAACTGGGGGTCCGTCAGGATCGACAAAGTATTTTCCCGGCCGGTTTTGCGATTCTGATGGGCGCGTTCAAGTCGCTTCAGATTGAAGAAATGGCCTTCGCCGATGGCGCTTTGAGAGAAGGCCTGCTCTATGACATCGCCGGGCGCATTCAACATGAGGACGTCCGCGTTCGGACCATTCAGGCATTGCAGGAGCGATATCATGTTGATCAGGCCCATGGTGCCGCAGTTGAAGAAACCGCGATTGCAGCCTGGGAGCAGGTGGCCAATGACTGGCGAATCAACACGCCGGGAGACGAAGAGGTCCTGAGATGGGCGTGCCGACTGCATGAAATCGGCCTGACCATTTCTCACAGTCAGTACCACAAGCACGGCGCCTACCTGCTCAGATACTCGGATTTGCCCGGGTTCAGTCAACAGTTCCAGAGAGACTTGGCCACACTGGTTCGCGGACACCGACGGAAATTCTCAGCAGCGGTGTTTGAAGAGGCCGACTCCGACGACGTTCCGAGGCTACGATACCTGGTTATCCTTGTTCGGCTCGCCGTCCTGTTGCAACACCCCAGAAACCAGGAAGCGCCACCGGAAGTTCGCCTGACACCGGGCAAGAAAAGCCTGACCCTGACCTTCCCCCGGGGCTGGCTCGATGAACGTCCACTGACAATGGCAGACCTCAACAACGAAAAAGACTACCTGGTAAAACAGGACTTTGATCTGGTAATCGAACACTAAGCGCTGAGTTCGGATTCCAGGTGTTCAACGGTCTCACTGACCTCCAGCCAGTCCGCTTCCACCTCTTCAAGCCGTGCTTTTGCTGCAGCCTGATCCGCCAGCAGGGTCTTCAGTCGGTCCTTGCCATCCTCAGAGTAAAGGTCGGGGGACGTAAGCTGCTGTTCCAGCTTGGTGAGCTGCCCCTGCAGCTGTTCCATGTCACGTTCCAGCGAAGATTGTTGTTTCCGATAGGGACTGAGCTTCTGACGCAGCGCGGCTTCGGCACGCTTCCGTGCCTTGCGATCATCGGCGTTTTCGCCGGCCGGCTGTGATGTTTCCTTGATGGCGCCGCCGTCCACCGGTGGCGCGCTCCGCTTCGGCGCCTCTACCTCGTCCTTGCGTCGGTCAGCCAGCCAGCGCTCGTAGTCTTCCAGATTGCCATCGTACTCCACGACCTGGCCGTCGTTGACCAGCCAGAAGTCGTCAACCGTATTACGCAACAAGTGACGGTCGTGAGACACCACAACAAGGGCGCCGTCAAAATTCTGCAGCGCCATCGTCAACGCCTGGCGCATCTCGAGGTCCAGGTGGTTGGTTGGCTCATCCAGCAGCAGGAGGTTAGGTTTCTGCCAGGCGATGATCGCGAGAGCGACCCGTGCTTTCTCGCCGCCGGAGAAGGAACGGATGGCAGACAGGGCCTCGTCGCCGTGAAAATCAAATCCGCCGAGAAAATTCCGAATACTTTGCTCGGATGCCCGGGGCGACAGCCGCTGCAGATGCAAAAACGGGCTCGCATTCAGATCAAGAGACTCAAGCTGATGCTGCGCGAAATAACCGATGGATAGATGCTCACCCGCCGTCCACTCGCCGCCCAGGAGAGTTCGCTGATCCCGCAAGGCGTCCATCAGCGTCGATTTGCCGGCCCCATTCGGGCCCAACAGGCCAATGCGACTGCCAGGGAGCAGCGACGCCTGGATATTCCGCAGCACGACGATATCACCGTAACCCGCCACTCCATGACGGATCGACAACAGCGGATTGGACACTTTATCGGCAACCGGGAATTCGAAACTGAACGGTGAATCAACGTGAGCCGGCGCGATTTTCTCCATTCGTTCCAATGCCTTAACGCGACTCTGGGCCTGACGGGCCTTGGTCGCTTTGGCTTTGAACCGATCAATGAAGCGTTGTATTTCGGCAATACGAGCCTGCTGACGCTCATAACCCGCCTGCTGTTGCGCAAGTCGCTCGCTTCGTTGCCCCTCGAAAGATGAGTAATTACCCGTATAAAGCTCAAGCTTACGATGATCAAAGTGCACAAGGTGTGTCGCAACCCGATCCATAAAATCACGATCGTGGGAAATGAACAACAGTGTGCCCTCGTATCGGCGCAGCCAGTTCTCGAGCCAGAGGCATGCATCCAGGTCGAGGTGGTTGGTTGGCTCGTCCAGTAGTAGCAGCTCCGACGGCCTCATGAGCGCCTGTGCAAGGTTCAGGCGAATTCTCCAACCACCGGAAAACGCCGCCACGGGTCGGTCCACATCGCTGTCTGCAAACCCCAGCCCGCGCAACAGGCCTTCAGCTCTACGGGCGGCAGACCAGGCTTCATGCACATCAAGTTCGCCATGGATGCGGGCCATTTCGTGGTCGTCACCGCGAGCCTCCGCCGCTGCCAAATCGGTTTCGAGACGCCGCAACTCAATGTCGCCATCCAGTACAAAATCACGAGCGCTGCGCTGGGTCGCCTCCACTTCCTGAGCCATGTGCGCGATCCGGCAACCGCCTGGCAGGGAAACGTCGCCCTGCTCCGGAGCCAATTGTCCCAGGAGGAGTTGGAACAAACTCGATTTTCCGGCGCCATTCGCGCCCACAATAGCGACACGTTGACCGGGCTGGACCGTCAAATTGACGGCTTCTAGTAACCAGGCGCCCCCTCGTTGTAAACTGAGTCCACTTATCGTTAGCATGGCGTAATGTTATCAGGGAATGGCCTGTCGTGGGTGAGTTCGCTGACACCGAAAAAGATTGCAGATTGTCCATTAAAAGCGACATACCACAGAAACTCGAGCTGGATAATGCCCTATGGCGTTTTGCCGGACACTTCTGGTCGCGTCCACGGGTGGAACAGGCATGTCTTGCACTGCAGTCGAGAGGATGGAGCGTTTCGCGAGTTCTGTGTGCGGCATGGCTCACTCAAGAAAAGCGGATCTATAACGGCAAGGATTGCGTAAACGTAATAGAGTGGCGAAAACGGGTAACCGAGGTCTTACGAACAGCTCGGTTGGCAATACCAAAAGACAACCCTGCCACGGATGCGGTTCGCAACCAGATCGCCCAGAGCGAGCTAGGTGCTGAGAAAGTTGAGTTGGCCATTGCCTTTCACGCGCTGACCTCAGGGCAGGAGCGGTCTGACAATAGCTGGAGTACAACGACCACAGCGTTGGCACAGGAAAATTTCCGCGCCGCCGCCCCGGAGACTACCATGGACAACGAGACCGGCCGCCTGCTGGAGACACTGATTTCTGAATTGACGCACCACATTGCGGATGGGGGTGGGTCATGTTCATGAAATGGCTGATCCGCCTCGCCTTTCCCGCTCTGGGCATACTATTGATGCTGATCTTCTTCGGGCTGAAAGATCCGATTGAGCCAACTGCAGAAGAGGAACCGGCAACGGCAACCATGGAAAACATTCCGGATTTCGAAGGACTGGTTCCGCCAACGGTGCCTACTGACGGCCCCGACATCGTTTTCAAATGGCAGGACAGGGATGGCAGCTGGCACTACGCAGACAGCCCTCCCCAATCCGGACATTGGAATGCTCTGGCCATAGAACGTGCAGAAGAGCCTGTCCGAGCCAGACCCGATCCAGCCAACGACTGGCAGTCACCCTACTCTGCCCCCTTTTCAATGGCTTCGCCTCCGCGCAACACTGGCAGCTAACCGGCGGGGCCCGGTGCCCCGCCGACTTTCCTTAACACATCTTCAGTGGCATCCGGCCTTGGAACCGGTTACGGTTTGATGTTTCATTACATTCAATGGCAATCACAACAAAGGAATCCGCTATGAAGAAAACCCTGATCGCTCTGACTATCGCCGGTACGCTGGCCGGCTGCTCAGCGTCCAAAGAAACGCCGTCAGAGCCAAAACTGGAATCGACTGATCAACAGGTCAGCTACGGCATGGGTCTGGTCATGGGCGAGCGCATGCGCAATGATCTTCCGGACCTGCAGATGGAACAGTTCCTTCAGGGCATTCAGCATGGCCACGCCGGCGATGAAAAGCAGACCCGGATGTCGCGCGAGGAAATTCAGCAAGCTCTCATGACCTATCAGAAGGAGATGCAGGAAAAGGCCGCGTCGCAGCAGGAGGAACTCGCCGAGAAAAACAAGGCCGCGGGTGAAGCCTTCCTGGCCGAAAACGCCGAACGTGATGGCGTGAAGACGACAGAGTCTGGCCTGCAGTACGAAATCATTGAAGAGGGCGATGGCGAAAAGCCAGTGGCCGAGGATCGGGTGAAGGTTCACTACACCGGTGAACTCATCTCAGGGGAAGTTTTTGATAGTTCACGCGAACGCGGCGAGCCGGTGACATTCGGCCTGAATCAGGTCATTCCAGGATGGACAGAAGGCCTTCAGCTGATGTCTGTTGGCGACCGCGCCAAGCTCTACATCCCATCAGACCTGGCCTACGGCCCAGGCGGAAACCAGCGCATTGGTCCAAACGAGACGCTGGTGTTCGACGTTGAGCTTCTGGCAATCAATCCGGACGCCTCTGGCGGCGAATAAACCGCCCATAAAAAAGGCCCTGCCGCGAATACGTTGCAGGGCCTTTTTTTATACTGATTGCCTAAAATCAGGCGGATGACATCACCTTTTCCGCGTGAGCGTTGTGTAGATGCTCAATCAGGAAGTCTTCCATTTCAAACCGGGACTCAAGGGTTTCTCCCAGATCCGAAAGCTGCTCGTAAAGCTCGCGCACCTCGTTTTCAGAGAGCGCCTGCCCGTTTAATTTATCGTTGAAGTTCAGCGCTGTTTCAGTGGTTTCCGTAATTCGCGGGTACACTTTCGCCGCCAATTCCAGGCCTCCGTCATTGAATTCCCGAGCCTCCCTGACGAGTTGCTCGTAGATTTCAAAATGACCTGCCGACACGTAATCCACAAGAACTTCGCAAAGCCGAACAAATTTGCTCTGCAGCAACTCAGTCTGTGAAAAATCCGTCGTGCCGGACAGTTCGCAATAATGCACCAGTAATTCCTGCCGTTCCTTCAGCCACCGATCAATCAGATCACTGACTCCACCCCATCGCTCTTTGGCATTCTGGCAATTGTCCAACATGACGCCTTCTCCGATATGCTTTTACGGGTTTCGCTGTTTTTGTTGTTAAGGCTTCAAGTTACCCCAAGGCCGTCTTTGGTAGCAACCATTTAACCGGCAATCCATTCGGTCTTTTTTCCGGGGCGGATAAGAAGCACCAAACCAACAATAACCACCAACGTGAAGAAAACCGCAGTCCAGCCGGGAATACTCAGCCCAAGAAACCGCCACGTGACTTCCGCACAATCACCGGTCCCCTTCAGTGCGGTTGTCAGGACGTCCATCCACGGCAGCACCTCCAGCATGTAGTCGACTGACGGACCACACGCCGGGACCTGATCTGCCGGCAGGCTTTGCAACCAGAGCTGCCTGCCGGCAACACCCAGACCTGCGCCCGCACCGAGCGCCATGAGCAAGCCGTACACCCGGGTCCCAAACGCCCCGGGCCCATGAAGGGCTGCCAGAAGACTGATCAGTCCGGCCGCCATAAAGCCAAAACGTTGCAGCCAGCATAGCGGACAGGGCTCCAGTCCCATCACGTATTCCATGTAGAAAGCGACGCCAAGAAGACCGGCGCACAACAGGAAAACAAGAAAAAATACCACTCTGGAATTCAAGGAAATACCTCAGGTTGGGTTACAGGCTGCAAGCCTCGAAAGAGCCTGCTATTCTCCGGGAACGCCGCTCGACGAGACGGTGATCTCACTTAACCGTAAACCGATACGAACTTCAAGCTTATGATGCCCCTCATAAAAAGACTATTCCTGTTCATCCTGATCCTGATGCCACTGTCCCTAAATGCCATCGCTCAGGAAGACGAAGCGACCGCCGATCAGGACGAAGTAACCGAGGAGTCCGGAGATCCCGAAGAACCGAAGGTGACCGATTACATTTCGATGGACCCCGCCTTTGTTACCCATGTGGGAGAGCCCAGCACGTCACTGACCTACCTCAAGGCAGCCGTCACCCTCAGAGCATCCAACAAGACCGCGAGGCAGGCATTGGAAACCCACATGCCGAGGCTGAGGCACGAGCTGGTAATGCTGTTCGGGGAGCAGACGGATGTGGACAGATTGGCGAGCAACGAAGGTCAGGCAGCACTGAGAGAGGCGGCAAAAATCCGCATCAATGGAGTGCTGGAAGAACAACAGACGGGGGAGCAAATCTCAGACGTGCTGTTTACGGAGTTCGTCGTTCAACGCTAGGTTTTTCAGCCCGGAACGTCGAAGGTCGACATAACGTCAGGCTATTCGAGACAGGAAATCGTCAAAACCTGGTTGCGCCTGCGGCTCCTGGGCGACCTGAGTGGCGTCTTCCCAGCCCGCTTCCCAAGCGGCAACGACAACTTCGCCACGATAGGGACAGCGATTGCGGTCCATTCCCATGTTGGCGGCCATATAACCCTGGCGGTAGGCTTTATTGAGCGACTCGACGTCCCATCCAAGCTTGATATCTCTGGCCATACCACTCTCCATTCCCTAGCACTGCTACAAATCGTGAACAGCTGTTTAAAAAAGTAACAGCGCTCATCGGCAGTGACAAATGCTTTGTGGCAATAATGTGCTATAGGTCCGCAATGAGATGGAACCAAATCGCCGGGTCGGTCGTCCCCGTCAGCTTTCGAGGTATTGGGCCAGAAACTCATCAAATGGCTGAGTATCCGCTTTTTCCATTTCGGCCTGCTCAGTGAGCGACTGTTTGCTCATAGCCTCGAAGTCAGCCAGTAGATTTTTCTCGAGGCCCTCACTGCGCAACAGATCCTGGTGCTTGCTCGCCATGGTCAGCCCCCACTCGAGGTGACCCTCGCCAGAGTTTTCCATCTGCGCCATGACCTGAGCCGATGGCAGCGTCTGGGGGACGCGAAGCTTGTCACTCTGAGCCTTGAGGGCCTCTGAATAAGTCGTACCGCCCGTGAGGGTATCAAGTCGCTCAGCCAGCGGCGCCAGGGATTCCATCAGGGACTCGGCGGCCTCACTCACCCCGACGCTTTTGCCATCGCGGCAGAGTGTAAGGCCCGGCTGGCGGCCATGGGCGATGACATCCTGATAGTTGTCATCCAGGCGGTCACATTCGCTATCGTCAATTCGAGGGCTGTCCGACAGCAGGCAATCCAGCAGAAACAGGTCCAGGAAATCGAGCTGACTCTGCGTGACACCGACCGGCGAGAACGGATCAAGATCCAGGCATCGAACTTCAATGTACTCGACACCGCGGGCATCCAGGGCCTGAATCGGCTTTTCTTCCCGCTCCGTCGTGCGTTTCGGACGCACCGCACTGTAATACTCGTTTTCAATCTGAAGGATGCTGGTGTTGATCTGTATGAAATCCCCGTTTCTTCGGGTACCAATTTCCTCGTAGGCAGGCCAGGGGGTGCGAATGGCCTTGGCGAGGGTCTGAGTGTAGGTCTCAAGCTCGTTAAAACAGATGTTCAGGGACGATTGGGCGTTGTTGTGATACCCAAGATCCCCCATCCGCAGAGACGTCGCGTCCTGCCGGTACCAGGTGTTGTCATTGAAGCGCGTGAGGTCGTGAGAGACCCCATCAACGAAACTTGCATCCAACGCTGGAGACGCGCCGAAAAGCAACATCAGCAGCCAACTCCGGCGACGAAAATTGCGAATCAGCCAGAAATACTGATCGGATTTGAAATCCTTGAGGCTCTGGTCATTGCCCAGACGCTCCTGCCACAGTTGCCAGAAAGTGTCCGGGAGAGACAGGTTGTAATGGGCGCCGGCAATGCTCTGCATTATGCGGCCATAACGAACCGCAAGGCCTTGCCGGTAGACATGTTTCAACTGTCCGATATTGGATGTGCCGTACTCGGCAATCGGAATACTGGCGTCGCCATTCAACTGACAGGGCATACTCGTGGGCCAGAACAGCTCGTCCCCCAGATTCATCTGTACGAAACGGTGCACATCTCGCAGAGACGACAGAAGATCACCGGTGTTGTCGAACACCGGGGTGATCAACTCAAGCAAGGATTCGGAATAGTCAGTGGTGATGCGAGGATGGGTCAGCGCCGAACCCAGTGCATCCGGATGAGGCGTCTGCGCTATGAATCCGTTCCGATCCACTCGCAGGCCTTCTTTCTCAACGCCTTTCCTGAACCCGGTCCATTCACTGGCGGAGAACTGACGGAAAAGCTGATGGCGGGATTGCCCCATGTATGACTCCTGCAAGAATGTCGCCGGAAGACCCGGCAACCATCCAGTATAGTGTGTATGAGCTTACGTCAGCGTCCGTCTTTGCGCGCAGACGCCAGGGCCTGCGCAAACGCTCCCGCCATGGCACCCTGCTGACTTTTTCCGCCCTGCTGCTTTTGACGGGGTCCCTTATGCGGCTGCCCGCCATCGCGACGTTTGCCCTGAGAGGCCGAACGGTTGTCCGTCTTTTCACCCGGCTGGTCATCCATACGCATGGACAACGCAATTCGCTTTCTCGGGATGTCCACGTCCATCACCTTGACCTTCACGATGTCGCCGGCTTTGACCACTTCTCGCGGGTCTTTCACGAATGTGTTGGAGAGCGCAGAAATGTGCACCAACCCATCCTGATGGACGCCGATATCAACGAAGGCACCGAAATTCGTAACGTTGGTGACCGACCCCTCAAGCACCATTCCGGGCTTGAGATCATTGAGCGTCTCGACACCTTCCTCAAAGCTGGCGAATTTGAACTCGGGGCGCGGGTCACGGCCCGGCTTTTCGAGCTCGCTCAGTATGTCCTTGATGGTCGGCAGCCCGAACTGATCGGTCACATAATCCTTCGGATTCAGGGACCGAAGGAAGGCAGCGTCACCGATAATGCCCTCCACTTTGCGGTCATGCTTGCGGGCAATCGCTTCTACAACACCATAGGCCTCCGGGTGCACCGAAGAACGATCGAGCGGATTGTCACCACCTGCAATTCTCAGGAATCCCGCCGCCTGCTCATAGGTCCGATCCCCCAAGCGGGTCACCTTCAACAACTGTTTGCGGTCGCGGAACATGCCGTTGGCGTTGCGATAGTCGACAATGTTACTGGCGATGCTCTGGTTCAGACCCGAAACGCGGCTCAGTAGCGGCACAGACGCCGTATTCAGATCCACACCCACACCGTTTACGCAGTCTTCCACCACTGCGTCCAGACTGCGACTCAGCTGAACCTGGGATACATCGTGCTGATACTGGCCTACGCCAATGGATTTGGGCTCGATCTTGACCAACTCTGCCAACGGGTCCTGCAATCTCCGCGCAATCGACACCGCGCCACGAATGGTGACGTCCAGATCCGGCAATTCCCGGGAAGCAAATTCAGAAGCCGAATACACCGAGGCGCCAGACTCACTGACCACAATGCGCGCCAGCTTGAGTTCGGGATAGCGTTTGCACAGGTCTGCCACCAATTTTTCGGTCTCGCGGGAGGCGGTGCCGTTACCAATGGCCACCAACTCGATGCTGTACTGGCGACACAATTTTGCTAACTGCTCGATGGAGGCATCCCACTGGTTTTTCGGCGCATGAGGGAAGATACCTCCATGCCCGACCACCTGGCCGGTGCCATCGATGACAGCCACCTTTACGCCGGTTCGCAGACCGGGGTCCAGACCCAGGGTCGGACGGGGCCCGGCAGGCGCCAGTAACAGCAGATCCTTAAGGTTGGCTGCGAACACGTTAATCGCTTCAGTTTCCGCCGCTTCGCGGACCTGGGCCATTAAATCCGTTTCTATCTGGGTAGACAGCTTCACCCGCCAGGTCCAGCGAACCACTTCGGCAAGCCAGCGATCGGCCGACCGCCCCTGGTCACGAATGCCCCAGCGGGCGGCAATGCGTTGTTCGGCAGGATGTGGCTGACGGCGATCTTCGTCGGCATCGCCGACGACCAGGGAGTAGGTCAGGATACCCTCGTTGCGTCCGCGGAGGATCGCCAACGCGCGATGTGAGGGCACTTTTTTCAGCGGTTCCACGTGATCAAAGTAATCACGGAACTTGGCCCCTTCGTTTTCTTTGCCCTCGATCACCGATACTTTGAGCTGCCCCTGCTCCCAGATGAAAGTACGAAGATCACCCAGCAATTCGGCATCCTCTGCAAAACGTTCCATCAGAATGGCCCGCGCACCATCCAGCGCTGCCTTGGTATCGGTAATGCCGGCTTCCTCGTTCAGATAGTCTGACGCGAGGGTTTCGGGATCGAGGTTCGGGTCTTCGTAGAGACGGTCGGCCAGCGGCTCAAGCCCGGCTTCGCGGGCAATCTGAGCCTTGGTTCGGCGCTTGGGTTTGTAGGGCAGATAGAGGTCTTCAAGACGGTTCTTGGTATCGGCAGCTTCGATACTGGCACGGAGATCGTCGGTGAGTTTGCCCTGTTCCTCAATGCTGTTGAGGATAGTGGAACGCCGATCTTCGAGATCTCGCAGGTAGCGGAGACGGTCTTCCAGGTTGCGCAGCTGAGAATCATCCAGCGACCCGGTGACCTCTTTCCGATAGCGGGCGATAAACGGGACTGTGGCCCCTTCATCCAGCATCCCTACGGTTGCTTTTACCTGTTCTTCCCTGACACCCAGTTCTTCCGCAATTCGTCCGGTTATGCTGCTCATGCCCGTCGTCATTCTTTCCTTTCCAATGCGTGATTCAAAGCGCAAAGGTACAGCGGGTGATGGCTACAGGCAAGCAGCCTGGCCGCGACTGCTCAGGAATTGCACAAGTTCATTCCAGGGCATCGGCCGGGCGTAATAGTACCCCTGAATTTCATCGCAATGCTGCTGGCGCAGGAATTCAAGCTGGCCCTCTGTTTCGACGCCTTCGGCGACCACGCTGATCTGCAAGCTGTGGGCAAGGCTGATGATGGCGGTGATGATATGTTCGGCATCTGCAGACTGCCCCAACTCCTGAACAAAGGATTTGTCGATCTTTACCAGGGAGATGGGCAAGTGCTGAAGATTGCTTAGCGAGGAGAAACCGGTGCCAAAGTCGTCGAGCGCAAAGCTGATGCCAAGCTGGTTGAGCTCGCGCAGGCAGCGCTGAGCATATTCAGGATCGTGCATCATGGCGCTCTCGGTGAGTTCCAGCTCCAGCAGACTGGTATCCACGTTGGAGTTAAAGATGATTCGGAAAATCGTTTCGGTCATCTTGCGGTCATGGAACTGGCGGAACGACAAATTTACTGCAAATACAAGCCCTGGATAACCCAGGTCTGCGGACTCTTTGAGGCGCTGGCATGCTTGCTCGATTACCCAGTAACCAATGGGAACGATCAGGCCGCTGCGCTCGGCCACTGGGATGAATTCGTCCGGCCCTACCAGTCCACGCTCGGGATGGTTCCAGCGCAACAGGCACTCCACACCGCGAACCTCCTCTGAGGCGAGATCTATGCGGGGCTGATAATAGACTTCCAGCTCATTGCCCCGGAGCGCCGTTCGCAGGTCGGCCTCCAGGCGAAGCTGATGGCCCGCCATGATATGAAGATCGCGATCGTAGTAGCGGTAACTGGTGCCGGGGTCACGCTTTGCCTCAAACATGGCGCGATTTGCGCGCCTCAGGAGGTTTTCTGCACTGTCTCCAGCTTCGGGATAGGTGGCCACCCCCAGACTGGCGCTGACCACAACGGACTTGCCTTCAATAAGCACCGGCTCGCCCAGTGCCATCACAACCTTTCGGATGACTTGCGAGACTTCCAGTGAATCGTCGGCCTTTTCAATCACAACGGCGAATTCATCACCGCCGATTCGCATCAGCGAATCTGCCCGGCGCAAATCCTGACGGATGCGCTCGGCCAGCCTGAGCATCAGCTGGTCGCTCTTCTGATAGCCAAAAGACTCGTTGAAATTTCGAAAATCGTCGAGGTTAATGTGAATCAGGGCAAGGCGGTGGGAATTATTCTTGGCCCGTAACAGGGCGCTCTGGAGACGATCGAAGAAAAGGTCACGGTTGATAAAGCCGCTGGCAACGTCCCTGCCCAACTGGCCGTGACTGGATTCGCAAAGCTGTTGTCGGTACCACAAACACCGGACGGCTCGGCGAAGGCTCCAGCCATCGAGATCACGTCGGCTTAAATAGTCCTGGGCACCGTTCAGACACAGTTCCTCAGCTCGCTCGGCCGGGCTTTCCGCACTGAGCGCCAATATTGGTTTATCACCACAGGTCGCCGTCAGATACTGCAAAAAGGAAGCAGGGGAACCGCTAAAAAAGGAGCAGTCCCAGATAACCACGTCGAAATGGGTATGCCGGATGAGATCATCACAATCGAGCAGATCCGGACACCAGGTCAGATCCACCTCCATTTCATGATCAGCCATCAACAGGGATTCCAGCCAGAGCATGTCAACATGTTCGGGCAGAAGTACCAATAATCGAATTTGACTGAGGTTTTCCTCGGCGGAGGCCAGAGTCATCGAGAAGCATCCCGTTCTTCGTGATACATCTTGTCCATTCCGTTAAAGATAGACGATAGTTTCGGAAGTTACAGCATGCGGCACTGGTGTAGAATGGCGGTCCGACGAATTGACCCAATAATCCCTGACAGGCCAACCGGATTGTGAGCACGCTGAATCCCAGACAAAGTGAAGCCGTTCGCTACGCAGAGGGCCCTCTGCTGGTACTGGCCGGCGCTGGAAGCGGTAAAACCAGCGTGATCACCCGCAAGATCGCCTATCTGATCGAACAGTTGGGCATTCCTGGCCGCCACATTGCTGCAGTTACCTTCACCAACAAGGCGGCCCGGGAGATGAAAGAACGGGTGGGCAAGCTGGTCGACCGCAAGCTCACACGCGGCCTGATTGTCTCTACCTTCCACAATTTGGGCCTCAACATTATCCGCGAAGAGCACGCTCATCTGGGCTATCACCCTGGCTTTTCAATCTTCGATGCTGAGGATGCCAAAGCGCTGTTGCAGGATTTGATGATGCGGGAAGCCAGCGCCGACGCGGGCGACGAGTTGTCGGACGTGCAAATGACCATCTCATCCTGGAAAAACGCCATGCGCGATCCTCACCAGGCGCTGAGTAAAGCGGCGGATGAGCGGGAACAGCGCATCGCGATCATTTATCGCCACTACGCGGAATACCTGAAAGCCTACAACGCCGTCGACTTCGACGACCTGATCCTGCTGCCGGTGCAATTGTTCAGAAGCCAGCCCGACGCCCTCGCCAAATGGCGGCGCAAAATCCGTTACATGCTGGTAGACGAGTATCAGGACACCAACCTCTGCCAGTACGAACTGGTGAAATTGCTGGTAGCGGAACGCGCTGCCTTTACCGTGGTGGGTGATGACGACCAGTCTATCTACGCCTGGCGGGGTGCTCGCCCGGAGAACCTCGCGCAGTTAAAGGAAGACTTCCCCAGCCTGAAGATCGTCAAGCTGGAGCAGAATTATCGCTCGACTGTGCGCATTCTCCGATGCGCCAATACTGTGATCGCCAACAACCCCCACGTGTTTGAAAAGGCCCTGTGGAGCGACCACACCACCGGCGACGAACTTCGGATTGTCCGTTGCCGGAACGAGGACGCAGAGGCAGAGCGGGTGGTTACGGAAATTCTCGACCAGAAACTCAAAAAGGGACTCGACTTTCGGGATTTCGCCGTGCTCTATCGGGGCAATCACCAGGCCCGACTGCTGGAAATGAAATTGCAGGCCTATCAGGTGCCCTACCGGATCTCCGGCGGACAGTCGTTCTTTTCGAAGAACGAAATCAAGGACGCTATGTCCTATTTACGCTTGCTGATTAACCCGGACGACGACGCGGCGTTTCTCAGGGTGGTGAATGTTCCTCGCAGGGAGATTGGTCCTCGCACCCTGGAACAGCTCAGCCATTATGCGCGCTCTCGCAATGTCAGTCTGTTCAAGGCGCTGGGAGACATGGGCGCCGAAACCCACATTGCGGAGAAAGGCCTTGATCGCCTGCGACGCTTTGCCCACTGGGTCGACGGCACCTGCGAACGCCTGCACAAAGAAAACCCGATTCCCGTCATCAAGCAGCTATTCACCGACATTGAATATGAAGAGTGGCTGCATCTGCACTCAGGCTCGCCGAAGCAGGCTGAACGACGCATGGAGAATATCTGGTATTTGGTGGAATCCATCCAGCGCATGCTCGACGATGGCAAGGGCACCGCCGACGAGATGGGCATTGAAGACGCCATCAGTCGTCTAATCCTGAGGGACATGATGGAACAGAAGGAAGAGGAGGACGACAGTGACAAGGTTCAGCTTCTAACGCTTCATGCGTCCAAAGGTCTCGAATTTCCCCACGTGTTTATCATGGGCTTGGAAGAGGAAATCCTGCCGCACCGATCAAGCATTGAGGAAGGCAACATCGAGGAGGAGCGCCGCCTGATGTACGTGGGCATTACACGTGCCCGGGAAACCCTCACCCTCACCTACGCAGCTCAACGAAAGCAATACGGTGAAAAGCTCGAAACCATTCCCAGCCGCTTCCTGGATGAACTGCCAGAGGACGATCTGCGCTGGGAAGGCACCGGTGACCTGGATGTGGAAGCCAACCAGAAAAAAGGCAAAGCCACCCTGAGCGCACTGCTCGGAGATCTTGGCGCCTGATTTCAACATTTTTCACATTTTCTGCAACTTTTTAGCCTCCCACCTCGTTTCTTCTTGGGGATTCTAGATCCCCGCTCCGTACAACAACAAAATCAGGAGGACTCCATGTCCCGTCTATCCAAATGCTTGTCGAGCGTTACCGGCTCTATTCTGCTGGTAGCTGCAGGGTCAGCGCCTTTGAGTGCCGGCCTCCTCGACGGATCATCGGATGATTCAACTGCAGACTCCACGAAAGGCACATTCAGTGCCCCATTCGCCGAGCCCACGATCATCGTGGATGGCGAGGAAGTCGAAACCGATGAAAAGTGCATCACCCGTGCCGATGGTACGGATGAATGCAAGCCAGCCGCCGGTACAATGGCGCTGCTCAAGGACGGACGCTTGCTTTACCTGAACGCCCTGGAAGGCACTGAGAATGTTGAATTGTCGATCGTGAGAGAGTTCGGCCAGGTGTCGATCAACGACCAGTCACGCGTGCTCTCGCTGGACAATAACGACAACCCTACCTGGTTAAAACCAGACCCTCTCCGCGCCGGTGCCAATGAAGATGGCAATGACAGCACAACGTTGCTGGATGGCGCGCTTTCTGACGCAGACGACACCAACAAGAACGACGGTGCCCTGTTCTGCTCAGACGTCGTCGGCCTGGCCAACGGCAATGTGATGGCCGTCGGCGGCACCGACTATTACACGGAAGCCGGCATAGTAGAGCTCGAAGGTATCAAGAACTCACGCATCTTCGACTCGGAGACCAACACCTGGACGCAGAGCGGCGACATGAACTTTGGTCGCTGGTACCCATCGGTTGTCACCATGGGTGACGGCAACCTGTTTGTGGCCAGTGGCGTGACCAAGCTGCTCAAGCCGGTGTATCCGGAAGACCCCATCAACAGTGGCCGGAACGTGGTTCAGACTGAAACCTACAACCCATGTGAAGGTATCTGGACCCAGAATCCATCAACAGCGGATCGCTCTCTGCCACTGTATCCTCGGATGCACCTGCTGCCCAACGGGCACGTGTTCTATAACGCCGGCGGTCAGGCCTTCAACCCATTCGGTGAAGGTTACGATCAGGCGCTCTGGAACATCACAGCCAGCTACGACCCGGACACCCAGAGCTGGACAGACATCGGCTACGCCGGTCTGCCATTGCGCCTGGACGAAGCCGGACTGGCTGAGCTCAGCAGCACTCTGAATGTCAGCAACGCGTCGATGGAACAGGCGGCCTCGCTGCTCGATGGCGTCATTAATTCGCCGGAAGATTTGATGAGCAGCGGCATCGACATGGACATCACTGCCGACGATGCGCAGATGGCCATTGCTGGCGGTATGCGTGGTTCCACTTCGTCCACCATGCTGCCACTCAAGCCGAATGAAGACGGCTCCTACACAGATGTCGAGCTTCTGACGGCAGGCGGCGTACCAAGCTATGCCCTGCTGACCAACCCGGGTGGCTATTTCCCGACAGACCAGAGCCGCATCGATACCATCTCCACCAATGGCGATCAGATCGACTATGAGTCGCGTCTCACTGGTCCTCTGAACCAGCCTCGCTGGTACGGCACCAACGTCGTGTTGCCCGACGGCAGCGTGATGGTGTTCAGTGGCGGTGATCGGGACGGCGTTGCCGCTCCGGGCCTGGAAGGCCCGATTCGGACAGCCGAGCGCTTTGATCCGGAGACCAACACCTGGACAGAGATGGCCATGGCCAACCGTTCGCGGACGTATCACAACACCGCCGTGCTGATGCAGGACGGTCGCGTGATGATTGCCGGCCACTCACCGATCAACACTGCGTACCTGACGTTTGTGGACTTTGAGGAATTCGGTCTTGCGCCCTATGACGGCCGCGATCCGAGCTTCGAAATCTACACGCCTCCTTACGCTATGCGGGACGATCGTCCTGTGATCGAGTGGGCTCCCAAAACGCTGACCATCGGCGACCGCTTCAACGTCAAGGTGGATCAGTCTGAGGAGATCAACAAGGCGATGCTGGTTCGTCGCACGGTGATGACGCACGTTGTCGATTCGGATCAGCGGGCAATCGAGCTGGTGGTTGAGCAACATCCGGGCAACAAGGTCACCCTGACCATGCCGGACAACCACAACGTGGTGCCTGCAGGCGAATACATGTTGTTCGTCAGCAAAGACACGGAAGAAGGACGCATTCCTTCTGAGTCCGCGCCGATTACGGTCGTCAATAAGACGCTTGCCTGCATGGCGCCGTCAGACGACTCAGTGGAGACGACCACCACGGACGACGGCATTATCGACACGACTCTGTCGCTCTTGTAAGCGTCGGAAGGAGTTGCGAAATGTCTATCGAACGATCAGTGACCCGCATGCCGGGACTGGTACTGTTCGGCCTGGTGTCCCTGTCAGCCTCTGGGCTGGCAGGGGCCCATGGTGCGCCCGATGTGGACAATATACCTTCCAGCATTACCAAGGCCACCATTACCGAACGACCTGACCTTCCGGGTCTGAGCGCCCTGATTCTCGACGCACCAACGCCAGGAATCCTGATCAGTTACAAGGGAGAGCAACCACTCACTGTTCTGGACAGTGAAGGAGAGGCGTTTTTGCGTTTTTCCTCCAACCAGGTAGAGGTGAACCCGGATAGTAGTGCCTGGCAGTCAATGCCGGACAGCCAGAAGACCCGGGTAGAGATTGATGTTGCGAAGGAAAAGGGCCAGTCCTGGGTGCCTCTTTCCAACTCAGGCACTTTCGGCTGGATGGACCCCCGGCTGAGCACCCCTGAACATCTTGATGGACCCGTCACCTGGCGGATTCCGGTCAGACAATCTTCAGGACAACTCAGCTACATTGAGGGCAACCTCCGCAGTAAAGAGATCTCGACGGCGCAAATTAAATAAGACAGCACAAAAAAACCCCGTCAACGACGGGGTTTTTTTAGTGGTGACGTAAAGCCGTTTTACTGACTTTCTTCAACCAGATACTCCACCGCCACTTCAATTTCTTCATCCGGGCAGCTGGCGCAGCCACCTTTTGCCGGCATGGCGTTGTAACCATTGATGGCGTGGTCGACCAGGGTTTCGAGTCCCTTGTCAATGCGCCCGCTCCAGGCCGCAGTATCGCCTTTCATCGGAGCGCCCGCAGCGCCGGTGTCATGACAGGCTGCACACACGGAGCTGTATACCTCGCTGCCGGAGCGCGGCTCCGAACTGGCAGCGGGCGCTGGCGCAGCAGCTTCACCGCACTCTTCGCCCTGAACACACACGCTTCCAACCGGAGCAATACGGGCGCGGATTTCATCTTCAACGCTGGCCATAACGGCGCCGGCGGTCAGGCCGAAACCAAGCAATACGGCAGCCAGGACTCTCTTCATCATCACGTTCACCTCAACATTGGGCGTTATTAATATCAGTGCCCGCATTATAGCGACTGCGGACTGCCAAAAAAACCAACGGCGCAAATGAAGGATCATTCGTCCGCATTCTCGGCCAAATTGGTTGCCATTTCGTAAATAGCCGAATCACGGCATGGGAATGCGTTACCATGTCGACAACCATTTTCAGGAGCCGATTTCATGTCAGATCAGAACACCCCTCATCGATGGCGCGCCCCTTTGCTGGCCGTCGAATTCTCAGCCCTGGCAATTCTGCTCGGATCGATGGGGTGGTTTTCCAGTCGGGCCAGCGACGGCGAACCCTTGTCGGCTGTCTGGCTACTGGTCCCAGCGGCTGCAAGTCTTGCGGTGTTTGTCAGTTTTATCGGGCTGATGTATCTGCGCTGGGTCGTCGCGGCGGCCGCTGAGCGGAGGACACGCCACAAGATCGTTTTCTCGTTGCTCGTGGTGACATTGTTGGGCGTCTGGGCGTACGGCATTGCCAACACCTACGTCAGCCTCTCTGCCACCTAGAGCCTCAAACATGAAGCACTCAATGAATCCATCGGGAAAACTGACGGTAGTCTTGATGCTACTGACGGTAATGGCTGTGCCCCATGCCTGGGCCGAAACAGAGGATGCCGACCCAGACGCCACTGACAGTTCTTCGGAGGGCGACACCCTCACCATCGACGCCTGCGCTCTGATCAAAAATGGCGTGCAACGGCTGGCCTGTTATGACGACTTTGCCAACCCAGACGAAGCACGGACTTACCAATCCTCCAGTCGGTCGTCGAACCTGCCCGACACCAATCCGGATCTGGCCGGATCAGACAGTGAAAATTCAGGTGTTATGTCGGCGCTGGTTGATCGGTACGTAGCGGTAGAAAAGGCCATCTTCTCCTTTTCCGGGAGTTTTGTCGGTCACCGTCCGATGTATATCCTTCCGTTCAGCTATCTGAAAAATGCCAATCGGACGCCTGAAAGCCCGCGAACCGGGGAGACGGGGTACGATTACGAACTCGATAACCAGGAAGCCAAATACCAGATCAGCTTCAAGGTTCCCCTGCTGACCGGTTTGCTGGATGACCGCACGACCCTGTGGTTTGGTTACACCCAGAAGTCCTTCTGGCAGGTTTACAACACCGACGATTCGGCACCTTTCCGGGAAACCAATTACGAGCCTGAAGTGTTTGTTCGCTATGCCACCAAGTACGATGTTGGCCCCGGCACGCTGAGTGCGGTAACACTCGGGCTGAACCACGAATCCAATGGCCAATCCGAACCTCGCTCCCGAAGCTGGAACCGGATCATGGCTTCTGCCGCCTACAGCTATGACCGTTGGTTATTCATGTTCCAACCCTGGTTCCGATTACCGGAAAAAGACAGTGACGACGACAACGAGGATATTCAGGAATATCTTGGCTACGCCAATTACATGGCCATTTATAAATGGTCAGAGGACCGAACGCTCTCGCTTAAGCTGCTGAACAACCTTCGCTCTGACAATAAGACGTCGGTCGAGATCGGCTACAGCTTCCCAATGGGCGACACGGTTAAGGGTTATATTCACTACTACAACGGTTACGGTGAGAGTTTGATCGACTACAACGAGCGGATACAGCGGTTCGGCTTCGGAATCATGTTAAACGACTGGCTATGAACCGCCTCCTCAGCCTCGCTGGCTTGCGAGCATGGATGGGCCAAAAGAGACCGGAGATCCGGTCTCTTTTGGCCTAATCGGCAGCCGTATTCAAACGTTCCATCTCAGCAAGCAGTTCTTCGGTCTTCGCCTGCATCAGCGGAATATTATGGCGGGATTCCACGTTCAGGCGGACAACCGGTTCGGTGTTGGACATACGCAGATTGAAGCGCCAGTCATCAAACTCGATGCTGACGCCGTCAACATGGCTCACGCTCCTGGCTTCTTTCCCATACGCGGCCTCGATGGCGCCAATCACTTTTGCAGGCTCTTCAATGGTGCGGTTGATTTCACCACTGGCCGGGTAGGCCTCAATTCTCGCATCTATCAGCGATGACAGTGTCTGACCCGACTGGCACAGACGCTCGGCAACCAGCAGCCAGGGAATCATACCGCT
>CAZWEP010000042.1:2864-25163 GCA_964632565.1 uncultured Marinobacter sp. | reverse complement strand
CCCCCTCCTAAGGGGAAGGTAGCAGGTTCGAGTCCTGCCGGGGGTACCACCCAAACATTTCGATCGACTTCCGCTATCAACCCTCCCAACTGATTGTTGCCTTTAACTTCACTTACGATCCGCCGGCGTCGTGAGCAGCGCGAATTAGAGAACTGAAGGACGCAAACCAGTTAAAAGTACCTTGAGCATATCGTCATACATTCGACGAAAGTCAGCGGAAGTAGCCTGCTCATCAGGCAACGCCAGCCAGCGTTGGACTATATCCATTCTCAGAAAATCGTACATTTCACAGACGAAATCCGCTGCGACGTCCTCTCGAATAAAGCCGAGCTTTTGTGCATGCCTGATTTTTTCAAGCCTGGGTTTTCTATATTCCGTCGGAAACAGTACGTTTCGATTGTCGCTGAGATCGCGGGGGTAATAGATGGACGAAAAGAGCTCTGTGTGCTGCATGATTTTTTTGAGAATCTGCCTGTTCTCAACCATCCACTCCTGCATCTCCTCCAGATTAGGGGGCACAATGGCGGATTCCAGATCTACTGGTGCTTTAGGGTCATGCGCCCAATAGTTCGCTTCCTGCAGCCAATCCAACAATAGTGCT
The DNA here is from genome assembly GCA_964632565.1 of uncultured Marinobacter sp. Classification (GTDB taxonomy): domain Bacteria; phylum Pseudomonadota; class Gammaproteobacteria; order Pseudomonadales; family Oleiphilaceae; genus Marinobacter. The sequence continues at coordinate 24,562 of CAZWEP010000042.1, read as the reverse complement.
TCAAGAAGTGCGGATTTGCTGGCGTAGTAGTTAAAAAAAGTCTTCTGACTGATGTTCGCACTTTCAACGATATCGCTGACGAGGACATCGTCAAAATCCTTTTCGGAGAATAGCTTTCCGGCCACTTTCAATAATGTTCGCCGGGTTTGCTCTTTTTTTCTGTCTCGTAAACTCATAATTACCTGCGCTGAACGTATCCCCCTGAATTTGATAGCGTCAAAAGACGGCCTCAACGGACCAGGGCCAACCCCCTATCATCAACAGGGCCCAATTTAAGAATATAGAATGCATCCTAAATTTACAATTGACATAAATTTACACTTTGTGTAACATTTTAAAAGTGTCAGAGGCCCGCTGCTTCCTCACACCCTCCCCAAGGTTTGAGATTGCACGGATATCCAGCATCACTTTTAACTTCTTGGTGGGTGAGCTATGTCCTGGGTATACCTTTTATTAGCCGGGTTGTTTGAGGTCGGTTGGCCAATCGGCCTGAAAATAGCCCAGCAAACAGAAACCCGGCTTTATGGCATCGTCATTGCCGTAATTTTTATGACATTCAGTGGACTCCTGCTGTGGCTTGCGCAAAAGCAGATTCCGATCGGAACCTCCTATGCGGTGTGGACAAGCACTGGTGCTATCGGAACCTTTTTCGCAGGGGTTCTGTTCTTTGGAGACCCTACAAGCCTAGGTAAGTATTTGGGAATTCTCTTGATTCTTTCAGGTGTCATTGCGCTCAAACTATCCTAGGTTGCACGTTCCAACTGAGCCCCTACTACCTGAACGGGTAAGCGCTCGCACGAGGCGAGCGCTTACATCCGTAACTCCAGTCTTTCTTGCCCTTTCAGCCGCGTCATCGACACCGCAGGCCAGGCAAAAGGGCGGGCTTGGAGCAACCACGCCGTCTTCTCTTGACGAGGTCAGAATTCTTTCTGCATTAACGGGAGCCAATCTGAACGATCTGAATCTTCAGTTCGGAAAATACTGGCGTAGCCAATTGTCACGTCCAGTTGACCACTACCCTCTTCCGTGAGATCGAAGTCGAAGGCTCCCGCCGATGGAGCCACAACTGCCACACAAATACCTGCCGAAAACAGAAGTAGCGATTGCGAGCGAATTAATCGCGAGGGTTGGACATATTGATTCGTCAACCAGTCCTTCATTTATTGTGTTTGTCGTTTTCTGAACCCTGGCCATACCCGCTTGCGCCAGGCAATCAGATAACTGCACGGAATAAGCGGATAGGTCCGGCATTTACACTCGCCAAAACTGCACTCTCCCAAACTAAAGAGAGCTCAAGATACTTTGAACTTCATTCTATTTATGATCAGACATTCACGACTTTTATATCCATATATCTTTGTTTTTGTTATCTATTTTTTTATACTTGCTAGTTTATACTGATGCGTATAATTTAAATGGAGAACTTGGAAATTGGGAAAGTTTTTCCGCATTCCACCCTCACCCAAGAGCTGAAAAGAGAGGGTTTTTGAAATGAGCGAAACATCAAAAACGACCGAAAAAATTGCAGGAAGGTCCAATAATGTCGGGCTTCGCGGCGCTGTGATTCGTGATCCCAGCCAACGGGAAGCACAACGCCAACAGGCATTGCTTGCGGCAGCCCGTGTTTTTGCACGTAAGGGTTATGAAGCCGCGACCATGGATGACATCGCCCGCGAGTTCGGGGTCAGCAAGGGCGTCCTTTACTACCAGTTCCGCAGCAAGCAGGAACTCATCGTGGAAACCCGGAGAGCGGCATCTGGCCGTTCTGCTGATCGCCTCGAAGAAATTATTGGCCAGGACTTGCCGTCAGCTGAACGCATGCGGTTAGCGCTACGCGATCTGATCGCTATGAACTTTGATGAGCTGGCCAGGCACGTAATCCTGACCTCCCTGAGGTTTGGCCTTGACCAGGAACACGTGAACGAAGTCCGCAAAGTAGAACGTCGATACGAAGGTCTGTTGATCAGTTTGGTCAGAGAAGGAATTGACGATGGGTCTTTCGTTTCCTCAGAGCCAAGACTGACAGCCCTCACTCTTATTTCCGCAGCCATGGCGCCCGCCAATTGGTTCCGACCAGGCGGAAATCTCTCTGAGGGTCAGATCATCGATGGCCTTACGAAACAATTACTCCGAAGCATTACGCGATCCATTGATGTGGACGAGGGAAGCTAAGGCGTGCAACAAACCAAAATAATGAGAGATATCTGATGAAAAAAATCTTGATCGCCAATCGGGGCGAGATTGCAATTCGCATTATTCGAGCTGCAAGACAGCTTGGCATCAGGACGGTTTCCGTAGCCGCAAAAGATGATGTGACTTCCTTTCACTTCAGCTATGCCGACGAGCACGTTGAACTGGCCCAAAGTGGCGCCGCGGCTTATCTCGATCAACAAGCGATGGTCGACGCCGCCGTCGACACCGGGTGTACAGCCATTCATCCCGGATACGGATTTCTGAGTGAAAATGCCCAATTTGCGAGACGATGCTCCGCGGCAGGCGTTCGCTTCATCGGACCCTCGCCGGAAATACTGGATCTATTCGGAAGCAAAGTAAAAGCGCTGACACTGGCTAACCAGATTGACGTCCCCGTTATGCCAAGCACATCAGAGCCGACGGACCTGGAGGCTGCACGAGCATTTGCCGCAGAACACGGTGCGGTAATGCTCAAAGCCCTGGCAGGAGGGGGAGGCCGGGGTATGCGTGTCGTCAAAGACCCTGCTGAACTCGAAGAGGCCTACGAACGCTGCCAATCGGAAGCCTTGAAGGCGTTTGGCAATGGCGATCTATATGTTGAGAAGCTTCTACTGGATGCTCGCCACATCGAGGTCCAGATTGTCGGCGATGGCTCGGGCAAGATCTGTCATCTGTGGGAACGTGACTGCACTGTCCAACGCCGTCATCAAAAATTACTTGAGATCGCCCCCAGTCCGCTTCTGGATGACGAACTTCGGGCGCGTATTCTTGATGCCGCTCTTCGCCTGGCCTCACATGTAAGCTACGACAACATTGGCACCTTCGAATTCTTGGTGTCTGACGATAATTTTTGGTTTATGGAGGCCAATCCCCGCCTACAGGTTGAACACACCATAACCGAGGAAATTACGGGAGTAGATCTTGTTCAGACCCAGATAAAGATTGCATCGGGTTTTTCCCTTCAGGATCTGGCGTTGCTTACACCCCCATTGGTCAGCGGGTTCGCGATCCAAGCCCGGATCAATCTGGAGGAAATGTCTCCTGATGGAACGCCCATTCCACGTGCAGGTTTGCTTAAAGCCTTCAACCCACCCTCCGGCCCCGGTATTCGTGTCGACACCTATGGCTATACCGGGTATCAGACAAGTTCCCGTTACGACTCCCTGATCGCCAAAGTCATTGCGAAGGGCGGTGACTTTTCAAAGTCATGCCGTACTCTGTCCGATGCACTTGGGGAATTCCAGATCTCTGACGTCCCCAACAATACAGCGTTGCTTCGCGCCACTCTTGAGCATCCTGCATTCAAGAACGGCGCTTACAGCACATCATTTATTTCTGATTACATGGAGGAACTAAAAAGCCTCATCAAAGATCAGACCCCACTGATCTGCATGTCGAATTCGGAGCCCGATGGCTCCACTCCGATCACCACCGGAGCCCCCTCCCTACCCTCGAACTACGATCCTGCCCATGCCATTTGTGCTCCGATGGACGGAACGATTCTCTCGATAGAGGTAGCACCCGGCGACGAAGTATGTAAAGGCGACGGCCTGATCGTGATCGAGGCGATGAAAATGGAACAGTTGGTACGCTCCCGTACTGACGGTGTGGTTACCGCTATCCTTGTCAATGAAGGAGACTCAACCACAGAAAACGGCAGTTTGTTAATCGTTGAACCTGGCCAAAGCTCGCGTCCCGAGGGTTCCAGAAAGCAAGCGCCCCGATCCCAGGACGAGCAGGGCTGGACCGATGAAGTGCAGGAGATCAAGAGCCGTATCGACCTGGCCCATGAAATGGGAGGCCCTGAAAAGGTTCAGAAGCAACGCTCCAAAGGCAAACTGTCGGCCCGCGAGCGGGTGGACGCACTGGTGGACAAAGACAGCTTCACAGAAATCGGTGCTCTGACCAGTTTCGCCGAATACGATGAGCAAGGACGGCTAACGACCCTGAAGCCTGCCAATTTTATCGCGGGAACGGCCAACCTGGACGGACGTCGCATTACATTGGGGGTCGACGATTTCACGCTGAGGGCTGGCTCTGGCGACTCGGCAATCCACGAGAAGCAGATTTTCCTGGAGAACTATGCCCGGGAAATGCGGCTGCCGGTCATCCGACTGTTGGACGGAGCATCTGGTGGCGGCAGTGTCAAGATCGCCCTGGAGCACGGCTTTCATTACGTACCCGTGAACCCGGGATGGGACGCTGTTGTCGAAAACCTGTCTCTTGTCCCCGTTGTAGCCGCCGCGGTAGGTCCAACTGTGGGCCTCGGTGCAGCAAGACTGGCCATGTCCCACCTGGCCATCATGGTGCGCGGAATAGGTCAGGTCTTCACGGCAGGTCCGCCCATCGTCAAGGGCAGCACCGGTGAAGATGTTTCCGCTGAGGAGTTGGGCGGCGCCGAGGTTCATTCAGGTAATGGAATGGTCGAGCGTCTGGTCGATTCCGAGCAGGAAGCCCTTGACGTTATCCGAACCTTTTTGTCTTACCTACCGAAAAATGTCGATGAGCTACCCGCGCGTTCCGCATGCAACGACCCGGTTAACCGCCGCGAAGAAAGCTTGCTGAAAGCCATTCCACGGAACCAACGGCAACCGTATGAGGTGCAGAATATTCTTGACGGAATATTCGATCAGGGCTCTGTGTTTACGTACGCCGAATATGGAGGCTCCACCGTTACCGCACTGGCGAGACTCGATGGCTACCCAGTGGGCGTTCTCGCGTCCAATCCGTTTAAAGGGGCAACCATGTCCGTTGAGGGCGCTCAAGCGGTTACCCGCCTTGTCGATCTTTGCGAAACATTCCATCTACCGATTGTAAGCCTGACGGACCAGGGCGGGGTTTCCATCGGAGTTGCTGCCGAGAACCGCGGAACGATTCGCCATGGCGTCCGCGCCATCTCGTCGATCTATCAGGCACGGGTGCCTCAGGCCGAGCTGATACTCAGGCGTGTCTTCGGTGTCGGGGGAGCTGGCATGGTAAACCGTCATCGGGCATCTCCAAGCTGGTCCTGGCCGTCTGGCACCTGGGGTTCTCTTCCATCGCGAGGAGGCATCGAAGCCGCGTTCAGCGGCGAACTGAATCAGTCAGATGATCGCGAACGAGACCTTAAACGCCTCGCCGACCAGATGGAAAAGATTGCCTCCCCCTTCCGAACTGCAGAACGTTTCGGAGTACAGAACCTTATCGACCCCCGCGACAGTCGGCCACTTCTCTGTGAATGGGTCAAAGACGCCTATTCGAGACTCCCGCAGTTGTTGGGCCGGCCAACGTTTGGGACTCGGCCGTAACGGTTATCGATTTCATTACTCATCAATTTAAGAAGGACGACCAAAATGAATGAACTTCAACTGTCCAAGATGCTGCGGGAAGATGAAGAGATCATCACCCGAAAACTGGATTATTGGGCCAGACAAGCCAGCGACAGGACATTCTTTTATTACGGTGAAGACGATGTCAGTCTTACCTATGCCGAATTCGCAAAGCGGACGGATGAAATAGCCGGAAACCTTGCGAGCCTGGGCATCGAAAAAGGTGATCATATCAGCGTGTTTTCGACCAACTCACTGCTGTCTTCACTGATGATGTTCAGTATCTGGAAAGCCGGGGCGGTCTATTGCCCCGTTAACTTCTCATATTCAGGACGCTTGTTAGCCTATCAGCTGAACGATACCTCCCCGAAATTGATCGTCACAGATGGTACTCTCCTGTCAGCCGTCAACGACGTCATCGGGGAGCTCGAATCCCCACCAATGGTCACTGTTTACCAGGCTCCGGAAGGAAGCCATGATCATGCGCCGGTTCAACCGACAGTCCATCCGTCTCTGGAAACAATTTTATGGCAGGATCTTACAAAACCAGCCTCTAGACCCAACATCGAGCTTTCTTTTGATGATCCCGCGAATCTAATCTATACCTCCGGAACTACCGGCCCATCTAAAGGCGTTGTGCAGCCACACCGCTGGATGGCTCAATATACATTCGCCATTCGCGTTCCCCTGACAGAGGAGGATGTCATTTATAATGACCTTCCTCTTTACCACGTAGGCGGAGCAGTGGCGAATGTTTGTCGGGCGGCTTGGACCGGCTGTGAAGTCGCTGTTTGGAATCGGTTCAGTCCCGATAACTTCTGGAAACGGATTCGTGCCAGGAAAGTTACTACCGCTATTCTTCTCGATGTCATGTTGCCTTGGCTGACCAAGGCCCCCGCCTGTGAGGACGACCATAAAAACACGCTGAACAAGGTCCATATGCAGCCTTTGCCGATTAACCACGCCGACTTTGCTCAACGTTTCGGCATCGACTTCGTGACAGCAGGGTTTGGCCAAACCGAAACTGGCACTGGCATGGTTGTGTACTTGGAGGAGATATCGGAAGGCAAGGCTACGCCGCTCGATCAGTACCGTGGTCGAAGCCACGATGAAATCAAAGAAATTGCCCAAAAGTATGGCCTATTGCTGCTTGCAGGCGAAGACGCATCCCGAAAAGGGTTGATGGGCCACCCCTCTCCCTTCGTCGACGTATCTATTCGAAACGAGAATGATGAGGAATGCCAGACCGGGGAACCCGGACAGCTGGCGTTTCGCCCAAAACTTCCGGGAATCTTTCTTCACTCATACTTTAAAAAGCCCGAGAAGACCGTAGAAGCGTTCAAAAATCTCTGGTTCCACACTGGCGACGCGGCTGTCATGCATGATGACGGAATGTATTATTTCGTTGATCGATTAGGGGACCGCATTCGAGTGAAGGGCGAGAACCTTTCGTCATTCCAGGTTGAGGATATGCTGATGCAACATCCAGACATCAATCTCTGTGCAGCGGTTGGTATCCCGAGTGAGGAAGGTGATGAAGATGATATCGCTGCCTTTATCGTGGCCGCAGAGAACAAACCGCTTACCGAAACTGACATTGAGGCCTATGCCACGGAAAAGCTCCCCAAGTATATGAGGCCAAGCTTTATCCGCATCGTTGAAGCCATTCCCCAGACACCAACCAACAAAGTTGAGAAGTACAAACTGAGAAACAACATTCTAAGCGAAACTGGAAGACTGAAATAAGGCAACATGGGCCTATTCGTGTTTCTCTGAACCATCGAGGCCCATTAACAAACAAAAGCCCCCGGGATAGAAACCATCCCGGGGGCTTTTGTTTGACAGGTCAGTATGTCTGGACCAGTGCCCTTCGAGGGGGCGCCCATAGCTCGGGCTCAGGACTGCAAAGACGGTAAGAACAGTACTACATCCGGGAATGCCATAAGAACACCAAGCACAACAAAATCCATCACCAGAAACCAGAATATTCCTCGAAAGACACTTGCGGTCGAAACCAAGTTCCCGACTACGCTTTTTATGACGAATACATTCATACCAATCGGGGGGGTAATCATCCCGATCTCTAACAGTTTTGTCAGCACCACACCGAACCAGAGGAGGCTCAGTCCTGTGTGGTCAATAATTGGCAGAACGATCGGCAAGGTTAGCAACATTGCCCCGATGGGCTCCAGAAACATTCCGAGAAGAACGTAAATAATCACAATACCAACGAGCAAAAATACGATGCCGGAGTCCAGCCCGATGATCAGGTCCGCGATGTAATCGGCAGCGCCTGAAAGCGCCAAAAATCGGGTCAACAGGCTTGCCCCGACCGCAATGATTACTAGGGCAGTGGTCGTAAGCAGCGTTTCCAGCGCCGCGTTCCGGAAGGAATTCCAATTCAGCGTTCTCTTAATGAAGGCCACTACCAGCGATAAAAACGCTCCGACAGCGCCGGCTTCGGTTGGCGTGAACACCCCTCCGAACAAACCTCCAAAAATTCCTGCCATGATAAGAAAAATCGGCCAGGTATCTTTGAGAGCAAGCACTTTTTCGTTGAACGTGACCCGCTCCGCCGTGTCCGGTGCCAATTCCGGCCGAAGTTTAACGCGCAATAGAATGACGGTGATGTAGCCCACAACCGTAAGCAACCCTGCACTGATTCCGCCGAGGAACAGTCCAGTGATGGATTCCTGAGCAATTATTCCATACAGAATCATGATGATGGAGGGGGGGATAAGTGCTCCGATGGTGCCGGCGACAGCCACCGTGCCGGTCGCCAGCTCCGGGTTATAACGATGCTTCAACATCTCAGGGATGGCGATCCGACCCATGGCTGCAGAGCAGGCGACCGATGACCCGGATACCGCTGCGAAACCGGCAGAGCCGAATACCGATGCGATGGCCAAGCCTCCAGGAATACTCGAGAGCCACATCCTCGCCGCTTGAAACATGCCTTTTGTGAGATGAGTGTGATAACAGATAAAGCCCATAAACAGGAACATGGGGACAGAACTCAGTACCCAGTTTGACGAAAACTGGTACGGTACTAATGCCAACGAGTTCCAGGCAACGTTCCAACTCATCAAGAACCACAAGCCACCAAAAGACACACCAATCATTGCCATCCCAATCGGAATTCTCGCGAGAATGAGAAGGACAAGAACCCCTAAAGCAGATAACCCAATCTGTACATCACTCATCACTAGTCCCCGGGAGTTCCGTTGAACATATCGTTGTCATCAGCGTTGGCAAGCCTGGAGTCCAAGCCACTTTTAAAACCAAAAAGATTAACAACCAATTTATAAATGGCGATCAAAACCATAAGGCCGCATCCGATCGGTACGAAATAATAAGTGATCCAGATACTTATACTGTCTCCTCCCTGCACGATCGAAGCACCGATCGCCCGTTTTTTCTCGGCTTCCTCCCAGGTGCGGACCAAAAGTAAACTAAAAACAGTCGCAGCAGATAAGTTTGATATAATTACCAAATATTTTTGTAAAAAAGCAGGGAGATGGTCGGTAACTACCTCCACAGAAATATGAGAATTTTTCTGCTCTGCAAATGCGAGGGGAATGAATACTGCCGCAACCATGTAATAATAGGAGACTATAGTAATAGTTCCTGGAAGCGGAGTATTGAATGCGAACCTCAAGATAACATCAATGGTTATATGCAACATCATTGCGGTAATGATTAAACCACCAACAATTGTCATATTATCTATTATTTTTGATAATAGCTTTCCGATTAAAAACATACCTACCTCCGATCACACGCCGTTATTCTGTGTGACCATGAATAATGCGGCGGCAGGTAATCTGCCGCCATTTAGATCAGAGAGCGTACTTATTCGTATCTACCTTCGAATGAACCTCATCCCAATACAGCTGGCCAAGCTCCTCGGTCGTCTCTACATCCGCGACAAGCTCCAGCCAGCGGTCGAGTAAAGGCTTAAATTTATCGAGCAATTCCTGGCCATTCTGAATACCATGCTGTTCTGCATATTTTTGAACAATGATCTGCAAATTCTTTTCTGCAAATTCACGCGACGCCGCGGCAAGTAACGGACTGGGCTCATGAATCTCGATACCTTCTGTTTTGATTTTTTCTAGTACTTCCCGATCTTTGTTGACATAGTGCATAACAAACATCGCTGACATATCGGCGCTGGCTCTCAGCAAAGCAGTACGATCTTTTTGGGATAGGTTACGCCAGACATCTGCGTTAACGGCAGCGCCGTTTCCTCCCGCGGAATAACCACCCGGACTAGAGATTGTGAAATGCGTTACTACGTCCCAAAGGTTAAAATTACTCAACTCAGACATGGCGACCGCCGCACAGTCGAGTATTCCCTGGTCCAGTGCTTCGAGAATTTCGCTCACCGTCAGGGACATGGGTTGTCCACCCAAAGATTCCGTCCATCTTGCCCAATGTGTGCCGCCTGTTCTGATACGGGTTCCCTGAACGTCTTCCAACGTTGTTACAGGTTTATTGCAGGCCAGCCCATACTCTGTCGTCGTCTGTCCACCGGTATAGACTTGGTTCTGCTTGGCGTATTCCCCAATGCATTCTGGACAGTGCATAAAGTTGAGTTCGCTGAGTGCGCCGGCGAACGCCATGGGGCCCTTACCATTTTCGGTTTTCTCAGTGTCGAAAAGCTGCATCTGCAACGATGATTCGTTCAGGAAATTTGCGTAAGGGTATTGAGCCGGGAAATAAGCTGTAACGATGAACCCTAGATCAGTCATACCGTCCCGAAGACCGTCAGACATTTCTGCACCATTGAGCAGGGACATCGGGAACACCCGAACACTCAAGTCTCCTTGCGAATAGTCCTCGACCTTGTCAGCAAAAACATTCATCACCTTCTGAGTCATCTCTCCGGGAGGATAAATGGACGCATAGCTCAAACGTTCAGCGTGAACATTGGTGCTGACAACGGCAGCGCTAAAAAGTGAGGCGGTTACGACAAGGTTTTGTAGTTTTTTAATAATCTTCATGACTTCTCCTTCGGCACTTTTGGGCCTAGTACTTTGGCATGTATTTTCAGATCAGCTTTCTTACCAAATATCGAATGACTCCCGCCCCTTACACCCATGGACAGGTTTGAATATCGTTACTACAAGGGGACAAGGGTCTCTTAACAGGGCGTTTAAATGAGTGTGCTGGGAAAAAGACGGCACAGGGCTTATTCCGCAGTGCCGTAAATGGGACACACCCGGTGGAGACCCAACAACAAAGGTTTAGAACCTGTATTGGGCCGCAAAGATTAGCCGGTTCGCGTCGGCCTTATCACCATTCACCAATTCTCGGTTAAAGTATGAATACTCCAGTCCCAACCTGGTGTTTTGAATCGGTGACCAGAGGTAACCTAGCGAGGCCTTCTCGTTTTTCTCATGCTTAATTCCGATTTCAGCTGAACCAAGGTCAGCTAAGGCTTTATCCCAATCTGAAGCTGCGTATCCGTATTGGAGGTGGATACTGCCAGGACCAGCTACAAATGAGGCTCCCAGAACTGCCGCAGTGCCCTCAATTGTCTCGAGATCGTTCCCGTTCAGATATGCGTCTTCAGCAAAGAAATTACTTCCGGTCCGGTACAGCGACGTTCCTGCACCATCGCCGTAGTTAAAGGCGCCACGTAAAGTGAGCCTATCCGTTGCCTCGAACGTGGCGGCTATAAATCCAGAGTATCCAAGCACAGAGTCATCAACGACGCCGTCATCAAAGCTGACTTGCTGCAACAGGCCGCCCGCAGCGTATCTCAAACCGCCTGCAGTATTTTCATAGCGGGCGGTAACAATCGGCAGACTATCTTTGGCTTTGTTTGTACCGACGATGGACGGCAAACCTGTGGACGGCTCTTCAATAGAAAACGATACATTTCCCGTTGTATAGCGGACTTGTGCAACTCGAGCCTCGCGACCGGGCATGCCCGGAGTACCGTCAAAGTCGAGGCCAGGAGTAATCCCCGTGAAGGTCATACCATTGGACCAGGCTTGGCCGGCCAGCCAACCTTTGTATTCACCATAGGCTTGGCGCAGTCGGATCTGCCCACCACCACCTCCCCGGAAATCTGTTTCTACCCTTACCTTGAGGTCCTGATCAGTCACCACGTGAATGCCAACGCGACTTTGGAAAGCATCCATACCAAAGTGACCCTTTACGTCTTTATCATCCCCACCTAAGAGACTGAAGGCACCTGAACGTGTTGACGCAGCAATGTTTTCGTCAAAGTCGTAGGAGGCGTTCATCTCAGCGTAACCATACAAGGTTACATCGGCATTTTGAGTACTGAGGGTTAGCGCGCTTGCCGAAGAGGATGCACCAATTAATGCTGCCGCGATTGAAACTTGAAGATTGTTCTTTAATTTTTTCTTATTCACTTAACTACCCCAATTGTGGTTATTTGACTCGTTTTTAGATGACATGAGTCATCGCATGACCAAATCGATTACAGTATTTATTGCGTTTATCCTCCCCTCACTTAATCTCTCTTACTGACTGCCCAAAACTGTCCTTAGGGCCTGGGAGTTCTCAGGCCTGTGAGGCAAAAACCATAGATCCATGTAAAGTTATGATCGGTCGAAAGGCGTCAGGTATGCCGCAGTGGATCCCAGACTTAACCGGCTTTCTCGGACTTCCTGCTTAGCGATGGCCTGCAAATGAACTTCGTCAGGGCCATCGGCAAAGCGCAAACAACGGCCTAAGGTGTAAGCCTCGGCAAGCGGGGTATCAGGCGTCAGTCCCATCGCGCCGAAAATCTGCATTGCCCTGTCCGTGACCTGCGTCATGACGTTGGGTACCAAGGCCTTGATCATCGAAATCTCCTTTCGCGCCGCCTTCGCACCAACGTTGTCGATCATCCACGCTGCCTTTAGAACGAGCAGGCGAGCCTGATCGATTTCGATCCGTGATCTGGCGATCGACTCTGCAACGGATCCATGCTGATTCAGATAACGACCGAATGCCTTACGCTCCTGGGAACGCGCTGTCATCAACTCCAGCGCAACCTCCGCAGCGCCGAGAGAACGCATGCAATGGTGAATGCGCCCCGGACCCAGGCGTGCTTGAGCCAGCGCAAAGCCACCCCCTTCCTCACCCAGCAGGTTGGTCACGGGTACGCGAACATTACGGAACACGATCTCGCAGTGGCCTTCGTAAGACAGGTGGTTAAGAACGGTCGGGTTGCGGACAATCTCGAGACCTGGGGTATTGCGAGGCACCAGCACCATGCTTTGCTGCTTATGGGATTCAGCATCGAAATCCGTCTTACCCATGACAATGAACAGCTCACAATTCGGACGCGCCGCGTTACTGATAAACCATTTGCGCCCGTTGATGACATACTCGCCGCCCTCGCGCTTGATAGAGGTGGTGATATTTGTTGCATCGGAAGACGCTACATCAGGCTCGCTCATCGCAAATGCAGAGTGAAACTCGCCATTCAGGAGGGGGATCAGCCACCGCGCACGCTGCTCGGGGGTGGCGAACATATGCAGCAACTCCATGTTGCCGGTATCCGGCGCATTGCAGTTGAACACTTCAGAGGCCCACGGTACCCGCCCCATTACCTCAGCCAACGGCGCATACTCCAGATTGGTGAGGCGAGTTCCAGGATCATCATAACGAAGCGCCGGCAGAAACATATTCCAGAGCCCCTCGGACTTAGCTAGCGCCCGGAGATCTTTCATGAAGGAAATCGGATAGTGACCAGCTCCGGCCTCCTGATTGTATTGAGCAATGCGGGGCACAATATGTTCGTCCAGGAAGTTCCGGACGCGATGACGCATTTGCTCCGCCTTGGGAGAGAATCCAAAGTCCATGCCTTGCCTCTTTTAGATCTGGTCGCGTGAGAGCAACCCACTATCCGGCGGAGTCGAAATCCGCATCGTTGAATGAGGCAAGACTACCCATGGCTGACGACTATCGAATACTTTATTTTTTTTATTCGTCACCATTCACAATGATTATTCCTGTCGTTTTAACTGAGACATTCAGCATTCATTTCGCGAATATTCCGCCATAAAAAAAATAAAGTTCATCAAATAAATGTAGCCGCCTACCATTCATTTTTTATTCGACAGGGCGTGCGCAGAGCCAACAGACAATACGCTCCGAACGTCGCTCTCCATCCTGACTGGCTAACTACCCTGGAGAAGCATCATGAGAGAAGCAGTCATCGTATCCACCGCACGCACCGGCATGGGCAAATCCTTCCGTGGCGCTCTTAATAACACCAAGTCGCCCACTCTACTCGGACATGTCATCAAGCATTCGGTAGAACGGGCTGGAGTCGAGGGCGGCGAGATTGACGATGCCGTTATGGGCTCGGTTCTATGTGCTGGCACGGCCGGGATGAACATCGCTCGGAACGCGGTGATTGCAGCGGGTCTTCCCAATACGGTTTCTGCCCAGACTATTGACCGCCAATGCTCCTCGGGATTAATGGCCATCGGCATGGCAGCCAAGCAGATTATGGTCGACCAACAAAACATCGTATTGGCTGGAGGCCAGGAAAACATCTCCGCCATCCAACCGAATTATTTCAGGTGGGTGTCTGAGACAACTGACGAAAACGCAATCCGGCAAGAACAACATATTTACATGCCCATGCTGCAAACCGCAGAGCATGTCGCCCAGGCCTACAACATAGGCCGCGATGCCATGGACACCTATGCACTGCAATCACAACAGCGCACCGCAGCAGCTCAGCTAGCTGGTCACTTCGACGACGAAATCGTGCCGTTTACGACCACCATGGCAATACAGGACCGGGAAACCAAGGAAATCTCCTACCGGGAAATTACGCTGGACCGCGACGAGGGCAACCGACCATCCACCACACTGGAAAGTCTGCGGAGCTTGAGCCCGGTTATCGACGGTGGCTTGATTACCGCAGGAAACGCCAGTCAGTTGTCGGACGGTGCCTCTGCCTGTGTTGTGATGGAGCGTAAACTGGCAGAGCAGCGCGGTCTGCAGCCACTGGGCATCTATCGTGGCATCGCCGTGGCTGGTAACGCACCAGAAGAAATGGGCATTGCTCCCATTTACGCCATTCCCAAACTGCTCAAACAGCATGGCCTGACCATCAACGACATCGGATTGTGGGAGTTGAACGAAGCATTTGCGGTTCAGGCGCTCTACTGCCGTGACCACCTGGGCATCGACCCGGAAATCTACAACGTGAACGGTGGCGGCATTTCCGTTGGCCATCCTTACGGTATGACCGGCTCGAGGTTGGTTGGCCACGCGCTGATCGAGGGCAAACGACGTGGCGTGAAATACGTCGTCATCAGCATGTGTATCGGCGGCGGCATGGGTGCAGCCGGCTTATTCGAGCTGGCCTGACGCCAGTCAATGTCGGTGCCAGAGCAACCGCAAGCCAATGGGTATGGCTGATGCTTCCGGCGTATGCGATGCGCACCGACAATTTCCGCAATAGCCCGAGCATGGGAGAACTCGTATGACCAATGCCGTTGAACATCTCGATCTTTCCAAACTGCAACCTTACCTGGAAGCCCATATAGATGGGTTCAAAGGCCCTGTTCAGATTGAAAAATTCCAGGGCGGACAGTCCAACCCTACGTTCAAACTGACTGCCGCGTCGGGCGTTTACGTTCTGCGTCGCCAGCCTCACGGGAAGCTGCTGAAGTCAGCTCACGCGGTAGACAGAGAATACAGAGTGCTAACAGCACTCGCGAGAACCGATGTGCCGGTCGCAGACGTGTACCACCTGTGCGAAGACCGGGAGGTCATCGGTTCCATGTTCTACGTCATGGAATTTTGTCAGGGCCGGACCTTCTGGGATGCCGCCATTCCAGAAGTGAGTCGGAGTGAAAGGACCGAAATCTACGATGAAATGAATCGCGTGCTCGCCACACTGCACTCGATCGACATCAATGAAGTAGGGCTAAGTGACTACGGACGCCCGGGGAATTATTTCCAACGACAGCTTGATCGTTGGACCACCCAGTATCGATCCTCCGAGCTGGAGAGAATTGATTCTATGGAGCAATTGATGAGCTGGCTCCGGGACAGTCTCCCCGAGGATGACGGTCGCGTAGCACTGGTGCATGGCGACTACCGCCTCGACAATCTAATGCTGCACCCGACAGAGCCGAAAGCCATCGCTCTGTTGGACTGGGAACTGTCAACCCTCGGCCATCCGTTTGCAGACCTCGGCTACCTCTGCATGCAGATGCGCATCCCGGTTATTGGCGCCGTGTCCGGCCTGCGGGGCAAAGATCTGGACTCTCTGGGCATCCCTTCTGAGCAAGAATACGTGGCTCGTTACTGCCAGCTCATGGGGATCGAGAAGATCGATAACTTCAGTTTCTACGTCGCGTTCAGCTTCTTCCGCTTGGCCGCCATTATCCAGGGCGTCGCCAAGCGCGCACTCGACGGTAACGCGTCTAACCGAAATGCAGGTGAGTTGGGCAAGAACGTCCGCCTGCTGGCTGACCTCGCCCTGGAAACCATTGCCGAACAGAGCCAGGCCTGAATTCATTCCAATCAACTGATAAGTACTGGATGTTATGAGCAAAGTTACGCTATTCGAATGTCGTGGCAGGGTCGCAGTGATCACCCTGAACCAGGGTCCTGTCAACGGCCTGGGTCTGGCCATGCGCCGTTCCCTTTTAGCAGACCTGGTGCGCGCCAACCAGGATGACAACGTGTCTGCCATTGTAGTGGCATCCGGACTGCCGCTGTTTTGCGGTGGCGCAGACATTACCGAGTTTGCCAGTGGCGGTGCCATGGACCGCCCTACCCTGCCACAAATTTGCAACGCACTGGAAAACTCCCCGAAGCTTGTTGTCGCTGCGATTAACGGACCGGCTCTCGGCGGCGGCTGCGAGTTGGCGCTGGCGTGCGACTATCGCATCGCATTACCGACTGCGAGCCTCGGACTGCCGGAAGTTCACCTGGGCATTTTGCCCGGCGCTGGCGGCACCCAGCGATTGCCGCGCCTTGGCGGAGTTGAGTTAGCACTGGAGATGATCACCAATGGCCGAGCCCGAAACGCCGCAAAACTCCACGAGGCCGGTGTAATTGATGAACTCTACAATAGGGATGAATCATTTATTGACGGAGCCATCGAGTATGCAGAGTACTTGCTGGACAACCGAGCCGGAAAGCGTTCCTGCAGTAACATGACCGTCACTACCGATCACTTGAGCGCGGATTATTTTGACCAGTTCCGCGACAGCATTGCTCGCCGAAGCAAGGGCTATTATGCTCCAGAACGCTGTGTTCAGGCAGTAGAGGCCGCCTGTAAGCTGCCTTTGGCTGAGGGACTCGAGCGCGAGCACGAATTGTTTACGGAATGCATGGACACCCCTCACGCCCGCGCCCAACAGCATCTGTTTTTCGCTGAGCGAATGGTTGGAAAGATACCTGGCATCTCGCCCGAGACGCCACTTCGCCCAATAACCAAAGTGGCCATTATTGGCTCGGGTACGATGGGCGGAGGCATAGCCATGAACTTCGCTAACGCGGGTATCCCGACACTCCTTCTGGATCTCAACGCGGAAGCACTGAAGCGCGGCCTGACGGTCATACGCAACAATTACGAATTTACCGTCAGCAAAGGCAAGTTAAGCAAAGGCAGTATGGACCAGCGTATGGCGCTGATCCAGGGCACCACGGACTATAACGACCTGGCCGATGTCGACCTGGTGGTTGAAGCTGTTTTCGAGAGCATGGACGTCAAGAAATCGGTGTTCACCCGCCTCGATGAGGTGTGCAAGCCCGGAGCCATTCTAGCGACCAACACCTCCACTTTGGATGTCAACGAGATCGCTGCCGTCACCAAGCGCCCCGAGGACGTTATCGGACTCCACTTTTTCAGCCCTGCCAACGTGATGAAGCTCCTGGAGATCGTGCGTGGTGACAAAACGGCCAGCGATGCTCTCCTGACAGCGGTCAGGCTGGCTCAGAAGATCGGGAAAGTACCGGTGGTCTCCGGCGTATGCTGGGGCTTTATCGGCAATCGGGCTACAGAGCCCTACTTGCGTGAAGCGATGTCGCTCATACTGGAAGGTGCTTCCCCCGCACAGATCGACAGGGTCCATACCCGCTTCGGCATGCCGATGGGTATAGTGTCAGTGGCTGATCTTGCAGGTATCGACGTCGTTGTGATGGCCCGTGCCGATCGCAAAGCCCAGACCACCGATCTCGATTCCAGCTACATGGCAATTCTACAAAAACTTTATGCCATGGGACGTCTTGGCCAAAAGAGTGGTCGCGGTTTCTATTCCTACGAGGGTCGCGACAAACAAGAGGATCCGGAGGTAATTGAACTTGCTGCTGCCATTGCCAAGGAAAGGGGCATCGAGCGGCGAGAAATCAGCGACCAGGAAATCCTGGAGCGAACGATTTACCCGATGATTAACGAAGGTGCGCTGATTCTCGATGAGGGCATAGCTGCCCGCTCATGCGACATTGATGTGGTGCTGACGCACGGATTCGGATTTCCGCCATTTCGCGGCGGCCCGATGCAGTATGCCGACGAAATTGGTCTCAACATTGTGCTGGCGGGCCTTGAAAAGTACCGCCAAAACCTGCCCCAGGGCCAATCCTGGTTTACGCCGTCACCGCTATTGGAAAAACTGGCTAAGTCCGGAAAGACTTTCCGCGACTACCAGTCCTGAATTTCACCTCTGACTCCCGGTAGCCTGGCTTTCCGACAGGCTGCCGGCTTTCCAGCTCTCATCTCACGAGCATGAACTTTTTTACACTTGTTATTTTTTTACATTGCATGTAAAAATAATCCCATGTCAGGATGATTCGTCCGCTTTATTCATCTTTCTCCAAATGTTTGGACGCACACGGATTGGTGATATGAAAATTATCTCTCACCTTCCACCCTTTGCATCGGTGGAGAGGATAAAACATGCGATTACAACGAGTGGATTTGAATTTGTTCCTGGTCTTCGATGCGATCTACACGGAGCGCAACTTGACCAGGGCTGCCGAGCGGTTGTGTATAACACAGCCAGCCGTAAGTAACGCCTTGGCGAGACTTCGCGCCAGTCTCAATGACACGTTGTTTGTCAGGAGTCCGCAAGCGATGGTGCCTACCCCCGTTGCGGAGAATATGGTCAGTTCAGTCCGGGAGGCATTACAGTTGCTGACATCCAGCGTCCAGCTGGGAGACAGATTCGACCCTATGGTGGCGGAAAACACCATCAAAATCAGTATGCACGATGTCACTGAAACAACCGTATTGCCTGAACTACTCGCGCAATTGCATGTCCGGGCTCCGAAGCTCTCATTAACAAGCTGCTCCATTCCAAGAAGCGAATTGGCGAAAGAACTCGCAACAGGCGAAGTGGACCTGGCCATCGACGTCCCGGCTCAGACTCATCCAGACCTTCTTCACATACCACTTTATCCAACCACTTATGTCTGTGTTGTCCGGCCAGATCACCCTTACATCGGTAGCGACCTGAGTCTGGATCAGTATTTAGCCCTGTCACACGTGCACGTATCCAGCCGTCGAAATGGGAGCAGCTATATCGATTCCGCATTGAACAAACTGGGAGCAAAGCGCCACATCCAGGTGCGGACCCAACGCTATTTGATTGCCCCGAAGTTAATTCGAAATACCGACCTGGCGCTGACCGTTCCACTGCAACTGGCCCAGAAAACCGACCTTAAAATCCTACCGCTTCCATTCGAAGTGGAAGCACCCCGCTGGCACCTGTACTGGCACCGTAGCGCAGATAAAGACAAGCTTAACAGCTGGTTACGTGAACTGATCCAGTCCCTAACTTTCTCCGGATAATGGTCTAGATCGGGCGGAATTGACGAGTTCCTCGGTGCCGGGCAAGGTACTGAAAAAGAGGGCTGGAACGCCAGGATAGCGGCACACCCCGAAGGGAGCAGGCGTGCCGCTGACGATGGTGAGGCTCTCACCAAGTGTCAATGCAGGGGCGTTTCTTACCTTCGCGCTTCCCTGCAACCGGAGTGCTCATCCGCCCCCGGGCGATCCATCGCCTGGTTTCGACAGGATCAATGACTGCATCGACCTCCAGATGACTGGCCGCATTCATTGCATTGCCATTCTCGTACAGTTTGTCGACCATTTGCCTGAATCTGGCCTCTCGCTCCTCCGGGTCTTGGATCGCATCGAGGGTCTTTTTAGCGCTAATCTGCACCGCGCCCTCAATTCCCATTGCTCCGAACTCACCGTTTGGCCAAGACGCAGAGAAAACAGGTGCACTGTAGCCTCCACCAGCCATTGCCTGAGCGCCCAGGCCGTAGCATTTGCGCAACACAATGGTAAACAGCGGCACCGTCATATTTGCCGCGTTCACGAAGATCCGCGAAATATGTCGCACTGTCGCTTTCTTCTCAGACTCGGGGCCAACCATGAATCCCGGCGTATCTACCAAAGAGATCATGGGAATATCGTAGGCATCGCACAACTGGATGAAACGCGCCAGTTTATCCCCTGCCGGGGCATCAATTGCTCCGCCAATGATTCGCGAGTCATTGCAAAACAGTCCATAGGGTTTACCTTCGATCCGCACCAGTGCGGTGATCAAATTCCTGGCGAAATCTCGGCGCAACTCCAGCACGGAGTCGACATCACAAAGGGTTTCGATCACTTCGCGTATGTCGTAAACCGACATCCTGTTTTCGGGGATCAGATGCCTTAATCTGCGTTGATCGTGACTCTGCCACTCGGGTAAGTCACCTTGAAAGTAAGAGAGGTACTTCCTGGCGACACCGACCGCTTCGGCTTCATCCTCAACCAGGACATCAATCACACCATTTGCACTCTGCACCGCTGCGGGGCCGACCTCCTCAGGCTTGTAGGACCCCAGACCTCCTCCCTCGATCATGGCGGGGCCGGCCATACCGATGCTGGCCTGCCGGGTGGCAATAGTCAGGTCACAAGTTCCAAATAGTGCGGCATTACCAGCAAAACAGTTACCGGCTACTATGCTGATCGTCGGCACCAGACCGCTCAGTTCCCCCAGTGCCGAAAAAGTGTGGATATTGAGAAAGCCAACGCCAGGAAAATCGGTGTCAGACGGCCGCCCACCAGCACCCTCAGCAAAAAGCACCAACGGTAAGCGCCATTTCTGGGCGATTTCTAGCAACCGATCGGTTTTCTTGTGGTTAACGAAACCTTGCGAGCCAGCCATCACGGTATAGTCATAAGCCATCACCGCACAGCGCGACGCCGCACTGCCAAACAACCCGGCATTCACTGTTCCTATGCCAGTTATCTTGCCGTCGGACGGACTGATATCGATAAGTTTGTCGAGATCGTCACCATGCTTGAGCCTCTGGGCTGCCACGGCGAGCTGGCCATATTCATTGAAACTACCGGGATCGATCAGATCGTCGATATTCTCACGGGCAGAACGCTTCCCCGCAAGATGGCGCCTGGCAAGAGCCTCCGGACGGGCTGCATCCAGCGTCCGATCGCGTCGATCAAGAAATGACTGCAGGTCATGCCGAATATGATCCAGGTCGACCTGCTCTTCTGCCGCCACCTTTTCGATTGATACCTGACCAGGCTGAACAATCGCCACCAATTGGTGCTCATCGATAATTTCACCATCAGTGTGGGCAAGCACCTCGGTAATAATGCCGTCGTGGGCCGCCTTGACCGGGATTTCCATTTTCATTGCCTCAATAATGGCAACGACCTGCCCCGCCAAGACCTCGTCACCCGCGGTAACGGTAATCTCTACCAAAGTACCGGCGGTCGGGGAATGAATACCTTCGTAGCCCGCGGGAACTTCAGATATCTGTGCATCGTCGGCTTCGTCTTCAGCAACAGGGAAGAAATGTACCTCGTGCGCCTGCTCTGCCAGCAACTCCCCGATATTGGCTTCAACAAATTTCGTGTTGAGCCGATTCTTCTGCACTTCTTCGCGCGACACCAGGTTCATCAGAAGGTGTTTGTTCGTGCTTACACCATCGATTTTAAGGGCCTGAAGACTGCGGTATACCTTGCCGAGCGCAGAACAGTAGTCCTCGCCTTTCACAATGACCTTGGCACCCAGTGAATCGTAACTCGGGCTAACCCGGTACCCTGCGTAGATATAATCGTCGACGCGAATGTTATGGCCATTGGGTACCTGATACGCCTTTATGACTCCTGATGCAGGCTTGGCGCTGCCGTCGGGCATCATCTGCTCCAGGTTGATTCGCGCCTGAATCGCGCAGCCC
>CAZWEP010000042.1:0-2764 GCA_964632565.1 uncultured Marinobacter sp. | reverse complement strand
CTCCGCTGCCAAATGCAATCGTTGCCTCTTCACGGCATTGGTTATACGCACTCTCAAGCTGGTCGAATTCCGTGACTGGACGCATGCCGCGGCCACCGCCGCCAGCCAGTGCCTTAATCATCACTGCCGCCCCGTCTCCGAGCGACCTGAAGAAGTCCTGCACCTCTGCGAGCGAACAGGATTTATTGATCCCACCGGTCAATGGCGTCTTTGATCGAATAGCTGTCTCTCGGGCGGTCGCCTTGTTCCCAAGCAGGTCGAGCATCTCAGCCGACGAGCCAATAAAGGTAATTCCCTCGTCGGCGCAACGGCGAGAAAATTGGCTGTTTTCGGATAGAAATCCGTAGCCGGGATGTACCGCATCACAGCCATGGTCCCTGGCAACACTAATCAACTGCTCAATATCGAGGTACGCTTTAACCCCACGCCCTTTGAGCGCAACCGCCTGGTCTGCCTTTTTGGTATGCAAGGAATGACTATCATCTTCAGCAAACACTGCCAGGCTGGCGATGCCCATATCGGCACAGGTCTGAGCTACACGGATGGCAATTTCACCGCGGTTGGCAATGAGCACCCTGTTGAATACCTGACTCACAATTGTTTCTCCAATTCCGTCTTCCGAATCTTTCCGGTCGCCGTCATGGGAAGCTTGTCCTGAATTATTATTTCAGGCACCTTGAAGACCGCCATCGATCTTTTGCACCACTCTCGCAGTGAATTCTCGTCTTCGTCGTAACCCTCTTTGAGGGTTACGAATGCGACCGGAACCTGCCCCTTACTCTCATCCTGCCGGCCAATCACACCACACGAAGCAATCGACGGGTGCTGCCCAAGCATTGATTCGACTTCTGTTGGGAAAACGCTCATACCGTTGACCTTGAGCATTTCCTTCCTGCGCCCCAGGTAACGGATAAAGCCCTGTGTGGTGATCACGCCGAGGTCTCCGGTCCGATACCAACCCTCTTCAAACAGTGTCGCGTTGACCTCCGGTTTGTTCCAGTAACCTTTCATCATGGTCGGCGTCCTGATTACAATCTCGCCTTCTTCTCCGAGCGGCATCAACTTGCCGGTAGCGAAATCACAGATCTTCACCTCGGTACCGGGCACCGGCAGGCCGAGGAAAGCGGGGGCAAATGAGAGATCCAAGTCACGTGTCTGAAAGCCTCGCGTGAAGGTGTCGCAGGTATGAGTCTCGGTCATGCCGTACGCACATTCGTGCATGGTGGCACCGGTCAGTTCCCGCCAGCGCTTGCGGTAATCGCTGTTAAGCTTCTTGATGAAGGATATACAGGGCGTATCGGTTAATGACGTCAGATCGTACTTTCCAAGCTCAGGGTGATTGAGGACTTCGTCGACGCTGTCAACCAGCAAAACCGCTTGCTTAACCTTGTAGTGTTCGACCAACTCCATAAATGCTTCTGCGTCCCAGCGGGCCATCAAGACGAGGGTGGCACCGGCGTAGATCGGCAACAGCAAACCGGTGTTCTCTCCAGCTATCCAGAATTCTGGCAAGTAGTTCAACATGACCTTGTCGGAGCCCTTCCCACCCACTACATCGAAAGCGGTGGGATAGAAGGCCGCCATCGTACCGATCAAATTCCGATGGGTGTGCATGACACCTTTGGGCAATCCTGTGGTTCCGGAGGTGTAATTCAAGGCGGCAAGATCATCAAGGTGAGGGGGCTCCTCAAGGGGTTTTGATGAGGCGGCATCCAGCATCGGGAAGAAATCGAGTACGCCGTCACCCAGTTCCTTCTTGGGCCCATCAAACAGATCAGGCAGCGGTGCGACCGGATGCTCGGGTCTAATTTCAGCGTAGCTCGTCGCGATGAGGTGTTGAATTCCGAGCTCATGACATACTGGCGCCATTACCGGCAGCAAGCCATCAAAACAAAACGCGACCTTGGGCTTGCTGTCGCCCATCTGATGACGCAATTCCATTTCCTTGGAAAGCGGGCTGATTGGCATGTGAACCGCGCCCGCTTTAAAAATACCGAAGTACGCAATATGGAACTGGGGACAATTGGGCATGAAAACAGATACACCATCGCCCCGTCTGACCCCAAGGTCGTCACGCAGGGCATTAGCAAACCGGGTGCTTAGATCATCAAGCTGGCCGTAGGTCAGTTCGTAGCCATAGAACTGGAGTGCAGGCTTGTCCGGATTAGTCGCGGCCCAGGCAGATAGATAATCCACAACCGTTTTTTCGCCATGAGGATAGTGCGGCTCACGGGGAAGGCCTTTGGGCCATATGTGGTCATGAAGTGTGCGTACATGATCCAGATACGCTTGGTCGCTCTGGAGGTAATCGGATTCGTTCATTTCGCTGCCTCGCTGTGATCGCATGAACTGGTTCGGCATAGCCCAATATTTACACCAGATAACTTTTTACACTTAGTGTATATTTAAGTCAATAGGTCGATTTTTAAGCATTGCCCGAATGCCGTCGATGCCAACAGAACGTGAGGGTATAAGGGAGAGTCAATCCCGAAAAAATCCGGAGCAAGAGCCGTCCGGGACGTGCAAATGGCTGTGTCGGTAGATTAGGCCGAAGGGCTGCCACATAGATCGCACCCTACCTCCGGCAGTCAGGCGGGCCCTAGCGGGTCCCGCCTGACTCTGGTTTACAGCGGCAGCGCCGCGCCGCAGGTGTCCTGATAGGAAACCTCACTGCCATTGACCAGCACTTCCAGCCCGAAGCCCCGGCCGGTGCTCTGGCCATAGCGCGCTTCAACGGTGCCATCTCCTTCCAGAAGAATGTGTC
>CAZWEP010000041.1:0-25458 GCA_964632565.1 uncultured Marinobacter sp. | reverse complement strand
CGAGCACGATCAGGTCTGCATTTTTATCTTTCGCGAACTGGATGATGACCGTGGAGGGTCTGCCCGCCTTCACGAACCCGCGAATGTCTTTTGCGCCTTTCTCTTCCGCGACGGTCTTGGCGTGATTCACCACGTCTTTTGCGTATTCCGACAGCACTTTATCCGGAATATCCATCTCGGCCGGGCGCCCGATAGACAGCGAAGCCTCAAACAGGCTGTGGTGTTTGTACACGCACAGCAGAAAGATTTCCGCACCGGTCAGCTTCTGCAGCTCGATGGCCTTCTCCATGGCTTTGAACGATGTTGAGGAACCATCCACTGCCACCAGGATCCGCTTGAACATAGGTCAACTCCTTAGGGTCGTAACGACCGACTGATTCAATCCCTGAAGGCCAGATCACGCAGGAACAGCGCGATGTCCGGGAACGCGATAATCAGGCCTGCGGCTGCAACCAGCATGAAGATAAACGGCGGTGTGCCCCGAATAACTTCAAGGTACGGACGCTTGAAGATCGCGATCGCCGTAAAGATGTCACAGCCGAAGGGCGGCGTCGCCGACCCAATGGCTACCTGGAGGGTAATCAACACACCCACCAACACAGGGTCCAGCCCCGTGGCCTCTATCGCCGGCGCAAATATCGGCGTCAGCACCAGGATCACCACAATCGGATCCACAAACATGCAGGCCAGGAAAAAGGCGATACAGATGGTGATCATCACACCCACGGCGCCCATGTCACTGATGCCCACCGCTTCCAGGATAGACTGAGGAATCTGGGCAAAGGAGATGATCCAGGAGAAGCCGTTGCCCACGGCCACCAGGATGAAAACGACCGCGGTAATCAAGCCGGTGGATTTGGCGATCCGGTAGATGTCGGGCAGCTTCAAAGAGCGGAAAACCACGAATTCCAGGAGGAAAGCGTACAGCACGCACACAGCCGCCGCTTCCGTGGGACTGAAGATGCCGCCATAGATACCGCCCACGATGATGACCGGGAAGAACAGCGGCCAGAGAGCATCCCGAACCGAGATCATCCGCTGTCCCCAGGAAGATTTCTCCTCCGTCGGGACGTTGTTTTTGTAAGCGTAAATCAGGCAGTAAATCGAAAACATGATCAGGATCAGGAGGCCCGGACCGACGCCTGCAATGAACAGCTCAGCGATGGAGGTTTCGGAGATAACCCCGTAAATGATCATGCCGATGCTGGGTGGAATCAGGAATGCGATGTCACTCGAGTTGATGATCAACGCGAGGGTAAAGGGGTCCGAGTACCCGGCTTTCAGCATTTTTGGCCGCAGCGGAGAGCCCACGGCAACCACCGTCGCCTGGGTCGAACCGGACACGGCGCCGAACAGGGTGCAGGAGGTCGCCGTACTGATGGCCAGGCCGCCCTTAACGTGGCCGATAAATGCCATCACCATGTTGATCAGCCGGTCTGCCGACTGGCCGCGGGTCATGATGTCCGCCGCCAGGATGAACATGGGTACGGCGATCAGCGATGCGGGACGAATACCGCCCATCATCTGCTGAACGAAGGTGCCCATCTGTCCGAAGCCGTCGAACATCATCACGAAGCCAAAAACAGCGCCAGTGATCAGTGGCACCATCATCGGGAAGCCCAGCAGAAGCAGCCCGATCATGATCACCATCATTATAGTTGCCATGATATCTATCCTTTTATTGCAGCTTCAGTGGGTCAGACTTCGGACTCGGTGTCCGCGTAGCCGTCAACAACACCGGTAGAGAGATACACGTCCTTGCTGGTGAAGTTTTTGACGGCCGTCAGAAAATACTGGATGCCGGTGATCGCAAAGCCGACCGGCGCCCAGATGTAAATCCACCAGATCTCAAAACCCAGGGCAGGCAGGATGCGGCCACGGCTGTAAAGAGTCTCGATGTAGCCGTAGGAGTGGTAGCAGAGGAAAAACATCACCACCGAGGTGAACAGGGCAATGAAGATCATCAGCGCCTTACGGCCTTTGGTCGGAATAGCGTCGTATACCGCGGACATACGGATATGCCGACCGTGACGGGCGGCGTAGCCGATACCGGCGAAGGTGATGAGTATGATGAGTATTCGGTTGATTTCACCCGAGAAGAACAGGCCCTCACCGAACACGAATCGCGCGATCACGTTAACGCAGGTATTTACCGCCATTAGTATCACGCCCATGGCGAGCATGACGGCTTCTATTTTACTGATCCAAACGTCGATGGTGCCCAGAAACCCGGGCAGGCCCGATTCGTAGGTACCGGTGTCGTCTTCAAGATCTGGGGAATTCTCGGACATTGGAATGCTCCGTGGCATTCCGCTCCCAACCGGTGGAGGGCTTTCAGTGTGCCGAAGGCTCCCCGGCGGGGCGGGGTAAATGCAGAACCCCGTCAGCCCTGAGACTGACGGGGCGATCCTTTCAAGTTACTTGCTTTGTACTTCTTTCAAATCTTCCTTGAACTGGTTGAGCAGCGCTTCACCGCTGTCGCCCGTCATTTCAATAAACTTCTTCTCGACCTGCGGAGCGCGGGCCTTGAACTTCTCGATCTGCTCATCATTGAGTCGTGTGACAGTGACTTCGTCAGACGCCTTCTGGATTTTGGCGAGTGACTCTTCAGACAGACCGTCGATGTGATCGATGATTTCTTCAAACGCAAAGTCAGCGGCTTTCTGGACCAGCTCTTTGTCGCCGTCAGACAGGCCTTCGTAGAAATCCATGTTCGCCATCATGGCGGTGGTGAACCAGCCGTGCTTGGTGAACACCAGGTTAGGAGATACTTCGTAAAGACCGCCGGATTCGATCCAGAAAATGGGGTTTTCCTGACCCTGAATCATGTTGGTCTGCAGAGCGCCGTAAACCTCGCCCCAGGGCAGCGGTGTTGGCGTCGCGCCGAAGGCGTCGTAGGTTTCAGACAGCAGCGGGTTGGTCATGACCCGGATCTTCTTGTTGTTGAAGTCCGCAGGCTCGGTCACTTTTTCGTCAACCGTCACTACCATTTCGCCTTCCGGATACATTTTGAGCAATTTAAGCCCGTTCTTGGCATAAAGCTCGGGGAAATCTTCGTTGATCGCTTCACTCTCCCGGAAAAACTCAACGACGGTGTCCATGTCGGTGGGCATCAGATAGGGGATAAAGAAAATCTGCGCTTCTGGAATCAGGGCGCCAGTGAAACCTGGAGACTGGTTCACGAACTGAAGGATACCGGCCTGAGTCTGTTCCATGATGTCATCGGATTCGCCCAGTTCGCCAAAGCGGTATACCTGCAACGTGTGGTCGGAATTCTCTTCGATGTACTCCTTGAATTTGTAGGCATACACATCCTGCACGTCGCCTTCATACTCTTCGTGGGCGTAGCGCCAGTTCGCGGCGTTCACAGAATTCGCGGCTGTCATAGCGGCGAAAGCGAAGGCCGAGAACCCGGCCAATTTCTTGAACTTGCTGATGGTGCTCATCGCGTCGTCTCCACTTTTCCATAGCTGAAATGATTTGTTACATTCATTAAGACTGGCAAATCATGCGTATTTGCGCAAGGAAACGGCAGATATAACAATAAATAGGACATGCGACTTTAGTCTATGATGCCGTTACAGTTTCTCCTTGACTGTGGCCGAACCCCCTGGCGGGCGGTGATGTGTATCTGTGGTAGGCTGGTCCTATCGGCTATCGATCCAACACGGGATGTCCCATAAGAGCAGGTATGCCTCCAACCGCTTCCATCGTTCCCGGATTTCACGCAATCCACGCCAACCATCTGGAAGATCTGCGACGGGCGGTGGTGTGGATTTGCCAGCAAGATCCGCTGCCTCCTCTTCAGAGCGAAACCTTTCTGGTACAGAGCAACGGCATTGCCCAGTGGCTGAAGCTCGCTCTGGCGGAGGACCCGAGGGGCGAGTCCGCGGGCGGTATCGGCATCGCCGCTGGCATGGATTTCCTGTTCCCCGCCCGGTTTATCTGGCAGGCCTATCGTGCCGTGCTTCCCGGCGATGAGGTTCCAGAGCAGTCTCCTTTCGATAAATCGCGACTGATCTGGCGACTGTTCCGACTGCTGCCCGATCTGGTTCAGAGTCATGATGAGTTCGCGCCTTTGCAGCGCTTTCTGGAAGGCAACGATCCGGATACCCGTTGTTATCAGCTGGCTGGTCAGATTGCGGATCTGTTCGACCAGTACCAGGTATTCCGCGCCGACTGGCTGACCGGATGGGAGAGCGGACATGACAGCGTTGAGCTGGCCCGGGGCGAGGTGCGCCAACTGGACGACGAACAGCGCTGGCAGCCCCTGCTCTGGCGAGCCCTTGTGGAAGACGTTGGCGAACTCGCTGCCACCAGCCGGTCCCGCATTCACACTCGGTTTTTGGAGCATGGGCGGCACCTGACGGCCGGTGACCGCCCGGCCAACCTGCCCCAACGAATTGTGGTGTTCGGCGTGTCCTCCCTGCCGAAGCAGGCACTGGAAGCGCTGTCGGTGCTGAGTCGCGTCAGTCAGGTGGTGCTCTGTGTGCACAATCCCTGCGAGTATTTCTGGGCCGACATCATCAGCGATCGGGACCTGCTGACCGCAAGCCGCCGTCGCGGAAAAACTCACCAGGCACTGGCCAACCTGACGGATCCGGACCAGCTACATCAGCACGCAAACCCGTTACTGGCGGCCTGGGGAAAACAAGGCCGTGACTACATCCGGTTGCTGGACGAGTTTGATGACCCGGACAGTTACGGTGGACGCGTCACCACGCCGGATGGCCGGATTGATATATTTACCCCGCACGGTCGCGGTGGCGCGCCCCGGGTGCTGCACCAGATCCAGGACGACGTCCGCACCCTCACCTCGAGCCAGGAAATGCTGCGGGAATCCCGGCAACTGATTCCGAAGGAAGATGCATCCATTGTTTTTCACCGTACCCACAGCCCCCAACGTGAGGTGGAAGTGCTGCACGATCAGTTGCTGGCAGCATTCAGTGCGGATGAACACCTGCGCCCACGGGATGTCATTGTCATGGTCCCGGATATCAACGCCTATGCACCGCACATACAGGCCGTGTTCGGGCGATATGCCCCGGGCGCCTCTCGCTACATTCCTTTTACCGTCTCCGATCAGCAGCAGCGTCACCGGCAGCCGGTACTGATTGCGCTCGATACATTGATGTCGCTACCGGATCACCGTTTCGGTGCCAGCGACATCATCAGCCTGCTGGAAGTCCCAGCGGTCCGGCACCGCTTCGGAATTGCCGAGGGAGACCTGCCCCTGATCCGCCAGTGGGTAGAAGGTGCGAATGTGCGCTGGGGACTGCACGCCGACCACCGTCACAGTTTCGACCTGCCCGACGGGCTGTCCCGGAACACCTGGCAGTCTGGCCTGCGCCGCATGTTATTGGGTTACGGCACCGGTCCGGATATGGCATGGCAGGGCATCGAACCTTACGGTGAAATCGGGGGGCTGCAGGCATCGCTTGCCGGCAATCTGGTGCGCTTTGTTGACCGGCTAGAGAGCTTATGGGAACAACTGGCCGATTCTTACACGCCGGAGCAGTGGCTGGCTGTGCTACAAAGGATACTCGAGGGCTTTTTCTCAGACTTCAGCGACGATGAGCAACTGCTGGTCAATCGCTTGCGCAAGCAAGCGGAGCAGTGGTTCGACGACTGCATCAGCGGCGGCATGTCCGAGAGCACGTTACCGCTGTCGATCGTGCGGGAAGAGTGGCTTGAGGGTTTGGAAGAGGGCGGCCTGAATCAACGTTTCCTGGCCGGCAAGGTCAACTTTGCGACGCTGATGCCGATGCGGGCGATCCCGTTCAAGCGGGTGTGCCTGCTGGGAATGAACGACGGTGATTACCCCCGGTCACGGCCACCGGTGGATTTTGACCTGATGGCGCAGGATACACGTCCCGGCGACCGCTCCCGCCGGGAGGATGACCGCTATCTTTTTCTGGAAGCCATGCTGTCCGCCCGCGAGCAGCTTTACATCAGTTGGGTCGGGCGCAGCATCCGCGACGATTCGGAACGGCCGCCATCGGTGCTGGTCAGCCAGCTACGGGACCATCTGGACGCGATCTGGTCTGTGCAGGGTCAGGGTACGGCCTCTGAAGCGCTCACGACAGAACATCCGCTGCAGCCGTTCAGCCGGGCGTATTTCCCGACAGAAAATCCGCCACAGGGTCAGCAGCGACTGTTCAGCTACGACCAGGAATGGCTGCAGGCTCATCAGAGTCACTCAGTCGAAGACAGCCAACCCCTGGCCTATCTCCCACCCGCGGTTCCGCTGACCTGTCAGGAACTGGCGGAATTTCTGAAAAAGCCGGTCGACACCTTTTATCGTCGGCGCCTGCAATTGCAGTTCATCAGTGTGCAGGCGCAGGATACCGACAACGAAACCTTCAGCCTGGATGGTTTGCAGCATTGGGGGTTGGAGCGGGAGTTGATTGATCAGGCGGTGGTGAAAGCCGCCGACGAAGAGGATCTGGAGCGACGCCTGCAGGAACAGCTTGGCCGCATGACGGTGCGGGGCGACCTTGGTATGGGTGTCATGGCAACAGTGTCGGCACAGCAGCTACGCAGCCGCATGCCTGACCTGTTTATTCGTTACCAGAAAGCGTTAATGGACTGGCCAGACCTGATGGAGCCTGCCTGGACCGTGAACCGGTCTCTGCGAACCACCACCGGCGAGGTCGAACTGGCAGACCGCATTGGTCAGCTGCGCACGCGCTCGAACGGGGATATCTGCCGTGTGGTGATCGCGAACAGCAGCCTGCTGGACAAAAGCGCTGGCAGCACCGCTCTCAAATACGCTTCGTTGTTGGATGACTGGGTGATTCATCTGGCGGGTTGCACCCGGTCAGAGAATTTCCACACCCTGGTGTTGGGCAAGGAGGAAAACCGGCAGGTCATGCTGGCACCGGTGGGCTGTGAAAGGGCGGCTGAGCTGCTGGACTGTCTTCTGTCTCACTGGATCGAAGGCCAGACCTACCCGTTGCCGATTGAGCCAGCTACGGCCTATGGCTATTTGAGAGGGTTGAATCCGTCCGGCAAAAAAGAGGGCAGCAAAGAACTTGGGTTCGAGAAGGCGGAGCAGGCCTATCAATCCTCTCTGGCCTACCGTGGTCTCTATCTGGGTCGCGCCTATCCGGATTTTGACAGTCTGCAAGCGGCTGGAGACCTGGCGGGTCTGGTAGACGCGTTGTATGAACCGCTCTGGCAATGCGAGCACGACGGCCGGAACCTGAAGTCAGAGCAGCCAGGAGGTGCGTCGTGAAAGAGTTTGAACACACGCCTGATCATCCTTCGGTGCTCGATCCACTCACCTTGCCACTGCAAGGCAGCCGGCTGATCGAGGCCAGTGCCGGCACCGGCAAAACCTTTACCCTGGCGCTGCTGTATGTGCGTTTGGTGTTGGGACATCGCCTTTCAGGTGAAGCTCTGGAAGAAGGCGTTATGCCACCGAACCTGCTGGTGGTCACCTTTACCGAAGCGGCGACCAAGGAGCTCCGGGATCGAATCC
This sequence comes from uncultured Marinobacter sp., assembly GCA_964632565.1. Taxonomy (GTDB): domain Bacteria; phylum Pseudomonadota; class Gammaproteobacteria; order Pseudomonadales; family Oleiphilaceae; genus Marinobacter. The sequence continues at coordinate 17,975 of CAZWEP010000041.1, read as the reverse complement.
GCGCGCGTCTGACCGAGGCAGCCGCGCTGTTCGGAGAAGACCCGGCGGATGTAGATTGGAAAGCCGATCCGAAGGATCCGCTGATTGGCCTGCGCAACGCCTGCCCTGTGGCTGACTGGCCCGCCTGCCAGCGAAAGCTGTTGCTGGCGGCGGAATGGATGGACGAAGCCGCGGTTTCAACCATTCACGGCTGGTGTAACCGCATGCTGAGCGAACACGCTTTCGACAGCGGCAGCCTGTTTCGCCAAACCCTGGAAACCGATCAGACGGATCTGCTGGATGACGTGGCAAGGGACTACTGGCGAACCTTTGTCTATCCCACGCCGCCAGACCTGGTGGACGCCGTGATTCAGGAATGGTCAGACCCGGAAAGCCTGCGCCAATCCGCTCGCAATCTGCTGCCGCATGTAAGCGCGCTGTCCGGTGACGCCCTGGCCCCGGCCGAAGCCGTTGGTAAGGCGCTCAAGGAAAAACAGGAGACGTTGAAGCGGCTGAAAGCGCCCTGGGTGGAATGGTGCGATGAACTGACGGAGCTGTTGGATAAAACCGCCAGTTTGAAGCCAAAACCCCTGCATGGCCGGGATAAGAATACGATTCAAAAGGCCGTTGATGCTCTGAAAGAGTGGGCAACCTCAGATGCAGATGCCCCAGATGGATTATTGAGGAAGACTCCGCTGAAAGGCTATGAATATCTGCAGCCTGACGGATTCGCCAGCAAATGGAGCGGTGCGGATCCGGCGCCCCATCATCCGGCCATGGATGAAATCGATGGGCTGAAACAGGCCCTGTCAGACCTGCCGAAGCCGGGCCCTGCCATGCTCAACCATGCGGTGCGCTGGATGGCCCAGCGCCTGAAGGCGGAAAAGCAGCGACTGGCCACCATGGGCTTTGACGATTTGCTGACTCGCCTGGACGAAGCCCTGGCAGGCCCACAGGGACAGCGGCTTGCCACCACAATCGCACGGCAATTTCCGGTGGCCATGATTGACGAGTTTCAGGACACCGACCCGGTTCAGTACCGCATCTTTGACCGGATTTATCGGGTCGCCGACAACCTGCCAGATACCACGCTGTTGATGATTGGAGACCCAAAACAAGCCATCTACGGCTTTCGTGGCGCCGACATTTTTACCTATCTGGATGCCCGCCAGGCAGTGAGTGAGCGCACCTACACGCTGGGTACCAATTACCGTTCTTCCGAGGCCATGGTGGCGGGCGTGAACCGGGTATTCGAGCACGCCGACAAGTCCAACCCGGAGGGCGCCTTCCTGTTCCGGACCGACGAGGGCAACCCGCTGCCGTTCAATCGAGTCGAGGCCAAAGGCACCAGGCGTCAGTGGTGGATCGATGGCGAAGCAACTCCGCCTTTGACCTTCTGGACCCTGAGCGGAGCAGATGATGGAGACAACGGCAAAAAAGGCGTGAGCAAAACCGACGCCAAAGCAGAGCTTTCCGCCGCCTGCGCCTCTGAAATCGCCCGACTGCTGAATCTTGGGCAACAGAGAAAGGCCGGCTTCCGGGCAGAGAATGAATCCGATGCTTTTGAGCCGCTGCGTCCGGAACACGTTGCCATACTGGTGAACAAACGGGACGAGGCGGACGCCGTTCGCGAGGCGCTTGGTGAGCGGGGCATTCGCAGTGTCTACCTGTCGGATCGCAACTCGGTGCTGAATTCAGCGCAAGCCACGGAGATGCTGCAATGGCTCCACGCCTGTGCAGAGCCAGGCCATCTGGCGCTGCTGCGAGGAGCGTTGGCAACTCCCACCCTCGAGCTTTCCCATCAGCAACTGGACCGCCTGCTGAGCGACGAAAACGCCCTGGACCGGGAAATTGAACGCTTTCAGGGTTACCGCGAACTCTGGCAGACCCAGGGTGTGCTACCGATGCTGCGCCGCTTCCTCATGGATTTCGACGTACCCGCGAAGCTGCTGGTCTATCGCGATGGCGAACGCGCGTTGACCGACATTCTGCACCTGGCAGAGCTGCTTCAGGCAGACAGCCAGCAACTGGATGGCGAACACGCCCTGGTGCATCACTTCACCGAGTTGCTGCAACAGTCGGATGATGAAGACGAGCACCGCACCATGAGGCTCGAAAGCGATTCCGGGCTGGTGAAGGTCGTGACCGTTCACAAGTCCAAAGGTCTGGAATACCCGCTAGTCTTCTTGCCATTCGCGACCGAGCATCGCCAGCAGAAAGCGGACCAGAGCTTCTGGACCTACCACGATGAACAGGGGAAGCTCCGGATTTCCCTGACCGCTGACGAGCAGGTGCTTGCGCTGGCGGACCGTGAGCGACTCGGCGAGGACATCCGCAAGCTCTACGTGGCCCTGACCCGGGCGCGCCACGCGACCTGGGTGGGTGCCGCCGGCATCAAGAACTGGGCCCAGAGTGGTCTGGGCCACTTGATACGCAATCCGGCAGGTGATTCGGAAAGCGACCTGACGCCCATGCTCCGAGCCATGGCGGGGGAGGAAGCGTCCATCGCTATCACGCCCTTGCCGGAAGCGGGCGACGAAATTTACGTGGGTGATGCGGAGCCACCTCTCGGACCGGCGTTGGAGCCCAAACGGGAGGCCCGGGAAAACTGGTGGATCGCCAGCTATTCCGCCATCACCTATGGCGCCCTGAGTGGTTTTTCGGGAGATTTTCAGCCCGCCAGTGAAGATGCCGAGCAGGAAAACCTTCGGGACGAGGTTGAATCGACCGCGGAATCTGCTCAGCCAGCTTCGCCACCACTGGCCCAGCATGGTTTTCCCAAAGGCTCGGGTCCCGGTACTTTTCTGCACGACATTCTCGAGTGGTGCGCCACCCGGGGCTTTGATCAGGTTGTGGCGGAGCCGGAGCAACTGCGCACGCTGCTTGAACGTCGCTGTCAGTTGCGACACTGGGACGAGTGGGTTGAGGTTCTGCATCGGTGGGTATTGCGGGTAATCACCATGGAGATCCCGCTGCCGGATTCTGAGGACACCTGCTCCCTGGCGCAGTTGAAAACCGTGCGCCCGGAGCTGGAATTCTGGTTTGAAAGCCGCAACGTCAACACGCTCGCGCTGGACCGGCTGGCTCAGCGGGGCACCCTGGATGGCGATGCCCGGCCACGGGCCCATGAAACCTCTTTCAATGGCATGCTCAAAGGGTTTATCGATCTGGTGTTTGAACACAATGGGCGCTACTACGTGCTGGACTACAAATCCAATCATCTGGGCGACGAAGACGGCGCCTATGTGCAGGAGGCCATGCGCTCCAAAGTGCTGGATGCCCGTTATGACCTGCAATACGTGATTTATCTGCTGGCGCTGCACCGCCTGCTCAAAGCCAGGTTGCCGGATTACGACTACGACACCCACATTGGTGGAGCCGTCTACCTGTTCCTGCGAGGGTGCGACGCGCCCGGTGTCGGTGCCTTCACCGAACGTCCGGACAAGGCACTGATCGAATCTCTGGATCGCTTGTTCTCAGGAGAACCGGAGGTGGCCGCATGAGTGGTAAAGACGGACGCTACGGTGACATGGCGGATCTTTTCGACCAGCCAGAATCCGAGCCGCAGTCCGGTAACCCGGCTCTACCAAACAACGCAAATGACATGCTGCGACTGCTGGATGAGTGGGTGGAACTGGGCTGGCTTCGCTCTCTGGATCATGCCTTTGCCCGATTCGTTTGTGAGCTGTCTCAGGAAAACAACGAACAGCCGACCGTTGAACTGGCGCTGCTGGCAGCGATGGTTTCCCACCAGGTTGGCCGTGGGCATGTGTGCCTGGATCTGCGCCAGTTGTGCGACGATCCGGACGGAACGCTGGTATTGCCGCCGGAGGGGGCGGCCCTCGGTGGAGAGATTGCAGACGTTGGCGAGAGCAGCACATCTCCCCCGGACCTGTTCAGACAGTACAGCGCCGAAACGCTGATGGCGGCAATTTCCGGCAGCAGTGCAGTGGGTGATGGCAGCTGTACCACGCCCATGGTACTCACCGACACGCGACTCTATCTTCTCCGTTTCTGGCGCTACGAACAGAACATTGCCGCTGGCATCAGCCAACGGCTGACGCCGCAACCAACCGACGACGATAAGCTTTCCCATGCGCTGGATACGTTGTTCGGAACGGCGGACAGCGACGAAGTAAATTATCAAAAGGTGGCCTGCGCAGTGGCGGCTCGCAACCGGTTCAGCGTCATCACCGGCGGTCCCGGCACGGGAAAAACCACCACTGTGGTCAACCTGCTCGCGGCCCTTCAGTCTCTGGCTTGTGTCCGCTCGGGACGGGCGCCGAATTCGGATATTTATCTGAAAATCCGATTGTCAGCGCCCACCGGCAAGGCGGCGGCGCGGCTCAGCGAATCCATTAGTGGGGCGGTTGAGCGTGTTCCGCTATCAGCCTTGCCCGGAAATCCTAAGCGTTCGTCCATCCCGACGGAAGTGACCACGCTGCATCGCTTGTTGGGCAGTCGGCCCGGGTCACGACAGTTCCGTTATCACGAAGATAATCCCTTGCCGCTGGACATCCTGGTGATCGACGAGGCTTCCATGGTGGATGTGGATTTGATGGCCTCCGTATTTGCGGCACTGCCGCCATCCGCCTGTCTGATCATGCTCGGTGATAAAGATCAGCTGGCGTCGGTGGATGCCGGCGCGGTGTTGGGTGAGCTGTGCGAGCGCGCGAGCCAGGGCCATTACCAACCCGACACTCTGAACTGGTTGGCATCGGTGACCGGCTATCGCTTGCCGGGTGAGCTAGAGGATTCGTCAGGTCGGGCGCTGGATCAGTCGGTGGCGATGCTGCGAAAAAGTTATCGGTTCGATGAACACAGCGGCATTGGCCGGTTAGCGCGTGCGACCAACGATCGTGAGCTTGATCGGTCGCTGATTCAGCAATGCCGCTCTGGTGAGTTTCCCGATGTGGCCTGGCTGGGCCGTCACGATTTGATCACACAGGCCAAGGACGTGCCTCGTCAGGACGCACTGGCACCGCTGGCTCGCCATGCCAGATCGGGCAGCCCTGAAAAGTTTGCCAGTGACGGCGAGGGCCGGATGGCTAATGGTGAGCTGATAGCGCCGCCGGTGGGGTATGGGCATTACCTCCGAATCATGGCGGAGGAACGCCCAACCGCAACTGATGCCGAACGGGATCGACCCGCTTGGGATCATTGGGCGGGAAATGTGCTGCAGGCCTTTGGTCAATTCCAACTGCTGTGCGCGCTCCGCAAAGGGCCATTTGGGGTGGAAGGATTGAACCATCAGGTGGCGGCCGAGCTGCACGGTGCCGGGTTGATAGCCAGAACCGAGGGTTGGTATCCGGGACGACCGGTGCTGGTGACCGGCAACGATTACAACCTTGGCCTGATGAACGGGGACATTGGTGTCACCCTCAGTGTTCCGTGGGATCGCAGCCCATCCGGCGACGTCATGGATACGCTGCGCGTTGCTTTCCCGGCCAGCGATGGCAGTAACACCATTCGCTGGATCTCCCCCAGCCGCCTGCAAGCCATAGAAACGGTCTACGCGATGACCGTTCATAAGTCTCAGGGCTCAGAGTTTACCCACGCCTGCCTGGTCATCCCGGACCGTTTGGCGCCGGTGCTGACTAAAGAACTGATCTACACCGGCATCACCCGCGCCCGACACTGGCTCAGTCTGGCCGTCGCAAACGAGGGTGTTCTGGGGGAAGCCTCGGCGCGGGGAGTCATTCGTGCGTCCGGGCTTGCCTCATTGTTCGGATGAGTCCAGTCCAAACCGGTTATTCACCAGACCGTCGGAAGGACCTGATCCAGGCTTTGATCGGATAGATCGTCTGGCCGACGACGGACCTTGGCAGCCGCTGCGTGGTGCCATAATCGGCCGGCCAGTGCTCCTTTGGAAAGTGATAGGTATTGAAAAGCCAGTCGAACAGCGGCGTGTGGGCAGAGTAGTTGGTGTCGATGGCGGGCTTTTCGGAACTGTGGTGCCAATGGTGAAACTGCGGTGTCACGAGGACATACTTCAGGGGACCAAACGACAGGCCCAGATTGCAGTGGATCAGCACCGCCTGCAGGGCCGCGAAGGTGACGTAGAGGTTCAGGGCCGCTTCCCCGACACCCAGCAGATACAGAGGCACCATCACCATCGCTCTCTCGGAAAACACCTGGATGAAATGACCTCTGGAGCCGGCCAGCCAGTCGATGTTCTCTATGGAGTGGTGCACGGCGTGTATCGGCCATAGCGCATTGAACTCGTGGTAGGCGCGGTGCTCCCAGTAGAGTACAAAGTCCGCACAGACCACGATGACCAGGAACTGAACCAGAAGTGGCACTGATCCTATAAAACTCTGAACCGACGCGCTGATGGCCCAGTCGAAATGGCTTACGTGATAGTTGGCGAAAATGAGAATTGCAGAGATCGCCAGGTGATTAAACGCGAAGTAAAAAAGGTCAACGCCCCACTCCGGCCTTAAAATCAACTGATCTTTGTATTTGGGGAACAGCTTTTCCAAGGTCAGAAAAATCAGAATAGAGCCGAGAAAAGCGAGAATCAGCCAATCGATGCCGATTGATAGGTTTCTTGGCTCCACTGGGCCCACGGGAATAGAATATCCGCCGAGAGAAAACGCCACCAGGGTAAAACAAATGCCCGTCAGGCCGTGGAATTTATAGCGTCCGCTATTTTTAAAAAAGGTGAGTGCGCCCAGCCCAATGGACGCGAACATGGCGTATTTCAGAACAATTTGCAGCGTCTCCGCATCGTAAAGCTGGCGAAGCTCAGTAGTCGTCAGTATGGAAGGGTAGAGATACGCAAAGACAGCCAGCAAACTCAAAATGCCCAGCGTTGCGGACAGGTATCCGCTGATTCTTCCCTCGCCCAGACGAAATTCCTTGTCGGGATTCTTAACAACAATTCGGTCCCTGTATTGATACTGCTCTTCCATGTCTTTTTTCCTCTCAATCTCCCTGAATTCTCGCGTCCATCAATTTTCAATCAGCGAGCGTTGCGAACCATATCAGTTTTCCACTGATCCGGCAGGCCGTCAGCGATTTCCTGCTCGGCGCCGGCCATCCATTCCTGCATGGCTGGCAGGGCCATGATTCTCTGGCAATACGCTATGAGCACATCCGACATCGGTATCGAGTAAGTCAGGAAGCGTGAAACCACCGGGGCGTACATGCAGTCTGCAATCGAGAAATCGCCGAACAGAAACCCCTTCTCACCGCCGTATTTGGATAACGCGGTTTCCCAGGCAGTCTGGATGCGGGCAATCTCGCCTTTCAGCGTGTCGTCCAGCGTCGGCGTTGGAAGCGTGCGTGCAAAATCCATCGACAGTGCTTCACGCAAGGCGAGGAAGCCAGAGTGCATTTCTGCGGCGTAGGAGCGGGCGAGAGCTCTGAGCTGCGGATCGTCGGGCCACAAACCCGCCTCAGGGTGGCGCTCTGCGATCGTCTCGCAAATGGCGAGGCTGTCAAAGACCGTGTATTCAGAGCCGTCTTCATGCAGGATCAAAACCGGAACACGGGCAGAGGGAGACAGCTTCTGTATCTGTGGTGAGGAGCCTGCTGCCCGAAGTTGGACAAGAGTCTCTGAAAAAGCAATGTTCGGAACCTTCAGAGCCAGCCACGCCCGCAGGCTCCAGCTCGACCAGTTTTTTGTACCGATGACCAGTTCATAATCCATTCCAATCTCCCTTTGGTATTGATGAAAGTTTCGATAAAACTGAAAACCGGCTAGCCGTCCAGAGCGTCCAGGCAGTCATTCATGAAACGCCGAAATTCAGCCAACAGACGTGGCAGACTGTTTTGCAGGCGGTGCCCATCTGGTAGAGCCAGAAGCGGTAGATCCTGTTGGCGGGCCAGTTCAATGACCGGCATGGGCGGAACTACGTCGTCATGCCAGCCATGAATAATCTGGGTGTGCGTTGCCTGTATTAATGGACTGGACTGCGGGTAGGCCTCCATGGCCAGCGCGGGCGCCAACAGGAAGCAGCCGAGCACCGGGGTGTTGGCGCTGGTTTCGGCGCATACCCAGCCGCCCATGCTGGAACCCACCAGGATTGTTCTGGCGGGGTCTGCGCCTGCCGCTTTCATGGCATCTGCCATATGGCCCAAACGTTCGGAAGGGTCACGGGTGCTTCGATGGTCCAGGGCTTCCGCTCTGATACCGGCAAAGGTCTCTGCTTCTGATTTCAGTGCCTGAACTTTGGTGCCGTGGGGGCCACTTTCCAGGCCGTGGGAAAGAAAAACATGGACAGGGCGGGTCATTGAACACTTCCTGTGTGTGGTTGCATTAATCTGGAATCACGCACGGATGCCAGAATGTCCAGCGCGTGACGGCGTTTTTCCGGATCGTAAAGGTCGACTGTGAACATCAGTTCGTCCACCTCCACACCCGCAAGCACTCGGCCGAGCTGGCGGCGAATGGTCTCTGCGCTTCCGAGCAGTTGCAGCGAAAGAAAGTCTTTGATCCCGGCTTTTTCTCCGGCGCTCCATAGCCCGTCCATCGATTCCACCGGTGGCCGCATCCACAGGGGCTGACCCCGGAACAGGGCCAGGATGCGCTGGTAGCTGGTGGTTGCCAGATACTTTGCTTCTTCATCGGTGTCCGCCGGAATCGCCGGTAGCGCGAGCATCACGTAAGGGCGTTCGAGCGTGGCCGAAGGTTGGAAGTGGCGCCGGTACAGCTCAATGGCTTCGCGGTGGAGCCGCGGCGCGAAATGGCCGGCGAACGCGTAGGGTAGACCCCGTTGCGCGGCCAGTTGGGCGCTGTAGAGGCTGGAGCCCAGTAGCCAGATCGGAACCTGGGTCCCGGCTCCCGGTATTGCCTTGACCGACTGGCCGGGTTGCAGCGGTCCTAACAGGGACTGCAGTTGCAGTACGTCGTCTGGAAATTTCTCCGCGCCCATATCTTCCCGACGCAGCGCGCGAGCGGTGACAGGGTCGGTGCCCGGCGCCCGACCCAGCCCCAGGTCAATGCGGCCAGGGTAAAGACTCTCCAGTGTGCCGAACTGTTCCGCGACGACCAACGGCGGGTGATTTGGCAACATGATGCCGCCAGACCCGACTCTGAGCGTTCTGGTCGCGCCGGCAATGTGACCCACCAGCACCGAAGTGGCGGAACTGCTAATGCCTTCCATGTTGTGGTGCTCTGCCAGCCAGAACCGGTTGAATCCCAGCTTCTCCCCATGTTGCGCATAGGCCACGCTGTTGGCCAGGGTCTGTCCGACCGAGTCGCCCTCGCGTACTGATGCCAATTCGAGTAGAGAATAGGGAATGGGAGAATCGGGCATGAAGGGCTCCACGGGATGAATGTAAAAAGAATAACAAATTCGACGTTCGATTCACTGGGTTACATGGAGAATTAACCTACACAAGGCAGTCGGCGAAAAGTGTTTTACACTGATATTCAATCGACGTCTGAAGGTATGGAGCACCACACTTTGAGAAACAACCCCCGACGCCTACTGGTAATGGTCTTTTTATGTTTGCTGACTGGGCCGGGTGTGGCCGGGGCGGAATCCAGAGACGAAAGGTCGCTCATCATCGCCTACGACTCGTTCGCACAGTATATCTATACCGAGTACGGTCGTGCTGCTGGTCTTTATGTTGACGTTCTGACGGAAGCCATCGAAAAAAGACTGGGGGTGCCCGTCGAGTTTGTCTGGGAACCCTGGCAGCGAGCGCAGTATTCGGTGGAGGAGGGCATGGCTGATGCCATGGTGACGGTGGTGACGCCGGAACGACTCAGCTATTCAAAGCCGGCGGATGTACCCGTGATTCGCTCCGTCGTGGGCGCGTTCACACGGACCGGGCATCCGCGTTTCAAGCAGATGACAAACATTGATTCAATCGAGGATCTGCAGGGTTTTTCGGTGCTCACCTATCTTGGCGATGGCTGGGCTGAAAAGGCGTTGTCCGATGTTGAGGTGGATTTTGACGGTCGGGATATCGAAGCCATCTTCAAAAAACTGGAATGGGGCCGTGGTGACCTGTTCCCGCAGACCGTGGCGGTGACCCAGCATTACATCGACTCGCTGAATTATGAAGACGCCATCGTTCAGGTGCCGGGGGTTAATCTTGGCCATCTGGAATTCAAATTGATGATTGGAAAGAAGTCCCCGTATCTGGATCTTTTACCGGAGATCAATAAGACACTGGATGACATGAATAGCGATGGTTCCCTGGCCCGCATCAAACAAAGTTACGGGTATGACCAGAAGGGCGGCTCTGATCACCGCTGATTATCGGGCTGCCACCATCTGGGCAGCAGCGACCGAACGGCGGGCTGGGTAAACCGGTCATCAATCAGCCAGATGACGCCGTCATCCTCCGGTGTCCTGATCACCCTTCCGGCCGCCTGAGCGACTTTCTGCAAACCGGGGATCAGGTAGGTGTAGGCGTGGCCGGCACCGAATCTTTGCTCCAGTCTCTGCTTCAATACTTCATGCCAGTGATCGAAAGGGGGCAGCCCCAGCGTTGCCACAAAGGCGCCGATGAGCTGATCCCCGGGCAGATCAATGCCCTCGCTGAACACACCGCCCAGCACAGCGAAGGCCACGCTGGATTCCTGCTCGCAGAAACCCTCAAGGAAAACCCGTCTTTCATCAGCGCTCATGCCGGATCGCTGGACCCTTTGTGGAACCTCCGGAGCGATCTCTTTCAGCGTGTCGCTGACCCGATTGAGGTAAGCGAAACTGCTGAAAAAGGCCAGATAATTGCCGGGCTTTTGCTCGTATTGCGCGGCGATCAGCTGGGCGATCGGGATCAGGGATCTCTCCCTGTCCGGCTGGCGGGTGCTGATGTCCGGCGTCGTGTGCACCACCAACTGATCAGATCTGAAGGGGCTCGGCAGCGATCGAAAATAGGTATCGTCAGGGAGTCCAAGCATGTCCCGGTGGTACTCACCCGGCGATAGCGTGGCGGAGAACAACAGTGTGCTGTCGGCTGCCTCGAAACGTGACCGCAAAAAGTCCGCAGGGATCAGGTTCTGAATGGACAACTGAGCTTTGCCACGGCCCCAGCGAACCAGTTCGCACAGGGAATGATCCCCGAACTGTTCGGCGAGGCGGGTGAATCCAAGACTGTCGAACAGCAGTTCCTGCAGCGCCAGATCTGGCGGATTCTCAGTCAGGTACTCGGTCAGTGCCGACACCAGTCGAATCAACGCGTTGACCAGATTGGCGGGCAAATGATTTAGCAGCACAGGTTCCCGGGACGACTCCGCCAATGAATCCCGCAACAGGGATTGCCAGGCTCGGGCGACGCCATTCAGGGCTGGCTTCAGCGGCTTGGGCGCCTGGCGTCGGATGGCAAGTAGCCGGCCTTGGCTGAGAGACACCGAATACATGGCCCGGGCCCGATCCGTGAGGTTGTGGGCCTCATCAATCAACATGCCCAGACGCCAGTCGTTCTGTTGCGTCAGTGCGTGTAACAGGGCGCTCTGATCGAACATCCGGTTCACGTCAGCAACAATCAGATCGCACCACCGGGCCATCTCCTGGGCCAGGAAATAGGGACAGATCTCATGGCTGGCGGCAATGGTCGCCAGCACGTCACGGGTGAGCAGTCCCCGGTAGTCGGCGGCTTCCTGCCTGGCCTCAGGGAGCCTGTCGAAAAAACCACGAGCGAGGGGACAGTCATCGCCGTGGCAGGCTTTGTCGGGATGTTCGCAGGCGTGATCCTTGGCGACCAGCTCCAGTGTTCGCAACCTCAGTGGTGTTTGCTGTTCTGACTGCAGTTTCTCTATCGCATTGATGGCCACCTGGCGGGCGGTGTTGCGGCACGTCAGATACAGCAACCGATCCTGCTTCGACGCTGGCATGGCTTTGAGGGCAGGAAACAGTGTGCCCAGGGTCTTACCCAGCCCGGTCGGGGCTTCGAGCAAAAGCGTCTGGTGTCGCGCGCTGTTGATGTAAACGGTTTCGGACAGGGTCCTTTGATGCGCTCGGAAGCTGTCAAACGGGAAGCGAAGACTGCCGAGCGACTGGTCGCGCGCGTCCCGGTGAGCGGCTTCCTGTTCTGCCCAGACTTCGTAAATCTCGCAGAGCCTCTCCAGCGCTTGCCATAGCTCGTCCGCGGCGGCCGTTTCGGTGAGTGCCTGTTCACGATCCTTGCCGACGTCGTAGTAAATCAGAGCCAGTTCAATGTGTGATCGTTTCTGCTCACGACAAAGCAGTGCGCCGTAAACCCGGAGTTGCGCCCAATGCAGGTTCTTCTGGGCCTCGCGAACCCGGGAAAGATCGCCACGATGGGTTTTTATCTCCTCAAGTCGTCCCTTCGCAGAATCAAAGCCATCGGCCCGGCCGCTGACCATCAGTGAACGGCACTGACCAGCCAGCGCGCGTTCGGCTTCGTACCGTGGCCCGCGTCGTCCCTGCACCGCCTGATGGCCGGCAATGCCCTCCTCAGACGTCGGTGCCGGGGTATAGCGCAAATCCAGGTCACCGGCGCGAGCGGCGAACTCGCACAGCGTTCTGACCGAGACGGATTTCGGATTGCTCATTCCACGGCCTGCCACTGCACGTAGCAGACCGATACCGGAAGGCCATGGTTCAGGCAGTATTCCAGCCAACGGGTTTGATGGTCTTGCAGGCGATCCCCCGGGCCCTTCACTTCGATCATTTCGTAGCGGCGGTTCGGGTCCGGATCATGGGGTCGGAACTGAATCAGATCCGGCAGCCCGCTGCGATGCTGGCGAAGATCATCCATCAGGCGAATAAACAGGTATTTCAGATGCGCTGCAGGCAGGCATTCCAACGCCATCTCCAGAAGCGCTTCGGAGAACACCGGCCAGACCACGAACGGTGAGGTGATGCCTTGCTTCTGGCGCCAGACCTCGCGAATCCTGTCGCGGTAGGCGCCGGAATCCAGAAGGCTCAGGCAATCGTCGAACAGATCCGAGCGACGGTCGAGAAAGTCTTCCCGATAGAGATCCACTGGTCCGTTGTGAAATGGATGAAAAAACGCGCCCGGCACCGGTGCGAAAACCGCAGGCCAGCACAACAGGCCGAACAGACCGGTGATCAGGGTGTTTTCGACATAAGCGACGGGTGCTTCCTTCGAACTCAGATGTTCCATGGTTCGCCACTCCACGGAATACCCTTCCGGATTGTCCAGCGTCAGCGAAAATTTCGGAATCTTGGGTCGACGTTGTACCGGCGGGGCGGCTTCACCAACTTTCTTCGACAGCCGTTTCAGTAAGCGCTGCAAACCTTCGGACTCTGCCTCATTGCGGGGCGATTCGTGGGCTTTAGAGGCATCCTTCCAGGCTTCGTCAAAGCGCTTTTGCCGCTCCAGCAATCGTAACCGTCGCAGCCGTGCCTCACGATGGCGGCTGTCGCGATAGGCGCTCAGTGCCAGGTCGATGTCTCCGTCCCGCTCCGCCTGTCGGGCCAGTTGGAACAACAGCCTTCCTCGACGACTCTCTAGCCAGGCGTTGTCGCCGGCGTCCGGAACATCTTGCAGAATTTCCTCCGGGGATTCACCGTCGTCCAGGCGTTCCCGGCAGTGGTGAAGCAACAGGTAACGATCAACATCGTCGCGTTGGTCGAAGGCTCGGGCGTCCGGGGTGAACGGCACCTGTTCGAACTGCTGGTGCCCCAGCTCCACCAATACAAAATCCGACCAGCTCTGCCGGAGGTTGCCAAAGAACATCAGGCGCAGGCGATCAAACAAGTCCATGTGACCGAGCCGGATCACGCGGGTCTGAAGGCCGGGTAGCCACTCGCTCACTCCGGCGGGTTCCGGGAAGGCCGCCATCATTGCAGTCAGCAACTGGTTCTTGGCAGCGCTGGCTCTCAATCCCAGATCAGTGATTGTTTCTGATAGCGCAGGCCGGAGTTCTGCCAGTGTGTACAGACGGAACAGTTCGGATACGCCTATTTTTGGTTCCGGCTCGACCCAGCCTGAGGCCATCAGTTCGGAAAGCAGGTCAGGTGCCGGTCGTTCCAACTCCGGATAATGGAGTTTCTCGACCCGAAACAGGTCGTGGGTGCGCATCACCATTCGGGCGACCAGGGCGCGCGCGCTGGAGGGCATCTCCATCAGATCATCAATTCGAGACAGTTCTTCCGGCAACAGAAGATCGCTGTGATGGTTCCGAACCCAACGGATGACGGTCTCAAAATTGGCAAGATAATACAGCGGATCATTGAGATCGGCCGTAGTGGGCAGGCTGTGCTTCGATTGTGGGGCAGCGGTTTCGGTCGCCGGGAAATTCGCCGTCATGGGGTTCAAGTTGTCAGCGTTTGGAACTGTTTGTGGAGTTGGAACGTATTTAATAGCCAGAGATGATGCCTTATGGAGCCTCCGCCATGCGAGCCCTGATTGTACTGATTTTAGCGCTATTGCCGGTCGCGGGTCAGGCCGGGGAGTGCCCGGAATTCCTTGATACGGAATTACGTCGGTTGCATTCCTCCGAGTCTGTAAATCTCTGCGACCTTGCCGATGGAAAGCCTATGTTGGTGGTTAACACTGCCAGTTATTGCGGATTTACCGGCCAGTTCGAGGGGCTCGAGCGTTTACACCAGAAGTATCAGCAACAAGGCCTGGTGGTAGTTGGCTTTGCCAGTGACGATTTCAATCAGGAAGCGGACAGTGAAGCCGAAGCCGCCGGGGTTTGCTACAAGAATTTTGGTGTGACCTTTACGATGATTGCGCCAACTGCTGTAACCGGCAGCGACGCCAATCCCGTCTTTCGGGCATTGAACGAGCAGTCAGGAGAACCAGGCTGGAATTTTTACAAGTATCTTGTGAACTCGGATGGCGAAGTCGTCCAGCGATTTTCCAGCCAGGTTGCGCCTGGAGATCAACGACTGGTTCAGGCGCTTGAACAGCTTTGAAGCAGTTTCAAGCGCCATTGTTTGCTCGCCCGGTCAAATCATTAACAGGCAGAATCCGGCGATCCAAATCGCCGCGATGCTCCAGTAAACGTCAGGATGAATGCCGGCGAGTCTCTCGGTCAGCCTCGCCTTTAAAGGGCGATCATGGTGGCTTGCATAGTATTCGCGGTAGGCGAGCTCGAAAACCGGCGTGAATTTGAGTCGGGGGTCTTCGTCTTTCTCGTTGTCCCTGGGGGCGCCCAGCAGGAACAAAATCCACACGGCTGGGAAAATTAGGCCTAGCAGAATTGCAACGGCTGGATTTACGTTAATGTCCCGCACTCTTTTCACCAAAAGGCTGGTGAGACAATAAAAAGCCACGAGTGCAGCTGTTATAGCAAATGCATCAACAGTGTCCGATTTTGGTAGTACCAGGGACATTGCAAACAACAGCAGCATTGCGCCGAACACAGCCGCTAGTCCCAATAGGCATTCAATTCGGGAGAGTCTGCCCGACAGGGAAAACAGAGCATTGCTCAG
Organism: uncultured Marinobacter sp.; assembly: GCA_964632565.1. Lineage (GTDB taxonomy): Bacteria > Pseudomonadota > Gammaproteobacteria > Pseudomonadales > Oleiphilaceae > Marinobacter. The sequence continues at coordinate 2,664 of CAZWEP010000041.1, read as the reverse complement.
CCAATCCCACCCGGCCCGATTTTCGCTCGTTGCCGTTTCCTGGTCGGCGGCTTCGATCAGCAGGCTGAAGGGAAGGGCGTCCCTCTCGGCAATCGGCATGTTTGAGTAATCAGATGTCCACTGAAAGCGCTCATTTAAACGGGACAGTAGTTCGGGTTTGAAAGGACAGTGTTCTCCGCCTGTCCCAAGTCTGTAGACAATTTGCTCGAGTAGCCATCGGCCAACGTCTGACGCCACTTGAAAATCATTTAGCTCCCGACCTTCAAGCAACGGCTTCCAGTTGACGTAATGGTTCCTCAGATCCGGGTTGTCCATCACGTGCAACATGGCGGACTTGACCTCGTTAAGTTGCCTGTTCCGACGGTCTGGATCTTCCGCCACATCCATCACACCGCGCGTATCCTTCGGATCGTTTTGATCGAAGGCTCGGTCATCCTCAATGGTTCGAGCTTGGCCGGAAGAGTTCGAACTGTCGGTGTTTTCATGATCAGCACTGTCCCAGGCGGACAGGTCCAATCGCTCCTCCTTTTGAGTTGGCTTGGGAGTTGAAAATACTTTTGGTGTCGATGGCGCATCCAACGATGCCAGCACACTTTCGTAGGCCTGCCGTAAACGCATGAACTCATCAGGGTTGTCCTCAGGATGGACATCCTTGATCAGCCGGGTATAGGCTTTCTTTATTACCTTCCGATCACTGCCGGGCTCGACGCCCAGTAACTTCCATGGGCTCACCAGCGTCCCTTCTCTGTCTGTAGTTCACTCAACTTGTCCGCGACAACTTTGCGGGCTTCCTCTGCTCTCATCGGGTCCTGTGAGTCCAGCGCATCTTCCAGGTGATTGATCATCTGTTCGATGTAAACCCTGTCCTCATCCAGCGCCTCAGACCACATGCGTTCTGCCTGATTCATGATTGCAATGTTTGCGCTGTCTTCGCGTGGATGGAATTTAAGCGCCTCCATATCTTTGATCAGGCCTGCCAGCTCAGAGTCACTGAGGTTGCTATTGGTGTTCTGGATGATCAGCGTCTCCCGCTGACCGGTGCTCACCACATCAACCTGCACTTCCAGTAGTCCGTTGATGTTGTAGGTGAATCGGACATCGACTGATTCTTCGCCCGCTTTTGCCTTTGGCACGCCCAGCTCGAGTTCTCCGATGCGTATGTTGTTTTTGACGAGTCGCTGCTCACCCTGGTAGATGCGGATCTTGAGTGAGGTCTGGTAATCTGCCGCAGTATAAAAACGGTCCACGCGACTGGCCGGAATCACCGTGTTGCGAGGAATGATGACGGAGAAAAAGCCCGGCTTCGCTCCGCGCTCCATCTGTTGGGAGACTTCCACGCCGAGCGAAAACGGGCTGACGTCTGTCAGCACCTTGTCTTTCAAAGCTTGGTTGCGTTCTTTCAAGGCGGCTTGAACCGCAGCACCCATGGCCACGACGAGATCCGGATCTATGGTGGCGGACGGAATTCGACCGAACAGTCGCCCTACGTAATTCTTGACGAGCGGCATGCGTGAAGCGCCACCAACCAGAATGACGTCGTCGAAATCCTCTCGGGTCATTCCCGAGTCTTTGACAGAGCGCTCCAGTGGCAGCCTGATTCTTTCCAGCAGTTCCTCACAGCACTGGCTGAAATCTTCCCTGCTGAATTGAATCCGGTGTTCCGCGCCACTGAGCTTGGCGATGATTTCAACGACAGGATCTTCCGCCAGGGCCTTTTTGGACTGGTCGCATAAGCGATACAGGTGCGCACGTTCGTTGGGCGTTAGAGTTTGTAGGTTGATGGATAGCTTCGCGCAGACAGCGTTCACCATAGCAAAGGTGAAATCCTCACCTCCCAGAAAGCTGTCGCCGCTGGTCGCATGAACCTCAAGCAGGTCATCAAATTTTTCGAGGATGGACACATCTAAGGTTCCGCCACCCAGATCCACTACGATGAAGTTGCGCTCGTCCTCGGACTCCTGAATGCCATAAGCCAGAGCGGCTGCGGTGGGTTCGTTGATCAGTCGTTCCACTTTCAGACCGGCCAGGCGCGCTGCGTTCAGGGTGGCAGTACGTTGGTTGTTGTTGAAGTAGGCGGGCACGCTGATGATGGCTTCGGCCACCGTTTCGCCCAGGTCGGCTTCGGCGTCGGCTTTCAGCTGCTTGAGCACGAGTGCTGAGAGTTCTTCGGGCAGAAATGCGCGAGCACCCAGAGTGATTTTTTCTCGCGTGCCCATCAAACGCTTGAACTGGGACACGGTGGTGTTCGGGTGAGAGATCAGGCGATCTTTGGCTGCCTGACCGACAAGTACCATGCCCTGATGGTCAATGCTTACAACAGATGGCGTCAACAATTCGCCAAGTGAATTTGGGATGATTCGACTTTCGCCGTTCTGCCAGACACTCACCAAACTATTGGTGGTACCAAGATCAATGCCTACTACTGTCACTGAAATGTCCCATCCTTAGGTTACTGAAGGCCCAGTAATAGGCCTGACCGTTATGTCCCTTGCGAAAAGTGTACGCTATTAGGGCAGGCGGAAAAACAATATGGAACAAGAGATTTCCGGCGCTAATCTGCGGCCTTGTCTCCGGTGTTTTCATCGAAGGAACCGTGCCTGCCCGCGCCACCTGCAAAACGTTGAGCGCCGGCTATGGCCTCTTCGAATACCACCGGATAGCCTC
>CAZWEP010000040.1:4748-26391 GCA_964632565.1 uncultured Marinobacter sp. | reverse complement strand
GGGATCATCATGGTCAGCAGTGTCGTTTCTTGGCCTCCGTGCAGGCTCCCAGTGGACGTAAATGCGCCTGCCGGTTTGCCCGACAGCGCTCCGCTGAGCCAGAGGTCACCGGTCCCATCTAAAAAGTACTTCAACGGGGCTGCCATATTGCCAAAGCGCGTCGGACTGCCGAGGGCCAGCCCTGAGCAGTTGGCGAGATCTTCTTTGGTGGCGTAGGGCGCGCCAGTGTCCGGAACGGCATCCAGGGATGCTTCGGTGTCCGGTGACACCGACGGCACTGTACGAATCCTTGCCGTCATACCCGACACCTTGGCAACGCCGCGGGCAACCTGATTGGCCATTTCAGCGGTTTGTCCGGAGCGCGTATAATACAAAACCAGTATGTAAGGCGAGCTGTCGGTCATGGTAGTCCTGTTCTTCGGCCAGACGGCCGCTGGGCCTGCAAGAGATGTGGAAAATTGAGGTGGCTTCTGTCATCGTTCGTCGCCACAACGTGCGGGCCAATCACAAGCTGAGTCGCCCGCACGCGCCGTAGTCTATCAGGAGGATCTTCTTTGCAGTACCCCGCGCTTTTCATGCCCAACTGCCTTTCCGTCAGAATCTGGCGCACTGTATCGGTAATTGCAGCCGTGCTGCTGATGTCTGCCTGCCAGAAACAGACTTTTGAGCGTCCTGATGGCACACAGCTGGATTGGGATAGCCTTCGTGGCCACTGGGTTCTGGTGAATTACTGGGCGGAATGGTGCAAGCCCTGCATTGAAGAGATTCCAGAGCTGAATGCTTTGGATCGTTCTGCCTCGGTCGTTGTGCTTGGTGTGAATTTTGACGAAGTGAAGGGCGAGGCACTGTTGGATTTGGGCGAGAGAATGGGCATCGAATATGTCATGCTTAGTGAAGATCCAGGCCCCGAATTGGGTTGGCAAATGCCAGTTGGCTTGCCCGCAACCTTCGTAATTGACCCTGACGGCAATCTGAAGGAAGCGCGCTTTGGCCCTCAGACCGAGGAGTCCATTCGTGCGTTGATCGACGGCGAAGCCTGATCATGTCTCTGGTAAAGAACGCAGGAAAGCACTGATCCCATGTCCGACACCTTTGTTCATCTCCGCGTCCACTCCGAATACTCCATGGTTGATGGGCTGGTTCGCGTAAAGCCATTGCTCAACCGGGTCGCGGAACTTCAAATGCCCGCTGTCGGGCTGACTGAGCAGTCCAACATGTGTTCTCTGGTCCGGTTCTACAAAGCCGCCATGGGAGCAGGTGTAAAGCCCATCATTGGAGCAGACATCTGGGTTGATAACCCGGATGAGCCAGAGAATCCTTTCAGGTTGACGTTGCTGGCGCGGAATCAGGACGGGTACCTCAACCTGACCGAGATCATTTCCCGGGGTTACACGGAAGGCCAGCGACACGGCATGCCGATCGTTGAGCGTGCCTGGCTGGAGCAGGGCCGGGAAGGGCTGATTGCTCTGTCCGGCGCCAAGATGGGCGATGTAGGAAAGGCCTTGTTGGCAGGTAAATCGGATCTCGCGAAACAGCGTGCCGAATACTGGATGTCTCTTTATCCCGGTTCCTTCTACCTGGAATTGCAGCGCACAGGACGGCCGGGTGACGAGGACTGTCTGCACGCCAGTGTCGCCCTGGCCGAGCAGTTGTCTTGTCCGGTAGTGGCAACGAACGATGTCCATTTTCTGCACGCCGATGATTTTGAGGCCCACGAGGCCCGAGTCTGCATTGGCGAAAGCCGCACGCTGGACGATCCACGACGTGAGCGCCGTTTCAGCGACCAGCAGTACCTGCGCAGCGCTGAGGAAATGATCGAGCTTTTCTCCGACATCCCGGAGGCGGTCGAGAATACGGTCCAGATTGCGCGACGCTGCTCCGTTCAGGTTCGGATGGGTGAGTACTTCCTGCCCAATTATCCGATCCCGGATGGTATGACCATGGACGAATACTTCCGCAAAGTGTCGGAAGATGGTCTTGAAGAGCGACTGGCAAAATCTCTCAGCCCGGACGATCCGGATTATCAGGAAAAGCGCGACGCCTACTACAAACGCCTGAATTTCGAGCTGGACATCATCATCCAGATGGGATTCCCGGGGTACTTCCTGATCGTCATGGACTTCATCAAGTGGGCGAAGAACAACGGCGTTCCTGTCGGGCCGGGTCGAGGCTCAGGTGCCGGTTCATTGGTTGCCTATGCCCAGTTGATCACCGATCTGGATCCACTGGAATACGACTTACTTTTTGAGCGCTTCCTGAATCCTGAGCGTGTCTCCATGCCCGACTTTGACGTCGATTTCTGCATGGAGGGCCGTGACCGCGTCATTGCCTACGTTGCGGAGAAATACGGGCGTGAAGCGGTCTCCCAGATCATTACTTTCGGTACCATGGCGGCAAAGGCGGTGGTGCGGGACGTAGCCCGTGTTCAGGGCAAATCCTATGGTCTGGCGGACAAGCTGTCGAAGATGATTCCGTTCGAGCCTGGTATGACCCTGGAAAAGGCGCTTGAGCAGGAACCACAGCTGACCGAATTTCTGGAACAGGATGAGGAAGCCCAGGAAATCTGGGAAATGGCCCTGAAGCTGGAAGGGGTGTGTCGTAACGCTGGCAAGCACGCTGGTGGTGTTGTGATCGCGCCCACCAAAATCACCGACTTCTCTCCGCTTTATTGCGATGATGAGGGCGGAAGTCTGGTTACCCAGTTCGACAAAGGTGACGTCGAGGACGCTGGGCTGGTGAAATTCGACTTCCTGGGGCTTCGAACGCTCACGATCATTGACTGGGCCCTGGCAATGATCAATCCGCGACGCCAGAAGAAAGGCGAACCGGAACTCGATATTAACGAAATACCCCTGGATGACGTGCCGTCATTCACCATGCTCAAAAAGGCCGAGACGACGGCGGTGTTCCAGTTGGAATCCCGCGGAATGAAAGACCTGATTCGCCGCCTGCAGCCTGACTCGTTGGAGGACATGATTGCACTGGTTGCATTGTTCCGGCCGGGACCGCTTCAGTCAGGCATGGTTGACGATTTCATCGATCGGAAGCACGGCCGTCAGCCGATGTCCTTTCCGCACCCGGATTATCAATACGAAGGCCTTAAACCGGTATTGGAGCCCACCTACGGGGTCATCTTGTATCAGGAGCAGGTCATGCAGATTGCTCAGGTGATGGCAGGCTACACCCTGGGCAATGCGGATATGCTGCGTCGGGCCATGGGCAAGAAAAAGCCCGAGGAAATGGCCAAGCAGAAACAGTTCTTTCTCGATGGTTGTGCCGAGAATGGAATCGATACCACGCTAGCGGAAAATATCTTCGACCTCGTTGAAAAGTTTGCCGGCTACGGTTTTAACAAGTCTCACTCTGCAGCCTACGCCCTGGTGTCCTATCAGACGCTATGGCTCAAAGCCCATTACCCGTCGGAATTTATGGCCGCCGTACTGACAGCGGATATGCAGAATACCGACAAGGTGGTCACGCTGGTTGAGGAATGCCGGAGTATGGGGCTCGATCTGTTGGTGCCGGACGTCAGTCGCTCGGAATACACCTTTACCGTTAATGACGACGGCCAGATCATCTATGGCCTCGGCGCCATCAAGGGGCTGGGCGAAGGACCGATTCAGAGCATCGTAGAGGGAAGGGCCGACGGTGAGCCCTACCAGGACCTGTTTGATTTTTGTCGGCGGGTTGACCTGAAGAAAGTGAACAAGCGGGCATTGGAGGCGCTGATCCGTTGCGGTGCCATGGATAAGCTGGGCGCCGGTCGCGCGCAATTGATGGCCAGCATCGACAAGGCCATTCAGCAGGCGGGACAGCAGTCGCGCAATGAATCCGTGGGCATGTCCGACATGTTCGGAGACATTTTCGATGGCGGCGAGGACGGGGATCCCTATGCCGATGCCCGGTCCGTGCGGGAATGGCCAGAAAAGCAGCGGCTGAAAGGAGAGAAGGACACCCTCGGCCTGTATCTTACCGGGCATCCTTTTGACGAATATGAGCGAGAAGTACGGCAGTTCGTGCGCTCCTCTATCTCGGACCTCAAGCCCGCAAAGCAGCCCCAGCGGGTTGCCGGCCTTGTGGTGGCACAGCGTTCCATGAAAACCCGCACCGGCTCTACCATGGCTTTCATTACCCTGGATGACCGCAGCGCCCGCATCGAAGCAACCTTGTTCTCAGAGGCCTTTTTCGAGCATCGCGAATTGCTGCAGTCAGATCAGGTTATTGTGGTTGAAGGCCAGGTTAGCCACGACGATTACTCCGGCCAGATGAAAATGCGAGTCAGCTCGGTAATGGACGTAGCGACGGCCCGTCAACAGTTCAGTCGCGGGCTGAAACTGGCGATTCACTCGGATCAGTTGCAGAACGGACTCCTGGACAAGCTGGATGCAACCTTGCGTCCCTTCCGTTGCGAGGGCAGCCCGGTCTGGATTGAATACAGCAGCAACGATGCTACCGGCCGGATTGAACTTGGCGATGCCTGGCGGGTGCAGCCAGACGACGATTTGCTGCTGGAACTGAAATACCTGGTGGGCGACCAGGCCGTCGAACTGGTCTATGATTGATAGCAATCGACAAGATGATGCCTTTAAAGGGCGATTTACCGAACGTTTGACGCAGTTCGGCAAGTGGTCTCATACGAAGGTCCGCTTTAGTGTTTCGCAGGGCACTGCTATCTTGGTCCAAATTTCTGGTTTGGTGGCTCTTGTGGCCGCCTGGCAATCATAATGATGGAACATCATGAACCCTAACTACCTGGATTTTGAACAGCCCATTGCCGACCTGGAAGCCAAAATCGAAGAGCTTCGGATGGTGGGCAATGACACTGACATCAACATCACAGATGAAATCAGCAGGCTACGTAAAAAGAGCGTCAGCCTGACCGAGTCGATCTTTTCTGATCTCAAGCCCTGGGATGTGGCGCGGTTGGCGCGACACCCGAGGCGGCCCTATACCCTTGATTACATCGACATGATGTTCGATGACTTCGATGAACTGCACGGTGATCGCCGTTACGCGGATGACCTGTCGATTGTGGGCGGCACAGCTCGGCTGAATGGCAAACCGGTCATGGTGATTGGCCATCAGAAAGGGCGTGAGGTGCGCGATAAGGTCAAGCGCAACTTTGGTATGCCGCGTCCTGAGGGCTACCGCAAGGCGCTCCGCTTGATGGAGATGGCCGAGCGGTTCCGAATGCCGATCCTGACGTTCATCGACACGCCCGGTGCCTATCCGGGCATTGGTGCCGAGGAACGGGGGCAAAGTGAGGCCATCGCGTTCAACCTGGCGGTGATGTCCCGTCTCAAAACACCCATCATTTCCACTGTGGTTGGTGAAGGCGGCTCTGGTGGCGCTTTGGCTATCGGTGTCTGCGATCAGCTCAACATGCTGCAGTATTCAACTTACGCCGTCATTTCTCCGGAAGGATGTGCGTCCATCCTCTGGAAGAGTGCGGACCATGCCGCCCAGGCTGCCGAAGCCATGGGGGTCACCGCAGACCGCCTAAAGGATCTGGGCGTGGCTGACAACGTCATTCCCGAGCCCCTTGGCGGCGCTCACCGTTCCCCGGAACAAATGGCGGAGGCCCTGATCGATACTCTGACCCAGGGAGTGGAAGAGCTCAGTGCACTGGACGTAAATGAGCTTGTCTCCCGCCGTTACGAGCGTCTGACACGCTATGACACCGGCCGGTAACACCGGCCCGGAACGCGAGTGGCCAGAATTATTGCTGGCCCCGCTACGATCGCTGCCACCCCACGAGAGACTCTGGGTTGCCCTGAGTGGCGGTATGGACTCCGTGCTTTTGCTGCAGTCTGCCGCCCGTTTATACGCGGGCTCAGGTCGGCTCGTGGCCCTTCATATCAATCACCAGCTTCAGGATAACGCGCCGGAAACGGAACATTTCTGCCGCGACCTGTGCGCCGAATTGTCAGTCCCATTGCGGGTTGAGCGGGTTTCAGTCGGCGGTAGAAGCATCGAGGCTGCTGCCCGCAGTGCTCGCTATGAAGTCTTTGAATCGTCATTAGGCGAAAACGACCTGTTGCTGATGGCCCATCATGGCGATGACCAACTGGAAACCGTGCTGTTTCGACTGCTGCGCGGCACCGGGGTAGCGGGACTGGCTGGTATGCCCCGTACCCGTGCCGTTGGAGCGGGCCGTCTCTATCGCCCCTATCTGGATTTGAGGCGGGATTCGCTTCTTGAGTGTGCGGCTCGGCTTTCACTGAAATGGGTCGATGATCCGAGCAATCAGGATGAGTCCTTCGATCGCAATTTTCTGCGCCACTCCATCATTCCGCGGCTCAAGACTCGTTGGTCCTCCCTGGTGCAGCGGGTAGGGCATACGGCGGAATCCTGTCAGGATCACCAGCAGCTGGCGGACCGTCTTGCAGAAGTGCGGTTTGACCAGATTGGCGGTCGCAACGGTGAGCTGGACCTGGGCCAGCTCTCAGCGCTCTCGCTGGTGGAACAAAAAAATCTGATTCGCTGGTGGATACGAGGGCAGTCTTTGCCAGTGCCGTCGTCGATTGACTGGGGTTCAGTGATGGCGAACTTTGTAGAGGCAGGCGATGATCGGATGCCGGAGCTTCAGGGCGAAGGCTTTACGGTACGAAGGTTTCAAGGTGCCCTGTATTGCGTGCCAGACCAGCCGGACGCACCTGCATCGCCCGTTTCGATGATAAGCCCAACCATGCAGTGGGGGGGATGGCGAATTTCCCTCGCTCAGACGAGTTCGCAGCCCCGGCCAATGCTGAGCGTCAGTCCGCGCGTCGGTGGTGAGCGGATTCGGCCAGAGCAGAACGGGCCTTCCAAACCACTCAAAAACTGGTTTCAGGAGCAGCAGATTCCACCCTGGCTGCGGGACACCGTGCCGTTGGTGTGGGAGCATTCCGAAGGCGGTGCCGAGTTGGTAGCGGTCGGACATTCCTGGGTATCGGCACGGTTTGCAGGGGCGTCCCCGGTCAGCGGCTGGCGGCTCATTTTAGAGCCTGATTCTAATTGAGCCGTTGTGGGCTTTCTGGTACTCTGATCTCCCATCTTGAGATGACAATCTCCCTCCTTCACCGAACCAGACAAATCACGGAATCTGCATGACGCGTTATATTTTCGTCACCGGCGGTGTCGTGTCCTCCTTGGGGAAAGGTATCGCATCTGCCTCACTGGCAGCGATCCTCGAGGCACGCGGCCTGAAGGTCACTATTCTCAAGCTGGACCCGTACATCAACGTGGACCCCGGCACCATGAGCCCGTTTCAGCACGGTGAGGTATTTGTCACCGAAGATGGCGCCGAGACGGACCTGGATCTGGGCCACTATGAGCGCTTCATTCGCACGCCGATGACCAAGCGCAATAACTTCACCACGGGCCGCGTTTACGAAGAGGTCATCCGCAAAGAACGTCGCGGTGATTATCTTGGCGGCACCGTTCAAGTGATTCCGCACATCACTGATGAAATAAAACGTCGAGTGGTTGAAGGCGCCGCTGGTGCAGACGTCGCACTGATTGAAATTGGCGGCACGGTGGGTGACATCGAGTCACTGCCATTCCTTGAAGCCTGTCGTCAGTTGAAGGTAGAGGTGGGCTCCCAGCGCGCCTTGTTCATGCATCTGACACTGGTTCCCTACATCGCCACCGCCGGCGAAATCAAGACCAAGCCGACTCAGCACTCGGTGAAGGAGATGCGGTCGATTGGTTTGCAGCCGGACATCCTGTTATGCCGGTCGGAGCATGAAGTAGACGCAAGCTCCCGTCGCAAGATTGCCTTGTTCACGAACGTGGAAGAGCGTGCGGTCATTCCCCTGCAGGACGCCAAGTCCATTTACGCCATCCCCCGCATGCTGCATGAATTTGGCCTCGACCAGCTTGTGATCGAGCGGTTCTCCCTCGACGCCAACCCTGCGGACCTGAGCGAGTGGGATGCGGTGGTTGAATCACTGCTGAATCCGGGGGGTGAGGTGACAGTGGCCATGGTTGGTAAGTACATGGAACTGCTTGATGCTTACAAATCCCTGGTTGAGTCATTGCTTCATGCCGGCATCAAGACCCGCACCAAAGTCAGGATCAATTACATCGATTCTGAAGATATTGAGCGTGACGGTACGGGCGCACTGGCTAGCGCTGATGCCATTCTGGTGCCGGGCGGCTTTGGCGAGCGTGGTGTAGAAGGAAAAATCCGAACGGTTCAGTACGCTCGTGAGAACAAGGTACCTTATCTTGGCATCTGTCTCGGCATGCAGGTTGCGGTCATAGAGTATGCCCGCAATGTTGCTGGTCTCAAAGACGCGCACAGTACCGAATTCCGTGAGCATTCACCGGAGCCGGTCGTCGGTCTGATTACCGAGTGGCTGGATGCCAGCGGAGAGAAGGAAGAGAGGACTGAAGAGTCGGATCTGGGCGGAACCATGCGCCTCGGGGCGCAAGATTGCGTTGTGTCCGAAGGCTCCACGATTGCTAACTGCTACGGCAAGAAGACCATTCGTGAACGTCACCGTCACCGATACGAAGTCAATAACCACTTCCTGCCGCAATTGGAAGGTGCCGGACTGCTGATCTCCGGCCGCTCAACGGACGGCCGACTGGTGGAAGTTGTCGAGGTCCCCGATCATCCCTGGTTCGTGGCCTGTCAGTTCCATCCAGAATTTACATCGACGCCCCGCGATGGCCATCCCCTGTTCAAAGGGTTCATTGAGGCAGCCGTGGCGCGCAAGAAAGGATCCTGAATATGGCGAGGAGCATGGTTAATGTTGCGGGCATAGAGATCGCCAACGAGCAACCTTTCGCATTGTTTGGCGGAATGAACGTCCTTGAGTCCGCAGATCTCGCATTCGAAGTGGCTGATGCCTATGTGCAAGTGTGCAAAAAGCTCGGCATTCCTTACGTATTCAAGGCTTCTTTCGACAAGGCCAATCGGTCCTCGGTAACTTCCTTCAGGGGCCCCGGACTTGAAAAGGGGCTTCAGATTCTGGCCGACATCAAGAGCAAATACGATGTTCCGGTGATCACTGACGTGCATGAACCTGAGCAGGCGGAACCCGTTGCCCAGGTTTGCGACATTATTCAGTTGCCTGCCTTTCTCAGCCGTCAAACCGATCTGGTGGTCGCCATGGCCAAAACCGGAGCGGCCATTAACATCAAAAAGGCCCAGTTTCTCGCGCCCCAGGAAATGAAGCACATTCTTCGAAAATGCGAAGAAGCCGGTAACGATCGCCTGATTCTCTGCGAGCGTGGTAGCAGCTTTGGGTACAACAATCTGGTCGTGGATATGCTCGGTTTTGGCATCATGAAGCAGATGAATGTACCGGTGTTTTTCGACGTCACTCATGCGCTGCAGATGCCAGGTGGCCGCGCAGATTCAGCCGGCGGGCGACGAGCTCAGGTGACCGATCTTGCCCTGGCAGGTATGTCTCAGGGGCTTGCAGGATTATTTCTGGAGGCGCATCCAGACCCGGATCAGGCCAAATGTGATGGCCCATGCGCGCTGCGGCTGAGTCAGCTCGAGCCTTTCCTCACAAGAGTGAAAGCCGTCGACGATCTAATAAAAAGCTTTAAGCCGATCGACACTGCATGATCTTTCGGCGCCAATATCAACACTATGACTTCTGACTGAAAATCCTTGGAGAAAAGAATGACCACGATCGCCAGTATCAAAGCCCGTGAGGTTCTCGACTCGCGCGGCAATCCTACGGTCGAAGCAGACGTTGTTCTGCAAGATGGCACTCTGGGCCGCGCCTGTGCGCCGTCAGGTGCTTCCACCGGTTCCAGAGAAGCGCTGGAGCTGCGGGACCAGGACAAAAGCCGTTATCTTGGAAAGGGCGTGACCAAAGCAGTCGCCGCGGTGAACGGCCCAATCAGTGAGGCCCTTGTTGGTAAGGATGCTGCCGATCAGCGCGGTATCGACAACGTTATGCTGGAACTGGACGGCACTGACAACAAAGCCAATCTCGGTGCGAACGCGATTCTTGCGGTGTCGTTGGCCGCCGCCAAGGCCGCGGCTCTGTCTCTTGGCAAACCTCTCTACGCTCACATTGCTGACCTCAACGGGACGTCCGGGCAGTTCAGCATGCCCGTTCCGATGATGAATATCCTCAACGGTGGTGAGCACGCTGATAACAACGTCGACATTCAGGAATTCATGGTGCAGCCAGTCGCTGCGAAATCCTTCTCCGAGGCACTGCGTGTCGGCGCTGAGATTTTCCATAGCCTGAAGAAAGTATTGAGCGCCAAAGGCCTGAATACTGCGGTTGGCGACGAAGGTGGCTTTGCGCCGGACCTGCCATCCAACGAAGCGGCACTGGCAGTGATCAAGGAAGCCGTAGAGGCAGCCGGTTATGCACTGGGCACGGATGTGACTCTGGCCCTGGACTGCGCCTCTTCCGAGTTTTACAAGGATGGGCAGTATCAGTTGTCCGGCGAAGGTAAGTCCTTTGATTCCGCCGGTTTTGCAGATTATCTGGCTGGCCTATGTGACCGTTATCCGATCGTGTCGATCGAAGACGGCATGGACGAGAGCGACTGGGACGGCTGGAAAGTGCTGACCGAGAAGCTTGGCGACCGTGTACAGCTGGTTGGTGATGACCTGTTTGTAACCAACACCCGGATTCTGAAGCAGGGCATCGACAAGCACATCGGCAACTCGATCCTGATCAAGTTCAACCAGATCGGCAGCCTGAGCGAAACCCTGGATGCGATCAAGATGGCCCAGGATGCAGGCTTTACGGCTGTGATTTCCCACCGCTCTGGCGAGACTGAGGACACCACCATTGCGGATCTGGCAGTGGCTACCTGTGCCGGCCAGATCAAAACTGGCTCTCTGTGCCGCTCTGACCGGGTTGCCAAGTACAATCAGTTGTTGCGTATTGAAGAAGAGCTGGGCGCCAAGGCTGCCTACAGAGGTCTCGTTGAGATCAAAGGACAAGGCTAAATCGCATTTCTGTCAGGCTTTGGCCTGACTGACTGTGCAAAATGGGCCATCACAGCTTCAAATCAGAAGCGTGATGGCCTTTTTATACAATTGGTTAGCAAAACTTGTTGAAAATCTACACTAAGGTCTATACTCATCACTCGGTTTATTGAGCGGTAGTCGGAACGAACAATGAAGTTGGTCTGGTCCATTCTGGTTTTGCTGATTCTTCTCCTGCAGGTGCGCCTGTGGGTGGGGGAAGGTAGTTATGCGCAAGTCTGGGGCCTGGAAGACGCCATTGCCGAACAACGTTCCGAAAACGCCGAGCTGGCGGCCAGGAATGAACGCCTCTACGCAGAGGTGCTGAACCTGCGCGGTCAGCAGGGCGCACTGGAAGAACGTGCGCGAATGAATCTGGGCCTGATCCGAGAGAATGAGACCTTTTTCCTGGTGGTTGAGCAATAAGTCTCTGTTCGCCCTGACGTCACGCCCGGTTTCGTACCATGTCCAAATCCCAACCCAAATACTGGCTCATCATTCCGGCGGCAGGAGTCGGGCAACGCATGAAGGCCGATCGGCCGAAGCAGTATCTACCCCTGCGCGGAAAAGCGTTGCTGGATATTTCTGTTAGCCAGATTTTGAATCACTGCCGGCTGGAAGGCTGCATGATAGCCATCCACTCTGACGACCCCTTTTTCGAACACACCGACGCCAGTAGCGATCCCGGAGTAGAGCACTGCATTGGTGGCGAAGAACGTTCCGATTCTGTTTTAGCAGCACTCGAAGCCATTGGTGACCGGGCACAAGCCAATGATTGGGTTCTGGTGCACGACGCAGCGCGTCCTTGCTTGCATCCTGATGACCTGAAGAATCTTGTCGAAAAGCTAGAGGACCACCCGGTCGGGGGGCTACTCGCGACGCCGGTTAGCGATACATTAAAGGAAGTAGAGCCCGGCAGCTTTGATGTCCGCTCCACCATCGACAGGCAACGTCTCTGGCGCGCCCTGACTCCTCAGATGTTTCGATTCGGGCTACTGAAGGAGGCCCTGGTGAGCGCGCGCAGGCATGGCGCGGCTGTCACCGACGAATCGTCCGCTCTTGAAAGAATGGGCAAGGCGCCCTGTCTCGTAGAGGGACGCCCAGATAATATCAAGGTGACTGTTCCTGCAGACCTTGGCTTGGCCGAATTTATTCTGGATCGTTTCTAGCGCAGTATCAGCGTTAATAGCAAAGAGGAAAGCACTCATGCGGATTGGGCAAGGCTTCGATGTTCATGCCTTTTGTGAGGGTAATGACATCATTCTCGGTGGCGTGACCATCCCACATACTCACGGCCTAAAGGCCCATTCCGACGGCGACGTACTGCTTCATGCGTTGGCTGATTCCTTGTTGGGTGCACTGGCCCTTGGCGACATCGGCCATTTCTTTCCTGATACCAGTGATCAGTGGGCGGGCGCAGACAGTCGAGACCTGCTTCGCCGGGTGATGACCAGCGTCTCTGAACAGGGATATTCCGTGGTCAATGTAGATGCCACCATTATTGCTCAGAAGCCCAAGATGGCTCCTCACATTGACGCCATGCGGCTCAATATCGCAGAAGACCTAGAGGTGTCAGCGAGTGCCGTGAGCGTAAAAGCGACGACGACAGAGAAGCTTGGCTTTACCGGGCGAGGTGAGGGCATAGCCTGCCAGGTGGTCTGTCTCCTCGAACAGGACCTTTCGTGACCTTCCAGGCTGACGCTTCGGAAACAGGCCAATGGCGTCTGGACTGGCCGACGTCTTCCGGAAAACGGGATGGGGGTGGCGTTCTCAAATCTGTGGCAGAGGATTTCCGGGTTGATGAAGTGTTCGATCCTGGCGAAGAGCAGGGGGGAGAGCACCTTTATCTCAGGCTTGAAAAGACCGGAGACAACACCGAATACGTTGCCAGGCAACTGGCCAGGCTGGCAGATTGCCGGCCGTTTGATGTCGGTTTCTGTGGCTTGAAAGATCGGAATGCCGTTACCCGTCAGTGGTTCAGCCTCTACCGTCCTGGAATGGCCGACGAGGATGAAGCCCTGATGACAAGGATCGCGGAGTCATGGAAATTGCTCGGGCACCAGAGGATGCCGAGGAAGCTGAGACGAGGGGAACACACCGGAAACGACTTTGACATCGTGCTCAGGGATGTCCGTGGCGACCGTGATGCGATTGATTCGGCGCTCGCCAGAGTTGCGAGCCAGGGCTGCCCAAACTATTTCGGACCCCAGCGATTTGGCCACAGCGGCGCAAACCTGGATCATGCAATCAACATGGACCCTTCGGCGCCTCTCACTCCGAAGCGCAAATCTGGCAAAAAAAGCCGGGGACGCCGCTCTGGCTCTGGCAGTGCCGACGTTAAAAACGTATTGTACTTTTCGGCGGCACGTTCCTGGTTGTTTAATGAAGTATTGGCTCATCGTGTTGAGGCTGGTAACTGGACCGAGCAAATTCCGGGTGAGCCAGCGGCGGATGTGACCGGCCCGATGTGGGGTGATGGTGGCACCCTGGCGGAACTTGCTCAGGGTGAGCTTGAGCGTCGAGTGGTGGCAGGCCATCCGGAGGTTGAGCGTGTGTTTTCGCAAACGCGGATGAAACCTGAGCGGCGCAATTTGGTGCTGATTCCCGAATTTTTGCGCTGGAGCTGGCTGGATGACAGCGCCTTGGAGTTACAATTTCGCCTGGAGCCAGGGCAATATGCGACCACGCTGCTGAATGATGTATTTGAGATTGAAGTGAACGGGGAAAACCGTGCGGATTCTATTATCCAATGACGACGGAGTGCACTCTCCGGGATTAAAAGCGCTTTATGACGGGCTACAGGGGCTTGGCGACCTGAGCGTTGTGGCCCCCGACAGAGACCACAGCGGTGCCAGCAACGCGCTGACGCTCAACCGGCCTTTGACTGTTGAAAATCATCCCGGTGGTTTTCGAAGCGTTGACGGCACTCCAACGGATTGCGTGCATCTCGCTGTGAACGGATTGTTTGATCAACCGTTTGATCGTGTGGTGTCCGGTATTAATACCCATGCCAATCTTGGTGACGACATTATCTATTCCGGCACGGTTGCAGCGGCGATGGAAGGGCGCCATCTGGGATTGCCTGCCATTGCTGTGTCGCTAGTTAACGAAGGGCGTTTCCACTACGAAACAGCGGCGCGTGTTGTTCGTCTGATTCTGGAGAGCCGGGGCGCTGTTTCCCTGGGGCCTCGCTGTCTGATGAATGTCAACGTTCCGGATTTGCCGTGGCAGGAATTGGCCGGATTTAAAGTCACTCGACTTGGACACCGGGGCCGGGCAGAGGGCGCGGTACCAATGACCTGTCCGCGCGGCAAGGCCCGCTACTGGATTGGCGCCGCAGGCGAAAGCAGCGATGCAGGTGAAGGCACCGATTTCCACGCTGTCAAAGAGGGCTATGTGAGCGTGACTCCGGTGCACGTGGACATGACACGTCACGAAGCGCTATCTCCCCTGGCTGAGTGGGTTGATCAGCTCAACGAGGAGGAGCGACTCTGATGGTTGCCGAACTGGACGGTATTGGGATGACCTCCCGACGAACCCGTATGCGACTGATTCAGCGTTTGCGGGACTCGGGCATTGAAGACGAACAGGTGCTGGCCGCAATGTCAGATGTGCCCCGGCATATTTTTCTGGACGAGGCTCTGTCGCACCGCTCCTATGAAGACACTTCGCTGCCCATTGGTTACAACCAGACTCTGTCCCAGCCCTACATCGTCGCAAAAATGACGGAAGTGCTGATGCGCCACAAACCGAAGCACGTGCTTGAGCTCGGTACAGGGTCGGGCTATCAAACCGCTATACTGGCCAAGCTGGTCGACGAGGTGTACAGCGTCGAGCGCATCAAGCCACTTCAGGATCGTGCCCGCGAACGCTTGCGCACCCTGGGTGCCAGAAACGTCCTGCTGAAACATGCCGACGGCGGAATGGGCTGGCCAGAAAAAGGGCCTTTTGACGGAATCATGGTGACAGCGGCTCCGAAGGAGATTCCCGAAGAGCTTAAAATGCAGCTTTCAGATGGTGGCGTAATCGTGGCTCCGATTGGCGAGCACACCCAGATGCTGGTGCAGATGGTCCGGCATGGAGATGAATTTGAAACCACTGAAATCGAACCAGTCCGCTTCGTGCCTCTGCTAGGCGGAGTGGTGCGTTGAGCGGATCCGTCCCTTCTGAGCAGCACCGATTATGGGCTGTCTTTTTACGCGGCATGGCCATGGGCGCTGCGGACATCATTCCGGGCGTGTCGGGCGGAACGATCGCCTTTATCACGGGTATTTACTTTCGGTTGCTCGAAGCGGTCGGACGACTTCCGAATGCTGCGTTCACTTATCTTCTGAAAGGCAAATGGAAAGATTTCTGGCGAGAGAGTGACGCTTCTTTCCTGTTGTGTCTTTTGCTGGGAATTCTCACCAGTATCGCGACGCTTGCGTCGTTGATCACCCTGTTACTGACGAATTTTCCGATCCTTATCTGGAGTTTCTTCTTTGGTCTGATCCTGGCGTCTGTCTGGCATGTGGGGCGCCAGATTAAATCCCTCAGGTCAGGGTTGCTGGCACCGTTCCTGGTTGGGGTGGTCTTTGCCTGGTGGGTGACCACCCTGACTGGCGCACCCCAGCAACCATCCAGCCTGATTTTTCTTGGCGCTGGCGCTCTGGCGATTTGTGCAATGATTCTTCCCGGAATCTCTGGTTCGTTCATTCTGGTTATTCTGGGTATGTACGCTCCGGTGCTTGCGGCAATCAAGGGGCCAGAGCTTGCGACTCTTGCGGTTTTTGCGGTTGGGTGCCTGATCGGCCTACTGTCCGTCGCACGGATTATTACCTGGGCTTTTCGTCATTTTCACGATGCTGTACTGGGTTTGCTGATTGGCTTTATGGTGGGGGCGCTCAACAAAATCTGGCCTTGGAAAGAAACCCTCACATGGCGCGTGAACAGTTCCGGTGAGCGAGTCCCATTGAACGAGGCGAGCGTCAGCCCGTTCAGCTATGCTGAGTTAACGGGGCAGGAACCACAGTTGCTGCTGGCAAGCGTGTGCGCGATTGTTGGATTTGCGCTGGTGCTGGTGGTCGAAAAAATCGGTCAACGAGCTTCTCGCTAGAGATGGGGAAAGAGGGTTCAAGTTACACGTTTGACTGCCTGATTTGAGCGCAAGTTCACACTGATTTTGAGACAAGTGTTACTTTTTGGGGCTTCTCGGGTGTTCCGACCGGTAACAAATAGACGCGCTCAGTAACTTGGAAGCGCTCCGGAAATGTGCAATATATTAGCGGGTTACTCGCAAAACCTGATAAAACGCCGCATTTTTTATACGGATAAATTCTAAGAGGCTGCTTTTTATTCTGTCTAGGTTGCAAGTCAGACATTCGATGACCGCGCGCTCTGCCTTTAGCTGGCTTTCCACGAAGGGCAGGGCTCAGGCGCGTCCCGAGTGTCGGTCTGAAGGTGCTTCGCCACTCCGCCGTTCCCCGTCGATTGTTTTCGGTCTCTGTCTATGTTTCCTGATGTCAGCGTGCAATACGCCATCCCTTTATCAGGACGATATCTACAATCCTCCAGTCTACTGGGGTACCCATAAGGTCAAGTCCGGAGAGACGCTTTACAGCATTGCGTGGCGCTACGGTCGGGATTACCGGGAATTAGGTGATGCTAATGACATCGGTCCGCCCTATAACCTGCAGGTTGGCCAGGTCCTCAGATTAGACAAGCGTGGAAGTATCCAGGCGTCTGCGTCCTCTTCCTCGTCGGCGAGCCGTCCAGCCAGCCGTTCAAAACCTGCGCCAAGGCCTCCGAAACCCGTCGCATCTTCGACGCCTCCACCCGTTTCCAAACCCCCTGATCGGTCTTTACCGACGTCACGCCAAAGCCAGACAGTCGCTAACATACAATGGCGCTGGCCACACGTTGGCACTGTAATTGCTACATATTCAACATCTGGCAAAGTCAATAAAGGTGTTGATATTGCTGGAAATCCGGGTGATTCTGTCCGGGCAGCCGCTGCAGGAAACGTGGTGTATGCAGGGGATGGATTACTGGGTTACGGTAACCTGGTAATCGTTAATCACAACGAGCACTTTTTAAGTGCTTACGCTCATAACCGGAAAATTCTGGTGCAGGAAGGGGAGGACGTTTCAGCCGGACAGGTCATTGCCGAATTGGGCAGTAGCGGAACAGATCGGCCCAAACTGCATTTTGAGATCCGCAAAAACGGGAATCCCGTGGATCCAATGCCGTATCTTCCGCCCCGATAGCATGGCAAGTCACTCCTGATTCCGAATCCACAGAGATAAAAAGAACGACTGGCAAAAAACAACAATTAGGTGTGAATCGCACCCATCAAGCCAGGAGCAAATGTCCTGAAAAAAGAAAATGCAAAAACAGGCGCTCACTACAACAAGAATTCGTGGGCCGATATCCAGGATCATTGAAAGGCGGGGCAAGAGTTATGTCAGCAGACCAGGAAGAACTCATCATTGATCGCGTTTCCGATGTAGAGGAAGCAGACGATCAGTTGCTGGAAGAAGAAAAAGCAGAAAAAGACGAGGGTGCGGAAACCGAAGCTTCCTCTTCCGAAGAAGATATCCCGGCCCAAGGCCGATATTTCACCAGTCAAAAACAGCTGGATGCCACCCAGCTCTATCTCAATGAAATCGGCTTTTCGCCGCTTTTGACTCCCGAAGAAGAAGTTTATTTTGCTCGCCTGGCACGGAAAGGTGAGGAATCTGGTCGCAAGCGGATGATCGAGAGTAACCTTCGACTGGTGGTCAAGATTGCTCGTCGTTACGTGAATCGTGGCCTGACGTTGCTTGACCTGATTGAGGAAGGCAATCTGGGGTTGATCCGTGCCGTGGAAAAGTTTGATCCCGAGCGCGGTTTCCGGTTCTCGACCTATGCCACGTGGTGGATCCGTCAGACCATCGAGCGTGCGATCATGAACCAGACTCGCACGATTCGCCTGCCTATTCATGTCGTTAAAGAACTGAATTTATATCTGCGCGCTGCTCGCGAACTGACGCAGAAGCTCGACCACGAACCTTCCGCCGAAGAGATCGCGCAGATGGTGGACAAGCCAGTCGCAGACGTGAAGCGCATGCTTGGTCTGAACGAGCGCGTTGCCTCCATGGACACGCCGATTGGAGCAGGGGGCGAGAAATCGCTTCTGGATACGGTTGCAGACGAGGGCGCTTCTGATCCGGCGGATCTTCTGCAGGACAACAACATGTGTTCCTGCGTTGAGAAGTGGATCGATCAGCTCAGCGACAAGCAGCAGGAGGTCCTGTCTCGTCGATTCGGTTTGAGAGGTTATCCTATCAGCACCCTGGAGGAAGTCGGCCAGGAAATCGGTCTGACTCGCGAGCGTGTTCGCCAGATTCAGGTTGAAGCGTTGCGTCGCCTCCGTGAAATCCTGGAAAAAGAGGGGTTGTCAGGAAACATGTTGTTTATGTAAACAGACCTGGCTCCCAAAAAACCGGCCTTTTCGAAGGCCGGTTTTTTTTGTCTCCACAAATGAGAACCAGCCCCCGAAAGTGGCATTTTACACGATGTTACACTTGGGCCGCTGAGGTGGGATATGGGTGTCGAGCTTCAGCGAGACTCTAGAGAAGAGACGAAATTTTATAATAACGATCGAAAGGATAAGACGATGAAAAAGGCTCTATCAACAGGATTCGCTTCACTGCTCCTCACATCCGTTCTCTCTGCGCCTGTTTCGGCTCTTGAAGTAGACGGTGTCAACGTTCCAGAAACCTACTCGGCCATGGACACCGAGCTCAAGCTGAACGGTGCTGGTACTCGTTCCAAGTGGTTCCTGGATCTGTACGTTGGCGGCCTCTATGTGCCGAACACCATTGATGATGGCGAGGCGATTATCAACGCGGATGAACCTCAGGCGATCACGTTGCACATCATCTCCGGTATGATCACCAGCGAGAAGATGAAGTCTGCAACCATGGAAGGCTTCGAAAATTCAACGGGCGGTGACCTCGCTGCCATTCAGGGCGAAGTTGACCAGTTCCTCGACGTATTCTCTGACGAAATTAAAGAAGGGGATGTGTTTGACCTGGTGTACCTTCCGGGCGAAGGCACTCGCATCCTGAAGAATGGTGAAACACGCACCACGATCGGGGATCTCGAGTTTAAAAAGGCGCTGTTCGGCATCTGGCTGTCCGACAAGCCTGCTCAGGAAGACCTGAAAGAGAAGATGTTGGGTCAGCGTTAAGACCTGACAGACGCCTCAGTCCCGCAATCGGGGCTGAGGTTATTCCTCAGTTAGTCGAGATAGTCCCGCTTCTTTTTGAACTCACACAGGTCTTCAATCAAACAGGCGCCACATTTCGGTTTGCGGGCAGTGCAGGTGTAACGTCCGTGAAGAATCAGCCAGTGGTGTGCGTCCAGCAGAAATTCCTTCGGCACCAGCCTCATCAAGCGTTTTTCAACTTCCAGCACGTTCTTGCCTGGAGCAATACCGGTTCGGTTTGAGACCCGGAATATGTGTGTGTCCACCGCCATGGCTGGCTGCCCAAACGCGGTATTCAGCACGACATTGGCCGTCTTTCGGCCCACACCCGGCAACGCTTCCAATGCTTCTCGAGTGTTCGGAACCTCGCCATCATGCTGCTCAATCAACGCCTTGCAGGTTTTGATGACGTTTTCGGCTTTGCTGTTAAAAAGGCCAATGGTCTTGATGTAGCTTTTCAGTCCATCGACGCCAAGATCGTAAATGGCCTGTGGCGTATTGGCGACAGGGTAGAGTTTTGCTGTCGCCTTGTTGACCCCGACGTCTGTCGCCTGTGCAGAGAGGATCACGGCGACCAGAAGCTCAAACGGATTGGAATAGTTCAGCTCCGTCGTTGGCGATGGGTTTGCCTCTCTGAGCCTGGTAAAAATCGCGGTTCGTTTTTCTTTGTTCATGGAATTTTCGCCCGGCCAGGTTCAGGTGACGTTACCAGTGACGCGTACTCTTTTGCTGCCTGCTTCCACGGTTTTCTCTGCGTTACGGCGAGCTTTGATTCGGTTATCGATGCCGTTCTTTATGGCAATCAGTAACCCTAGCCCGATAAACGCGCCAGGTGGTAAAACCATGAACAGTACGTCCGGATAGTCTTGCAGTGGCTGTATCGCCCAATCAGAAGCTGCGGGGCCCAGCAAAAGGTTCATGTCCGTAAACAACGTGCCCTGACCGATCAGTTCCCGGAGGCCCCCCAATACGATAAGCACCAAGAGGAAACCCAGGCCCATCATAAACCCGTCCAGCAGCGCCGGTAGCGGTGGGTTCTTGGATGCGAAGGCATCCGCCCGACCAAGAATGGCACAGTTGGTCACAATCAAAGGAATGAATATGCCAAGAATCTGATAGAGCTCATAGGTGAACGCCTGCATCAGCAGTTCCGCGCAGGTTACGAACGACGCGATGATCATCACAAAGGCAGGTAGACGAACGGAATCGCTGACAAAATTGCGGATCAGTGAAACGGCAAGGTTGGATCCCATCAATACCAGCAGAGTTGCCAGGCCCAGGCCAATGGCATTGACCACCGTACTGGTCACAGCCAGTAGCGGGCACAGTCCAAGGACCTGAACCAATGCCGGGTTATTGGTCCAGAGGCCGTCCTTTATGATCTCGGCATTGGATTTTGTTGCCATGTCAGGAATGCTCCTTGCCTGAGAGTTCGCCTGCAATTGAATCAGGTGTCATGGGTTCTTCGCGCGGCGTTGCGGGCTCGTTGATGAGTTCGCGAATAGCAGGCCAGTGTTCGCGAAAGTAGACCAGGGTGTCTCTGACGGTAGTCACAACGGCGCGCGGCGTAATGGTGGCCCCTGTGAATTGATCAAACGTGCCGCCGTCTTTTTTTACCGTCCATTCTTTCAGATCCGGGTTTCCGAGAGAGCGCCCTTCAAAGGCATAAATCCAGTCTGATTTCTTTGTCTCCACCTTGTCGCCAAGCCCAGGAGTTTCACGGTGACTGGTGACGCGCACCCCCAGAACCTTGCCCTTCAGGTTCACACCCACGAGAAGGCGGATCTCGCCAGAATAGCCATCGCTGGCGACCACCGGCAGGATCAGCCCCATGGGACGGCCATCTTGCCGAGCGACCCAGGCAGTCATGGCTTTTTGTTCATCGGACAATGTGCTGGTGGGCAGGGTAACTGTGTCCTTGAGCAATGCATTGTCGTGGGCTTCTTCGGGGATGATCTCGAAAAGCGCTTTTGCTTCTGCCCGGGCCGCTTGCTCCTCGATACGCTCCTCAGTCAGTCCCTGAGTCAACGCGATGGTACCACCGGTGATGATGGCAAACAGGCCAAGGCCAATGGCGTTGCGTGTAATGGATTGTCCTAGTGTTGCCATGATTACCCCTGTGCCTTACCGGGAACGCCGCGTCTGGCCTTGTGATGACCGTAGGTCCGGGGCGGCGTGTAGTGATCAATAAACGGCACTGCAAAGTTCATCAACAGGACTGCGAAGGCAACGGCATCCGGGTACGAGCCCCAGGTACGTATCAGGTAAATGAGTATGCCAATGCCAGCGCCATAGATGATTTTACCCTGATGGCTAGTCGCTGCAGACACGGGGTCGGTCGCGATGAAGAAGGCGCCCAGCATGGTGCCACCTGCAAGCAGGTGCATGGATAGCGGTGCGTATTCATCCGGATTGCTGCCAAACGCCAGACTCATCAATCCCAACGCCGCAAGAAAGCTCAACGGAATGTGCCAGGT
>CAZWEP010000040.1:0-4648 GCA_964632565.1 uncultured Marinobacter sp. | reverse complement strand
GCGGTGTCTGTCAGCCCGGCTGGCGTTGCCCAGTTGGTCGTCATCGCAACCGGAAATGAGATCAGCACGAGGGCATAGCCCACCATTGCAGGGTTAAACGGATTGGATCCCAGGCCGCCGTACAACTGTTTTGCCAGCACGATTGCCGATAACACGGCCACTGCCGAGACCCACCAGGGAGCAAACTGAGGCAGGGATAAACCCAGCAACAGACCGGTGACCGCAGCTGTGTTGTCTTTGAGGAAAAACAGGACGGGGCGCTGTCTGAGCTTCAGCATAAGCGCCTCGGCGCCTATCGCCACGAGCACGCACCACACGACATTGATCAGGTTTCCCCAACCGAAGAAAATCGTCTGGGCAATCAGTCCCGGTACACTGGCCAGAATCACCCATAACATCACATTGGACGTTGAGCGGGCGCGTCTGGCGTGGGGCGAGGACTGTTGGGCAAGAGCCATGGATGTTGGACCTGTTCTCTAGGAATCGATTGACGGTGTTTCGCGGGCTTCAGCCAACGCCTTTTCGGCCCGCTGTACCCGGTCGTGGTTCTTGGCGACGGCCCGTTCGAGCTTGTCGACATTGTCGGCATTTTCAGCCCTGGCATCGTCCAACATGCTCTGCATCGTACTCAATTTGGATTTGGCTTGATCGAGCTGCTTTTCGAGTGCCTCGACATCAACCTCGGGAGCCGGTTCGGGCTTCTTGGGCTCGGGATTGTCCTCAGTAACAGCCGGCTTGGATTTGGCCTGTTTCCTGGCCAGGGCCTCCTGAACCAGAGCCGCTTTGGCGGCACGGTCGTCTGTTGAACTTTCACCAGACTCGGCCTCGGCTTTCTTTTTGGCCTGAGCCTCTGCGGCCGCCTTGGCTCGTTCCTTACGCCGCAACTCTTTTTCCTGCTGCTCGCGCTCAAGCCTTGCCTGCCGGGCTTCAAATCGTTCGCGAGCCCGGTCCGCCTTGAGGTGTTCTGCCTGCTGGGTGCGAATCTCTCCTTTCGCCGCCCTGTAGTACTGGACCAGCGGAATGGAGCTGGGGCATACATAGGAACAAGCACCGCACTCAATGCAGTCAAAAAGATTGAGATGCTCCGCCTTGTCATATTCGCCCGATTTGGAATACCAGAAGAGCTGCTGTGGCAACAACTCCATCGGGCAGGCTTCTGCACACATGCCACACCGGATACAGGGCTGTTCTGGTGGAGGCGTAGGCAGTTCGTCGGCTGTCGACGCAATAACGCAGTTTGTGGTTTTAACCACTGGTACGTCCGGCGTTTCCAGGGTGTAGCCCATCATCGGACCGCCCAGTATCAGACGCTCCAGGCGGGAGTTGTCCAGCTTGGATTGGTGCAGCAGGTGCGAGATGGGTGTGCCGATCAACACCTCATAGGTCCCTGGCGCATCCACGGCCCGACCGGTAATGGTGGTGACGCGGGAAATCAGCGGTTCGCCCTTATGAATCGCGTTTGAGACCGCAATGGCGGTACCAATGTTCTGACACATCACCCCGATATCTGCGGGAATGCCGCCACTGGGCACTTCCATGCCGGTCAGAATCTGAATCAGCTGTTTTTCGCCACCAGACGGGTATTTTGTGGGGATGACCACCACCTCTGTCTGGGTACCCTTCGTCGCAGCGCGAATCGCGGCGATGGCTTCCGGCTTGTTGTCCTCGATCGCGATCACAACACGTTCGGGTCGCAGAATCCACGCCATGATCTGGAGCCCTGCAACAATATCATCAGCCCGCTCGCGCATGCTCATGTCGTCGGCGGTGATGTAAGGCTCGCATTCGGCGCCGTTCAGAATCAGCGTGCTGACTTTTCGATCCTTGGGCGGGCGTAATTTGATATTGGTGGGGAATCCAGCACCACCGAGTCCGGCAACGCCAAGTTGGCGAATCCGCTCTAACACAGTCTCCCGATCAAGGGTTCTGATGTCCTCAAGAGGGTGCAGATCAGTCCACCGGTCGTCGCCATCGGGCTTCAGGGTGATACACCAGTCGCTCATGCCTGAGGGATGGGGTACGGGCTTCAATCCAATCGCTTCCACGGTGCCGGAAGTAGGGGCGTGCACGGGTACCCCGATATTGCCGGCTACGTCGGCGATTTTTTGACCCTTGAGCACATGGTCTCCAATGGAAACACAGGCTTCTGCCGGGACGCCGATGTGTTGCTGAAGGGGAATGGTCAACCTCTCGGGCAACGAGGAAAGCGCAATTGGCCGTGCGGTCGAAAGATGTTTGTTTTCGGCTGGATGTATACCGCCGGTGAAATCCCAGATCTGCGTCATCAGGCGCCCACTCCCTGTCGGTCAGTGGCGATGACGCCCGAAGCAGGCGGCTTCCAGGTCCATGTGCGGATGTCGTTTTCGACGGTCACCATATCGATGCAGTCGACGGGGCAGGGGTCGACGCACAGGTCGCAACCGGTGCATTCACTCTCGATGACGGTATGCATGTGCTTGGCGGCGCCAAGGATCGCATCCACTGGGCAGGCCTGGATGCACTTGGTGCAACCAATGCACTCGTCCTCGCGGATAACCGCAACGCGCTTTTCCTGTTCTACTCCGTGCTCGGCGTCCAGCGGCTGTGGTTCGACATCGAGCAGGTCTGCCAATGCTTTGATGGTGGTTTCGCCGCCGGGAGGACACTTATTGATGGCGTCGCCGTTGGCAATGGACTCGGCGTATGGGCGACAGCCGGGAAACCCGCATTGGCCACACTGGGTTTGCGGCAACAGCGAGTCGATCTGATCCACAATGGGGTTGCCCTCTACGCGGAAGCGCTCGGCCGCAAAGCCAAGCAAACCGCCAAAAATGACGGCAAGCGCGAGTAATACGGCGACGGCAATAAGAATACTTGTCCACATACTGCGAAGACTCCGTCAGACGCTCACTAGACCGGTGAACCCGAGAAACGCCAGCGACATCAGGCCAGCAGTCACCATGCCGATAGCTGCACCCTGGAAAGCCACGGGCACATCGGCTACCGCGATACGTTCCCGCATGGCGGCGAACAGCACCAGAACCAGTGAAAAACCTGCTGCGGCTCCGAAGCCATACAACACGGATTCGACAAAGTTATTGTTCCGGTTCAGATTCAGCAATGCGACGCCAAGCACCGCGCAGTTGGTCGTTATCAAGGGCAGAAAAATCCCCAGTACCCGGTACAGCAGGGGGCTGGTTTTCCGCACCACCATTTCGGTGAATTGAACGACGACAGCGATCACCAGAATAAACGTAATGGTTTTCAGGAATGCAAGATCCAGTGGTTCCAGCAGATAGGTGTAGGCAAGGTAGCTGCACACGGACGCCAGGGTCAGCACAAACGTGGTGGCCAAAGACATGCCCATCGCGGTTTCCAGCTTTCCTGACACGCCCATGAAAGGGCACAAGCCCAGGAACTGAACCAGGACAAAGTTGTTCACCAGAATGGTGCTGACGAGGATCAGCAGATAGTCAGTCATCCAAAGGCTCCGTGATCACGGGACTCTAGTGAGGAGTCCCATGGTCCATTACATAACTCGCATGCCCGGGGTGGCACCCGAGTCCGGCGACAGGATGAAAATGTCTTTTCCACCCGGTCCGGCGGCGAGCACCATACCCTCAGACACGCCAAATTTCATCTTTCTTGGCTTGAGGTTGGCCACCATGACAGTCAGTCGTCCGGTGAGCTCTTCGGGCTCGTAGGCCGACTTGATCCCTGCAAAGACATTTCGTTCACCTTCGCCGATATCCAGCGTCAGGCGCAGGAGTTTGTCAGCGCCCTCGACTCGCTCTGCCTTAACAATCTTAGCGACCCTGAGATCCACCGCCGCGAAGGCATCAAAATCAATTTCCTCGGCAATGGGTTCAAGCTTCGTCTCTGACTTCTTTTGCGCTGGTTTACCGGTGGCCGCGGGCATCTCCTCTTTCGACGCGTCCAGCATTTTCTCAATCTGAGCCATCTCGACCCGACTCATCAGGGGTTTGAATTTCTCAATGCCGTGATTTTCGAGGCGTTCGCTACGATTGTTCCAGTCCAGACTGGCGTTCAGGAACGCGGCAGACGCCTTGGCCGTTTCCGGAAGGACTGGCGCCAGATAGGTCATCAGCAGATGGAACATATTGATGGCGTTGGTACAGATGGCTTGCAGGTTCTCTTCCTGGCCGTCCTGTTTGGCAATGACCCAGGGCTGCTCGTCGTTCACGTACTGGTTCGCGATGTCGGCAAGCTCCATGATCCGGCGCATCGCCCGGCCAAACTCGCGGGTTTCGTAGAATTCAGCAATGTCAGAACCGGCGTCGATAAATTCTTTGATCTTGCCGTGCTCGGTCACGGTCCCAAGCTTGCCGCCGAATCGCTTGGTGATGAATCCGGCACTGCGGCTGGCGATGTTGACCACCTTGCCGACAAGGTCAGAATTCACCCGTGCCGCGAAGTCCTCAAGATTCAGGTCCATGTCGTCCACCCCGCCCGTCAGCTTGGCGGCGAAGTAGTAGCGCAGGTACTCCGGGTTCAGGTGGTCCAGGTAAGTGCGGGCCATGATGAAGGTACCGCGGGACTTGGACATTTTTTTGCCATTAACGGTGACAAAGCCATGGGACCATACCGCCGAGGGCGTGCGGTACCCTGCGCTGTGCAGCATGGACGGCCAGAACAGAGCGTGGAAGTT
>CAZWEP010000039.1:0-27700 GCA_964632565.1 uncultured Marinobacter sp. | reverse complement strand
TCGGTGACATCGTATCCCTGATCAACGACATTGCCGACCAGACCAACATCCTGTCTCTGAACGCTGCGATCCAGGCCTCCATGGCCGGCGACGCAGGCCGAGGCTTTGCGGTAGTTGCGGACGAAGTTCAGCGACTGGCGGAACGTTCTTCCGCGGCAACCAAGCAGATCGAAGCACTGGTTAAAACGATCCAGTCCGATACCAACGAAGCCGTTATCTCCATGGAACACACCACCGCCGAGGTGGTCCGGGGTGCCCGTCTGGCCCAGGACGCGGGTATCGCGCTCGAAGAAATCGAGAACGTATCCATGTCTCTGGCGGAACTGATCCAGAACATCTCCAACGCCGCCCGTCAGCAGTCGTCGTCTGCGGCACACATTTCGAACACCATGAACGTCATCCAGGAAATCACCTCCCAGACCTCGTCCGGTACCAACGCGACCGCGAAGTCTATCGGTAACCTGGCGGAAATGGCGTCCGAGCTGCGGTCCTCGGTTGCCGGCTTTACCCTGCCGGAAGAAGACTCGGCCGAGCAGGAAGAAGAGGAAGACAGCGACGTACCGGTGGTGGGCTGATTTTCGGCCCCGGGCAGTTGACGGTTTATGGCGCACATGCATAACAACCTGTCACCCGCCGACGGCATCTGGTCACTGCGCCGACTCCCGGATATGGACGAGGCGCAGTTCACCCAGTGGCAGACCCTGCTGGAGCATCGCACCGGCATAACCCTGTCGGCCGAACGTCGATCGTTTCTGGAGACCAATCTCGGGATCCGGATGCGGGAGATCGGCTGCAGCAGCTACCAGGCCTACTACGAGCAGATCGTATCCGGGCCGGACGCTGTCAGGGAATGGGCGACACTGGTGGACCGTCTGACGGTCCAGGAAACCCGGTTCTTCCGGGATCCCGATGCCTTTCGCCTGGTGGCGGATTATGTGCTGACGCGACCGAGGGAGCAGTTGAGAAAACGCCCCCTGGAAGCCTGGAGTGTCGGGTGCTCAAGCGGCGAAGAGCCCTACACCCTCGCCATGGTGCTCAACGAGTGCATGAGCCAGCTGGAACTTCAGCCTCTGTTTGGCATTACCGGCTCGGATATCAGCAAGCCCGCGATCGAAAGGGCCCACAACGGCCAGTTCAATCCCCGCAAGTTGATCGGGATGGACGACGACATGAAATCCCGGTATTTCCGCCCGGCCGAGCGGAATACCGTAGAAATAGTGAACAGCATCCGGGACAGGGTGTGCTTTACCAGACTGAACGTGCTGGATCTGGATAAGGCACCCATGCACGGGATGAACATTATCTTCTGCCAGAATCTGCTGATCTATTTCCGCCGCTGGCGCCGGCGGGAAATTGTCAAGCGACTTGCAGAGCGGCTGGCGCCCGGGGGGCTGCTGGTGCTGGGCCAGGGAGAGCTGACCGACTGGCAGCCTCCAGGCCTGCAGAGGGTACCCTCGGAACATGTGCTGGCGTGGATCAAACGCCAGACTGACGAAGAATAACCGGAGTGGTTATGGGCAATCACCATGACAGTATCGCCCTGGATTGGGTTCGGGGCGAGATACAGGAAACGCTGACCCAAGGTCAGCAGGCACTGGAAGCGTACGTCGACAACCGGGACGATACCGCGCGCCTGCGCTTTTGCCTGAACTACCTCCACCAGGTCCATGGCACCTTACAGATGGTCGAGCTTTTCGGTGCGGCACTGCTGACCGAAGAAATGGAAAAGCTCACCCAGGCGATCCTGAACGAGACCGTCACCAACATTGACGAAGCTGTCGAAGTTCTGATGCAGGCCATCCTGCAGCTTCCCCAGTACCTCGAGCACCTGGCCAGCAGCAAAGACGACTTTCCGCTGGTACTGCTGCCACTGCTGAATGATCTTCGCGCTGCCCGCGGCGAAACGCTGTTGTCCGACACTTCCCTGTTCAAGCCGGACCTTTCCCGGGCCAACAAGGCGGCACCAGCGGATGTGTCCCAGCGCCTCCAGGATCCTAAAGTCCTCGGCCATATTCGCAAACTTCGGCAGATGTTCCAGTTCGCGCTAGCCGGCGTGATTCGCGAAGCCGATCTGGACGAACACTTTGCTTACATGCAGAAGGTGATTGATCGTCTGATCCGACTGTGCAAAGGCACGCCCCGTGGCCAGTTGTGGATCGCCGCCGGCGGCTTTGTCGAAACTCTTCAGGAGCATGCGAATCCGGTCAACACAGCCGTGAAGGCGCTGCTGCGAGAACTGGATGCCGAGATCCGTCGCCTGACCGACGAACATGTCGACATCCTCCAGCAGGCCATTCCGGAGGCTTTGCTCAAGCACTTGCTCTATTACGTCGCCCGCGCTCGCGATCTGGAGACACCTCACGTCAAGGATCTGCGTGAAGGCTTCCGCCTGGACAAAGCACTTCCTACCGATGACGACGTTGTTGAAGCCAAGAATCGGGTCTCGGGCCCCGGCAAAGACGCCATTCACTCGGTTGTGAGTGCGCTTAATGAAGAGATGGCAAAGCTCAAAGACCACCTCGACCTCTTCGTGCGTGCCGATATGCGTCAAAACGAGGAGCTTGAAGAACTGCTTCCCGGACTCGGCCAGGTAGCCAATACACTTGCTGTATTAGGCCTGGGCATCCCACGCAAAGTCATCATGGAGCAGATTGAGCTGGTTGAGAAATTGGCCGCTCAGTCCGAACCGGCTGACGACGGCACTCTGATGGACATCGCCGGCGCCCTGCTCTACGTAGAAGCCAGTCTGGCCGGACTGGATGATGATCGTCACTCGGATCAAACCGACGATCAGGACACATCGGACACCGTGAACCTCGGATCCCGCGAACTCGGAGATGCCAGCAGCGCCCTGCTGCGCGAGTCTCGCAACACCCTTGAGCAAGTGAAATCGGCCATCGTTAATTTCATTGCGTCTCAGTGGGAATCCGGCGAGATCGCTCACGTCCCTGGCCTCCTCCACAGCATTCGCGGAGGCCTTGCACTGGTCCCGCTGGATCGGGTGACCGACATGCTCGCTTCTGCCGAGCGTTACGTGGAAGACGTACTGCTGAGCGGCAAACAGATCCCGGACTGGAAACAACTCGACACACTGGCCGACGCCATCACCAGTATTGAGTACTACCTGGAACGTCTGGTTGACGGCATCGGAGACAATGAGACAGTTCTGCAACTGGCGGAAGAAAGTTTCCGTGAGCTTGGGTTCCCGGTTGGAGAAGAGCCCACCTGGGAGAACCTCTCTGACCACGATGAACTGCCGACAATCAGCGTCGAGGCACCCGTAGAGTCGGCCGAGGCTTCAGCCAAGACCTCCGATCAGGAACTTCTGGACGACGAAATTCTCGGCATTTTTGTCGAAGAAGCGGAAGAAGTCCTCGAAACCATCAACGAATTCTATCCGCGACTTCGCCAGAGTTACGATGACCGCGAAGCCCTGATGGAAGTCCGACGTGCGTTCCACACCCTCAAAGGAAGTGGTCGTCTGGTTGGCGCCACCAGCATCGGCGAACTTGCCTGGTCTGTCGAAAATCTGCTGAATCGCGTGATTGATCAGACCATCAAACCTACCGATGACATGTTTAACCTGATTGATCAGGTGAACATACGCATTCCTTCACTGATTCAGGAATTCCGGGACGGCGAATTTGCCGGTGACGTTCAGGCCCTGATTGAACAGGCCGAAGCGCTTGCGACAACTCGCAAGACAGATGCCGAAGGCGCGGCCCTGGATCTGCCAGAAGCAGAGGTCGAAGAGGACGCTGCTGCGGCAATGGAAACGGAGGCTGAGAGTGACACAGCCGCCGAGACCGAAGACAGCGACGATGACGACCTGATCGACGATGAGATCCTGGAGATCTTTGTCGAAGAGGCCGGCGAAGTGCTGGACACCATTCGCGAATACCTACCGACATTGCTTCGCCATCACGACGATCGTACCGCTCTCTCGGAAGTCAGACGCGCCTTTCATACCCTGAAAGGCAGCGGCAGAATGGTCGGCGCCCATGTTGTGGGAGAACTCGCCTGGTCCGTTGAAAACATGCTGAACCGCGTGATCGACGGCACCATTTTCATGAACGATGACATCGCCCGCTTGCTGGATGACGTCACCGGCTTTTTGCCACCGTTGGTGGAAGACTTTGAAAAACAGCGCCCACCTTCGCAAGACACGGCGCCGCTGGAGGCACGGGCCAATGCCCTGGCAGCCGGTGAAATTCCCGACACCAGTGTCATGCCTGCGTCCGAAGCCACTCACTCAGAAGACGCGGAAGCCACCGTCGACATTGGCGATTATGATGACGAAGACAAGGTCGATCCGGTGCTGCTCGATATTTTCGAGAGCGAAACGGAAACCCATCTTCAAACCTTGCAAAGTTATCTGGAAGCGGCCGGCGACAAAGCCTCGGTTGCCTACACCGACGATCTGTCCCGGGCACTTCACACCCTCAAAGGCAGTGCTCACACCGCCGGCATAGAACCCATCGCTAAAGTCATCACGCCGTTGGAGAGGTTTGTCAAAGAATCCCGTGCACAGAACCTGAGGGCCGACCGCAATGTCATCGGCCTCATCCAGGATGCCTGTGGTTTCCTGACTCAGGGTCTCGCTCAAATCCGCGCAAACCCGCAAGCAGACCTGCCAGGCAGCGATGACTTTCTGGAAAACCTCGAGCAGGTCGCGTTCGACACACTCAGTGTGAGCAGTGACGATTCGGATGAAAAAGAAGCACAGACCAGCCCGCAACTGGTTCAGTTATTCCTCAACGAAGGTCTGGACATTCTGCTCGACGCAGACAGCATTCTTGACGAATGGGCCGCCGACCCGCAGAAGATGGATTCGCTCGAGACGCTTCGCGCGGAACTTGGACGACTGGCCTCTGGTGCAACGGAAGCTCAATTGACGGACGTTGCCGATCTGTCCGAGGCTATTCGACAGGCTTATGAACGATCAGCATCCAATCAGGTTCAACCAGACGGAAATTACTTCTTCACGGTCCGGGCCGCCCATGAGCATCTGATTAACATGATGGATCAGGTTGCCGCAGGCCTCGCCACCGAGGGAAGTCCAGAGTTAATCGAAGACCTGAACGCCCTCGCGACTGAAGCGGCCGGCGAAGCGGCGCCAAGCCCATTCGACGAAGAATTCACAGACGATCTGGAAGAAATCGACCGCAGCCTGGACAACGACATGGGGCTCTCCGGCGATGCATCAGAGAGCCAGAGCGTCGAGAGCCAGGAAGAGGAACAACCACCTCTGGCGGAAACTGACGAGGAGATGGATGAGGAACTCGCCGCCATCTTCCTTGAAGAAGCTCGCGACCTGATCGACAGCACCGCAGAGTCCCTGCATAGCTGGAGTGAAAGCACCAACAACACCGATTTGCTTCGACTTCTGCAACGTGACCTGCACACGCTCAAGGGCGGTGCCCGCCTGGCGGACATTCAGGCGGTAGGTGACCTTTCCCATGAACTCGAAAACCTGTTTGAAGGCCTGACCGAGAATCGTCTGTCGGTGACAGACTCGCTGTCTGATTTGTTGTTCCGCTGCCACGACCGACTTGCCGGCATGGTAGATGCGCTGGAGCAACAGGAAACCCCGCGTCCGGCACCGGATCTGATTACAGAGATCCATGCCTACATGGACAGTGCGACCGGATCTCGGCCGGTGACCGACGTCAAAGACGAACAGGACGATGACACGGCCGATGAACTGCCCATGGCAGACGTCGAGGATTCAGAAGAGAGCGCCGAAGAGCTTCCCGAAGCAGCCCTGGACAGTGAAGAAACTGACGAAGACCTTGCGCCAACAGATCTCTCACATCTCGATCCCGAGTTGGTTGGCATCTTCCTGGAAGAGGCCTATGACCTGATCAATTCGACGGGCAGTGCACTACACACCTGGACAGAGGACCCGTCGAATCGTGAAATCGCGGCAGAACTGCAGCGGGATGTTCATACCCTCAAAGGTGGCGCGCGAATGGCAGGTGTGGATGCCATCGGCGATCTCACCCACGTTCTGGAAGACCTGTTCGAAAAGGTGGCGGAAGGTCAGATAGACGCCAGCGACGACATGAACGAGCTCCTGTTCGCCTGCCACGATCGTCTCGCGCAGATGGTGGAACAGGTGGCGACAGAAAAGCCCTGCCCGCCAGCCAAAGAGTTAGTGCGGAAGGTTCAGGCCATTCTGGGCGGTGAATCACTGGAAGAACTCGAGACGGCAGAGCCCGAGGAAACGCCAGTTCAGGTTCAAGACGATGAGCCCGCTGCGGCGGATGAGGCACCCTCGCTGACGGACACGCTACCAGAGGCAACCGACGATGATCTGGTGGGCATTTTCCTTGACGAAGGTCTGGAAATTTATGACGCCATCGGTGAATGCCTGGCTCAGTGGCAAGACGACCCCGACGAGCTTCAGGGTGTAACCCAACTCCAGCAGGAATTGCACACCCTCAAAGGCGGTGCCCGTTTGTCCGACGTGGATTCCATCGCGGAATTGGCAGAGGCCTGGTCTGACGCCCTCGATCCCCTCATCGCCGGCGCAACGAATCAATCCGACTTGCTTAGCTTGAGCGGGCAAGGACAGAAAGCGCTCCAGGACATGCTCACCAGCCTGGAAGATGGCAAGAAGCCAGAATCTGCGGCAGAACTGGTCAAAGCGTTCGAGCAGATTCACAAAGACATCGAGTCCAGTCAGGCGCCACAGGGAGGCGATACTGCCGAGGGTGAAGCTGGCGTCGTGGATGCCGAGGTCCTGGAAATTTTCCTTGAGGAAGCGGGCGAGATTCTCGATCAGTTGGAACAGCTCCTGGACGACTGGCGGAAAGATCCGGCCAATCACCACTTCAATCAGGAAGCACAGCGGGCATTGCACACGTTGAAAGGCGGCGCACGACTGTCTCAGCTCGCCACCCTGGGCGACAAAGCTCATGCGATGGAAACCCGCCTGATTGATCTTGGCGGCAACAAGCCCTCCAAGGACGACTGGACGCGCATCACCGAAGATCACGACGGCATTATCGCTCTGGTCACTGAGATCCGTGAGCGCTTTGAATCGACCGGCGCTGTGCCCACCCAACTGGAGGCCGGGCAACCGACGCCAGCGGCGGAACCTGAGCCGACTCCAGAGCCAGAGCCAAAAGCGGAGAAACCGGCCAAAGGTAAAACCAAGGGTAAGAAAGCCGCCGAAGCGAAGGCAGCCGAACCTGCGCCCAAGCCAAAATCGGAGCCGCAAAAAGCGCCGGCACAGCAACGGGCGCCGCAGGAGACAATTCGAGTCTCGGCACCACTGCTGGATGACCTGGTCAACCTGGCCGGTGAAACCAGTATTACCCGTGGCCGTCTTGAGCAGCAGACCAGTGACTTCAGTCACAACCTGGATGAGATGGCGGCCACCATCGAGCGTCTGCGCGAGCAGCTGCGCCGCATGGAGATCGAGACAGAAACCCAGATTCTTTTCCGGGAAGAAAAGGAACACGGTCCCGACTATGGCGACGATTTCGACCCGCTGGAGATGGACCGGTACTCGGCCATTCAGCAGCTGTCCCGAGCGCTGACCGAGTCTTCTTCTGACCTTGCAGACCTTCGCGAGACGCTGTCAGACCGGGTGCGCGACACAGAGACTCTGCTGGTCCAGCAATCCCGCATCAACACGGAACTGCAGGAAGGTCTGATGAAGACCCGCATGATTCCGTTCTCCTCCATGGTACCGAGGCTGCGTCGTATCGTTCGCCAGATCAGCGGCGAGCTGAAGAAGAAAGTTGAGTTTGATGTGCGCAACGCGGAAGGCGAAATGGACCGCAACATCCTTGAGCGGATGATTGCTCCGTTGGAGCACATGCTGCGGAACGCACTGGACCATGGCATCGAAAAACCCGCAGATCGTAAGAAAGCCGGCAAACCCGAAACCGGCGAAGTGACGCTGTCACTGACTCGCGAAGGCGGTGATGTGGTGCTGCGGATGATTGACGATGGCGCGGGCATCCCGGCGCAAGTGATCCGCGATAAAGCGATCCGTCAGGGCATGCTGGACGAGAACGAAGACATCAGCGAGCGTGAGGTCCTGCAATTTATCCTGCAACCGGGCTTCTCAACGGCACAACAAGTCACTCAGATCTCGGGTCGTGGTGTTGGCATGGACGTCGTCGCCAGTGAAATCAAGCAACTCGGCGGCAGCCTGGACATTGATTCCACGGTCGGCAAGGGCACCGTATTCACAGTTCGTCTGCCCTTCACCGTGTCGGTCAACCGGGCGTTGATGGTATCGACCGGCGAAGATTTCTACGCGATTCCTCTCAATACCATTGAAGGCATCGTGCGGGTCAGCACATACGAACTGGAAGAGTACTACCAGCCCGACGCGCCCATGTATGAGTACGCTGGTCAACAGTACCGGCTGCAGTACCTGGGCAGCCTGCTGCACAGCGATCATCATCCAAAACTTCAGGGGCAGGCCCTGCCGCTTCCGGTCATTCTGGTGCGCGGCGCTGAGCAGCCAATGGCGCTGCAGGTAGACAGCCTGATGGGTAGCCGGGAAATCGTCGTAAAATCCCTCGGCCCACAGTTCAGCAGCGTTCGGGGTGTTTCCGGCGCCACCATTCTGGGTGACGGTAACGTGGTGGTGATTCTCGACCTGCCCGCCATGATTCGTTCAGACATCCTGTCCGAGCGTCAGCGTCTGGCAAACCTCGAGAATGCAAAAGAAGCTTCACGTCGAGCCGAACAGGCCACCACTGTCATGGTGGTCGACGATTCGGTGACTGTGAGAAAGGTCACCTCTCGCCTGCTGGAACGTAACGGCATGGAGGTGATCACGGCTAAAGACGGTCTCGATGCAGTCGCGCAGCTTCAGGATCATCGCCCGGATATCATCCTGCTGGACATTGAAATGCCCAGGATGGATGGATTCGAAGTGGCCAGTTTTGTTCGTCACGACGAAACCCTGAGTGACACGCCGATTTGCATGATCACCTCGCGTACTGGTGAAAAACACCGGGAAAGAGCCCTTGCCCTGGGCGTCAATGAGTATCTTGGTAAGCCATTTCAGGAAACCGAGCTTCTTGACACCATTACGCGGCTAACCGGGCATCAATAATGGTCACCGCGTCAGAACGGCCGCGGGTCGGAATTGTTTCTGACATTGTCCTTCAGCGTCACCGGCTGCAGGAAGCGACGTCCAGGTTCGGCCTGGACGTCTGCTTTTCAGGCGACCCCGAGCGACTGCTGAACTATCCGGACTTTCCTGACGCCAGCCTCTGGTTAATCACACTCGAGGATGAAGCGGATCACCCTGCACTGTTTGATCACCTGCTGGAGAACACCGACGCGCCGGTGTTGTTTGGTCTGGACCAGGCACCCAAACCCGGTTTCACTGAATACTTTCGCTGGGAAAGGCGATTGCTGGACAAACTTGAGCAGTCACTGGGGCATCTCGAACAACTGGATTCTGCGGATACCATTGAAGAACTGGCGGAAGAACCACCAAAAAACGAAGGCGCTCCTGAGCTGCCTCAATGGATTACGCCTGCCACACCCAATTCTGTTGCCGAAGAAATCTGGATTCTGGGAGCCTCCCTCGGTGGCCCAGCCGCCGTCAAAACCTTTCTTGATAACCTGCCGCCCGGGCTACCCGTTGGCTTTGTCTACGCCCAGCACATCGATAACAATTTCACCGAAGTGCTGACCCGGGTCCTGGGACGCCATGCCCACTACAAGTTGAAAAAAGCAGAGAGCAATTACAAGATTCACAACGGCGACGTCATCCTGATGCCCGTGGAACATGAGTGGGGCTTTGCGGAAGACGGCAGCCTTGCGGAGAAAGATACGCCGTGGCCCGGCCCCTATGGCCCCTCGATTGATCAGGTCCTGCTGAACGTCGGCGACCATTTCGCTGGCCGGTGCAATGCCATTATATTTTCTGGCATGGGGAATGATGGCGCTATTGCTGCGCCTCTGCTGAAAGCCTACGGAAGTCGAATCTGGGTTCAGGAGAGCACCAGTTGCGGCAACAGCTCCATGCCAGATTCTGTCGCCGCCACCGGCTGCGCCGGCTTCTGCGGCACACCGGAACAGTTGGCCAGGGAACTGGTAAAAACGATTGAAGAATCCTGCCTGATCAAAGGTCGGCAGAAACGGGATTCCGCCTGAGGAAATGAGCCATGAATGAACGTAACGATACTCTGTCCTGTGTAATGATCCCGATGAGCGGACGCCAGTTACTGTTGCCCAACGTATCCATTGCCGAGGTAGTTGACTTCAATCGCTCTGAAGCGCCAGACGGTGCGCCGGAGTGGCTGGTTGGTCACCTTGAGTGGCGAGGGCTGATCCTTCCTGTTATTTCCTACGACGCCGCCAACGGCGGTGAGAAAGGCGCTGTGGACAGCAACCGCGGACGCATCGTTGTGCTGAACACGATTGGCGACCATCATGAATCCGTGCCTTTCATGGCCCTGGTCACCCACGGCATTCCCAGCCAGACCCGACTCACAGAAGATCAGGTTAGGAAGATTGAGGGTGACACGGGTTCGGCGGATCTGATGCAGGTAGAGGTAGACGGTGAGTCGGCCTACATTCCTGACCTCGGTTTTCTGGAATCACTGGCACTGGAAGCCTCCGGAGCACACTGATCCAACCCTCAACCAATACGCCACGTCTGTAGGCGCGCCAGCCCGGTAATGTTATAATGTTTCAAAATTGCCGGGACCATCATCATGCCTGCAAAAGCATTACCCTATCGCCCCCACGACCACGCCGCCTGCGTGAAAGACGCGCTGGCCGATGCCAGAGCGATCTGTCAGCGAGATAATGCCCGCCTGACAGCGACCCGTGAACGGGTGTTGGAACTGATCTGGCATTCTCACAAACCGCTGGGCGCTTACGATGTGCTGGGCATGCTGACAGAGGATGGTCACAACGCCGCGCCTCCTACCGTGTATCGCGCTCTCGATTTTCTCCAACAGCACGGTCTTGTCCATCGAATTGCTTCGCTCAATGCGTTTATCGGATGCCCCCACGCGGGAACCCATCACCAGGGCATGTTTCTGATCTGTCGGGGTTGCGGCAACGTCCTGGAGCTATCGGCGCCAGACGTTACCAGCGCCATTGAGCATGCCGCGACCGATGTGGCTTTTTCGCCCCGGGAGCTGATGGTCGAAATCTCCGGCTACTGTCCCCAGTGCGCCTCGGACAAAGCCCATGACTGACCCTCTTGCACAACTGCATCAGCTGACCGTGGCCTTCGATGAACAGCTGGTTGTAGACAACGTCGACCTCACGATTCACAGGGGTGACATCATCACGGTCATCGGTCCCAACGGTGCGGGGAAGACCACCCTGATCAAGGCCATTCTGGGTATCCAGAAGCCCACCAGCGGTACATTGACGCTGAATCGCAATCTTGTGGTTGGCTATGTGCCGCAACACCTCATCCTTGAATCCTCACTTCCCCTCAGCGTGGCGCGATTCATGAAGCTCAGTGGTCAACCGAAAGCGGATTGCGAAGCGGCGCTGGAACGGACAGGCGTGAAGCACCTCCTCGGGTCTTCTGTGCACCACCTGTCTGGGGGCGAACGACAGCGCCTGCTGCTTGCCAGGGCGCTGGCCCGCAAACCCGATCTGCTGGTTCTGGACGAGCCGGCCCAAGGCGTCGACATCAATGGCCAGGCGGCTCTCTACGATTTGATTCGAAGCCTTCGGGATGAACTCAATTGCGGTGTGCTGATGGTGTCCCACGACCTGCACCTGGTGATGGCCGCGACAGACAAGGTCATCTGCCTGAACCAGCACATTTGCTGCAGCGGTTACCCTGAAGACATCTCGCACGACCCGGCGTTCATTGAAACCTTTGGCCGGCCCGTTGCTGAGAGCCTTGCGGTCTACCACCACGTCCACAATCACAGCCACGACCTCCACGGCGATGTTGTTTCGCCCGATCATGAAGAGCACCAACACGGACACTGCGACCATGCCCATCATTGATGCCCTGTTGGACGATTTTTTCTGGCGCGCGCTGATCGGTGGCTTGGGCGTGGCCCTGGTTGCGGGTCCCCTGGGCTGCTTTGTGGTTTGGCGAAAGATGGCCTACTTCGGCGATACGCTTGCTCATTCCGCCTTGCTGGGCATCGCGCTGAGCTTTCTGATCTCCGTACCGCTCAATGTTGGTGTCATCGTCACCTGTGTGGTGCTCTCGGTCGTTCTGGTGTTGTTCGCCCGTAACAAAAGTCTTGCCACCGACACGCTTCTCGGCATCCTTGCTCACAGCGCGCTGGCAATCGGTCTGGTGACCCTGAGTTTCATGCCGGATATTCGATTCGATCTGACCGGGCTTCTGTTTGGCGACCTGCTGGCCATGAGTCGCCAGGATCTGGTCTGGATCTACGGGGGCGCAGTGCTGATTCTGACGCTGCTGGCCTTGCTTTGGCGAGGTCTGTTGATGAGCACCATTCACGAGGAACTGGCCCGGGTTGAAGGCCTGCCGGTAGAGCGGCTCAGGCTTGCCCTGATGCTGATGTTCTCCATTGTGATTGCGGTGGCAATGAAAATCGTCGGGGTGCTTCTTATCACGGCTCTTCTGATTATCCCGGCGGCAACTGCAAGGCGACTGGCAGCCAGTCCGGAGCACATGGTCGGATTGGCCATTGGGTTTGGGTGCCTGGCGGTTTCTGGTGGGCTCTCGCTGTCCTGGTTTGCCGATACCCCGGCTGGACCTTCCGTGGTTGTGACCGCGTTTGTCACGTTCGTTGCCATTTACAGTACCGCAAGACGGGCTCCCGGCTGAAACATGGCCACTTTTAGGACAGTTTCCGGTGGGCATCTTCTGAACTACATTTAATCTAACAGGCAGTCTGGGATCCTTAACCTGGAGATGGTCATGGACGAACACGCACTTGGGCCTGCTCACTCTTCCTCGCGAATGAGCAACGCGGTGCAGCTTTTCTGCCCTCCTTTATTGGTCTTCGCAGCGGCACTTCTGATTACGGCCATCGCCGCGAATCAATTGGAACGGCAATCCCTGACGCTGGCTCAGGAAATGTTTCAGTTCCAGCACAATGCGGTCATCAACAGCGTCAAATCCTATCAGGCTCAGACACCGGGCAACGCTGGCTTCAACACGATGCTGAGCAATGAAATCCCGGACTCTCTCTATGTCCGCATCGACACCCTGAGCCGGCATTCCAAACGGCCGGTGCTCGAAGTATCCAATGCCCCCGAACCGACGCCGGAGCGAGCACTTCGCTCTGAGGTATCCGGGCCAGGCTATCAGTGGATGGTCACCTCCATTCCTGACCAGGGCCTTTTTGAAAAACCGGTCCGTCGTACCACACTGACTGTCTGGGTCGCTGGCATTACCGTTGGCCTTATCGCAGCGGCTGCCTGTCTGATTCTTACCTTTCTCAATCAACGACAACGCTCGCTTGCCGCCCAACTGGAATTGCAAAGCAGCGCAAAATCGAATCAATTGGACAGTCTTCAGGTTGAGAAAAACATTCTGCGACAGGCGCTAAACGAGAGCGAGCAGCGCAGCCGGGATCTGGTCCTGCTCTCTGGTGCCACCATCTGCGAATTGGACGAGCAGGAGCTTTTCGGGTACGTCTCTCCGGGGATGGCAGAACTTCTGAGAAGGGCACCTGCGGACCTGAGCGGTGTTCCCGTCAGGTCACTGGTGGCAGAAGAATTCAGAGAAAACTTTCAGAGGGCGCTGGCGGCGGCTCGGGAAGAACACCACATGGCCCGGATTGATCTGGATCTGCTGGACGCTGCGGGTATGCCGGTTGCGGTCACGCTGCGCGT
The DNA here is from genome assembly GCA_964632565.1 of uncultured Marinobacter sp. Classification (GTDB taxonomy): domain Bacteria; phylum Pseudomonadota; class Gammaproteobacteria; order Pseudomonadales; family Oleiphilaceae; genus Marinobacter. Next base: position 13,921 of record CAZWEP010000039.1, on the reverse strand, counting down.
TCTGGCCCTGCACGACACACTGCACGGGCTCGTCGGTTATCGATTGAGCCTACAGCACCGGATCAGCTAGATTCGTCAAGACTCTTGTGGGAACCATCACACAGAGGCGCGTCGTTAGTACGCTTGCAGCCGCAGAACCAGATCCACTCAGTTTTCTCCGCAGTGAACTTCACCGGGCTAAAATTGGTGCCTTTATGTGAGCCATCACAAAAGGGCTGACTTTCGCTGCGCCCGCAGGCACACCAGAAATAGTTCCGGCCACCTTCAACCTCGATGGCATAAGGACTGCGTTTCGCTATTTTGGGGGCTTCATCTGCCATGGCCTCTCTCCTGTTTTAGCGCATTGTCTATGCTCGTCTGACAGTATAGGAGCCATAACACTCATTGGATCGGAAACTTCGGATGAGCAAGGTCACAAAGGCAAGAGTCTTTCGGCCAAGCGTCCGGATTCGACGAGTTCCATAAATTCGTCGCCCATCTGTTCACTGGCTGCAATCGCCTTTTTCCAGGCGTGTTCGCGAGCCTGATCGTCGTCGGCGTAGCGCTCGAAATCTTTTCGGTCCGGCAATTTGCGATCGGGAAGACTCGCGAGATATTCCGCCGACGGCGACACCAGCAACACATCCTGAAGGCGGGTGGCATCGCCGCGCCGCCAGGGCAGCGTTTTGTCGAACCAGCCAGGTATAACCCGATCGGTGAAATGCGGATACAGAATTATGCCCGCCTGCTCGTAGGGAAGATCCAGGTGATAATCCAGCAGTCCGCCGTCCCGGTACAGACCCTCTGGCGCGCCCGGAATGTTTCGTACGCCTGCCATGACCAAGGGTATCGATGCGGACGCCAGAAGTGCCGGCAACAGATTATCCCGACTCAGAGCGACCTCATGGCTTGGGAAGTCCACCAGCTTGGATACCGGCACCTTGCTGCGACGGTCGTAAATGATTCCACGCTCCATAAACCGGCCCAGGTGTTTCCGGCTGACCATGTTGGCGCTGATCGCGTTCATGAGCCCCAGACTCAGGCGACCTTTGGTGTCGTGCTCTAGCAGGCCCCGACTACGAACCACAACAATGCAGAGCCGGTACCAGGGATGATCGAGAATCGCGTCCTCGCGTCCGGCGAACAATTCTTCCAGAAACAGCGTGCTCTTGCGGGTGATTTCGGCGATGCTCACACCCTTGGAGAATCGCTGCGCCGTATAGAGTTCTGCGAGACGGCTAAGTTGGGCTTTGGGATCATCGGTGGAGGTCACCGCAGCAAATCGCCAGCTTCCAATCGACGACCCAATCAAGGTGCGTTGCTGTGGCGCCTGCGGCAGGAAATCTCCGAAAACTGCTTTATCCAGCCCCGAAATACCGAGCGCTTTTGGCCCGCCAGCGGCGCCCGGAATCACGTGCACATCACTCGCCGTCAGCGGCTTATCCCGCAGTTTATTGAGCGCTCGACGGCCGGCGCGGAGCGTCAGTGCGGGAGAACGGGTGTGGATAAAGGCCATGAAATCTCCTCGATCAAGAGGGCTCAGTTTAGCGGAGCCCAGACACCTCATCTACTCCCGGGATGTCATCCAAAAAGCGATATTTCCTACTTTCGCTGTGACGGTGGCGTGCTAGACTTCCAAAAGCTCGAATTCGGACTCGAGTTTGATCAGAAACAGCGGGAGCTTGCTGTGGAATACCTGACTTCTCAAGATAATCTGGCCACAAATCCCACGCTGACCGTTCTCGGCTTCAAGCACCAGATTGTCTATCACCTGCATTTCTGGGCCTTCGTGGCCGTTGCCCCACTGGTCATGGTTCAGTGGCGACAGGGACACATTCTGCTGTCTTCACTGTTGATTCTGTTCTGTCTGAATGCCGTTGCTGTTATTGCCTTGCTTAAACTCTCCGGGCGTTACTTCCTCCAAGGTAGGCTGTTTCCCATCCTGGCGGTTGCCTGTGCCGTGTATTCTACCGCCATTAATGGCCATTCTGGCCTCTACTGGGCTTATCCGGCGGCAGCGGCCCTGTTTTTCCTGCTCTCGCTTCGTGAAGCCATCATCTCCAACGTTGTCTTCCTGATCAGCATGTCCGTGGTTTCGTTCAACACCTTCCCGGAACCGGACTTCTGGCGAATCACCTTTTCATTAGGCCTGACCTGCGTCTTTGTGATGGTGTTTGCCTGGCTTGTAGGGCGGCTGCAAGGAGAATTAACCCGGCTTGCCACCACCGACCCCCTGACAGGTTGCCTGAACCGATCGCAGTTGGCGGATGTGCTGAACGTTCAGATCCAGATGCGTGAGCGTTACGAGCGTGTCTGCACCCTCATCCTACTCGATCTGGATTACTTCAAAATGATCAACGACCGTTGGGGCCATATGACGGGCGATCGAGTGTTACAGGAGGTACCCAAGCGCATCCGCAAGCGCCTTCGCGAGAGCGACCAGCTGTTCAGGATCGGTGGTGAAGAATTCATGCTGGTGTTACCGGAAACCCGGCAGAAAGACGCAGAACAGCTGTGCAGGGATTTGCTCACCAGCATCAGCGCAACGCCATTTGCAGACGGCGTTCAAGTCACTGCAAGCGCCAGCGTTGCCGAAGTTTGCAAGGGAGAAACCTGGTCGGTATGGCTCAACCGCGCGGACCAGGCACTCTACCAAGCGAAAGACCGCGGCAGGAATCAGTCAGTCAGCGCGCTGCGTCCTGCGGAAGAACCCATTGATGATGCCGGCGGTCTGACCGAGCAGTTTCAGTAGGACTGCTTGCTGAAATCCCGCCACGCCCGATACACCTCTCCGGCACTCTCGAAGTGCGGAAAATGGCCCACATTGCGCAGACTGACCACGTCCGGGTTTTTAATGAGTTCTCGATAACGACGGGCCATGGCAGCGCCGGACACCGGATCTGCGACACCCGAGATCAGTCTCATCGGTTGGCTGGCACTCTGCAGAGCCTGAACCCAGCGATTCCGGTGGCATCGTCTTTCCTCCATAAAATGGATGAGGTTGTGCAGGATGCCGCGTCCATTGTTGTAAGTGAGCAAATACCAGAAGTCGTCCATATCCTCTCTGGTGGGTGGTCGACTCTCAGAGAACAGGCGGGTGAAATTGCGTTCGAAGGTACGGCGGGTCAATCCAAGGCTGATCAGGCCACCCAAAGGGCCGTGAAGCAGCTTCTGGATTAATAATGGGCTATGAACTTCGGGAAACAGGGCGCCATTGAGAAAACCCACTCGGTGAATCTCAAAGGGCAACAGCCCTTCCTGGGACCGCGCCAGCAGTTCCTGCGCAACGCTGCACCCGTAATCGTGGGCAAACAAACTGACCGACTTCAGCCCCAGACCCGCAATCCAACCCTCGAACAGGTCTGCCTGGTCCTCAATGCTGTAATCGTAAAGCGCGGGCTTATCCGAAAAACCAAATCCGAGCATGTCCAAAGTCAGCACCTGATGATGCTGTGCCAACATCGGCCACAATCGGTTCCAGTCCCAACTGGAGGTGGGGAAGCCATGTAACAGAACCAGTGGATCGCCCTGACCCGCCATTCGGCTGAAGATCGCATGGCCACCGTAAGAGAACCACTTGCCGCCCTGCTGCCAGTTTTCTAGGGTGCCGGTTGCCGCCTTCTGGCCTTGATTGCCCGACGTCCCTGACATTACCTGTTCCATGTAGAATTCCTGTGTCCTGCCTGAGCCCTAAACTCTAAAGTAATAAGAGTAAACCCGCCAGAAACCAGCGATGGTCTTTTACCGCGATAACGTCGTATGTGCCTTTGCTGGAGCGTCGGCGACATTTCCCTTAAGCTCTCGCCCTGACACAAAACAACAGGCCCGATACTACTATGACCACCAAAATCGACGACCTTGCCAGTCACTATCAGCACATCATTGCTGGCATCGGAGAAAATCCCGAACGGGAAGGCCTCAAGGACACTCCCCTGCGCGCAGCCAAAGCCATGCAGTTCCTCACCCATGGTTATCAGCAGAGTCTGGAGACCCTGGTGAACGATGCGGTGTTCGAATCCACAATGGACGAAATGGTGGTGATTCAGGACATCGAACTCTACAGCCTCTGCGAACACCATCTGCTGCCGTTCATCGGCAAGTGCCACATAGCCTACCTGCCCAATGGTAAGGTACTGGGGCTGTCCAAGTTCGCCCGCATCGTCGATATGTACGCCCGTCGAATGCAGATACAGGAAAATCTGACCCGCCAGATCGCCGAAGCGATCGAGTCGGTGACCGGAGCCAAGGGCGTCGCTGTGGTGATTGAAGCCAAGCACATGTGCATGATGATGCGAGGCGTTGAGAAGCAGAATTCCAGCATGAAGACGTCGATGATGCTGGGGGCCTTCCGAAAGTCCCAGGCGACTCGCTCCGAGTTCCTGACCCTGATTCGCGACCGCTAAACTCCGTAAACCGAGGCCCGTCGATGACAGACCCACGCACACCTCATGAAGCCACAGTCCGAATCAAGGACCTGTTGCTACGCGCTTATATCGGCATCAAGGAAGATGAGATCAACAATCAGCAGGACGTACTGATCAATGTGGTGCTGACTTACGACGCAACCGAAGCCATCACTCGAAACGAAATCAGTGCGGCACTGAATTACCGGACCATCACCAAGGAAATCATCGCCCACGTGGATGGCAACCGGTTTGCGCTTCTGGAGCGCCTGACCCACGAGGTTCTGTCGATCGTCATGGCCCACGAAGCCGTTACCTGGGCCACGGTGGAAATCGACAAGCCACACGCGCTACGCTTTTCAGATTCTGTCTCTGTTTGCCTTGAAGCCCATCGATAACGACGTGCAGATATCCATGTACAACCGCAACAGTCCTGAGACGATTCAAAGCATTTTGACATCGGTGCGCACCATCGCACTGGTCGGCGCCAGCGACAAACCCCATCGTCCCAGCTTCCAGGTCATGGAGTTTCTGCAGAATCACGGTTACCGGATCATTCCTGTGAACCCCAGGCTGGCGGGTCAAACGCTGCTCGGGGAGAAGGTGTATCCCGACCTTACGGCCCTCCCCACACCTGTCGATATGGCGGAGCTGTTCCTGGCCTCTGACAAAACAGATTCAGCCATTAACCAGGCCATTGCACAGGAAATTCCAATCATATGGTTGCAGGTTGGAGTCATCAACGAGGCAGGAGCAGAACGGGCCGAAGCCGCAGGTTGTCAGGTAATCATGGATCGCTGCCCGAAACAGGAAATACCCCGACTCGGGTTACGTCCTGTAACCCACTAATACATCATTGACTGTTTCGCTTCCGATCCTTCTGGCATACTTCTCGAATACCAATAATAAACCGGTGGCACTATGGGGATCCGAAGAAGTCCCATAAAAAAGCCTGCGAGTAAGTCATCCGCGAACATCAGTAAACCCTCTCCCACTTCAGCTGGCATCACCCTGCAGAGATCGCGTCTACCTGTCGATTTTCTGAAACAGGGCATGCGAGTCGTCAAACTTGATCGTCCCTGGACCGAAGTACCCGTGCTCTTTCAGGGGTTCACCATTGAAAGTGACGCACAGGCTCGTTTGCTGAGGCAATACTGCGAGTGGGTTGTCGTCGAGAGCGACGAGGTGCTGGTTGCCGATGCCCTGGCCGAAGCGTCCAGACAAAAACAGATAACGACGGAACCCCTTCCGGAAACGCGCCCGTTGTCCGATGAAATACCGCGAGCGTTTCGTACCTGGAAGAATGCTCAGAAGCTGGTTGAGTCCATCACCCAATCGATCGAACATGGGTTTGAATTCAGGCTCGAAGAAGCCCGCCCTATTATTTCAGAGTGCGTCAGCAGTATTCAGGCTAACGCCAGCGCCATGTTCTGGATGAGTCGGGTGAAATCTCGCGATGCCTACACCGCCGAACATTGTTTGAGAGTGGCCATTCTGACCGTCGCCTTCGCACGTTTTCTTGGTTTGCCGGACGACGATCTGGAGGTTGCCGGTATGTGCGGCCTGCTCCACGACCTTGGCAAGCTGAAAGTTCCGGACAGGATCCTGAACAAGCCCGGCAGCCTGAACGCCGAAGAGCTGTCGATCATGAAACAGCACACCGTATACGGGTACGAGCTGCTGAGTGCGGATAAAAGTCTCGACCCGATCATCGCAGACGTCAGCCGTCACCACCACGAACGTATTGATGGCGCCGGCTATCCGCATCAATTGGAAGAATGGCAGATCAGCCGGTTCGCCCGCATTGTTGCCATCATTGATGCCTTCGACGCCATGACCAGTGACCGCTGCTACCGGGACGGCATTCCGGCTTCAGCGGCCATTCGTATCCTCTATCAGAATCGCGGAAGTCAGTTTGATGCAGGCATGGTGGAGGCGTTCATTCGCATGGTTGGCATCTACCCACCCGGCACGCTGGTGGAGCTGTCGACGGGTGAGGTTGCTTTGATTGTCGCCGTTCACCCCGGCAAAAAACTCCGGCCGCGGGTAGAAATTTTGTTGGACTCGAATAAAACCGCCTGCGATCCGCGAATAATTGATCTGAGTGATCCCATGGTTGGCGAGGAGGTTGCCATTCTTCATCCACTCCCCGACGGCGCTCACGGTCTTACTCTCGAGGCCCGGATTGAGCAAATGGTGAGACAGACCCCGACAATGGCCTCAACTTCCAGATAACATGGCCGCTAAACAGATGTCCTGTGATTTTCCCGGAGTGTTAAGTGGTAGAACCTGAATCGACGCTCACCAAATTAGCCAGAGGGCTGCTTCATCCAGCCTTTCCGGCTTTGATTTTTCTGGTGTTTCTCGGGCTGGCTACGGGACTCTGGTTTGGGCTCGAAAAACAGGAGCGGGCCAGCCTCCAGGCCAATCTCGATGACAGTGCCCGATTGATGGCACAGCGTCTGGAGGAGGATTTCCTCGTCCACGTCGACGCTCTCCGCCGCATGGCCGAGCGTCGCAATGTAGAGCCTTCGATCTCCAGGGAAACCTGGTCCGAAGACGCAAAGAATTACCTGAGCGATTTTGGCGTTTACCAGGCCATTGAATGGATCGACGCCGATTTGACCATCCGTTGGCTCGAACCGATCGCCGGTAACGAGAGCGTGATCGGTTATAATGTCGCTTTCTCCCCGGCAAGGAAGGCCGCTCTGGAGCAAGCCAAGGCCAATGGAAGCCTGGACATCTCTGGTGTGATCGATCTGAAACAGGGTGGCAAGGGCATGGTCATCTACGCGCCCATCGGCCGTGGATCCTCAAACAACGGTTTCATTGCCGGTGTGTTTCGCATGGAAGTGCTGGCAACGCACCTGCTCACACCCGAGGCGATCACAGCGCTTCGCATCGACATCTTCGACTCCCAGAAACTGGCCTATCAGGTGCACGGGGATCTGGATATCAATTCCGCATTCAGCGCCGAAGCCCCGGTAAAACTGCCAACGCTCGATTGGCGCATGCAGATTACGCCCTCGCAGCGGTGGGTCAGCGATCATCTAAGCTATTGGCCGAAAGTCACGTTCATCGTCATTCTATGCATGGGCCTGTTGACCAGTCTCACGACACTTCTGGTTCAACTGATCCTGAAGCGAAATCAGGCGCTGCTGAAAACCCGGTTCGAACTGGACGAAGAAATCAGCCAGCGGCAAGCCGTACAGAAAGACCTGGTTCGCCTTGAGACAACGGATCCCCTCACCGGACTGGCCAATCGCCGGTTTTTCATGGAAGACCTTGCCCATACCCTAAGCATGGCTGATCGCCATTTGCATCAGGTGGCCCTGGTCATGATCGACCTGGATCGGTTCCAGACGCTGAACGACTCTCTCGGACATCAGTTTGGCGATGAACTGCTGATCCGTGTCTCCGAGCGTTTGAACAATCTCAGTGAAGAGCGCGTGATCATTGGCTACTCCGGCGGTGACGAATTCATGGTCTGCCAGCAACATGTCGAGACCCTCGACGACGTCATTTATCTACTCGGGCAGATCAAACAGTGTTTCCACAACGAGTTTGAAGTACAGGGTCAGCGCCACGGCATTACCGCCACCATGGGTGTCGCGGTCTATCCCCAGAGCGGGCTGGATGCCGATACCCTGCTTCGCAATGCCGACATTGCGCTGTACCGCGCCAAAGAACAGGGTCGCAACACTTATCAGTTCTATACCGAGGGTATGCAGGATCGGGAAGTCATCCGGCTGGAACTCGACAGGGACATCAGTCAGGCCCTCGCCAATGACGAGTTTGTTCTTTATTACCAGCCCCAGCTGGATCTGAGAGACTCGACGGTCAAGAGTGTTGAGGCGCTGATCCGATGGCATCACCCTCGCCGTGGCCTGGTTCCGCCGGTGGACTTCATTCCTCTGGCGGAAGAGAGCGGCCGCATTACGGACATTGGGCGCTGGGTTGTACTGGCCGCCTGTAAACAGTTGGCCAAATGGCAGGGTACACCGTTTTCTCACCTGAGAATTGCCGTCAACCTATCCGGCCGGGAGCTGGACGATGAGCACATCGTCGATCACATACAGCAGGCGCTGGAATCCAACGGCGTCCCGCCCAATCAACTGGAAGTAGAGCTCACCGAGGAAATCTTCATCCAGAATATTGAACACAACATGAACCAGCTGACGCGACTGCACAAACTCGGCGTGCACCTGGCGATTGATGATTTTGGTGTTGGCTACTCCTCGCTCGGCTATCTTCGGGACTTCCCCGTAGACCTGCTCAAAATCGACCGCTCTTTTATAACGGACGTGCTGGAGCGCCACGATGATGCCGTCATCACCCGGGCGGTGATCAATCTCGCCCACAACCTTGGCATCGAAGTGGTAGCCGAAGGGGTCGAAACTGAGGAGCACCTGCGCTTCCTAAAAAATCACCGCTGCGATCTGGTGCAGGGCTATTTCCTCAGCCGCCCTATCCCCGCTGCGGCACTCGAAAAGGCACTCAGGAGCGGTACGCTAGAATATGAGGTGCCTCTGGGCAGTTGATTGAAAAGTGCGGGTGCAACCTCCAGAATTTCAGTCATTACGTACTTGGGACCGAACACTATGGCTGACTACCTGACTCCAGAACAGAATGAGCGGATTCGCCGCTGGGAAAGCATCAACCGCACGTACTTCATTTTTGCGTTCTTCACCCTGACGGTCATTCTCGTGTTCAGCAGCCAACTGGGACTCTCCAGCGGCGAAAGCTGGGGTCCGCTGGGCCTTCTGATCGCCGCAATCATCACCCCCATCATCATCCTCCAGCTTCGCCTTGCGTGCCCCGCCTGCGGCCAGAAAATTGGTTGGCAGGCAAAACTGATGGCACCCAACCAGTGCAAGGCCTGCGGTACCTTCCTGCGTTCAAAAAGCACCTCCCCATAAAAAACCTTTGACCTGTGAGTTGCTCACAGGTTTTAGGCTATGCTTACACATGGATTCGAACGCATCCGCAGTGGTTGCAGTCCATGGTTGAGCGAGGGTTGGCACCATGAAAGTCAAAGACATTGCGAACGGCGCCGGGGTAAACCCTGACACTGTCCGTTTCTACACCCGGGAAGGGCTGCTGAAGCCGAGCCGTAATCCTGACAACAACTATCAGCAGTACGATGCGGAAGATCTCCGCCGGCTGCGGTTTGCGCGCAAAGCCCGCCAGCTCGGATTTTCGTTGCCCGAAATTCGCGAAATTCTGGAGCAGGCGGACGACCACCACTCGCCCTGCCCGATGGTTCGCGATGTGTTTCAGCAGCGCCTGGCGGACGTCGAGCGCGAGATAGCGGAGCTTCAGCAACTGCGAAATCGCATGACAGCGGCACTGTCTGCGTGGCAGGACATGCCAGACGGAACCCCGGATGGCCATACAATCTGCCAGTTGATTGAACACTGGGATGACGCTTCCCCTAAAGACGTCAAAAGGAGGCAAACTCCATGAATGAGAAAACAGCTTTGCACCCGGCCCTGTCGATATCCGGTGCTTCCTGTCAGGGCTGCGTTACAAAAATCAGTAAGGCGCTGACGCCGGTCACTGGCAGCGACGAGCAGATTGAAGTCAATCTGAAAGACCAAACAGTCTCCCTGCCAGACGGCATTGATACAGCAGAAGCGGCTCGGCTGGTGACCGAGGCCGGTTACCCTGCCTCTCCGCTGGCAAAAGAAGAACATTGCCACTCGGACGAACATCAAGCGCAGGCCCATGGAGATCGTGGTTCCGTGCAAGCTGAGAGTCACGAAGCTCACTCTCACGCCCATACGTCATCAGACGACGATGACCAGATTCATCTCGCGGTGACCGGCGCGACCTGCGCCTCATGCGTAAACACCATCGAGAAAGCGCTGAAATCGGTCGAAGGCATCACCGGGGCCCACATGAACCTGGCGGACAACACGGCCACGGCTACTGGTCATGCCGATCCCCAGGCTCTGGTAAAAGCCATTGAGAGCTCGGGTTACGGCGCCAGCGTCATAGAAGATGCGGATGCGGCCGATGAGCGCAAGCAGGAAGAAGACCGCAAGCACTATAAAAGCCTGCTCGTCAAAATGGCCGTCAGTCTGGGACTGGGTGTCGGCCTGATGATCTGGGGCATGGGCTTTGGCACCATGATGGTGACCGAGGCCAACCAGGTCACATGGATCGGCCTCGGCCTCATCACGTTGGCCGTAATGGCCGCAACTGGTGGTCATTTCTTTACCGGTGCCTGGAAAGCATTCCGCCATCACAACGCCAATATGGACACCCTGATTGCCCTAGGCACAGGCACCGCCTGGTTGTATTCGATCGTCGTAGCCTCGTTCCCCGACGCACTGCCGGAAATGGCCCGACATGTCTATTTTGAGGCCTCGGCCATGATCATCGGCCTGATCAACCTGGGACAGGCGCTTGAGCTCCGAGCCAAGGGCAAGACCTCAGAGGCCGTCCGTCGACTGCTGGACCTGCGGGCAAAAACCGCCCGGGTCATCCGGGATGGTGAAGAGCAGGATCTGCCGGTCGAACAGGTTCGCGTTGGCGATCGGATCCGCGTGCGCCCGGGTGAAAAACTGCCCGTGGACGGGGAGATTTCCGAAGGCAGCACCCGCATTGACGAGAGCATGCTCACGGGCGAACCCATGCCGGTCAGCAAAGGCGAGGGGGATGAAGTCTCCGCCGGCACGTTGAACACGCACGGCTCCATCATTTACACCGCCACCCGGGTGGGTAGCGAGACCGCGCTGGCTCAGATCATCCGTCTGGTGAAAAAAGCGCAGGGATCCAAGCCTGCGATTGGACGGCTCGCCGACAAGATTTCATCCGTGTTCGTGCCCACGGTGATGCTGATCGCCGTTGTCGCCGCACTGGTCTGGTATAACGTGGGCCCCGAGCCCGCGGTGGTTCATATGATGGTGGCGGCCACCACCGTACTGATCATTGCCTGCCCCTGCGCATTGGGGCTGGCGACGCCGATGTCGGTGATGGTCGGCGTTGGTAAGGCCGCAGAGTACGGAGCCCTGATTCGTCAAGGCGATGCCTTGCAGACTGCCGGTAAACTTGACCTGGTGATTCTCGACAAGACCGGCACCATCACCGAAGGTCACCCGGCCGTGACCCGTCTGTTCGCGGTCGATTCCGACGAACAACGGTTGCTGTCGCTGGCTGCCGGTCTCGAACAGCACTCAGAGCACCCACTGGCCGAAGCAATCATGGCGAAAGCGCGCGAGGAGGATGCAGGCACGGAATCCATCACTGGTTTTGAAGCATTGAACGGAAAGGGTGTGCGAGGTGAATTGGATGGCACATCAGTGCGCCTTGGCAATCGTCGATGGCTGGAAAACGAAGGGGTGGATTTGTCAGCACTGAACGAGCCTGCGGAGGACATTACCACCGAAGCCGGCACCCCGCTGTTCCTGGCGTATGGCAACGAAGCCGTGGGCGTCATAGGTGTCGCGGATGCTGTGAAAGCCGATTCCGAGGCCGCCATCCGCCGTCTTCACGATGCAGGCATACGGGTGATGATGGTCACCGGCGACGTCGACGCGACTGCCAAGGCCATCGCCCGCAAAACCGGTATCGACGAGTATCGGGCGGAAGTCCTGCCGGAAGACAAAGCCACCATCGTGAGCGAAATGCGCGGCAAGGGGTACACCGTGGCGATGGTGGGAGACGGCATCAACGACGCGCCCGCATTGGCCGCGGCGGATGTCGGCTTTGCCATTGGCACCGGAACCGATGTCGCCATAGAAAGCGCCGGCATTACACTGATGCGCGGTTCTCTGAACGGCGTGGCCGATGCCATTGAGATATCGCGAGCAACCGTTCGTAATATTCATCAGAATCTGTTCGGGGCGTTTATCTACAACACACTGGGCATACCCGTCGCCGCCGGACTGCTCTACCCGGTGTGGGGCATTCTGATGAGCCCGATACTGGCAGGTGCAGCCATGTCGCTGTCCTCCGTGACCGTTGTCACCAACGCTAATCGGCTGAGACTGTTCAAAACCAGCCATTCAAAGGCCAAGGGAGGGAACCAATGAGCACACTTCTGGTCAACGCAGCAGGACTGGGCCTGATGGCCGCCATTGTCTGGTGGTTCTGGTTATCACCCTCTGCCGATATCGAATCCCATGACGATCACAGTCACCATTGAGGTAATACTATGAGACATCACCTTTTAACACTGGGCCTGATTGCAGGCCTGGGCATCAGTACTCAGGCAATGTCAGAGGAAAGCCTCAACGACATACAGGTCTTCAAGTCACCGACCTGCGGTTGCTGTGCGGACTGGGTAGACCACTTACGGGCAAATGGTTTCGACGTGGAAGTGACCGAAACCGATAACCTGAACCCCATCAAGATCGATGCGGGGCTGACACCGGCATTGGCCAGTTGCCACACTGGATTTATCGGCGACTACGTCATTGAGGGTCACGTTCCGGCTTCGGATATTCATCGACTGATTTCTGAAGCACCCGAGGCCCGTGGCCTGTCTGTGCCCGGCATGCCGGTCGGTTCTCCGGGGATGGAAATGGGGGACCGAAAAGACGCCTATCAGGTTCTGCTGTTCAACGATCAGGGACAAACCCGCGTTTTTTCACAGCACAACTGATCCCGTTACTTCGATGCAAATCGGCTAAAACGGACGGGCCCGACTGCAGAACAGACGGGCCCGTTTTTACTGACTCACCCGATCAGTACAGGAGTGGCGCCATCGCCAACTCCAGACGCGCGTGATTCGCGTAAACGTCGGAAACGCTCACCTTCGGAGTTTTAGGCGCGGAGGCGGACGGCCAGGCTTCCTGGAGTGTCTCCATCGCGCTCTGAACATCCCGCCACGCTTCCTTGTTACGACTCTTCAGGACGTCTTTGCGTGACGACAGGTGTTCCCAGGCAGCGAGAACGAAGCCGCGGCCGTCCTGATATTCATGAACGGCTGCGACCTTGCCATCGTCATAGGCCTCGTCGTATTCAATCACGGCCTGACGGGTCAGAGACAACGCGACCTTGGCGATCGTCGCTGGAGAATCTGCGTCTTTACCGTTCAAATTATCAACGGCGTCCTCGGTCGCTTTCCAGGCCGCGTCGAATGCGCCCTCAACGTCCGACCACTTTTCAGCATTGCCAGACAGTTCGGCCAGGGTCTCAAGCTTGTCACCAACGGATTTCTGTCCGCGTGAGTTCAGCCCGGCTTTGGCCATGGGATAGACTTCTGCGTAGGGATGCGCAAGGTGAGGCAGCCCCTCGGCAACGTCACCCTGTTTGATCAACTCACGAGCAGCCATCAAATGGCCCTGCATCATATGCAGCATGGAGAGGTAGGCGCCATCGGACTCAACGGCAGAAACAGCAGCGCCGCCTTCTCCGCCTTCTCCGCCTTCTCCGCCTTCTCCGCCTTCTCCGCCTTCTCCACCTTCGCCGCCTTCGCCGCCGGCAGCGAAATACATGAAGGCTTCACCGGGCTTGGACCCGTGGTGCTCGCCGCCCTCACCGCCTTCTCCGCCGTGGTGTTCGCCGCCTTCACCACCTTCTCCGCCGTG